>JAGAJL010000050.1 GCA_017626095.1 Lachnospiraceae bacterium
AGAGCATCCAATGGTAGAAGCACATTATATTCAGTGGATTGCTATTGAAACAACAAGAGGTGGTCAGAAAGTTAAATTAGAATATACAGATAAACCAAGAGCAGAGTTTAAACTTGCGGATGGAGAAGAATTTGTGGCAGCGTATGAGTACTGCAATTTACATGGGTTATGGAAGAAATAAGATATAGCAAATAGAGGTACAAATTAATGGCCTTACTTGGATTATGTGTCGTAAAGGGTGATACAGTAACAGTTTCCGTTGAAGGTGCAAATGAAGATACAACTGTTGTAGAAATGGAGAAGTTCTTTAAAGAAAACATGTAAAACATGTAGGAGGCGTTACATGGAAAAACGAAGTGGAAAGAAGATTTTTAACGGTATTGCAATCGGTAAGATTCAGTTTTATAAGAAAAAAGAAAATTTAGTCGAAAGAACAAAAGTGACAGATGTCGAGGCTGAAATAAATCGTTATGAGAAAGCAAAAGAAGAGGCAATGGAACAATTAAATGCACTGTATGAAAAGGCTCTTGTTGAAGTAGGCGAGTCAAGTGCAGAAATATTTAATGTTCATGCAATGATGCTGGATGATGATGACTATAATGAGTCTGTCCGCAATATGATTACAACACAAAATGTGAATGCAGAATATGCGACAGCGATGACCGGAGATAGTTTTTCGGAAATCTTTGCAAATATGGATGATGAATACTTTAAAGCAAGGGCAATTGACATCAAAGATATTACAAATCGTGTAGTAACCATTTTGTGTGGAAATTCAGAGAGTGAACAACTTGATGATGAACCTGTCATTATTGTAGCTGATGATTTGGCACCAAGTGAGACGGTTCAGATGGATAAGAGTAAACTGCTCGCTTTTGTTACAAAGTTAGGCTCTGCAAATTCACACACTGCCATTCTGGCACGAACTATGGGAATACCGGCATTGGTTGGTGTAGAAATCAGTGAAGAGTGGGACGGAAAAACAGGTGTTGTTGATGGTTATGAAGGAGTATTTGTTGTAGATCCGGAAGCGGAAGTACTGGCAGAATACGTAAAGAAAAAAGCATCTGATGATGAGCAAAAGGAACTCTTACAAACATTAAAAGGAAAAGAGAATGTAACAAAATCCGGAAAAAAGATTCATTTATATGCAAATATCGGAAATCCGGGAGATCTTGTTTCTGTGCTAGAAAATGATGCAGGAGGGATTGGTCTTTTCAGAAGTGAGTTTTTATACCTGGAATCAGATCATTATCCAACAGAGGAAGAACAGTTCCAGGCTTATAAAAAAGTGGTTGAGACTATGGGTGGCAAGAAAGTAATCATTCGTACTCTTGATATCGGTGCAGATAAACAGATAGGCTATTTTGATTTAGATAAGGAAGAAAATCCTGCATTGGGCTATCGTGCTATCCGTATTTGTCTGACAAGACCTGAGATTTTTAAAACACAACTTCGTGCATTGTTCCGTGCAAGCGCGTATGGAAGCTTGGCAATTATGTATCCCATGATTATTTCGGTGGATGAAGTCCGTCAAATTAAAGAGATTTCGATGGCAGTAAAGGAAGAATTAAAAGACGAAGGCTTTAAAATTGGAGAAGTTGAAGAAGGCATTATGATAGAAACACCGGCAGCTGCTTTGATAAGTGACGAGCTGGCGAAAGAGGTTGATTTCTTTAGTATCGGAACCAATGATTTGACACAGTATACATTGGCGATTGACCGTCAGAATGCGAAACTTGATCCGTTTTATAATTCACATCATCCGGCTATATTACGCTTTATTCAAATGGTAACAGATAATGCACACAAAGCAGGCATTTGGGCAGGTATTTGTGGAGAGTTAGGTGCAGATATTACGCTTACAGAGACCTTTTTAAAGATGGGCGTAGATGAGTTAAGTGTATCTCCCGGATGCATTCTCTCTATACGCAAAAAAATTAGAGAAACAGAGTAAGACATAAATGATTAGTAAATCTTCCATACATCTATTATAATAGGTGTATGGAAGATTTTTTTTATAAATTTTGATATCATCTGCAAAATCTTTTAAATCATACAGATGTTGTTCCTGCAATTAATCAGTTGGAGCTTCACCCGGGTTATATGCAGAATTGCTCATGTGAATTTTATTGTTTTACCAAAGTCTTCCAATTTTGAAAGAATGAAAGAAAATATGATTCTGGACGATATTGCAATTTCAGAAGAAGACATGTGGAAAATCCGTACTATGCCACAGGTTGGCTGGGGAGGGGAACATCCGGATTGTGAAAGGATTTATTTTTAGATACAGAGGGGTGAAAAAAGGGACTTGTGTGATATGTTACCATGACGTGCTTACCATAGGTCCCTTTTTTCATGAAAATAGAAACTGTAACACGGTATTCTTTAGTCCGCTTTCAGTTTTTGCTCAATTTCTTTATCCGGCCAGTAGCCCCAGGATTCCGTAATCTTACCGTTTTCAACCTTGAAGTTTTCTAAAGCCTCAAATGTAATATGCTTTCCGGTTGCCGGGATGCCCATGCAGGTGCCGGTGTGTATGCCATCATAGAGAATGCGGGTGGCAACCATGCCTCCTTCAGCAAAAACATCCAGCACCTTTACTGTCAGATTGGAGAACTGTCCGGCAACGATTTTCAAAATGCCAACAGCATCCGCATTGCTTCTGGCGCCAGCCGGACTGTGGTCGATGTAATCCTCCGCCATACAGGTCATGATATAATCATAGTTATGGTTGGTATAGCCGTCTTCAAAAAATTTTATCACGATTTCTTTTGGAGACAGTTTTTTTCGATTCTTTTCTATCCACTCCACCGCATAATCTACAATATCGCGTTGTTTCATAAGTCTTATATCAGCCGTTCCAATATTACCTTTGCTTACCGGATGTTCCTCTTCAAATGCGCTTCCGATTTCCTCGAAATCCTCACCGTCTACAAATAAGGTGTCATATTTTTTCCAAACCCGTTTACCATTTTCTATGATGGCACTATATTCTGTACAGTCATGTTTTCCGGGATACTGTGCTCTGGCATCAGCTAAATGGATGGATGTATTCTTGTCATATCCGACTCCCAATAGTAATACTTTTGCATCTAATTCATACAGTCTGGCGATGGGTGAACCGTCACCAAAAATATTGGAAAGATCATGGTCTTTTGTCAGGTAATGCGCATATTTTCCATGGGCACATACCGATCTGGCAGGGTGATCGCTCCGAATGCTTCCGGGCCACTGACGGAACATTTCAGCTACCGCTCCCATGGTGTTTGTAGGGGTTATGTTTTTATCATATGCAGGCAGGTTATCGCGAATTAACTGCCAGTCATTTTTATCTGCCTCCCAATGAACGCCGTCCTCCGGATCCAGATTTCTCCATGATTGTGTGGGCATCATGATGGAACCTTCTTCACCGACTACTTCTAATAACGCTTCTATTATCGTTTGGGCTCCACCGCAGACGTAGCCCATATTTTTTAATGATGTATGAACCATAACCACGTCATTTTTTTCAAGTCCAATACGCTTTAATTCACGAATAATATCCTCTTTGATTACCACTTTCATGTTGGTGCCTCCTTAGATAAGATGTGTTACTTATATTGTAATCATTTGGACACATAGTTTCAAAGGTTAAACGCGTAACCACATCCAAATTTACGGACTGGGATTTATACAACATGAACAAAAAATGTGGTACAATAAATAGAAATGAGCAGATGACATGAAGGTTTAATCGGATATAAAGCGATGAAAGGAAGAATTGATATGTTATACAAGATTAGACTGGCAACTGAAAATGATGCGCAGGTGGTTCATGATATTTACGGAGCATATGTTCCGCTTGATTATGTTACATTTACCGTGGATAATCCGAATGTAGAATCATATCGCCAAAAAATTGTTGATACACTTGAAAAATATCCTTTTCTCCTTGCGGAAAATGAAGATGGAAAAGTACTTGGATATGTATATGGCTCAGCGCTTCGACCGCATGATGCTTATCAGTGGAATGTAGAGTGGACAATTGTGCTTGCGCCGGATGCCCCCAAAAGACAAGGAATAGCATCAGCGCTTTACAAGGAGTTTGTAAGAATATTAGCAAAACAGGGATATCGATATATTTATGGCGTGTTAGTAGATACGAATGAAGCAAGTATTGGATTTCATAAAAGTCTTGGCTTTTTAGAGGTGGGTCATTTTGAGAATGCAGGTTATAAATTGGGAAAATGGCGTGGCATCAGATGGATGGTAAAGCAGATTGGATCACTTGAAGGAGAACTTCATAAACCGCTAAAGCTTTCTGAGGTGATTGATGATCAGGGGGATGAACCGTATTGAATGATATAGAGATTAGACTTAAGAGGGCATTGCCGGATGCGTAAAAAGTGGAGGAAACATGAAAAAAGAAAAATGGTTTCAACTGTTGGTTGAAGGTAACAAAGAAATTATACGACAACCTATTGTATGGAAATTATGGATGCAAATATGAACCGAATGAGATATTTGCCATGTTCGAAAATCTTGTTGGAGCAGTGATCTTTGGGGTTGATGAGCAGCTCTGGCTGTCAATAAAGGATAAGGTTTGCAATATCATACATCAGCTTCCGGATAAAAAAGTATCCTTTTCTCTGGCTGAGAGATTTCGTGAAATCAAGTCCGATTTTAGTTCTGAAGTAATCAATGACGCAGAAAAATACAGTTTCCGGTAATATACTCTTTAAAAGGAATAGGAATAGAAAATAGGTGTCCTATTCCTGGGCACCTACATAACATCCTTTTCCTTTTTTCTTTGCTTCATACATTGCAGAATCGGCACGGTTGAACATATCCTCAAAAGTATCCAGTCGGTATACTCTGGAAGAAATGCCGATGCTGCATTTTAATGGACTTTCCAGACCAATAATCCGCTCGGAAAGCATTTGAATCAGATTGTCTGCAAGAACTTCTACCTGACGTGTTGACTTCCCTTGTACAAAAACAATAAATTCATCACCGCCAAAACGGGCAATGAGACAATCTTCGTTAAAGCAGTCAGTTAAAACCGATGCCGTATCTCTCAACACTTCATCACCAAAGGAGTGACCATATTGATCGTTAATACCTTTAAAATTATCCAGATCAATCATAAGAAGGTGTGATTCGGAAGTGGGATTTGTTGTAAGCCACTCGGAAATCTTTTCGGTAGCTGTTCCTTTATTATAAAGTCCGGTCAGATAATCAGTTTCAACCCGATGCATCATTTTTTGACGCTCCGTAGCAAATTTGTGAATGTTTGCTATTTTTCCAAGCACACTGATGACTTTTCCGTTTGCATCCGCAATGCTGGAATAATAAGTCTTGTGCCATTCAAATTCTCCGGTGGAGACTTTACTCAGATATTCCAATTCGCCGCGTATCGGGATTTTAGATGCTGTGTCTAAAACATCCATAAATTTTTTAAGATGGTCAGGATGAACCAGAGGAGAATGTTTCATGTATCCATGATAGTTGTCAATCTCTCTGCGAGCTTTGTTTTCGGGAAAATTGTAATTAAAAATCATTTTATCCTCAGCCGGTTTGTATTCAAAAAGAATGGCAGAGGTAGTCTCAACCAAGATCTGGTAGCGTTCTTTCATGATTTTGATTTCCGCTTCCAGAGCCTGTATCTTTTGTTCGTAACTGTTTTTATCCATAGTTGTCTATCCCCTTCGTTTTATCTAATGTATGATATATAAGGTTAAAAAACAGAAATACTTACTGTTTGTAGAATAAAAGCACGGAATCATTGACCTATGTACACATAAGCAATCATTGATTCCCCCTTAAATTATCAAAAACTGCAAATGTGGATAGAATTGCAAAAATTGTAAGAAACGGCAATTCTTATATGTATATTATACGTTTTTTTGTAATATTCCGCAACTTTAAAAAGCTAAAAGAAACCTCTTATTTTACCGTTTCCGGTTCAAATAAGAGGTTTTTTAATTGCATGTTTATTGCCGATATTGTTTTTTCTGGACAATTAGCATATAAGATGCCAGTCTTTCCATAAAGTATTTCTCAAATCGTTTTTTTATTGAGGCATCAGTCTTTGCAAGAATATAGACCAACGGAGCAATACCGTATATAAGAAAAAATGCCGTAAATGAGACCGAAAAAAGAAGTACTTGTGTAGTAAAGCTGTCACTAATCTGTGAAAATCCAAATCCAATAAGAAGTGAAAGCAATATATCAAAGATGATTAAAAAAATCAAAGTTCCGTTCATCATATTTTTTTCAATAACATAAGACATTCGAGTTTGATAGGGATTTAGCTCCATAAGCCGGATGTCCATATGCTTCACATGTTGAAAGAAATTGTTGTACATGGTTTTGATTTCAGTATCCTGTGACCCTTTAATCTCATGTTTTACATCAATATGATAATGATTTCTCACCTGCGTAAGAGGTCCGTTAATCTTTAACAAACCATTGAGCGCAATCGAAACTGTACTCAGTGATCCACTTAAATCAATATAAGATTCAAATGTTTTCCCCATATTATTACCTCTTGCCGTAGCTTATTGGAAATTGTCCGGTGAATAATCATTGGTCGGATTGGATGCATTCAGTTCATTTTGCAGTTGTGCTTCAAACTGGTCTTCGGCTTTTTTCTGTTTCAGTTTGTTAAGAGATAAACCGCATAAAATCCAGATAACAAGACCAATCATAGCTCCGATTAATGAAAAGATGAGTGTTACAATACCTGCGGCTAACAATAATCCCAGACCATTTACTCTTTTCTGGTTTTTGGACATGAGGATTGCTGTGCAGATAATAACTACAACGGATATGATGGCACTTATTATAAGACAGATATACTGAATACCAAGCAGTGAATTTAATTCTTCCATCGATTCAGTTTTTTCTGCAACTGCATTCAATATCTGAAATAGAACAAAGAGTATTACGGTAAGAGCAATTTCCACATAGTTTAAAAGTTTCGCTCTTTTAATAATTGTGTTAGTTTCCATTTTTGAGAGTGAAATAATTGGACTGAATTTGAGTAATTCAAAATCCCCTAGTGCATGATTGTCGTTTCTGTGATAACATATGGATAGAGGGGAATGCCTGAAGTATTCTTTATTATTATTCGAGGAAAACGAGGTAATACAGGATGAGAAAAGCATTAATTGTTGGGGAATTGAATCCGGTTCTGATGAATATTAATCAATGTCTGATCAACGAATTTGAGACACAGATGTGTGAAGCGGATCTGGAAACAATCAAGAAAATGAGAAAGCTTTTGCAACCGGATCTTTTGGTTATCAGTCAGCAGGGAATCGATGGAAAAGAAGATGTCTTGATTCTGGACATGTTAAAAGAAAAGATGCCGAAAATGCCGATTGTTTTTATTGAAACCGTAACGGCAAAAAATCATTTATCTGAATATGAAAGAGTATTTCCCAATTTCGTTTTGCTAAAAAGACCGATTGTAAAAAGCAAGCTGATTAACACCTGCTACAAGGTGATTGGAGAAGACGAAAAGTTTGCGGAAAAATCAGCTTCAAAGGCCGGAGATAAAAAAGATGCGGTAAAGAAAAGAGTGATGGTAATCGATGACAACCCGCTTCTGCTTCGTAATATGAAACATCTGCTGGAAAAACGGTATCAGGTCTTTATTGCGACATCCGGAGAGAAGGCACTGGATTTTATTCCGAAAAAAAATCCGGATATTATTTTACTGGATTATGAAATGCCGGGCATGGATGGACGTGAGACTTTTATTAAAATCAAAGAAAATCCGAATACAAAGAATATACCTGTCCTGTTTTTAACAGGGGTTACGGATAAGTCACATATCTATGCCGTTTTGGAATTGGAACCGGCAGGATATATTCTTAAGCCTGCGGCTGAAGAAAAACTGTTTTCTCAGATCGAGCAGGCTTTAGCAGAAAAAATGCCTGACAAAACTGCTTCGCAGGATGATAAAATTTCATCGGAAGAAACAGAATCAATCGAATGACTACTGTATCAACAGTTTTATAAGAAAGAGCACAACGAAATGTGCCGGATAAAATATGTAAAAGAAATATTTTCCGGTATGGGTTGTGCCTTTTTTAGTGTTATAAAACGAAAGCGGAATCAGTGCCAGCATAAAACCATACAGATAAATCCACTGTGAAAGAGTCCAGTCATAATGGGAAAAGTGAAATTGGCGGTTTAATAAAATGAGTGCGGATAATACAATTTCCAATAAAACGGTAAAGAAACAGAACCATTTCGCTTTGTTCTTAAACTCTTTGTTGTAATAGAAAACCAGAATATAAATCATTGGCATGATGATCCATCCACCGATGACTGCAGAAATCAAAAACAACAAAGCAACGATTGAGATACGAACTGCTTTGGGATATTTTTTCTGCTCCATTGCCGTAACTGCCAAAAGACCTAAGAGTAAATCAAAGATAATATTCTGACGGTATCCGTATTCCTCGTTAAAAAACAGATAGAAGGGGATGACGGTAATCAGGGCAAAGACAGCCATGCGTAAAATATATTTTTTGAGATTGGATGTATGGCGGTATCCTTCTGCAACAAAAAAGCACATAATGGGAAGTGTAAGTCGACCAAAAAGATGCATAATCTGACCAAGCGGGGACATAAATTCCACAAATCCCCATGCCGTATGGTCCACAACCATGGCTGTGATGGCAAGATATTTTAGTTGTGCTCTGGTCAGTCCTTTTTCTTTTATATTCATGATAACAGATCCTCCATTTGTCTGATGCATGCTGTTGTCTGGTCGGCATCGATATTTTCAACTGCCATAATCATATCATCAAATATTTTCTGCATTTCATCTGAATAGTTATAAACAGAAAGCTGCTTTATAATATCATCCGCTATATCAATGTCACAGTCGATGATTGCATTTTCGAGTTGCTTAAGGCTAACAAAGATTTTATCACGGTCCGGTGCAATGGTATTTGTTTTTTCACTTTCTTTAATCTGGAAAGCATTTTGCAAATCATTGGTCAGTTTCTCCCATTCTGCTTCAAAAACAGTGTGGAAATAACGGATATTTTCAAATAAATGTTGATTGGCAAAACGTTCAAGAAGCTTGGCAATTCCTGAAACGGAAGTGGCACCGATCATGGCAGAATTGCTTTTCATGGCATGAACGGTAATGCGATATTGATTCAGACTGTCCGGGTCTTCAATGGTTTCAAAGTAGCCGTTTAATTTACGCATTTCCGAAGCCGAAGATTTGATGAAATCCTGGATGGTTTCCTTTAACAGGGCGTCATCCGTCATATGAAGCCTTGCATAGTCCCAGTCAATACCGTCTATGGCTGGCATTTCTTCCAGATAAACAGATTCTTCTTTCGAGTTATCTGATGAAAAATCGGAATTTAAATTAATCAGCTCTTTTGGAAGCAGTTCCCGAATCATACGTTCTAATTTTTCAGGGCGGACCGGTTTGGAAAGAAAGCTGTTAAAGCCTTCTTTTAAATACATTTCTTCTGCACCTACGATAGCATTTGCAGTCAGGGCAACAACCGGTGTGTCTTTGCAGGCATGTTCTGTTTTTTGCATTTCTTTCAATGTGCTGACACCGTCAAGATCCGGCATCATGTCATCTAAGAAGATGAGATCATAATGTTTTTCTTTCACACATTCCAGACATTCGTATCCACTGGAAGCTTCATCAATTTTAACCAAAGTGTCTTTTAAAAGGGCACGACAGACCTTTCGGTTGGTCGCAATATCATCGACAATCAGAATGTTGGCATCCGGTGCGATAAAGGAAACGTTATAAGAAAAATTCTTCTTTTGTTCAGCAATTCGTTTGTCTAAATCGCCAATGGGTTCGTTGTCTACAATCTGTTGCTCCAGTTCAAAATAGAAGTGGGAGCCGCTGCCATAAACACTCTCTACCTTTAACTCACTGCCCATAAGGTGTAAAAGCTGCTGTGTGATGTTCATTCCGAGACCGGTGCCTTCTATTTTGCGGTTGCGCACCGAATCAATACGTTCAAATTCTGCAAACAATTTATCCAGATCTGCCTGTCGAATTCCGATGCCGGTGTCTTTGATATCGAATCGCAACAATGCGTTTTCACCGCTTTTCTGATGTGTTACAGAAAAGGAAATGCTGCCTTTTTCGGTGTATTTAACCGCGTTGTTTAGAAGGTTAATTAATATCTGTCTGATACGTACATCGTCTCCGTATAAGCGGGAAGGAATAGAATGGTCCAGATAAGTTTTGACTTCCAGGTTTTTATCCTGCGCTTTTAAGGAAATCGTGTTGATGACATCGTGTAAGAGGCTGCTAACTTCATATTCAATATTGACAAGTTCCATTTTGCCTGATTCCACTTTTGTCAAATCCAGAATATCGTTGATTGTAGAAAGCAGGGCCTCGGCGGAACTTTTGATATCCATGGCATAGGATTGAATCTGGGGGCTTTTCTGTTCACGCAAAATCATCTCATTCATACCGATGATGGCGTTGATGGGAGTACGGATTTCATGTGACATTTTTGCTAAAAATAAAGATTTGGTCTTGTTGGCTTCATCAGCCCTTTTTTTCTGTTTATCCAGTTCTTTCAGTGTTTTTGCCAGTTGATGATAATCCGGAGTCTCAATGACAAATAGGAAAATGAATGCAGCCAAAGAACCCATGTACATGGCCAGTAGGGTTTTGGGGAAGAAAATAATCTGCAATACAAAGCCGACTACGATTAAAAAGAGAAAGAGCCATAGAGCATATTTCTGTCTTTTTTCAAAATCGTGCCGATGGATAAAAATATAGAATAGTCCAATGATACAAATGAGTACCTGCGTACCATAAGAAATCGGATAAAGCGGACCATGTATGTACTCGCCCTGCGCGTTAAAGGAAAAGACGTATCCGAAAAAGAAATTGCCAATCATAGCTATGATATAGACGATAAAAATACACAGGCAGGGTTTGAAGATTTTGCGCAACTTTCCGCCCTTTACAAAGGATTCGATATATCGTACATAGCATAACGCCATATAGGCTGAAACAATAAAAAAGATCGTGTTCAGGATTTGATTAAAAAGGGGTGGAACATTGCTTCCGTGATCAATGGTGATTGCGGTCGCAACGTCAAAGATATCCGAAATCAGAAGGGAAAGTACCATGTGACGAAAACGGAGATTGCTTTCGGACATTTTGGGGTATTCCACAAAAAGATATATGAGCAAAAGAACGACAAAAGCGATTGCTGCCACTCCAAAATAGATATTATACATAGTTTTTCCCTCGAACTATATTTGCGGGTCCCAAAGTCATACTTTTTCATGCAAGCATGAAAAGTATGACCTTTTGCCCCTAGTAGTATTATTATGAGTTGCCCGACAAATCGGGTGATTTAAAGTAACATTTTTAAATTTGCACCTTGAAAACTTAACACATTAGCTTCAAAAATAATCCGCTTATTCCCTGAAGTGTATTTTCGCTGTACGGACATGCTGATTCTCAATCT
>JAGAJL010000051.1 GCA_017626095.1 Lachnospiraceae bacterium
CCTCCTTTCTTTCGTATTTTTGCAGCAATTAACTGCAGAGTGTGTGAAACGATAATCCAGAATCCTGTAATGGCATAAAGGTTTTCCGGAATTATGCACATAAGGATAAAGAAAAATATAATGGTAATAATGGTACAGATGCGCCCGCGCTGCTTTACCTTTTCGGTGAGAGGAAGGTGAACATCTGATGTAACAGGACCAATCTTATAGTCAATGATCGCACAGATGATGAGAACTGCTAGTGCCGGTATTCGACCGATGGGAATAAGCGGTAATATTTTAAGGGTAAAAATAATATACAGGCAGGACGCTGCCAGGCATGATAGGTAAGTATGACAATGCAATCCGCCTGTGCTTGTTCGCAGTAAAATCAGTATTAAAATAGATATAAAAAAGAAAGGCAACTCATCTTTAAAGAATAATCCGATAATAAATAATTTGCTGATTTCAGAAAGCAGAGTCTTTGCAAGAAAGACCAATTGTGCGATCTGATAATCACTGAAATTATAGGTTGCCTTTAAAAGTTCTCTCATGCAAGTCTCTGCCTCCCTTTAGGCCGATGCATGAGATTCCAGACACGTTTTCCCCTTTTACGGAAATCTCATGTCGATTCGGCTAAGAGTATTATGAGATGAAAAAAATTGAAATTAGGATTTGACGACCGAAAGATGTGAATTTTTGACTAAAATATGAAAGAAAGGATAATAAAGTCTGAAATGGACTAAAAAAAGCAATTTATTTAATAAAAGGATTCATTGGAGAAAATAGTAATAAAAATACATGTAATATAAACAGCAAAAGATATATGCCCGTGAAGATAAAATATTTATATACTTGATTTTTGACTGGAAAATAAAAGAAAAATGTCTTAAAACAGGACACATAAAACAAAAGAATATATTAAAATAAAATAACCAGAAAAAATAATGATACGATGGAGAAGAGCTTATGGCACGTGTGGTTGATTATTCAGTACAACATCAAAATGTCGTAGGAGACAAGATTAGAAAATTCAGAATTGAACAGAATTTAAGCCAGCAAGAGTTGTCAGACAGACTGGAAACATATGCAATTTATATTTGCAGAGGTTCACTTTCCAGAATAGAACGTCATGAGAGAACAGTGACGGACTATGAACTGAGAGCATTGGCGAAAGTGTTTAAGGTATCAATTGAGGATATGTACGAGGAATAAAGCAGATAGATATCTTTGAAAACTGAATATTTTCTATGAACAAAAAGTGCGGATTAGTTTCCGCACTTTTTGCTTATGATATATCTGGGACGTCTTTTGATTTCATCATAGATTCTGGAAATGTAGTGCCCGATAATGCCGAGGCTGATCATCAGCACACTCCCTATTATCAATTGCAGTAGAATAACGGTGGTAAAACCTTCAAGTGCTGTTCCGGTAAAGTAACGGTACAGGGACTGTACCCCAAGGATAAAGGAAAACAGCAACATGATCCATCCGAGGAAGGTGACAAACTGCATGGGTGCACCGGAGAAGGAAGTGATATTCCGGATGGCATATTTGATAAGGCTCCAGAGGGACCATTTGGAGGTGCCAACAGTTCGTTCCTGTACTTCAAAAGGGACCTGGCAGGTCTGAAAGCCAATCCAGGAGGAAAGAGCGCGAAAGAAAGGTGCCCGTTCCGGCATTTCCAGAAGGGAATCTACTGCCTGCCTGTCAAGCAGTTTAAAATCAGAGGCATTTGCCATGTCAATTCCTGTCAGCTTGCTGATGATGGAATAGAAACCGTTGGCGCAGAATGTGTGCAATGGATTTTCGTTCCCGCGGGAAGCTTTGACACCTTCTACCACTTCGTATCCTTCTGCCCATAATCGATACATTTCAATAATTGTGGCAGGAGGATGTTGCAGATCACAGTCCATAATCACACAGCAGTCTCCTTTGGCTTCCTTTAATCCTGCAAAGATTGCAGATTCCTTGCCGAAATTTCTGGAGAAGGAAATGCCTTTCACTTCAGGATGATTTTGGGAGAGGCTAACTATATTTTCGTAAGTAAGATCCCTGGAACCGTCGTCGACAAAGATAATCTCAAAGGGAATCTTTGATTTGTCCAAAATCTCTTTTACGGTTTGAAAAGTGGTAGGGATCATATCCTGTTCGTTGTATGAGGGGATAATGACCGAAAGTAATTTTTCATTCTGCATATCTGCTAAAAACCTCTGATCACTTGTTTTTTTCATTAATAACAGTATAGCGGAGAAAAAACAGATTTGCAATCCTATTCATTTGGTTTGAAGAGAAAGGAACGACATGATATAATGATCATGTTGTAGTCATAAAGTAAATGCATAATGGTGTGTGAATGATGAGAGGACAAAAAATAGTCAGGGTACTGACTTACTTTTATCTTGTGCCTTTGGCGGTTATGGTAGTTTTTAATACGGTTAACAGCTGCCTTCGGACAACTTATTTTGAACTTTATAAAGATATGGAAACAGCGAAATATAAATGGGATCATCCTTTCTTGCTACTATTGATTTCGGGGCTGTTGATCGTTGTCCTGTATGTTCTATGGAAGAAAAGATGGTATGATAGAGCTTCATGGCTTCCTGTTGCTTCAGTGGTATTCGGCGGTGCTTTCAGTCTGATGGTTGTATTGCTGGTACAGGGGACAGCTATCTGTGACG
>JAGAJL010000052.1 GCA_017626095.1 Lachnospiraceae bacterium
GCGAGGTTTTCTGGCATTTCTTAGCGGCATAAGCGAACAAAAATAATGCCCGGTTTCAACTGTCTGAAGACGAAGTCTGAGTTTTGAAACCGGGCATTTAATAAATACTTTGTGAGCATGCCGCTTAGAAATGCCGAAAACTGAAGTATGAAGCGGCAAAGATATATATTTTTGTAAGGGTGACTGCCATCCCGCAAAGATTGCGAACTATGTGAGAAACGTGGCAGAGCGTCTGCATAATCGGTCTGCAAACCCCATATATCGTTCTTACAGCACATCTTTTTCGGGAACACAAATCCGAAAAGGGTGTTTTTTATATTGACAATGCGGAAAAAAGTGATAATATATACATATGAACAGTTGCTCATATGTATATATTTTGTGAAAATGGATGCGAATAAAGAATATAATATGAAAATGACTGTCAAAATAACAGAAAATGAGAGGTAGAGGCTATGAAAAAAGCATACAAGATTGAAGTAGACTGTGCTAACTGTGCAAATAAAATGGAAGAAGCGGCAAAAAAGACCGCAGGGGTAAAAGATGCTACGGTAAACTTTATGGCATTGAAAATGCATGTGGAATTTGAAGAAGGAGCCGATCACAAAGCGATCATGAAAGAAGTTTTAGCTAACTGTAAAAAAGTGGAAGATGACTGTGAGATATTTTTCTAGAAGATGAAATTGTTGAATAGTTTTTGATCAGAAACTTCGAAGATTATGTGAATGACGGTTAGAAAAGATAGGATGAAAGCAGTATGAATAAAAAACAAAAAAAGATGCTTGTCCGTATTATTGTTTCGGCAGCATTCATAATTATTTTAAAGTTTATACCGGCAGAAGGGCTTGTAAGATTTGCTCTTTACATGATTCCATACTTTATCATTGGATATGATGTACTAAAAAAAGCCTGGAAGGGAATTTGTAACCGACAGGTGTTTGATGAAAACTTTTTGATGGCGATTGCTACAATTGGAGCCATTGCCGTGGCTTTGTATGAAGGAAGTGCTTCGGCAGCCGCATTGGGTATAACCGGTGAAAACGATTATACTGAAGCCATAGCGGTTATGCTTTTTTACCAGATCGGAGAATTTTTCCAAAGTTATGCGGTCGGAAAGAGCCGTCGGAATATTAGTGAACTGATGGATATCCGGCCGGATTATGCTAACATTGAAAAAGATGGAGAGTTAGAGCAGGTTGATCCGGATGACGTAGAAATCGGAACCATCATTGTCGTAAAGCCCGGAGAAAAAGTTCCGATTGACGGTACGATTGTGGAAGGTAATACATCGTTAAATACAAGCGCTCTGACCGGTGAGAGCCTGCCTAAAGAAGCAGGTGTTGATGATGAAGTCATCAGTGGTTGTATCAACTTGAGTGGATTGATTAAAATCCGTACCACTAAGGAATTTGGAGAATCAACGGTTTCAAAGATTCTGGATCTGGTCGAAAATGCAAGCTCCAAAAAATCAAAATCTGAAAACTTTATTTCGAAGTTTGCCAGATATTATACACCTGCAGTCTGCTACGGAGCATTGGCGTTGGCTGTTTTACCACCTCTTGTCAGATGGCTTTTTATGGGATTGTCACCTTTGTTGCCGGTTTATATATACCGCGCCCTGACATTCCTTGTTATCAGTTGTCCCTGTGCACTTGTCATCAGTATCCCACTTAGCTTTTTTGCCGGAATTGGTGGTGCCTCAAATCAGGGTGTACTGGTAAAAGGATCCAGCTATTTAGAGGCATTATCCGAAGCGAGATATGTGGTTTTTGATAAAACAGGAACCATGACACAGGGAGTATTTGAAGTAAACGGAGTTTATGAAAACACCATTCCGAAAGAAGACGTAATTGAAATGGCGGCTTATGCGGAAAGCTTTTCTACACATCCGATTAGCAAAAGTCTGTTAAAGGCATATGGAAAGGAAGTTGACAAAAACCGTATTCATGATGTGCAGGAAATCAGCGGTCATGGTGTCATTGCAAAAATCGATGAGAAAAGTGTTGTGGCAGGTAACGAAAAGCTGATGAAACAAATCGGGGTAGCATTCAAACCCTGTGAAAAAACCGGAACGGTGGTTCATGTTGCCATAGATCAGCAGTATGTCGGACAGATTGTTATTTCCGATATCTTAAAACCCCATGCAAAAGAAGCCATTTCTTCTCTAAAGAGAAATGGTGTGAAAAAAACCGTTATGCTGACCGGAGATACAAAAGTTGTTGCTAATCAGGTGGCAAAAGAGCTGGGAATTGATGAAGTCTATAGCGAACTTCTTCCGGCAGATAAAGTAAGCATAGTGGAACAGCTTTTGGAGAAAAAAGGAAAAAAAGAAAAGCTGGCATTTGTCGGAGACGGAATCAATGATGCGCCGGTATTATCCAGAGCAGATATCGGAATTGCGATGGGAGCACTTGGCTCTGATGCAGCAATCGAGTCGGCGGATATTGTACTGATGGATGATGATCCACTGAAAATTTCCAAGGCAATTAAAATATCCAGAAAGTGTCTGCGTATTGTATACCAGAATATTTTCTTTGCAATTGGGATTAAGTTGATTTGTCTTGTGCTTGGAGCACTCGGTATTGCCAATATGTGGCTTGCAATTTTTGCCGATGTAGGAGTAATGGTAATTGCGGTACTGAATGCTATTCGGGCTCTGTTTGTGAAGAAACTTTGATTATGGCCGCAAATAGAGAATCAATCATTAGTTAATTAACAGCTGACTGATTAAAAGAGATATTCGACGGGTAAATAGTTGATTGCTAAAAATTGGTAAACAGATAAGTCAATAATAGACTGACTAGAATAAAACTTTTGAAAAATTAAATTTGGAATACAAATCGAAATAAATAGGAATCAGAAAACAATTAAAAATCAGATAGAAACGGATAGGTGAAAAAATGGCAGAACAACATCATAATCATGAAGGAATCGAATGCTGTGAAACAACGGAAGTTCATCAGGATCTTTTAAGAATTGTAAATGAAACGATGCCTTCAGAAGAGGAACTGTACGATCTGGCAGAACTGTTTAAAGTTTTTGGGGATTCTACCCGCATTCGTATATTATATGTGTTATTTGAAGCGGAGGTATGTGTATGTGATTTAGCCGCGACCCTTAATATGACACAGTCGGCAATTTCCCATCAATTAAAGATTTTAAAGCAAAGCCGGCTGGTAAAATCACGCCGAGAAGGAAAATCCATTTTTTATTCTCTGGCAGATGCACATGTCAGAACCATTATTTCGCAGGGAATGGAGCATATTGAAGAATAATTATTATGACATTTTCCTTGTAATATGATATAGTGATTATCATATGAGGGAAAAAGATATATTCAAAATATATTCACTCTTATGTGTGAGTCAATTATTTCGTCAGAACTCATTTCTTATAATCAGAAGAAACGATTTCTGACTTTTGACTCTTGTATACCATACATTTATACATAAGGATAAAGAAAATACATGAAAATTTTCGAATTAGAGGTTGAATCGCCGATTACCATCAATGTTAAAATAAAAAACAGCAATCAGCTGGAGTGGAAAACTAAAATACTCAAAAAATCTGTTGCAAAGAGGCATATTTTAATTCCACTCTTAAAACATAACGGACAGATTTTGTCCTTTCAGGTTCCGGGAATTATCATAGAAGTTACGGCTCAAAGTGATTCCGGTCCGATTATTTTTCGGAATTGTCGAATTCGATCCCTGATTGTCGGCGGAGTCAAATATCATGAAGTCATCTCCATGACCGAATCCACCAAAGAGAACCGTCGGCAGGCGGATCGTGTATATGTTAACGAAATTGGTACGGTTATCAACAATAAAATGAAGAAGGAAATGCAGGCATGTATCAAAGATTTAAGCGCGACCGGTTTTTCCTATACGATACATGAGCAAAATGAACCTTTACCGCATTTGCAGACAGAAATTGTAGAGTTTTCCTATGTGGACTCCGTATTAAAAGAAAAAATCACCCTGACGGGAAAGGTTGTCAGAAGAACAAAGTCAGCAGATGGATTTGTTACGTTCGGTTGTCATATGGGAAGCAATCAGCTGGTTAACCGATGTCTGGCATTGAGGGGCCTCTAACCAATTGTTACAGATTGAGATTAGAAAAGAAATCTTTTTTGGAAAAATGAGTTTCTTTGTATTGTAATAAAAGGGCAACAGCTTCACCGGCGTTATGAGATGCCAGATCCTGAATGCAGGAATCCAGAATATCCTCTGTGATGCAGCCGATATTTATCAATAGTTTTAGGTAAGCCGTATCATTTATGATTTTATCAGAAAGAATATAATCCCATATTCCGGTTAGCACATGCTTACAGACATAATCTTCATATTCCGATTTTACGTCATCTGATAAACAGACAGGTGATAATAAACGTTTCATGGAAAGAGATGCTTTTTCAAAGCGTCTTTTTTTTACATATGCCGGGAGTTGTGTGACGGAAATATCTTCAACCTCAAACCATCCGTAAAATACGGGTTCAAAGCCATCGTCATCCGGTCGTTTTAAAAGACGTAAAACGGCAGCATCAAAAGAATGATACCATTCCGGGGTTCCGATTGTCTGCGGTGTGAATAAAAGCGGATCCTTTAATACCTGAATAACGGAAGCTGTATAATGTGGAATAAACCGGTCCTCATATGAATTGCCTGCCGGATTGAGGAGTCCTATTTCTTCTAATTTCGGACAGTCCATCAATGCCTGTTTTCCAAGAAGTATCTCTGATGCCGGAATTTCCAATGTTGTTAATTCCGGCATATGAGCAAAAGCCCAATCCCCAATTCTTTTTGTATGAGAAGGTAATACCAGTTTTTCTATATTCTTTTGGCTGAGAAAAGCCTTGTTTTCCACAATGGTAACAGGGACTTGGTCTATTTCGTCCGGTATTATGACATACCGGTGATCGCCTTCGTATCCGGTAATGGCAATAGAAGCATCCGTATGAAATTGATAAGTAAAAATGCCTTGGGAATTTTTATACTGCATAAGAGAAATCCTTTGATTATACATAATGAGGGTCTCAAAATCACACTTTTTTGTAGCAAGAACAGTAAGATTCTTTGCCTCTCATATCATAATATGAGTGAGAATGTTACTTTTTTGCACCCACATCATTATATATAGGAACTTCCGATTCTGTAAACAAAAAACTCGGCTTTCGTTACGGAAATACTTTCATAATTTTTCCGTTTTACTATTTTTACAAAACAAATTCGTGCCAACAGTTGAAAGAAAAAATCAATTTTGCTAGGATATAATGGGTTTCAATGGCCGATATCAATGGCCGATAATTTGAAAAACAGATATCTAATAAGCAGACACAATAATAAAGAAGGTTATTTATGAAACTATTATTAATTCGCCATGGCGAACCGGATTATACCATTGATTCTCTGACCGAAAAAGGATGGAAAGAAGCAGAACTTTTATCCGAAAAGTTATGCAATATGAAAATTGATGAGTTTTATGTTTCTCCTTTGGGACGGGCAAAGGATACGGCAAAGGCTACTCTGGAAAGACTGAACCAAAAGGCAGAAGTAAAGGAATGGCTGCAGGAATTTCCGTGCCGCATTGACAGACCGGATCGCAGTGATAAGAAAATGATTGCCTGGGACTGGTTGCCCCAGGACTGGACTACGAACGAAAACTTTTATGATAAAAACAACTGGAGCAATTCAGAGATTTTAAAAGCAGGAAATGTTGATGAAGAATACCGACGTGTTATACAGGAGTTTGATATTTTTCTTTCCGAGCACGGATACGAGCGGAAAGGTAATTATTATAAGGTAACAAAACCCAATAATGATACCATTGCATTTTTTTGTCATTTTGGTCTTGGATGTGTTTTATTAAGTCATTTGCTGGGAATTTCGCCCATGGTTTTGTGGCACGGCTTTTGTGCGGCTCCAACATCTGTTACAACTGTTGTGACGGAAGAAAGAAGAGAAGGGATTGCTTCTTTTCGCATGAGCAGCTATGGGGATATTTCCCACTTGTATGCAAAAAATGAAGAACCGTCCTTTGCGGCAAGGTTTTGTGAATGTTACAAAAATGATCATGAAAGACATGATTAAAAAATATGAAGTTATTGAGTTAAAAGAAAATGATTGTAAAACAAAACGCTTTGATAAAACAGAGCAGTGAAAAATGGTATCATGGGGACAAAATACCTTTTGACCCCTACATCATTAAAGTATAAATACAAAAACACCAAGAATAAGAGAAGAGAGAAGAAATTATGATAGGTACAATCGTAAATACGCTTACTATCCTGACAGGCTCCGTCATAGGAAGTATCATAAAAAAAGGAATTAAGGAAGAATACAAGGAAGCATTATTTCAGGCGATGGGACTGGCGGCGACCGGTTTAGGAATCAATGCTGTTGTCCAGAATATGCCGAAGAGCAATTATCCGGTATTATTTATCGTGGCTTTGGCATTGGGAAGTCTGATTGGCACTATGCTGCATATTGATGATCGCTTTCAAAAGCTGACACAGTCTTTTTCCGGAAAAGGAAGACTGGGAGAGGGCATTTCTACCGGCGTATTACTGTTTTGTATCGGTACTTTATCCATTCTGGGGCCTATTAATAGTGCACTAAATGGAGATCATACCTATTTATTTACCAACGCAACACTGGATTTGGTTACTTCCTGTGTGTTAGCATCTGCTTACGGAATTGGTATTGCCATTTGTGCGCCGGTACTTTTTTGCTGGCAGGGAGCCATTTATCTGTTGGCATGTTTTTTGGGTGACTTTATGAGTGCCGACATGATGACAGAGATTTCGATTGTTGGTGGTTTCTTAATTGCCAGTTCCGGTATTTCCATTATAAAAATCAAGGAAATCAAAACGTTAAATATGTTGCCTTGTTTATTTGTGCCTGTCGTATTTTTTCTTTTGCTCGGATGCTTTTAATATTGTTTCTATACGTATTATGAGTTGCCCGACAAATGGACAACTTTAGCACTTTGAAAACTTAACACATTAGCCTCAAATAAAGTATAATAGAAACAGATTTTAAACGAGGAGTGTACAACAAATGTCATTTGCTACAAATCAATCGCAACAGATTA
>JAGAJL010000053.1 GCA_017626095.1 Lachnospiraceae bacterium
GTATGTTATCTTTATAGGCTACAATCTGTTTTATATTTATATCGTTTTTACTTGAATAAGTATCTAAAACTTTCTTCATCAAAACTTCCTCCTGTAAAGCAGTAAAAATCATATTATTTGGACGTCCTATAATAAGCCTAAATGAATTAAAAATTAATTTCAATAGTTTTCTCAAAAAAAAGATGTCTTAGTTAATAGACATCTTTTTCACTCCGTAAAATTCAAGTTCTTCATATATTCTTTTAGCAATAAGTTCTCTGTCAGCCTTATCTGGAACAATTACATCTATCCCCGATTGCAACAAATCCTTTTTCATAAAATCCTGTTCCATAGTGAAAATAGTTCCTAAAAGCCCAACCTTTTTATATCCCCTTTCCATTACAATAGCTGCAGCCGTTTCCATATCAATGTCGATACCCTCTAATCTACTATCATGGAATACATACTCCGTCTTAAATTTCTGACATGCATACTCTGTTGGTTTTAATTTGAAATTGTCACCTATTGCGTCAAATAACTGTTCGTACAAAACAGTATCGTATTTGCCTTGTTCTTTTCTTTTAACAGCAGGCTTGTACTTTCTAGCTAATTTTTGTAACGTCTCCGTATCTGTATCTCCTTGAATCATGTGTAAGCGATACGCAATCTTGTACAAACATGATTGGAAGCTAACACCAAAATAATCTGCAATTAACAGTACTCCATCCAAGTCTATATAACCGTCTTTAGCATATTTCTGCACTTGCTTTTTAAGTTCCGCTGTCGGCATCAAAAGTTCTGACGCAAAATTTTCTGCGTATTTTTCAATCTCAGACTTCGCATTAGTTGCACACATAAAACCACTATGCACATCTTTTAAATGGTGGCACAATTCATGCGCTGCTGTAAATCTTTGTCTTACAATTGGTCTTAAAAGATTTATACCCACTATCGGAAAATCTTCTTCATCTTCTACCGGAATGTAAATTCCTTCATACTTTTTAAATGGTCTTAACAGAAAAGCAATCTTTAAATCTGTTAACATCTGAAATGGATTGATCGGATACCTTATCTCCTTACCACTATAGTACTCTCGAAGAAAAACATTGGCCAATTGATCAGCAGACATGCCTCCATTTGCAAATTCCTCAAAATCAATTGCCAAACTACATCCTCTCTTTCATCATTCTTTTAAATTCAATCAAATTTAAAATCTCCTGTTGATCAGCTTCATCTAATGTTCCAAATCTACGAGCAAACATCTGTACAGGCATCTCTGTGCTTCTTCCGTTTAATAATTCATCTGCAGGGATTTGAAATAACTCGCTGAACTTACCCAGTTCATCCGCAGATACTTTTCTCTTTCCTGATTCAATCTCTACAATCGCAGTGCGATTAATGCCCAAAAACTTAGCCACATAATCTTGTGACAAATGAAGTTCTGTTCTAGCTTCTTTTATCCTCTCGTACAATGCTCTCATGACATATTCCTCCCTCTATGCATGCCTGCGCATATATTATAGTACGCAAAGAAAGATTTTTCAACACAGAGTGTTGGATTTTCCAACTTTTTATATTTCTGCCTTATTATTACTTGCTCTATAAATTTCAATTCATTAGCCACTTCACAGCCCCAAATCCTCTTTTTTCTGGTATAAATCCGGTATAAAAATCCCCTTCTAAACTCCCACACCCCTTGATTTTCCTACATTCTCCCCAAAAAGCAATTTCTTGCCGTGACAGATGAAGAGTTCGCGATTTTTTATAATTTTCCTCCTGCATATTCTTTCATACAATTCATAATAACTGTAATCATCATTTCCATCTCATCAGGCTTTGACTCTGCAATCATAAATCAAGTGCAACCATGTGCTTACAGATAACTCTACGACCTTCCGCAAATGGGCAATTACAAGTAGATTTTCTCGGATGCGCAGTATCAATTGTCACATCATATACAGCACCGACGTTTCCTTTTACTTTTCCTTGATAACAGTTTTCTTTGAGTTTATTCCAACTGATTATGCGGTTTTCATGATGATAATCAATTCCTCTCCAAAAGGAATTATTGCTTGCTAAATTTTATAGTTTCACATCTATTTCCTCCATGGTAAAATCCCAAATCTTGAAACAGTATCAGAATTTCCTAACTTCTGCCCTAATACTCGCACTCTTCCCTGAAAATGCAATCCCATACTACAAAATCTCATTCACGCCCTGTGCACTCATCTCCACATGATACTGCCTTGATTAAATATCTCCGTCTTTCCAAAACGATATCCATCATACCACTCACAAAGTTCATCATATTTCTCCGATGCTCCGTAATACTCTGCCATATTATAATTATTGTTCCGAATAAAAAAAATATACCTTGTAGAAACAAGAGAATCTAAAAATAAAAAAAGAGCAGAAAAGATCAATAATTTCTGTTCTTTCTTTAACAATTTATGCTACCTGGTTTTATCGTGCCGCAATATATCCGATACTTCGCAATCCAGTATAAAACAAAGTGTATCTAAAGTTTCTGTAGTAAATGGAAGTCCTTTCTTAATGCGATGTATCGTATTTGCCGACATTCCTTGTTTGTATATTAAATTATACTCTGTAATACCTTTTTTTTGCATAGTCTCAAATAGAGGCTCATAAGAAATCAAATTTCATCATCTCCATTTCTTATATGTACCTTATTTACATTAACATACTTAATTTCTTGACTATACTTAATATATTGAGTATAGTGAGTTGATTAAGAATTTTATATGAAGGGAGAAAATAATTATGAAGTACAAAAAATTGTTACAAATAATTTGCACAATTATGCTCTGTTTTATTCTTACAGGATGCGTACATGAACATACATGGGTAGAAGCAAGCTGTACAGAACCTAAAACTTGTAGTGAATGCGGAGAGACAGAAGGAGAACCTTTAGGACATTCATGGGTAGAGGCATCTTGCGCCGAACCAAAACATTGCAGCGAATGTGGTGAAACAGAGAGAGAACCTTTAGAACATACATTGACAGAAGCAACTTATCAACAGCCTGCTACCTGTGAAGTGTGTGGTGCAACGGTGGGAGAGCCTTTACAGCCTGAATTTGAAAAATATGGATTAACCTGTAATGCAGAACTGGATATAAAATATCCTTATGTTATTCCCTGCTATGATGAGGAATATACAACTGAGGGAAAAGTAACTTTTTCAGATTATGAAGTGTTTGAATCAGATGAAACACATGAAGCAGCAGAGGGTTATGAATGGAAGGCAGTTACACTCACTATAATGTTTGACGATGAAAATGCTGATTTGCATGGATTTGGTTTTACAAGCTGGATGTTAACTAACTACTATAACGATGTAAATGTATTCTATGATTACAATGAAGATACAGATACATACAAATTAAGATATAATGATACAGATTACACGGAAGCCCAATATGTCAATGAAACATTACAAGCTGAATGGATTAATGGTGATTATATATCACAAAAAAGAATATATTTTCGTGTCCCCAAAGGATATGATGGGCTAGTAATAGCTGTATGTCCATTTTATAGTGAAAATGTAAAGACAGAAGACGGATTGACAATCTATAACGATTTAGTTGACAAAGACATTATATTTTTTCGCTTAAATTAATCAGTAATTGAACAATAAATAATAAGCAAGGGATATTCTTAAATAGTGCATTGGAATATCCCTTTTCTTTTATTTGTCTTATAGAAAACTTTACACGTACCTATAAATTCCTTTTCTCGCGAGTACCTAATTTTCCACTATAATTGAATATCTCCATCTCAATACATTTCCACTTTCCATCACCCATCTCATACCATTCCTCTTCCCCGGTTTCCCGAAATCCGACGGCATGATAACAGTGATATGCATTCGGATTGTTTTCAAAAACGCCCAATGAAACTTTCGTCACACCATATACCTCAAACGCGAATTTCAGTCCCAGCTGCAACATTTTCTTTCCGTAACCCTTACCTCGGATTTGCGGATCGACAATGACAAATCCAAAACGCAATTCGTCGTTTACTTCTCCGGGGTGTCGTAATATAAAAAATCCAACGACATGCTCATCATCCACTGCAACAAAAGGAAAATACCGGTCATTGTCGATTCTTCCACACGTTGCCTCCTCTAACCTTTGTATGGTAAGCGGATATTTTCCCATGATTCCCGCGGTCCATTTGTAAAAGGTCTCTTCGTCCTTGCACCATGTCACAATCGTTTTTGCATCGTCTTTTCTATAAGGTCTTACTCGTAACATATATTTCCTTCTTACTTTTCTCTACTCTATGCCAATTGTCATATTTTTATTGAGCGTTCTTTTTTCGTGCCAAAATCTTTTCCTAATCGAAAAGGAACAAATCAACTCTGTCACACAAATTAATTATGAATTCTCCCAATTTTTCACAATCCTCAGATACCGGAAAAAATTGATTGCCGCTCTAACTGCTTCATCCACCAAGACCGCCAGAAATACACCAATGATTCCAAATCCGCAGATATTGACAAATAAGATACTGACTAAAATAATTCCCACCGTTCCAAATAACTGGGTATACAACATCCAGCGCGTATCTCCGCTGCCACGAATGGTATTTCCGACAATGATATTGGCTGATTTGGAAAACAGGTTGATACTCATAAGAAAAAGATAAATGCCACTTGATGCGATAATGGACGCATCCTTGGTAAACAATGCAACGATTTGCTCGGGGAATGCAATTCCCAATATCACCATGAATGCCGATACAATAGAACACAATCCATAGGCGCAGATACAGACACCCTTATACTGTGCCACATCTTTTTTTCCGACTGCTTCCGAAGTCAGAGTCATCGTACTGTTTCCAATAGCACCAACCAGCACGACCGCAAGAATCTCCACGCCGAAAATAATGGAATAGATTCCGGCTGCCAGTTCATTGATGTTATTCAACAGCTGTATCAAAAACAGATTGCCAAAATTCCATGCAAAATCTTCCAAAGCGGTATTTAATCCCAGCTTTGCGGAAGAAAGATAGGTAAAGAGCTTTGCTTCTTTGATACTCCGAAAGGTAGGGCGAGTAATCAGCTTTTTATTGGTAAAAAAGACAAATAGTACATAAATTCCGCCCACGTATTCCGCAATGGTAGTTCCGATTGCCGCACCTGTGATACCAAGTGCCGGCAATCCCAATTTTCCATAAATCAAAATATAATCCAGTATGATATTTAATCCCGCCCGAAGCATTCCGTAAATAATCATCGGTTTGGTATAGTTCGAGGTCTGAAGAATGACACTAAGCGATGCCGCCAACCCCGTTAAAAGAAATACCGGTGCATAAAATCTCGCATAGCTTATGCAAAGTGGCATCAGATTTTCTGACACGTGCATGATCCGGAAAACATATTCCGATAAGAAAAACCAAAAGAAAAACAGACCTATCGGAACAATGTTATTAAACTTAATCAGTGCTCCCGCATATTCTTCTACCCGATCTTTTTTATTGGCTCCGACATTCTGACTGATTAAGATAGAGGCACCTATAGACAATGAGAAACAAAAGGACACCGTTGTCCATATGGATGATGTCACGTTGGAAAGTGCGCTCATATATAAATTATCTGCATGACCGAGAAAAATTCTGTCGATCAGCATCTGTACCTGACTGATCAGATTGCTTAACATGATGGGTACGGCAATAATCAGCAGTCTATTTAAATATTCTTTTTTCGCTGTATGATTCATTTTCTTTTCCCTTCCTTTTTACAAAGCTAAGGGTAAAAGATTCTTTACTCCTAACTTTGAGCTGCTTTGTATGCAAGCACTTTAATTCTCTCTACCAGGTTTTCAATTTCTGCCACACCGGCAGTATTCTCCTGGGTTGCGGCTGCAACATGCTCTACCGCATTGTAATTTCCCTGTGTATTGGAATGAACCTGTTCCATTCCTTTCGCCACTTCGTCACTCTGGGACTTAATATTTTCCACAGTTTTATCCATTTCCAAAATCTGTTCAGACATTTGGCTGTTGGAGGCGGTAATCAAAGCTGTCGAATTACCAACTTCTTCAATTCGTTCCATTCCGGCCATGGTCAGCTGAACGCTCTGTTCCATAACAGAAACCGCATTATCTGTATATTGAACAACTTTCGTTACAATTTTTCCGATATTATCAACGGCTGACTTTGTCTGTTCAGACAATTTCTGAATCTCTCCGGCAACAACCGCAAATCCTTTACCGTGTTCTCCGGCTCTTGCCGCTTCGATGGACGCATTTAATGCCAGAATATTGGTCTGATTGGAAATACCGGTAATCACACGGATAATATCCAAAATCTCTTTTGATTTCTCACCTAATTCTAAAATAACGTCCTTACACTGTTCTGCACTTGTATGAATTTTTCCCATACTCTCCGTTGCGTCGTCCATTTTTTCCTGATTTTCTTTTGTCGTCAGATTAACCTGTTTTGCTAACTCAGCAACCTGTTCATTCATAGTACCAAGTGCAAGCAACCGGGCATGAATGTCCTGTGTCCGCTCATTCATACCGGTAATTTCTTTTGTATTTTCACTAAAGGACTGCAACACACAGCCTGTCTCATACGTAATCTGTTCATTTGCTTTCATGGAGGACTCGGTAATAACAGACAATTCCTTTACCATTTGCAGCAATTCGTCGGAAGTCTGTCTGGACTGCTCCTGCATCTGCTTCATTTGATTCATCATTCTCTCCTGCTCTTCAGCATTCAGAAGATTCGATAACATTCCGGCTGTTCTTTCGCATAACATGGTAAAAATAGCAGCAATGGCAATCAAAATCAATGCCCTTGGCAAAATTCCATATACAAACAGTTTATATAAATTCGTAAAATTCTTATCCGGCAGGGTATTCAAAACAAAATCCAGCCACTGTCCGAGCGATACACCCACAACCGATAATATAGTAGTCAAAATATTCAGTTTTTTGGAAAAATAAAGGCTTGCAATGGCAATTGCATAAATAAACAGTAAAACAGCATGATAGCCCAAAGTAGTTGCTACCACGGTTACAAATACAACAGCGCACAAAATCAATATGTATTTTACATAGGACTGCTGATTTTTGCCAACAATTACAATCAAGGTCGGTACCCATAACAAAACGGAACCAACAATATAGGCAAATGTCATAATTCCCATATCAACAACAAAAATACCAAATACATTCAACAGATAAACCACCGTAAAAATCAAAAATGTAATCTGCATGACTTTTGCTACGGCTCTGTTTGCCTGTTTCTCGTTTTGAATCAAAACTCCACTTTTCTCTTCCATATCTTTCCCTCCGGTTTTCCTACACAATTCTCTGCTTTACCAATTATTCAAAATTCTATTATTCGTTTCGAAAAATCTTATTTCCATCTTACACTTTACTTTTTGATAAGCTCCCGGAATATTGTATCCTTATCATAATTATCCTCTACAAATCCCGGAATTTCCTTAATCGCCATGCAATGACCGATACTAAATCCGGTCAAAATTCTGCCGATTTCCTGATCCGTATAAGGACATGACCCTGTCACAATAAGCGTAGCAAGACTGTGAGCAACCAGCCACATATCCCGAGAATAACGCTCTGCTGTTTTTGCATCGATATGATATGTCTCTTGCATCGAATCTGTGACCAGTTCTAAGGATGCATTCATCTCTTCAAAAGCACTGTTTCCTTCGCCTTGATCCGTTGATAAAAACAACAATCGATACAATTCCGGTTCTTCTTTTGCAAACCGGATGTAGTGCATACCAAAACCCAAAAACGGTATATCGCTGCAAACTCCTTCTTTCACATAATCATCATATAATATTTTTGCCGCATTTACCACTTCCCGCCGGACCTCTTCAATCGTGTGAAAGCACGTAAAGACCGGTTGTGTGGATACTCCGAGCTCATTTGCCAAAGATTTTGCGGTAAGGGCTCCTATTCCCTGTTTTCGAACCACCTGTACCGCTCTTTCTATCATTTCATCTCTGGAAAATTTGTTTCTTGGTGCCATAGTACTGCCCCTTTTGTTATTACACTTTTTACAATTGTTTTCCCACGAAATTTGCATATCCTATCGCAGTTACGTTGCTATGCAGTCTGTAGGTAGAATCGCATACTTTCTCAACCACATAATTGTAATATTAAAGTGTGCTTTCAAAAATAATTCTTAATATATATCGCACAATATATATTAAAGTCTATTATAATAATCGCATATATGAATGTCAATTATATGTGATAAGAAAATATAATGCCCGGTTTCAACTGTTTGAAGACGAAGTCTGAGTTTTGAAACCGGGCAATAAATAAATATTTTGTAAGCATGCCGCTTAGAAAGGCTAGAAACCGAAGTATGAGGCGGCAAAGATATCATTATTCTGACGGACGACTTAGATCCCACAAAGACTTGCCAGTGAATAAACCAAAAATGCGCAAATCCAGGCAATGACACATTGCATCAGCATAATGACACCTGCCCATTTTGCACCAAGCTCACGCTTTATGGATGCGATTGCGGCCACACAGGGTGTATACAACAGACAGAATACCAATAATGCGGCTGCGGCAGCAGGCGTAAGGATTTCAAATAACCCCTCCG
Source organism: Lachnospiraceae bacterium (assembly GCA_017626095.1). Taxonomy (GTDB): domain Bacteria; phylum Bacillota; class Clostridia; order Lachnospirales; family Lachnospiraceae; genus UBA2882. Next base: position 8,601 of record JAGAJL010000053.1, read on the forward strand.
TCGATTTAAACAAGACAGATAACGTCGATACCACACTTTCCTTTGCAATAAATCCGGTCATCAATGCCGTGGAAATTCTCCAGTCACCAAAGCCTAAAGGCTTAAAGATTGGCGCAATCAGTCCTGCAATCACAGCTAAGATACTGTCTTTTGAATCGGTTACGACACTCAGATGCAGGCTAAAGGTCTGTAAAAACCATATGATAATGGTTGCCAGAAAAATAACGGTAAATGCCTTCTCCAAAAAATCCTTTGCCTTTTCCCATAGTAACTGCATAACATTTTTCAATCCCGGCATACGATAATTTGGTAGTTCCATAACAAAAGGAACCGCTTCTCCTTTGAATTTTGTCTGCTTTAAAATCATTGCCGTAATAATTCCGACAAGAATACCGGTAAAATACAAAGTAATCATGACGATTGCCTCTTTCCCCGGGAAAAATGCATTGGCAAAAAAACCATAGATCGGAAGCTTTGCCGTACAGCTCATAAAAGGCACCATCATAATGGTCATTTTACGGTCTCTTTGCGAAGGCAGTGTACGACTTGCCATAACACCGGGTACCGAACATCCAAATCCAATCAACATCGGAACAATACTGCGCCCTGACAATCCGATACGTCGCAACAGCTTATCCATGACAAAAGCAACCCGCGCCATGTATCCGGTATCTTCTAGCAAAGACAAAAATAAAAACAACGTCACAATAATCGGCAAAAAGCTCACTACACTTCCCACGCCTTGGAAAATTCCATCCAAAACCAGAGACTGTATGACATCATTGACATGAATCGCAGTCATACCCTGTTGAACCAATACGGATAGCTTTTCAATCAAATTTTCCAAAAGCTCCTGTAATCCGCCACCAATGACATGAAAGGTCAGATAAAAAATGAGTGCCATAATTCCGACAAAAGCGGGAATGGCTGTATATTTTCCAGTCAGTACTTTATCAATCCTGCGACTTCTTTCTCTCTCTTTACTCTCATGCGGTTTTACCACACAGGCACGGACCAGTTTTTTGATAAAGGAAAAACGCATATCGGCGATTGCTGCCGCCCGGTCCATGTTTCTTTCTTCCTCCATCTGACAGATGATATGCTCTAGCATTTCTTTTTCATTTTGTGTCAATTCCAGTCTATCCAAAATCCGTTCATCGCCCTCAACTAGTTTCGTTGCGGCAAAACGGACCGGTATGTTTGCGGTTTTGGCATGATCCTCAATCAGATGCATAATTCCGTGCAGACAACGGTGAACGGCTCCGTTATGATCATTTTCTTCACAAAAGTCCATCCTTCCGGGGTGTTCCTGATACATGGCAACATGAAGCGCATGATTGATTAGTTCATCAATTCCTTCATTTTTGGCAGCCGAAATCGGAATGACCGGAATACCCAACATCGATTCCATCTCGTTAATATAGACGGTTCCTCCGTTACCGCGTACCTCATCCATCATATTTAAAGCAAGTACCATCGGAACATTTAATTCCATTAACTGCATGGTCAGATAGAGATTTCTCTCAATATTTGTAGCATCAATAATATTGATAATTCCTTCCGGATGCTCATTCAATATGTATTGTCTGGATACGATTTCTTCACTGGTATATGGAGAAAGAGAATAAATACCCGGCAAATCAACAACCTCTGTTAACTCATTTCCTTTGATACAACCGCTTTTTCTATCAACGGTTACTCCCGGAAAATTACCTACATGCTGGTTAGAACCGGTTAACTGATTAAATAAGGTTGTTTTTCCACAGTTCTGATTACCGGCCAACGCAAAGTGGATTTTAGTTCCTTCTTTTAGCGGATGTTCGTCAGCTTTCACATGATACTTACCATCTTCACCCAAACCCGGATGCTCTTTGACAGATTTGGACTTTGCCTGTTTTTTCTCCTGCTCATCCGATAATTCCTCAATCTCATGTACTTCAATCTGACCTGCTTCATCCAATCTTAAAGTCAGTTCATATCCATGAATTCTTACTTCCATGGGATCACCCATCGGCGCATACTTTTCTATTTTTAATTCCGCTCCGGGCAAAACTCCCATATCCAGAAAATGTTGTCTTAAAGCTCCATTCCCGCCAACCTGATCGATTACGGCAGGTTGTCCGATTTTTAATTCTTTTAATGTCATGATTTTCTATATCCTGTTTTTCTTCTTCATTTATATAATCTTTATTTTTCGTCTATATCATATCACAACACTTTTTAAAAAACACGTAAAAAAGATTTTCATTTTCGGATTTTGTTCCCAATATATATCTTTGTCCGTCGGCTTTTGCAAGGTTTCGTGTCTTTCTTAGCGGCATGAGCGAACAAAAATAATGACCGGTTTCAACTGTCTGAAGACGAAGTCTGAGTTTTGAAACCGGTCATTTAATAATACTTTGTGAGCATGCCGCTTAGAAAGTCTAGAAACCGAAGTACAAGGCGGCAAAGATATATATTGGGAACAAAAATCCAAAAAAGAAAAACCCATGTTCTAACACGGGTTTTTCAACTCAATAAATCATCGTATAAAGCTGTGCTTTTTAGTAATTCTCGCTTCTTACTTCAAAATAGCTCTGGGGATGTGCACATACCGGGCAGGTTTCGGGAGCCTTAGTTCCAACTACAATATGACCACAGTTGCGGCATTCCCATACTTTCACTTCACTCTTTTCAAATACCTGAGCTGTTTCAACATTTTTCAATAAAGCACGATATCTCTCTTCATGTGCTTTCTCAATAGCAGCTACGCCGCGAAATTTTTCAGCTAATTCGCTAAATCCCTCTGCTTCAGCGGTTTTTGCAAACTCTTCATACATATCTGTCCATTCATAGTTTTCGCCATCTGCGGCTGCGGCTAGATTTTCGGCTGTTGAACCAATTCCTTCTAATTCTTTGAACCACATTTTTGCATGCTCTTTTTCATTATCTGCGGTTTTTAAGAAAAGAGCGGAAATCTGCTCAAATCCTTCTTTTTTGGCTTTAGAAGCAAAATAGGTATATTTGTTTCTTGCCTGTGATTCGCCTGCGAAAGCTGCCTGTAAATTCTTTTCTGTCTGTGTTCCTGCATACTTGTTTGCCATTTTTTATTCTCCTTTATAATTAATTTTTTCTTATTTCACAATTTCTTTTACCAATCACTGTCCCAATCGGTTCCACCGGAATCCCAATCGCTATCGGAATCCCAATCGGAATCCCAATCGGAATCCCAATCGGAATCATCGTTTTCACTTTCAAGCCAATTTTCATAGTAAGTAGTCTCTGAAAAATCCGATGCTTCTATATCGGAAGTATATGAAGAGGATTCGAAATATTCTTCATGATTTTTTTGAAGTTCTTTCTCTACTTTGGCAGGTTCCCAATCAGAATAATACTCATCATACTCATACCAGCTATTATCCAAATGATAATACTGCTTATCCTGATATTGATAATATCCGTTTGGTATTCTTGTAACAGTAAAAATAAATGCTGCTACTAATATAACGAAAACAACCAAAAAGCCAAAAACATTCTGTAAGTCTAAATTTAACAGCCAATTTCCGATTCCCTCTTTTTTAGACTTCTCTCGTACTACAGAAATATTTGATCTTTTTTGTCTGCTAATCTCTTCCTTTAGTTTTAGATAGAGTTCATTTACCGCATATGCTTCATCTGCACCGTCATAACGGATTGCCCTGCTGCCATTTGCTTTATTTTTGTATACAATGAAACGACCGTTTTCTTCATAAATACCAAAAGCTTTCGGCTTTTTATAATTCTTACCGATAAAAAAGCGCGTTACCTCTTCCGGAGGAAGATGGTGATCCTTATACCATTGTTTTAGTTCTTCAATCGTTTGTGGTATCTCATGACTAGCCCTCTTATAATTCGGATTTTTGGCACCACAATGAGGACAATTTTCATCGGTATCAGATACATATTCATTACAAAAGTCGCATGTTGTCTTCATTCTTTCCCCTTCAAAAACTATAGAAATACGAAACGTCTGTTAAAACAACCAAATGGAATAATGGATAAGTACTTGGTGCATTCTAATTAATAATATAATAACAGAGTCAAAAGGTCTAACTTTTCATACTCGCAATCCGCCGCTAAAACTATTATAATAAAAATACGCTTTTAAAATCAACCAAAAAAGGAATTTGTTACTATGATAATTGATTTTCACACACATACATTTCCGGAAAAAATTGTGCAGTCAACGATTGCAAAGCTTTCCGCCTCTGCCGACATCCAAAACTATATCGCCGGCACATTAACGGACCTTTGTTCTTCCATGCAAAATCACGGCATTGACTATTCAGTTCTGTTACCGGTCGTAACCAATCCGGCTCATGAAAAAACAATTAACCGTCTGGCAATCGAAATGAATGAACATTTTTCAGAATCAGGTATCATCTCATTTGGGGGTATCCATCCCGATAATGAAGATTATAAAAATATATTAAAGGACCTTTCTAACAATAGAATCAAAGGCATCAAACTTCATCCGGTCTTTCAGAAAACCTATTTCAACGACATACGCTATAAAAAAATCATAGACTATGCTATGGAATTGGATCTCATTGTTGTAACACATGCCGGTTATGATATCAGCTATCCCGGTGCCGATTTTGTAACACCGTCCCACATCCTGCCCATAATAAAGGAATTACATCCAAAAAAACTGGTACTTGCTCATATGGGAGGCTGGAATTGCTGGGATGAAGTTCTTGATCAGATTGCCGGATGTGACGTCTACTTAGATACTTCTTTTTCGCTGACGCCGCTTCGTTCTCCCAAGTCAAAAGCTGCTACTCTCCAAAAAAGTGATCCGGCAGATAAAAAAACATCCCGACTCCAGCTTGGAATCGGGGAGTTTCAAAACATTGTCAAAAAACATGGAATTGACCGCATTTTATTCGGAAGCGACAGTCCCTGGGCTGATCAGGGAGAATGCATCCGGATTCTTAAAAATACCGAACTTTCCGATTTGGAGCTTTCCAAAATATTGGGAGAAAATGCCGGACAACTTTTAGAATTATAAAACCCTTTCCGGGAACATAAATCCGAAAAGGGATATTTATAATTACTTAAAAGTTATGCATTTCTGCCCAGTTCAAACGCCTTTTTATTTAATTCCAAAAACTTAGGCGGTACATTGGCAACAATTGCATCCTGCCACTCTTCTTTGCTGATTTCCGGGAAATAAATGGATAATCTTCCCATCAATGCGATATTGACAGCTTTGGCAGAACCGGCTTCAATGGCAAGGGCAAGAAAATCCTTTGCATCCACCTTGGCACCTGCTGCCTGCATTTTTTCCACTAAGTTTTCCGGATAAATCTTAGCTCCGGTAATGACCGGCATCGGTTCCATTTCCTGTGTATTGATAATCATACTTCCGCCGGGTTTTAAATATTCCAGCCATCTGGCTGCTTCCAATTTTTCAAAGGATAAGATAATATCCGCTTCTCCTTTATCAATAACCGGAGAATAAACCTTTTCACCATATCTGACATAAGTCACTACGCTTCCTCCGCGCTGACTCATACCGTGTACTTCAGATACTTTTACATCATAACCCTGCTTTAAGAGTACATATCCCAACATCTTACTTGCAAGCAAAGTTCCCTGTCCGCCGACGCCGACGATCATAATATTTTTTGTACTCATTATGCTTCCTCCTCGTCATTTTGCGGCAATGCCTTAAATTTACACATCTGAGAGCAGACTTTACATCCAATGCAAAGTGTCTCGTCAATTTCAACCTTTCCATTTCGTACGGAAATGGCAGGACAACCAATCTTCATGCAGGCCTTACATCCCACACACTTGTCTTTGTCAACCTTGATCGGAGGTTTATGCACCGTTCCCTTGATCATGACACAAGGGCGGCGGCTGATGATAATAGAAGGTTCTTCGGCCTCAAGTTCTTCCAGTAAAACCGTCTCAACTTCTGCCATATCATATGGATCCACAACTCTGACGCGACGATAGCCGAGTGCTTTGCAAAGTGCCTCCAAATCGACTTTTCCGGCAGGTTCACCACGCAAATTCTTTCCGGTCGTCGGATTCTGCTGATGACCGGTCATACCGGTAATGGAATTGTCCAGAATAATCACGGTGGAATTGGTCATGTTGTAGGAAATATCGGTAATACCGGTTATTCCGGAATGGACAAAGGTAGAATCACCAATGACACCAACGCTGTGTTTCTCACCTTCCGTGCCCATTGCTTTGTTAAAACCATGTAAACCGGAGCAGGAAGCCCCCATACAGACATTTAAATCCATGGAATTTAACGGAGCAATTGCGCCAAGCGTGTAGCATCCGATGTCTCCGTACACCATAACATTGTGTTTCTTTAATACATAGAAAATACCTCTGTGCGGACAACCGGCACACATTACCGGAGGTCTGCCGGGAATTTCATCGTCAATATGTATGGTCTTTGGCACTTCCATGCCCAAACAACCTTTTAACAGGTTTTGTGAAAATTCTCCGCAGATAGGGAAAGTCTCTTTTCCAACTACATCCAAACCGAGCTTTCTGCAGTGGTTTTCAATAAACGGATCCAGCTCTTCCAAAACAATGACTTTATCTACTTTGGAAGCAAAATCTTTAATCAGTTTTTCCGGCATGGGATAAATCATGCCCAGCTTTAAAATACTTGCTTTTTCGCCAAATATTTCTTTTGCATACTGATAGGATGTGGAAGAAGTAATAATTCCTACACAAGTGTCACCCATTTCCACGCGGTTAAATTCACAATCCTCAGCCAGAGCAATCAGATCTTTGGTGCGTTGCTCCACGCGAATGTGTGCATTTCGTGAATTGGCCGTCATCATGACCTTGGTCGGGTCTTTCACATAGGGAACCTGATCCGGTACAACTCTTTCTCCCAGTTCTACAACACTCTGGGAATGCGCAACGCGGGTACAGGTTTTGATAAATACCGGCGTGTTGTATTTTTCGGAAAGTTCAAATGCCTTTTTGGTAAATAAAATGCATTCTGCCGAATCGGACGGCTCTAACATCGGCACCTTTGCTGCCTCAGCATAATGTCTCGAATCCTGTTCATTCTGCGAAGAATGCATGCCCGGATCATCTGCCACACAAATAACCAGTCCGGCATTTAATCCCTGATAAGAAATCGTAAACAGCGGGTCTGCTGCCACATTTAATCCAACGTGTTTCATCGCAGTCGCACTTCTTCTGCCACCCAAGGTTGCACCGTGTGCAACTTCTAAGGCAACTTTTTCATTGGGTGCCCATTCACAATAAATTTCATCATATTTTGCCGCTTCTTCTGTAATCTCGGTACTCGGTGTTCCGGGATAACTGGAAATAATCGTACAGCCCGCTTCATACAATCCGCGTGCAATCGCTTTATTTCCCAGCATTAGTTCTTTCATCTATAGTTCCTCCAAATATGTATTCAAATGATCTGATTTTTGTTTGCTATCCGCATATCGCATTTATGCATAGCAAAAAGCATTCCCTTAATCATATCTAACCCTACCGAATTCGATGAGAGTAAAATTAGAATGAATCTTTTTCTTATCTTTAGCCCATATTCTCCTGCGCAACCAGCTTGTCTGCACCATATCGTTTACGAAGTGCCGGTTTCTCAATCTTACCGGTCGCATTTCTCGGAATATCAGCAAAAATGACTTCCTTCGGACGTTTATAACGAGGAAGAGCCAAACAGAATTCATCAATTTCCTCTTTCGTTGCCGTCATTCCTTCTTTGATTTCGACAATGGCTGCCGTTTTTTCTCCAAGACGGGGATCCGCCAGACCAATTACGGCAACATCCTTGATTTTATCATGCTTACGCAAAAAGTCCTCTATCTGTACCGGATAAATATTTTCTCCACCGCTGACAATGACATCTTTTTTACGGTCTACTAAGAAATAGAAACCATCTTCATCCTGCATTGCCATATCTCCGGTAAGAAGCCATCCGTCTTTAATACTTTCGGCAGTTGCTTCCGGATTGTTATAATAACAGGTCATGACGCCGGGTCCCTTTACGCAAAGCTCGCCGACATCACCTTTTTTGACTTCATTTCCGTCTTCATCAATGATTTTGCATTCCCAACGATAACCGGGAACACCAATAGCACCGACTTTATGAATGTTTTCCATTCCCAGATGCACACAGCCGGGACCTGTCGATTCGGATAAACCATAGTTCGTATCATAATCATGATTCGGGAAGTATTCTTTCCAACGTTTGATTAAGGAAGGGGGAACAGGCTGCGCTCCGATATGCATCAGTCTCCACTGATCCAGTTCATAATCTTCTTTCTTTAAATCGCCGCGATCCAGATCATCTAAAATATCCTGCGCCCACGGAACCAACAACCATACAATGGTACATTTTTCTGAAGAAACAGCAGAAAGAATGGTTTCCGGTTTTGTACCTTTTAATAATACGGCTTTACTGCCGGCCACCAGACTTCCCATCCAGTGGAATTTTGCACCGGTGTGATAAAGCGGGGGAATACAAAGGAATGTATCATCCCTGCCTGTTGCATGATGCTTTTGTTCCATCTCTGCCGCCTGAGTCAGACTAAGGTGTTTATGTAAAATAGCTTTCGGAAAACCGGTCGTTCCGGAAGAAAAATAGATTGCACCAAAATCGTCTTCGCTAATGGCAATACGAGGCGGCTGGGATGAACAATCCGCTACCAGCTCATGGTAACTTTCTGCAAAACTCGGGCAGTTATCTCCAACATAGATTAACAATCTGCCTTTTGAAAGTCTTTCTGCATTGACTTCAATACGTCCGATAAACTGCGGTCCGAATACAATCATATCCACTTCTGCAAGCTCGGCACAATATAAAATTTCTTCGGCATCATAACGGAAATTAAACGGCACGGCAATCGCACCTGTTTTTAAAATACCAAAATAAATCGGCAGCCATTCCAGACAGTTATACATTATAATGGCAACCTTATCACCTTTTTTAATCCCTCGGCCCAATAACATATTGGCAAAGCGGTTTGCTTTCTCGTCAAACACGCGCCATGTGATTTCCCTGCGGTATGGCTCAAATCGGGTAGGTTCAATTAATTCCGATTCCTTCCATGTCGTTCGTCTGGTTTCTTTTTCTTCCGGATTTAACTCTACGAGTGCGACCTCATCCGGATATAACTTTGCATTTCTTTCTAAATAATCAATTACTGGCATAATTATTCCCCAATCATTCTTATCTATTTTGTAATTTCTGTAATTTTAACATTAAAACTTTAACGCGTTAAACTACATAATATAAAGTATCACATGCCCTATAAAAAAGCAATCATGTGATAATTTCATTATATTTCACCCTTTCCGGATTTGCGTTCCCACTATATATGTGTTGTAAGTGCGATATATGGGGTTTTTGACCTTAGATGCAGACTTTTATCTCTGCCATCGTTTCTCACTATTTATTATTCGCAACTTTGGGGACATAGCCAGTCGCCCAAACAAAAATTATATATCTTTGCCCGCGGAATTTAGCGAGGTTTTCTGGCATTTCTTAGCGGCATAAGCGAACAAAAATAATGCCCGGTTTCAACTGTCTGAAGACGAAGTCTGAGTTTTGAAACCGGGCATTTAATA
>JAGAJL010000013.1 GCA_017626095.1 Lachnospiraceae bacterium
GCCCGTGTATGAAGTTTGTTATGGGTGGTACTTTAACAATACTATCTTGGGACAATCCTGTCACTGCCTATTTTTGAAGGAATAGAAAAAACTGCGCCATAGCCTTGGCAGGCCATCGCGCAGCGATTTTGTTCAATTTCAATTTGATGAGCTATCATCCAGCTTATATTTCTTACTTATTTCATCTAATGCGTCATCAAATTCTTCAAACTCGCCTCGTTCATAGCAAGCTCTCGATTTCGCTAATTCTGAATATATGTTTTCAGCTGTTTTAAGTTCAAAAGTATTTTCGTCCATTTATCCATCGTCTCCTTCCCATCGCACTTAAAACACCGATTTCTTTTGTACTTTATGTATATAAAAACAAAAAGCTTTGTCTAATTTTCATGTTTAAAGGACCGGAAGTTCATAATATAGAAAATCCGTCCATCCGGTATTCTCTGCAAAAAGGTTCTGCTTTCCCCGATACGCAAACCCAAGTCTTTCATACATACGTCGGGCAGGGATATTCGAGGCTAAAACATCGAGTCGAATTGTTTTCTTACCATTTTCCCTTACCAACGAAATAATTTCTGCCATCATTTTGTTTGATACGACTTTTCCCTGATATTCCGGGAGTACTGCAAGAATATGTAAGGAAGCCACCTCATCGTCTTTCAGATTTTCACTCCAGAGAATTTCATGATAATCCTCGCCCTGATACATTGTGACTGCTATCATGCCTACAACATTTTGCCCGTCCATAAACAAATTTATTGTTGACAAAATATCTTTTAGATGCTTGTCGTCCTGTGTTTGCTTATTATAAAAATCAGCTTCTTTAAAACTGGCTTCAAAACCGGCTTTTGCTGCTTCAATCCGGTTTTTTTATGTATTCTTTCTATTTCGTTTGACACCGCTTCTCCCCCCTGCATACTACAATTCAAAAGCCACCATAATGCGACAACGTTTGTGCCGCAAATTCCGATCCAACCCTCATGGCTTTACTGATATTTCCATCAAGCAAATACGAACACACAAAACCTGCATGGTAGCTGTCTCCGCAACCGGTCGTATCAACAATATGATTTATAGGATTTGCAGGCACCCGATACTCGTTTCCTTTATGATATGTGACACTACCTTGTTCAGCCAATGTCATATTAAATAAGCCATCATAGCAATTAGAAAAATCCTCAAAATAAGGCAGAAATTCTTCTGTTCCGCTAATCATAAAAAAGTCTATGTACGGTGCAAATTGCTTCATATCTTCAAAATCTCTGTAAACATCAAAATCCACCGCGAGTTTAAAATCATACCGCTTTTTCAATTCAATTAACTGCCTAAAGCATGATGCCCAAAAATGCACAAATACTACATCAGCCTCAGCTATTACTTTTATTTCAGTATCATTAAAAACAATATTATCAAGTATCTTTCCATTCCATGAATCATCCTTATAATATCGATCCCCTGACGGCGTTAAATATGTAGTGTTGTAAGCCGTAACTTGATTTTTATCAATCCGGATATACTTCGTATTTATTTTTTTATCAGCGATTGAATCCATAATATATTTGGCATATACATCATCGCCAACCACGCCAAGAATTGTAACATCAATGTCATCAAACTTTGAGGCATGGGCAGCAAAATTTAATGCCTCACCTCCGGGTCTGATTTCGTCTGTACCGTCAAAAACATCTACACAAAGACATGGCAATGCAACCAGATTTATTTTTTTCATTATCTTTCGCCTCCGTCCATTTCAATTAGTATTATTCTCCCACTGATGTTATCATCCATAGAATTTAACATTTATTGTCGCCATCCTCTATTTTTTTACTTCTCTCGCATGGTCGTTTTCGTTTTGACTGAGCATGATGTTTTCTACAATCATCACAGTTTCCATGTCGTTCACACTTTTTCTTCTTACAAGGACAATTTCCATTTATCATCAAACGTATCTCCATAAATACTCATCCGTATTATCCAAATACATTCAATACCCCATATCCGTCTAATCTCATATGAATTATCTCGTTTCCTTTGAAAACAGGAATTTATCAAATCTAAAACAGCTATTAAATCCACCATTCCGGAGTCAATTCTCCTAACGTGACGATTCTTTTTGTATCATAATCCATTAATATTTCAACATTTTTATAAGTGTCAGGCATTAATTGAACCATTAACTCTCTGCATGCCCCACATGGCGCTCCATTTTTCCCATCCGGCATAATCGCAAGCACCCTCGAAAATGATTGCTCTCCATTCGTGATCATCTGAAAAATCGCATTTCTTTCCGCACAGATTCCCAACGTAGAACAGGTGTCAATACATACCCCTGTGTAAATCTTGCCGAATTCTGAATATATCGCAGCAGAAACCTCTCCGGCTTCAACATAATCCGATATTTTTCTTCCATTCTGAACTGCCTTTGCAGCTTCATACATTTCTTTCCATATTTGATCCACTTCTCATTCTCCTTTAATCTTATTTTTTTCTAGTCTCCTGATGCTATAATTTGTATTGCATAAAGTTGCCATTATGCACAAAACCATACGATTCATACAGTTTTACTCCCATATCAGAAGCTGTAATCTGTATTGTTCCACATCCATATTTCCTTGCTTCTTCGACAACTCTATGTAAAAGCTCTTTTGCAATTCCCATCCGTCTATAGCGTGGATTTGTGAACATACTTGATAAAAGTCCCATCTTTCCGCTTGGGCATCCGAAATACGGAGGTTTTTCCACAAATGACATTCCACTTGTACCAATGATCTCTTCATCATCCACAGCAAGCCAGGATACAAATGTGCCGTCAGCCATATGACGTTTATAGTAATCTCTCAACGCAGGCACTAAATCAATATCTTCCTTTGCGCCCTCTTCTCTTAATTGATTGATTCTCATTTCAATAAAGATATCAAGTTCGTTTTCTGTTAATCTTTTATACTCTACTGCCAAATCCGTTTCCTCCGTTTATAAAACCTTTATTCATAACCATTTCCATGGGTTGCTCATAAATCGAAATATCTACAGTAAATCCCCCACAATCCTTCTAAAACGGGCACTTATCAAAATACCCATTTTCCTTTTAGGTGGGTTCATTCGAGCCCACCCACTAAATTCATCATTCCGTTATCTCGGTCCCATAAAACAACTAATTGTCTATAAATTTATATTTATTCAATTTTTTGCCAAAAAAGAGACAATGAAGTGTTCCGGCTATACCCAGAACAAACATAGTAACGGCTGCGCCTGAACCCTTCCCATATCCAAACAAAAAAGCAAGACCCTCGTGACTTAGGTGCCTTTCCATAAAAGGCTCAAAGATATCATCCACCATAAATCCTCCAAGGAAAAGACCAATCGGAATGGTAAAAAACTGCAATGTATTTCTGCAGGCATATACCCTCCCTTGGAGTTCAATTGGTACCGTGCTTCGAAAAATGACATCATAATTCGCACTCATCACCGGAACCAGAATCCAGCCAATTATCTGACCAAGACACCATAGCCAGGGTTCCCGACAAAATGCCATCATATAATTCTCAACACCCATCGATATCAGCATGGTGATATATACAACCTTCATACGGTTCTTCGGTTTTGGAAGTACTGACACCAATACGCTTCCAAAAATCATGGCAATCCCAGCAAAAGATGTCACTACACCAAGTATAACCGTACCACCCTTTGGATTTGGAATGATAAGTCCCGGCAAAACTGCATCAAAAGCCGAAGCAACCAGATTAATCCCTGACATAAACAAAATCATAGTGAGAATCATGGGGGTGTTCTTTAGATACGTAACCCCCTCTTTTGCCAGCGTCAGAACACTCTCCTTTTTGTCCTCTGGTACCTCCGGAAGCTTTATCAAGAAAAGAAGTGCCAGGAAAGCAATGACAAAGCTTCCCAAGTCAAGGAAAATTACCATTTCCAATCCCGCCAGTCCATATAAAGCCGTAGCAAACAATGGATTCAAAATAGAAATAAGTGATCTGGAAAGAGACTGTAGTCCACTTGCTCTCTGATACTGTTCCTTAGGAATTAAAAGGGTTGTCGCCACCTCGGACGCCGGTTGTTGCACCGTATTCATCAGACCGGAAAAAGCATTAACTGCATACAAGTGCCATACCACAAGATTATTTGTAAGATACAATGAAAGCACAATCATTGTACTTAATGCTGCCAGCAAATCACAAACAAGCATGGTCTTTTTCTTGTCAAACCGATCCGAAAGTGCTCCTGCAAAAATGCTCATAATAACATAGGGTGCGTAGGAACATATCGCCAGAGTTGCTGTCTTTAAGGCAGATCCGGTTTCCTCATAGAGCCAGAGCGTCAAAGCAAACGCAGTCATCGAACTGCCAAGCTGAGACAAACTCTGTGTGCTCCACAAAATCAAAAATTCTCTTAAGTCTTGTATATATGTATTCTTTATTCTCTTTTTCATTTCTTTGCTCCTTAAATTCATTCATTATCATTTCTTTTTGAAGCAAAGTCTGAGGCTTTCTACAATTTCTCCATACAGCCCCTCAAACTCTGCATGGAGTTATTACAATGCATAATTTACTCATATTTTTCATCACCTTCCAAGTTGTTTATTTAAAAGTCTGCATGTATTTGTAATATATTTTTACTTTCCTCCATATTTTTTCTATTTAAATTTTCTTTGAAAAAACCATTAACTGAATATGATTGTCCGATGACAAAGTGCCGCTAAAATCCACATAGCTGTCATAAACGCTCATTCCAAGATCAGAAAAGATACCTTTTATTTCATCAAGCGAATATAATCTGATCGGATTTCCCTCTATCATTTCAGGTTTTGGCAGCGGCTCTCCATAAGGATAGTCAAGTTGTCCGTAAATCAAAGTTTTTGTTTCCTTATCCCATTCGAAATTAGATAAGGTAAGGCACTTTTCTCCTTCATCCCACAGCTTACAGGGAAAATGAGTTTCGGCATAGTTCCCATTCATAATATCCATAAAATGCCTTCCACCCGATTTCAGTGCTTTGGAAATAACACGAAAGATTTTTAGGTTTTCTTCCTCATTTTCAAGATATCCTATCGCACCATCTGCCATATTCAGCACGACATCAAATTCACTATTAAAACTTACATCACGAATATCCGAACAGATAAATCGGGCGTTCAGCTTCTCAACCTGTGCCTGTTTTGTGGCATATTCTATGTATTCCGAAGTAATGTCAACACCCGTCACATCATAGCCACGCCGCGCAAGTTCCAGTGAATGTCGCCCAAAACCACAGGCAAGATCCAGGATCTTCTCATTCCCTTTTAGTTCCAATTTATCAATCAGAAAATTTACTTGCCGATTTGTATCCTCTACCCAGGACTGATTTTGAATATCAAGTGTCCAAATTTTCTTATACCAGTCACTTTCCATTGCTTTCATAGATTTTTCCTCATAATCCAATTATCAAATATTTGATGATTGGAACTACATTTCCTTTCTTCCATATAATGATAACTTCTTTATCTAATCTCAGTGGGATGTGCCTCTGTCACAAAAATCATCCCATCATACATGCTGGCAGGGCTCCCCCAGATTCGGTATGTATACGGAAGAACACGCATGACAATCCTATTCAGTAAAGTCAACTGATTTTCGCCAAGACTTCCCATATAACAGTACCCTGTGACTTCATTTTTCAGAACGGATTCGTCCGGAATTTTTGAAAAATCCAGAAAACAGATATCATATCCACATTGCTTCGCCGCTTTTGCCAGAGGATCATGGGAATAAACGGTGAATTTCGTACGTTCCACACTTCCCTTCGGCATATTATTCGTCGTTTTATAAAAATCAGTGCCGATTACAAAATAGGCATCTTCCCCTATATTATCCGCTAAAATGTTTCCCATATATTTATTCTCATTGTCATAAGAACCAAACTGACTTACATGTCCATTATGTCCGGAAACAAAGATGCAGTTGTTTCCTCTTGCTTCCTCTTCATCAAGAATCCACATGATGTTTTCTGACATCAGTTTGTCTCTGAGTGCAATTCCTGCCCAAGCGTTCTCCATTGTTTTTCCAAGCTCCATATTCTGAAGCAGAATATCGGCAAAATGTACTGCCTGATTAGTCTCCGTTTTCTCCTTTTCAAGAAGCTCTGCTTTAACCGCCTTTATAGTCTCCGCTCTTTGCTCATCCGTGTATTCCGTATTTAGCTCTCCATTACTCCATATTTTTTCAAGTTCTGTCGTATCAACTTCCAATGCTTTTGCTGTTTCAATAAGGTACTCATAATTTGCGTCATATCTCTGCATATCAAATCCATAGAAACAGATATCCTCGCCTTCACCGGCTGTTTCGTTATACTCACGCATCCAACGAAGCAGATTTGCCATCACGTCAGTTTTGTAAATTTGAAAGTCCAGCGCACCGGCAGCTTGCTCTGCTGTTCCCTCTCCACCATGAATATACCTGTTTGCAGTCTCACAGCAACCATAATCTGCTTCTAATGCAAAGGCTTTGACACCATATTTTTCGACCATAATCTGAAATACATCCAGCTTTAACTGCTGAAACTCTGCATTTCCATGAGTCGCTTCTCCCAGTGCAATAATTCTTGTTTCTTCAGGAATTGTAATTTCTGAAACCTGTCCAGCGTATTTTGCAAACTCCGCTGTATCTGCACACTTTCCGGTACTAAAACCGCCAAACCGGCAGTAAACACCTCCTGCTATGATAAGTACTATCAAAATTCCTAATATAATTCTACCAATAATAGGATGTTTTTTTCTTGATTTTTGCATAACAATCTTCCCTTCGTTTTTCTATTCCTAGCGCAAAATGCTAACGGTCGTTTTCTATATTATAGTTAACGACCGTTCTCAATGTCAAGACATAGATAGTTGATTTTTTGTATCCACTATGTTATATTCATGTTTGCGGTCAGTTCGAGACCTTCCTGACCTATCCGTTTACGGAGAAAAAACAAAACTAAAGGAGAAAAAATATGAATAACAAAAAAGCCTATTTCATCACTCAGGCAGCTGTCATAGCTGCTCTCTATGTGGTACTTACCTTGTTTATCAATGCATTTGATCTTGCAAGCGGTGCCATTCAGGTGCGCATTTCCGAAGCACTGACCATTCTTCCCTATTTTACTCCTGCAGCCGTACCCGGTCTTTTTATCGGTTGCCTGCTCAGCAACTTTATGACAGGTGCCGCAATCTGGGATATTATTTTCGGAAGCCTGGCAACCTTAATCGGCGCAATCGGAACCTATCTGTTGCGCAAATGGAAATGGTGTGCCCCTCTTCCCCCCATTTTATCCAATACTATAATCATACCATTTGTACTAACCTATGCATATGGCATCCCCGGAGGAATTCCTTTCTTCATGCTTACCGTAGGAGCCGGAGAAGTATTATCCTGTGGCGTATTTGGAATGATTCTTCTGTTTGCACTACAGAGATACAGAAATATTATATTTAAAAATAACGCATAAAATTTTTCCTTTGTGATTACCCTTTTCGGATTTGTGTTCCCGAAAAGGATATGCTGGAAGCGCGATATATGGGGTTTGTAGACCGATTATGCAGACGCTCTGCCACGGTTCTCACAAAGTTCGCAATCTTTGCGGGATGGCAGTCACCCTTACAGAAATATATATCTTTGCCGCTTCATACTTCGGTTTTCGGCATTTCTAAGCGGCATGCTCACGCGGGCAAAGATATATAATTTCTGTAAGGGCGACTGGCTATGTCCCCAAAGTTGCGAACAATAAAAAGTGAGAAACGATGGCGGAGATAAAAGTCTGCATCTAAGGTCAAAAACCCCATATATCGTACTTTCGGCACATATATAATGGGAACACAAATCCAAAAAAGGAAAAATACCTCCGAATTGTTTCGGAGGTATAAATACTAATTGATATAGGTAATAAATTGATTTCCATTGGAATTGAACCAATCTGTGGAATCATTGATACCTTTTTTGTAAATCGTTCCGGTTGCTGGATCCATAATAACCGTATTTAATTCATTGAATCCGATAATTAAAACTGCACTTCTGTCATTTAGAATTGCCATAACCGGAATATCTCTATTGACGTAGTACAACACAGCATCCAGACTACAGCCACTAAGGTCTAGTATCTCACAATCTTCGGGCATATTATCCTGTAGTACCGATAATGCAGTAGCTCCCTGATCTAACAGATATTGGCTGTTTCTGCTGATGCCTTCTGCTAAAAGCATGGTATCAAGACACACTGCCAGTGAAGAATTGTTCTCATCCTGCATGGTAGCCGTAATTTTCATAATCTGATTGGAAACATTTCGATTGGCTTTTATCCAGACATAATCTCCATATCCATTCAGTATTGTGCCGGATTCCTGTTCCGCAATGTTAACAGCTTCTGATTCTTTAGCATATACTCCCAAAATGCCTCCCGAACCATATACATAGTAATTTTCATGCATGCTCTCGGGATATTCCAAATTCACTTCATGTCCGCCTTCATACATGACTTCCTTGGGAGTCATAAATTTGAGTGACCTGGTAGCAATATTACTTTTTGCCGCAATCTGAACAATTTTTTCCAGTGTTTTTGTTGCCGCAACATCAATCGTATTTTCATGTCTCAATTCGGAAGTGTTGCTCATAATCTGATCCGCTGATGTGACCACATAAACTCCTTCCGGTGTTTTCCTTGCCCGCTCCATGGTAATCTGATTATCCGAAAGGATTACATTCATAATGTAAATATCATCCTTCTGATACTGCATACTGATTTTATTATCCGGTTCACTGCTGATATTAATACAAAACATGGGAGTCACAAGACTTCCGGCATTATCCACAAACAAATCCGACTGATTTACCAGACCGTAAATCAAATCTTCTTCCATAAATCCAAGCGGACGAATATAATGACCTGTGCCTGCATCAATTGTGGAAATTACTTTTGTATTTAGATTCATGACATTCAAATTCTGACTACGATCCGGATCCTCTCCTTCCGGCCAGACAACAATCCTGCCGGATTCAGAAACCTTAAAACTTTCCTGTGCCAAATCTTTTGCAACGACAGTATAACTGTTATCGTTGAGATTAATGCAGAAAATACTTCCACCCAGATAGACAAACAATTCCTCATTACTGTTAAGATACATTAATCTTTCAACATCGCTCTCAAGCGTAGCAAAAGATCTGTTGTAGGGAATAAACGCTTCTTCTTCAATGGTATTTAACACACCATTAAATAAATAAACAGCTACCCCCATCTTTCCTTCATGCGTTCCCCGGTTCATATAACCATATACTGCAAATTGAACATTTCCGGCTTCATCCACGCTGAGCACACGTATATCATTTTGATTATAAAAGGTTCTTTCATCTTCATGATCTTTTGTATAGAATGCAAACAACTGGGAAAAACGATTATTGTTGGAATTGTAACAGAACAATCTGTTTGCGGATACAAAAGCAAATGCTCCACCATCTTCGCTCTCCGCTATTTCCACATCTGCATTTCGAATACCCAGATCAATTTTATTATTGTTAAATGCTTCGAGATCCATTTCAAATACTTCAGTCATGGTTCTTTCATAATTCAGCAGATAAATTCTCTGTATTCCATACCGGAGCCTGTAATATTCATCTACCCGGCATCTGCGCTCACCGGTTTCCGTTAAAACATTTACATAGTAAGAAATTGTGATACGAGCCGTCTGTGGAAATAACTCCGTAATAGAAAGCTGCGGCTCTGTTATTTTCTCCACAGTCAGATCGCCCCATGTAATCTGTCGAAAACTGCTATGGATATTCACATAGCTGTAAGTCGTATTATCGCCACTTTCATTTGTCTCAAGATACTGCGCGATCTCGTCAGCATTTTCCCGGTCAAACGTTTTCTCATGGAAATTTCTCGCAAAATATATTTCCTCACTGATATGGTTATCACTCCGTAAAACCACTCTGGTATAATAGCGCAGTTGTCTTCCCTGTACGTCATTTAGCAAAATAACCAGTTCATATTCTTCATCCGGATCAATCAGATCCTTTAACTGAATATCCGCTGAAATCCCGGCTGTCTGCACAATATAATCATATAACTGTGTACTCTCAATCAGCCTTGTACCATCTGTAGAGCGTACCTCATAAGCAATGGAAGTAATACTGGTACTAAAGGTATCAATATATAAAGAAAGCTCCCTGTTTTCACCTAACGGAGTAATCGTATCACGCATAAAAGATACGTCCATTTCCTGAGCGTATCCATGCAGACAATTAATATGTTCTCCTTCATAATTGACATAGACCAACGGATATGATGCTTCACTCATCTCCATGGTAATATCACTGTTTCCGCGATTCATAACCGAACTGATAATCAGTATCGAAAGTACAAATGAAATCACGCAGACAATCGCTTTTATGATTCCTCTTTTCATATGGTTTCTTCTCTATAAATATAATTTGATTTTTCGTATTTCATCCGCCCATTTCAGATTGACGGTCATTATTATTCTAATTCGTTTCTCTAAAAACCACAACTATATTTTATGCCTAAGATACCCCAATAATTTTAAATTTTTATTAAAATCTGAGATATCCCCTGCTTTTTCTGTGTCTTCTTTTCAAAATCTCATCATACATCAGCAGCCTGATGATATCCTGAAACCCTTCCCACGAGAGCATATCTCGAAATTTACATGTATCATCATCCTGATATTTACTCTTTAACCGGTCACAAATCATCCTGCTCTGTCTTCCCATGGAAAAACGATCCGGATATTCATCATAAATCATACTGCCTTCATAATCCAAAAGATTAATCACTTCCATGATTTCCCTTTGCAATGACCGTATTTCCGGCGAATGCTGACTCTGCAGATATTCCATATCTTTTACAACTTCCTGTTCATCTTCATAGTATAAAGGCAAAGGATACGCCATATAGAAAGGTATTATTTTCCCTTTTTCCATCTTTTTAACTCCGTTTTTTATTATCCTATGCACAAGTTCCCCATTTTGTTCTTTTTCTTTCTTTCAGCTATGTTATGGCTCTGTGTGAGGATATATATTCTGCGCAAACTACACAAACTTTTCTAGCAATTCTAAGAGGCATGCACGCAAAGTTTTTCAATGACGTATTTCAAACGCAGCCCTTCGGGCTTTGAACGGAGAAATACGTCATTACTTTGCGCACATTTGCCTCTAAGAATTGCACGAAAAGATGCCAAGTAGTTTGCGCAGAATATATATCCCCACACAGAACAATTTAGAATGTACGAAAATTATTAAAACAACTTACTTTTTATTGGTATCTTTAAGAATTTAGCAAGTCGTCCTTATAGAAAATTTTATATCTTTACCGCCTCGTACTTCGGTTTTTAGCCCTTCTAAGCGGCATTTCCTTTGTTCGCTTATGCCGCTAAGAAAGGCACAAAACCTCGTAAAAGCCGGCGGGTAAAGATATAAAATTTTCTATAAGGACGACTTGCAATCCACATGAAAAAAGGGCAACCCCAATGGGATTACCCTTTAATAAAATAACTAAATTATACAGTTCAAGGATTATTTTAATACCTCGATACGTGCCATAGCTCTTAAGAGTGCTGTTTCAGCCCTTGCGATATCTGTCTCCGGAGCTTTATTTTGCAATCTCTCCTCGGCACGCTCTTTTGCCTGCTCAGCACGGTCCTGATCGATTTCAACAGGCCACTCAATAATCTCAGCCATGATTGTTACCTGATCCGGTAAGATTTCCGCAAATCCGGCATGTAAAGCAGCCGTTTTTGTTTCGCTCTCCTCGGTAATGGTCAGGATACCGGGTTTTATAATAACCGTCATCGGAATGTGTTTTTTATAAATACCAATTTCACCTTCCGTTGTATTAAATTCTACCATTTCCGCTTCGCCTTCATAAAAGACGCGGTCAGGAGTGATAATTCTCAGTTTGAATAAATCAGCCACTTTCTATCACCCCTATCTCTTACGGGCAACGACTTCGTCAATGGTTCCTGCATTTAAGAAATAACTTTCCGGAACATCATCATGTTTTCCGTCCAGAATTTCCTTAAAGCCACGAATGGTTTCACTAAGTGGTACATACTTACCATCCAAACCGGTAAACTGTGTTGCAACAAAGAAAGGCTGAGATAAAAATCTTTGAATCTTTCTGGCTCTATTAACAACAAGCTTATCTTCTTCGGACAGCTCGTCCATACCAAGAATAGCAATGATATCCTGTAATTCTTTGTATTTCTGTAAGATTTCCTGTACACCACGTGCAACCTGATAATGCTCTTCACCTACGATACGAGGATCCAGAATGCGTGATGTCGACTCAAGCGGATCCACTGCAGGATAAATACCAAGCTCTGCAATTGAACGAGAAAGTACAGTTGTCGCATCCAGATGGGCAAATGTTGTTGCGGGCGCCGGGTCAGTTAAGTCATCGGCGGGCACATATACTGCCTGAACGGATGTAATAGAACCGTTCTTTGTTGAGGTAATACGCTCCTGAAGAGCACCCATTTCTGTCTGCAGGGTAGGCTGATAACCTACGGCTGAAGGCATACGTCCAAGAAGTGCTGATACTTCGGAACCGGCCTGTGTGAAACGGAAGATGTTATCGATGAATAACAATACGTCCTTTCCGCCTTTGTCACGGAAATATTCTGCCATTGTAAGACCGGTAAGACCAACTCTCATTCTGGCTCCCGGAGGTTCATTCATCTGACCGAATACCATGGTGGTTTTATCAATAACGCCTGATTCTGTCATTTCATGGTAAAGGTCATTTCCCTCTCTGGTTCTTTCACCTACGCCTGTAAATACAGAGTATCCGCCGTGCTCAGTAGCAATGTTACGGATTAACTCCTGGATAAGAACGGTTTTACCTACACCGGCACCACCGAAAAGACCGATCTTACCACCCTTCTGGTAAGGGCAAAGTAAGTCAACGACCTTGATACCGGTTTCTAATAATTCTGTTTCTGTAGACTGCTCTGCAAATTCCGGAGCAGCTCTGTGAATAGGCTCATATGACACATCTGTCGGAGCCGGTTTATTATCAATTGGTTCGCCAAGAACGTTGAAAATACGTCCTAATGTATTCTCACCAACAGGTACGGTAATAGGAGCTCCGGTTGCAATTGCATCCATTCCTCTTACCAGACCGTCAGTTGAACCCATGGCGATACATCTCACTGTATCATCTCCAAGGTGCTGTGCAACTTCCACTACCAATTTACCTTCTGTTTTTAAAGTAATCTCGATAGCTTCGTTGATTTCCGGAAGTTTACCTTCCGGGAACTTAATATCAAGTACCGCACCGATGATCTGAGTGATTTTTCCGATTGCTGTTTCTGCCATTTCTTTTCTTTCACTCCTTTACTTAGCTGATTGCTTCCGCACCTGCTATAATCTCGGTTAATTCTTGTGTAATAGATCCCTGACGGGCTCTATTGTACTGTAAGGATAATTTCTCGATCATTTCTTCCGCATTGCTTGTTGCCGAATCCATTGCCTGCATACGGGCTCCGTTTTCGCTGGCAACTGCTTCGACCATGCCGCCGTATATCAAACTTGTGATATATTTTGGAATCAACATATTTAATGCTTCTTCCTCATCTTGTTCAAAATTCATAAGTGCCTTATCGCCATCTACATCTTCTATTCCATCTGTATCCACAGGTAACAGTTTTAACAATGTAGGAATATGACTTACGGTATTTTTGAATGCGGTATAGGCTAAATAGATTTCTCCGATTTCACCCTCGGCGAATGCTATTAATAAATCATCGCTGATACGCATTGCATCTGCATAAATCGGCTCCTCAATCACATCGGAATAGTCACCGCCAATCTGATAACCGTGACGGGACAAATAATCTCTTCCCTTGCTACCGATTGCATATACAACGACATCTTCTTTATGAAAATCTCCCTTTGTAATCAATTTGATTACATTGGAATTGTATCCGCCTGCCAAACCTCTGTTAGAGGTAATGACAATCACTGCCTTTTTTTTGCTGCTGCCGGATTTCAAATAGGGATGCTCGATATTCCCACTCTTAGCAAGCACGCTCTTAACAGTTGCATACATACATTCAAAATACGATTTTGATTTTTCTGCACGGCCTTTTGCTCTCTGGAGCTTTACGGTAGACACAAGCTTCATCGCTTTGGTGATCTGCTGGGTACTCTGAATACTACCCTTACGTCTTTTAATACTTCTCATAGAAGCCATAATCTGTCACCTTTACTTTCTATCTGCTTATTTAAATTCTTCCTTAAAGTCTCCGATTGCTTTAATTAATTTTTCTTCCATTTCTTCGGAAATTACTTTTGTTGTAGCAATGCTTTCCGGAATTTCAGGATATTTTGTATCAATAAAAGTAAAGAATTCCTGTTCAAATCTGGTAATATCTTCTACCGGAACATCCAACAGATACTTGTTGGTTGCAGCATAGATAATCAAAACCTGATACTGTACAGGCATTGGTTTATACTGGGGTTGCTTTAAAATTTCTTTAATTCTTTCACCCTGTTCCAACTTCTCTTTGGTATCAGCATCCAATTCGGAACCAAACTGTGCAAAAGATGCAAGTTCACGATACTGAGCAAGCTCTACACGAATCGGAGCAGCAATTTTCTTCATAGCTTTAATCTGCGCGGCACCACCTACACGGGATACACTAAGACCGGCATTTACTGCGGGACGGAAACCTGAATTGAACATTTCTGTTTCCAGATAAATCTGACCGTCTGTAATGGAAATAACATTGGTCGGAATATATGCTGAAACGTCTCCTGCCTGTGTTTCGATAATGGGCAATGCAGTAAGAGAACCTCCGCCGTATTCGTCACTCATTCTTGCAGCTCTTTCCAACAATCTGGAATGGAGATAGAATACATCACCGGGGTAAGCTTCACGTCCCGGGGGTCTTCTAAGAAGTAATGAGAGTGTACGATATGCAGTTGCATGCTTACTTAAGTCATCATATACGACTAATACGTCTTCTCCATTCTCCATCCATTCTTCACCAATCGCACATCCTGCATATGGTGCAATATACTGTAACGGAGCAAGTTCACTTGCAGTTGCGGCAACAACGGTTGTATAACTCATTGCGCCGAACTCTTCTAATGTCTTTACGATGCTTGCAACCGTAGAAGCTTTCTGACCGATTGCAACGTAGATACATTTTACATTCTGGCCTTTCTGATTGATAATGGTATCAATCGCAATAGCCGTTTTACCTGTCTGTCTGTCACCAATGATTAACTCACGCTGACCTCTTCCGATCGGAACCATGGAGTCGATAGCCTTAATACCTGTCTGTAAAGGTGTATCAACACTCTTACGGGTAATAACACCGGATGCAACTCTTTCAATTTGACGATATTTATCCGTCTGAATCGGTCCTTTTCCATCAATCGGCTGTCCAAGCGAATTTACGACACGACCAAGTAATTCATCACCTACCGGAACTTCTACTACACGACCGGTGGTTTTTACAATATCACCCTCGTTGATATTTTTATGACTTCCCAATAAAACAGCACCGACGTTATCCTCTTCTAAGTTTAATACCATGCCGTATACTTCACCGGGGAATTCCAACAATTCTCCCTGCATTGCATTGGAAAGACCATGAACACGGGCAATACCATCTGCTACCTGAATAACAGTTCCGACATCGGATACTTCTAATGAAGAAGCATATCTTTCAATCTGACTTTTAATGACCGAACTGATCTCTTCCGGTTTTAAATTCATAGATCTTACGCACCTTTCTTATTATTTCACGGTTACAATTATGCCAACTGTATTTTTAAAAGCTGCCGTTTCAGCTCCTCTAATTTTGTAGCAACACTGCTATCCACAACTCTGTCACCGATACGGATTACCATTCCACCAATCAAAGCCTCATCAACCTGATAGTGCATTTCCATCTCACGATAAGATGTTGTTTCTAACAATTTCGCACAAACTGCACTTTTCTGTGCTTCATTTAATTCCATTGGAGTTGTAACAGTTGCAACACCAATGCCTTTATACTCTTTTACTCTGGAGATAAAATATTCTAAGATATTGCATATCTCACCAAAACGGTCCTTTTTCACGATGATTACCAAAAATCCGGTCATATCGTCACTCACGCGACCCTTAAAGATTTCTTCCACAATCTGAAGCTTTTCTTCTTTTAAGATCTTTGGATGTACCATCAGTTCGGAAAGCTTGGGATTTTGTGAAAACGCTTCTAAAACAACCTGAGCTTCCTCAAATAAGGAATTCATGGTCTGTTTTTCTAAAGCTGTTTCAAATAATGCATCTCCATAGGTTTTTGAAATCAGCTTAGCCATGTGCTCTCACCCATTTCCTTTAATGTTTCATCAATCAAGCTGTCCTGAACCGCTGTATCAATCGAAGCCTTTACAACCTTTCCTGCCATTACACTTGCAAGGTTGATCATTTCCTTCTTAACATCGTCGGCAACTTTCTGTTTTTCAAGTTCTGCCTCGCGGTTTGCTCTTGCAATAATCGACGCCGCTTCTTCTTTTGCTTTTGCAACGATCTGATCCTGTGTGCGAAGAGCCTTTGCTCTTGCTTCACTCAAAATTGCTTCTGCTTCTTTATCAACACTCTTTAATTTCTCTTCGTATTCCAGCTTTAATGCATTTGCCTGTTCTTTGTCTTCTTTTGCATTGTCTAAATCATTCTGGATTTTTTCCTGTCTGTTCTGTAATAAATTACGTACAGGATTGAATAATAAATTGGATGCAATCAAAAACAGGAAGAATACAGCAATAATCATAAGCGCCGCATCATGCAATAACTGAAAGTCCAAATCGAACAATCTCGTCATCCCTGCTTCTTCCGATAACAGGATGAGTCCTGTGCTTACTAACGTATTCAAGTCTTAAGCCTCCTTTCTTGTTATTTTTAAAAGGCTTTTAGACCAAAGGTTTAACGAATAATAATAACATAGCAACTAACAAACCATACAAACCGGTTGTTTCTGCAACGGCCTGTCCAAGTAACATGGTAGAAGTGATATCTGATTTTGCACCGGGATTTCTACCTACTGCAGAAGCTGCATGTCCGGCAGCAATACCCTGTCCGATACCAGGTCCGATACCGGCGATTACAGCAAGTCCGGCACCAATTGCAGAGCAGCCTAAAATAAAGTTTTCATTAAATTCCATGTTTTGTTTCCTCCTTAAACTGGATATCTCTATTTAATCTTGATGATTGTCATCTTTTGATGACTTACACGCTCATCAACGTGTTTTCAATAAATGTGTTTCTACGATTCTCCAATTGCATCTGTGACATAGGTCATTGTCAGCATACAGAATACATAGGTCTGAATTGCTCCTGAGAACAAATCAAAGTACACATGAAGCGCAGCCGGCCAGATAATTGCAATTTTTGATAACAATCCGTATATCAAAGCCATCATTACCGTACCGGACAATACGTTTGCGAACAAACGTAATGATAATGAAATCGGAACCGCCACATCACCGATGATATTAATCGGCGCCCAAAACGGCCACGGATCGCACAAGCCTTTAATTACACCACTGATATGCTGATGTTTAAACTTGTTAAAATGGATAATACAGAATGTCATAATACCCAGCGCAAGCGTGACACCGTAGTCAGCTGTAGGCGGACGCAGTCCAAACAATCCGGAAATATTACTGATTAAGATAAACAGAAAAATGGTGCCAATGTAATTTGCAAATTTGGCCGCATTTTTTCCCATGGTTGAAGAAACCATGCCATCTAACATTTCCACAATCAGCTCTACTGCGTTGAGAAATCCTTTGGGCACATCTCCGGCTTTTTTAACTGCATGGTTTGTTGCGATACAAAAACCGATAATCAGCAAAAATACAATTAAAACACAGACATGTGTGGTTGTTATCCATACGGTTTGCCCAAAAATCTCATAGGAAAAGATACCATGGACCATAAAGTCAATATCGGCACCGCCGGATAACAAAATTCCCTGCCCCATACATTCACCTCCTAAATAATTTATGTGTAAACGGCGCAAGATACGCCGACACTTTTAAAGAAATCATACCGATAAAAGCGGCAATCGGACTGGCAAAATCAAAAATCATCAAAATCCCTAAAAGAATGAGCCACCCCCCATAACGAAGAGCACTTCCCTTTTGCATTTGTTTGGTCGCCGTTCCTTCATCATAGTCCACGGCATTATCAATACTATATGCCATATGCCATGCAGAAAGTGCGGCAACAAAAAGACCTATCAAAAGCCCAATCGAATAATATAGCTTGCGCTCTAAAAACCAAACCGGTAAAAACTCGGCAAATAATCCGAAAATCAAAATTCCAATTAACAAATCCGGCAGAGATTCGTTAATCTTAAAAATCTTACTCATGCTCTCTACCCTTTTTATCATCTGTCTTCTCAATCCGGGAAGTATCGGAAGAATTTAAATCACCACGAGAATTTGTACGGGGACGAATATCCCTGTCAGGCGCCGCACAGAATATCTTTTTAGAAAAAATATAAATATTCCTGCCTCCGGCAAGTGCACCGATAAAGAAAAACAGAATCATGAAAAAAGACGTGCCAAGATACCGATCAAGAAAGATGCCGATAAACGAACATGCAAAAATCGGAACAAGCATATTAATACCAAACTGGGTAATCATCGCAAGAGAACGGTATACATTTTTATGATATTTCATATCACGCTCTCCCTGTCCTTTCCGGTAGCCTACCAATACAAAATCCCTGTCATTTAACAATTTAAAGAGCCTTGCGCCATGTCCGCAGACTTAAAATCATTATACTAATATTTGTAAAAAGAGTCTACTTAAATCGTTTTATTTTATGAAGTTTTTACAAGAATTAAATCCCCATTGACTTTTTATTTACAAACAGTTAGTATTTAGAAAATCAAAACATTTTCTGCCGAAAGGAGTCGAAGAATGGAGTATCCCGTTTTATACAGAAAACGTCTCATTCCGGACGAGTGCATCTGCCTAAAAGATGATGAAATAATCTGTTTTTCCGAATCGGCAAAACGGATTGTAACAAAATGGCATGCCATAAAACCACGCAAGGATCTGCACCATGGCTACTCAGCTTATTTCTGGGATGAGGGATTTAAGGTCAGTAAGTTTTATTCCGAATCCGGAGATTTGCTATACTGGTACTGCGATATCATCGATGTCCATTATGATAAAGAGAATGGTCGTCTGATTGCGACAGATTTACTTGCCGATGTTCTGATTTATCCGGACGGCTTTGTAAAAGTGGTGGATTTGGATGAAATTACCCAGGCATATGATAGTGGAATCCTATCAATTGACATGATGAAAACATCCATCAACCGATTGAATCATTTGCTAACTTTGATTTACTCAGGAGAATTTAAAAATTATCAAGAGTATCTTAATCAATACGAATGACACTAGGGCCAATAAGCCATACAATGCATAGCAATCCGCCCCAACATCTTTGAATATTATTTGATAATAATTAATATATGGCAAAAAAGAGCGAACTAATCGCTCTTTTTTATTACTTCCTTTTCAGATTTATATTCCGATTTTTTTATTAAAAAACGCGAATATATTGTGCTTACAGATGTTCTGCCGCGTTTCTTACTTTTATTATTTACAACTTTTGGCATATAACAAGTCGTCCTTACAGAAAATAATATATCTTTGTCCGCCGGCTTTTATGAGGTTTTGTGTATTTCTTGGCGGCATGGTGAACAAAATAATGCCCGGTTTCAACTGTTCGAAGACAAAGTCTGAGTTTTGAAACCGGGCATTTATAATATTTTGTGAACATGCCGCTTAGAAATACTAAAAACCGAAGTACGAGGCGGCAAAGATATATTATTTTCTGTAAGGCCGACGACATATCACAAGGTTTTTAATAAAAAATATGTCCGCCGATCTGAATTCCGGTCAGTCCCGGTATCGGCGTCCGGAAAAACAGGCAGTTTCCAACCGGTGCTGAACCGGCCATGGCATCCTGAGCTGCCGCATAACAAGCCGGCGTCGCCTTGTGATTGGCAAGCGCAATCGCAAAACGTCCGCTTCCTACCGGAGAAAACTGGCGGTTCTGATAAATAACCTCCAAAATGGTATTGGGGAAAACCGAACTTTTGACACGATTCATTACAACATTTCCCACGGCAACCTGTCCAATGTAGGGCTGATTACCGGCTTCACAATATATGATTGCCGCAAGCAAATCCAGATCACCCGCAGCAAACGTAACCGAAGAAAGATCTGAAAAACCTGCTGCCATTGCTTGTTGCGTCAGGGCATTTTCTTCTTTTAACTTTTCCTGAAGCGTTGCAATATCATTTTCACTTTCTTCCATCTGCTTTTCATATTCTAAAAGCTCTTTTTCTTTTTCCGAAATCTGATCCTGATATTCGGCAACATTCGCACTTGCTTTTTGTACCAGATCAGATACCTCGCTCTGCTTTTCCAATGCCTGTTCCTGCAAAGCGCCCAGAGCAACCCTCTCATCCACAATGCTCTGCTCATTGTTACGGATGGTTTCCTGGATATTCATATATTCTTCCAGCATATCCCGGTCATATTGGGACATCTTTTCAACATATTCCGTTTTGTTGAGAAAATCAGCAAAGCTCTGTGCATGAAAAAATAATTCCATATAAGCCGAATCGCCCTTCTCATACATAAACTTGATCCGCTTTTTCATGGCGATATACTGGTCGGCTTCTTTTTCTTTTGCTATTTCCAGTTCCTCCTGCATTTCAACTAAGGCAGTCTCTTTCTGCGAAATCAAATCTTCAATTCCGGCAAGCTCACCACTGGTCTGCAACAATTCACTATTCAGTTGATCCAAATATGTCTGCAACCCTACCCGTTCTTTGTTCAAGTCGTCGATATCGTCTTCTACCCGGTCAGCATTTTTAGAAGCCTTCTCTTTCTCCTTCTGGGCCTCCTGCAACTGACTGTAGGTCGATGCAGATACAGGCTTTCCTCCTGCAAACAAAAAGACGACACACATGACGGAAAGCAGACATAAAGTCTTCATTCTCAAAACATTAACCTTCTTTAACCGTTCTAAAGATTTAGTTCCACCTTTTTACCGGAATGTTGATATTCCTGATAAACAACACCTGCCGCATCAAACATTTTTCGTGATGCAATGCTGGCCGGAGTGTCTTTATATTTGTCGGAAGCAAATACAACCTTTTTAATTCCCGCCTGAATAATAGCCTTTGCACATTCATTACAGGGAAACAGCGAAACATAAAGGGTCGCACCTTCCAAACTTCCACCGCGATAATTTAAAATGGCATTTAATTCACTATGCGCCACAAAAGAATATTTTGTTTCCAAAGCGGAACCTTCTCTGGCCCATGGAAATAAATCATCCGAACATCCATTGGGGAATCCATTGTATCCCATGGAGAGAATACGATGATCTTTTCCGACGATACAGGCACCTACCTGTGTGTTGGGATCTTTTGAGCGCATGCCGGAAAGCATGGAAACCCCCATAAAATATTCATCCCAGGAAATATAATCCGTTCTTTGTCCTGCCATACCAATCCTCCGTTTCCGGCTATTTTGTACCGAAAATTCTGTCTCCGGCATCACCTAAGCCGGGAACAATATAACTATGGTCGTTTAATTTTTCATCCAACGCACCGATGTATAAATCCACATCCGGATGTGCCTCCTGCATTGCTTTTACACCTTCGGGTGCAGCAATAATACACATAAAATGAATATTTTTGCAACCTTTATCCTTTAACATCTGGATAGCAGCCACACTGGAACCACCGGTTGCCAACATCGGATCTACCACAAATACTTCACGCTCACTGCAGTCTGCCGGCAGTTTGCAATAATACTCAACCGGTTTTACCGTAACCGGATCTCTGTACAACCCAATATGACCAATCTTTGCAGAAGGGATCAATTGAAGCATTCCGTCCACCATACCAAGTCCTGCTCTTAAAATCGGAACAACTGCAAGTTTTTTTCCTTTCAGCTCTTTTACCGTTGTTTTACAGATAGGAGTTTCGATTTCCACCTCGTCCATCGGTAGATCTCTGGTCGCTTCGTAGCAGATTAACATCGCTATTTCACTAATCGTCTGTCTGAAATCTTTGGTTCCCGTATCTTTTCTCCGGATAAATCCGATTTTGTGCTGAATCAACGGATGATCCATAACAACTACCTTACTCATATTTTTGTCCTCCCGTACCTTCATTTATTATCTAAACCATTTTATCTGAAACAGTCTTACCATCCCTAAATCTGTTTTCCTATTCTTTATTTTTATTCTTCTATTCCGTCAATTCTTCTCTGATGCCGTTCTTCTCCCGAAAAATCAGTATTCAAAAAAGTATCTACGATTTCCACTGCCAGATTGGGACCTACAATTCCTGCTCCCAATGCTAAAACATTGGCATCATTATGAAGACGTGTAAGCTTAGCTGAAAGCGTATCTGCACATAACGCTGCCCGAATTCCCTTTACTTTATTTGCCGTAATGGAAATACCGATACCGGTTGTACAAATCACAATTCCTTTTTCACAACCGCCATCAGCAACTGCCTTTGCTACAGCCCGGCCGTAAACAGGATAATCACAGGAAGATTTATCATAACATCCCATGTCATTGACATCAACGCCCTGTTCCTCCAAATGTCTGATAATCAGCTCTTTTAATTCAAATCCGCCATGGTCACTTCCGATTGCTATCATTTTTTCTCCTCCTAAATTGTAATTACTTTATGTCCCGCTGCTTTTAACAGGCGATTCATAATTGCCTGCCCCATACCACTGCAGTCAAAGGATTCTGCAAAAATATAAGACACCTCGTTTTCGTCAAACTCCCGTAAAATCTCATATAATCTGCGGGCAATCATTGCTTCATCGGTTCTTTTTCCGACGCTCTTTTTATAGCATTGAATATAAGAATCAATGCTCTCATCCGTTGCAATAATCCCCACCTTTTCTCCCATGGACTGCAGCTTTTGCAATCTTTCATTGATATAAGGAATGACTTTCTTTATTTCTCCGTCAACAATGGTCAAATCTCCCTTGGGTGCATAATGGCGATACTTCATGCCCGGAGCTTTCGGAGCAATACCGGAAGCCGCACTCAAAATTGTCTGATCCATTTCCACCTGATTTAAAACATCCTGAAGCATTTCTTCGGTGATATATCCCGGTCTTAAGATAACCGGTATGTCTTCTGTCAGATCAACTATCGTCGACTCTAATCCGATATCACAGCTTCCGCCGTCTAAAATCATCTCAATTTTGCCGTCCATATCCTCAAAGACATGTTGTCCCGTTGTCGGCGAAGGTCTGCCGGATGTATTGGCACTGGGTGCAGCAACATATCCACCCGCCTGCAGAATAAATGCCTGCGCAATTTCATCGGAAGGAAAGCGAACCGCAACGGTGTTTAATCCTCCCGTCGTTTCAAGCGGCACAATGTCACTTTTTTGAAAAATCATGGTCAAAGGCCCCGGCCAAAAATGCTTTGCCAGTATTTTCGCGCTTTCCGGTATGTAGGATACGATTTTATCCAGATCCCTCAAATGCGCAATGTGAACAATCAAGGGATTATCCGAGGGACGTCCCTTTGCCGCATATATTTTTTTGGATGATTCCGGATTGAGTGCATCTCCACCAAGACCATAAACCGTTTCCGTAGGAAATGCTACCAGTCCGCCTTTTTTTATGATTTCACCAGCCGCCCGGATAATTGGATTATCTGACAAATTATATCCTTTCGTATCCCGTGCAATCTGTTCAAAACGCGTTTTCATACATTAAGCTCCGCTGTCATAATCTCATCTTTCATCATATCACAAATTATAATCCATTGAAATACTTTTGAATCCCCAAATAAATCTGAAAAGCCAGTTTTTCCTGATACGTTTCATCGGTTAGTTTTTTTGCATCTTCCGGATTTGACAAAAAGCCACACTCAACGATTACCGTTGGCATGGCTGATTTTTTCAAAATATAATAACTGTCATTTGCCTTTTCCTGCCGCGGTGCTTCGATTTCAAGTCCCTGATTAAGTGTATTCTGCATAATCGAGGCAACCTGATGTCCCGATTCGGAATTGGCATAATAAAAACATTGTGGTCCGCAGACAGCACTGTCCTGAAAGCTGTTTTGATGAATGCTGACAACCAAATCTGCATGCCGGTCTTCCATAAATTGAATTCTCCGATGCATATCCTGCGCTTTTTTGTTGGTTGCATTCTCATCATACAGACCGCAATCAGTTGTCCTTGTCATGACAACCGTAAGATCGGATTGTTTTAATACCTTTTGAAGCTTTAAAGCGATTGCTAAGTTAACATCCTTTTCAAGTATCTGATTGACACCCACTTTTCCGGGATCATTCCCTCCGTGTCCAACATCAATCACTACGATTTTTTCATTTTCATTCCCGGCAGTCATGGTGTAGATTGCTGCCTGTCTGGATAAAACAACCATGGCCGCAAGCAGAAAAACCGTCATGCATGTTGCTATCACTTTCTGTTCCATTTTCATCCATAAAATCCTTTTTTATAGTATTTATGCATAAAACAAAACAGATATTCAAACGAGCGGATTCTTTACTGCTTATTTCTATAAATAAAACAAATCATTACTGTTGCAGATAAGCCGCTATTTCGTTCCAGATATCAGATTTTTCCTGTCCCAGTCTCCATCCAGCAACTCCCGCAAGATTGTATTTTTCCATAACGCTCAGTTTCACCGCAATGGATTCACTCTCCTCAAGCCATACCGCATAATCTGTTCCGTCCACGGAAAACTGTGCTGTATACTGGCAGGCGCCGTCATCCCAAATGGTTGTCACACCATTGTTATTCAAAAAGTTCTCAATCTCATTCATTCCGTACGCAACCTGACCGATATCACCTGTCGTTTTCCACAGTCTGGTATAAAACGGAATTGCGTTGATGACTTTTTCAGCCGGGACCTGAGATACCGTCTTTTCAATTCCACTCTGTACGAAATCAATGGATGCATTTGATCCTACACCATCTGCAGCCGCAACATGCTCATCATAACCCATGATAATCACATAATCGACAACTTCTCCCTGTTTTCCACGGTCATAATTTAACAGATATCCATTGTCTGCGGAAAGAATGATGCCATTTTTGTGACATTCAATATAGAGTTCCCTTAAAAACTGAATATAACCGGGAGCTGCTTCTGCACTGACCGCTTCAAAATCGACATTGATTCCGTCAATCTGATATTGCTGCACCGTGCGGATTAACTGGTCAATTAAATTGCGACGGCTGGTAGTATTATTTACAACATTTGCTGTAGATACATCTTTATTGGTAAAATTATCCAAAAGTGCCCATACCTGAATTCCTCTGTTGTGCATGGCGGTAACATATCCGGCATCCGCAAGGGAGGAAAAATTGCCGTAATCATCAATCAATGAAAACCAGGTAGGCGAAATGACATTGACACCCTGTGTATTTTGCAGTAACCCTTCCGCATAGGAATTGGCATCCATGTTGGTTACCATATTCCATACCAGGCAAATCTTACCGTCTCTTTGCAAGGGTGCATAGGCCGGCGCCACATAATCTGTCACGGGTGTGGGTGTAACCGGATCTGTCTCTTCCAGTCTCTTATTTTCCACGTATCCGCTGATTCCGTCATATGTTGTAACCAGACTCCAGGTCTCCATTTCATCGACCAAACGAACATCGTCTCCTTTGGAAAGATCTGCCAAAATCTCACTCTTTACACCACCCAGCACTCTGACCTGAGTATCTTTTTTCACCAAAGCATGGCGTTCTTCTTCCCAAACGGTATCTATAATAACCCGATTCGGTTCTGCAAAAAACTGATAAGAAAAATTACTGAATTTTTTTACAAACTCATCAGCAAGATAAAGCGTATCATTCATGGCAACCGTCAGAGCATAACTCTCCGATGCAAATTCCGTACCAAAATTATAATCCGTACTTCCGATTGCTGTGGAAAGAATTGCCGTATCGGTTGTAAATAAAAGCTGCTGTTGTGACATATCATAATAAAAATGATTATTCAAATTTTCATCGACAAAAGCAAGCGGGAAATAGACATGATCATCCCGATAAAGAGCATCGGTCTCAATCAGCGTATCATTAAATACAATGGCTGTTTCCTCACCGCCAGCCACATTAAAATATGTGTTTAAATCCGCTCTCTCCTGCGAATAAGAATACTTTTCCAACAAGCCTGTTGACAGGCCAATCAGTGCAACAACAACAATCAATGCAACCGCAACCAAAACGGGTATATATTTTTTCTTCATTTGTATATCCTCCGATTCAAATGATATCAGATTTTTCGATTCCTATTTACGTTAAACAAAAATAAAACATCATTCCGGACATCATTTGAATCCGATTATAACAAAACTTTTATTTCAGCACAATGCTTAAACTCCCCAATCCCTTTGCCAAAGGCAAACCAATGATCAGCATAGAAGGACCTTGATCATAACCCCGTTAAGCATCTGTGGCTTTTAACAAATAGTGTCATAGCGGATTTCTTTGATATATCCACGCTCGTCTGTTACGAAATCCGCCATATAAAAATGATCTTCCCGAAACACTGCCGAACTTATCTTTTTCGGTGAGGATAATGTTCCGTCAAGATACAGCACAGCTCCTTTTTTTAAAGAAGCAGTCAAATCCTGTTCCATTTGCTTTTTTGTGTTTTTCTTTTCTGCTTCCATAAAATAACACAGCACCTCCATGGATATTTTCCTTATTTTGCCAAAATCAAAATCCATATTTACCGTTTTCCAAAAGGTTTGTGATATATTATAAAAATTGGCATCATACTTT
The DNA here is from genome assembly GCA_017626095.1 of Lachnospiraceae bacterium. GTDB lineage: Bacteria > Bacillota > Clostridia > Lachnospirales > Lachnospiraceae > UBA2882. The sequence goes on from JAGAJL010000013.1 coordinate 26,877, forward strand.
TTTTGATAATGACGATAATAAATAAAGAAGACAAGAATACTACGGGACATGTAAAAAACAAAATAAAATAAATAAGAGCATTTTTAAATATTAAATTATACGTGATTGTGAAAATATATCGATGATATAACCATCGATCAGGCACGAAGCCTTAGACAACCCATAAGGGTCATAATGTGAATTTGATTTGCTTTAAAGAATTCACTAACAATTAATAAGAAACTCTATGCCTCCTTTCCTTACGGATTGTCCCGGAAGCATCTTGTGGTTACATTATATCTGCATTGTTTCTTTTTGACAATACGCTTTTTAAATTTTTGGTAATGTTGCACAAAATAAGTAAAGTGCTAAAATCAGGAAATCTTAAATTTTTTTAAACTGGCACTTGCCTCTCTTGACTTAATAAACTATACATTATAAGATACATTTACAATTTTTTCGTATGCAGTAAGGATGTGATAACATGAAAATCGAAAAAATTAATGACAATCAAATTCGCTGCACACTTACACATAGTGATTTGGCAAACCGCGAACTGAAAATCAGTGAGTTAGCTTATGGTAGCGATAAAGCAAAATCTCTTTTTAAAGATATGATGGAACAGGCTTCTTATGAATTTGGATTTGAAGCTGATGATATTCCGTTGATGATAGAGGCTGTCCCAATCAGCTCAGAATGTATCGTTCTGACTATTACCAAGGTAGAAGATCCGGAAGAACTGGATACGCGATTTTCCAAATTTGCACCTTCTGTTCACGAAGACAGTCAGTCTGCAGAAGAAGCCGATGATATCTCTGATATTTCTGAAGAGGTTATGGATTTATTTCATAAGATTCAAAAATCAGAACGCGATTTTGTGAGTGATGTTAATAAAAACAACACGCTCCCCGCAACACCGGCAGATACCAAAGTATCAAAAGAAGAGTCGGAAAAAGTCAAAACGGTTGAAGCATGTATTTTTTCTTTCGAAAGTCTTTCCCTTGTCATCCGATTTGCACATGCCGTAAATAATTTTACCATTTGCAAGAATTCTTTATATAAGGATAAAAAAAAGGATGAATACCATTTGATAATCTTCAACCATGAAATTGGCGTGCAGGAATTTAATCAGCTCAGCAATGCCGCATCAGAGTATGGTCATCTGTTAAAGAGTATGTCGCATACAGAGACTTATTATAAAGAGCATTTTGAACCGATTGTCGAAAATCATGCTTTGCAGTCACTGGGCACTGTGTAAAAATTGAGCTATATTCAGTTCATTATTAACAAAGCGTAAAAAAGGCTGTACCGGTTATCCGGCACAGCCTGATTTATTGTCTTAACAAGGATTATATACTATTAATCTTTGCCATCAATTCATCAATATCAATTCCATGAACCGCTGCAGCTTCTTCCAATGTTTCCATTTGGGATGCCGGACAGCCTAAACAGTGCATTCCTGCTTCCAGTAAAACCGGAACAACATTTTGGTCTTTCATAAGAATTTCACCAATTGTCATGTCTTTTGTGATTTCTGCCATTATCCACGCCTCCTTAATAATTGGTCTTATTTCTGCTTTAGTATAACCTAATCCCATTTTTTTATCAATGTTCATATTATCTAAGTGTCAGAACTGTTTATTTAAACTGTTAATACGGACATTTTATAGGAAAGATTATAAACTAGTTTTCTTCTGCAATTTTGCAAATGATATCCACACAGGTATCAATGCCTAAAGAAGAGCTTTTTAATGTCAGATCATAATAATCCGCATTTCCAAACTCGGTATTGGTATAGTAAGTACAGTATCTTCTTCTTGCCTTGTCCACAGACTTCATTTCTTCCAAAATTTTGCTTTCGGAATATTCGGGCATCTGTTGTTTTAGATTTTTCAGACGGAAATACTGGGATGCCGCAATAAAAACATGCAAAGAATAATCAAATTCTTTTAATATCACATTGGCATTGCGCCCAACGATGACACATTTTCCCTTTTCACCTACTTTTTTAATGGCATCTCTTTGTGCCGCAAAAAGCTTTTCGTTTAAGGGTTTGTTGTAAAAATCAAACAGACTCTGTCCCAGTCCGAAGTTGTGGGGGACTTTTTCGTCGTACATTCTGAAATCTTCCGGTGTCAGATCCGAAGCCTCCATAGCAGAACGAATAATCATATCTTTATCCAGATAATAATATCCCAGTCTTTCTGCTACCGCCTTTCCGATTTGTCCACCGCCGGCTCCAAATTCCCTGCTGATTGTAATGATCTTTTTCATAGGCACACGCTCCTTTCTGTTCAAGGAAAATAAGTCCATATTGCTACATTTATAAAACTTTATTTAGGAAATTGATCGTTCTTGGTTCCTTCGGATTTAGTAATACTTCCTGAGGGGTTCCCTCTTCAACAATATATCCGCCATCCATAAATATGACTCTGTCCGCAACTTCCCTTGCAAATCCCATCTCATGAGTGACAATTACCATTGTCATGCCGTCTGCTGCAAGTTCCTTCATAACCTGTAATACTTCTCCGACCATTTCCGGATCAAGTGCTGATGTCGGTTCATCAAAAAGCATAATATCCGGTTGCATACAAAGTGCTCTCGCAATGGCAATACGCTGTTTTTGTCCACCGGACAGCTGACTGGGATAACTTTCTTTTTTCTCAACCAGTCCGACTTTATCCAACATTTTCAACGCACGCTCTTTTGCTTCTTCTTTTGAACATTTTTTCAACATATTCGGTGCAAGTACCAGATTGTCCAAAATATTCAAATTATTAAACAGATTGAAATGCTGGAATACCATTCCAATATTTTCACGTACTTTATTGATGTTGGTTTTTTTACTTGTGATATCCATATCATCCACGATAATCGTACCGCCGGAAGCCTCCTCTAAACGATTTAAGCATCTTAAGAAGGTGGATTTTCCCGATCCGGAGGGACCGATTACAACAACCACTTCTCCTTCATAGATATCAGTTGAAATATCCTTTAGTACTTCAAGACTGCCGAAGTTCTTTTTCAGATTTTTGACATGTATTTTTACGTTTTTATCTTCCAACATTTAATCTCCTTTCCACAACCTTTGCACTTCTTGAAAGGATTGTAATCACGATCAGATACATGATACCGACAATTGCCCAAGTCTGGAATGACATGAAGGTATTTGCCTGTACATTTTTTGCCGTATTAACCAGTTCCGGAAATCCAATAACAGATAGAATCGAAGTATCCTTTAATGTAATGATAAACTGATTGATGAAAGTAGGAATCATGGTACGAATCGCCTGCGGAAGGACAACCTTTCTCATAGCCATACCATAAGAAAGTCCCAGTGAACGTGCTGCTTCCATTTGTCCTATATCTACAGACTGAATACCGGCTCTGATAATCTCAGCCATATACGCGCCACAATTTAACGCCAGACAAATGGTACCTGCTTGAAGTGCAGTCAGAGTTACATTAAATCCGCCAATAACATTGTTAAAAAGATAAGGCATACCAAAATAGACAAAAAATGCCAGTACAATCATCGGCACACCTCTGATAACGTCTACAAAAATCTGGGAAAAAATATTACATGCCTTATTTTTTACAACACCAAGCATTCCAAAAATCAATCCGATGATACAGGCAAAGAATAAACCAAGCAACGCCAAAAGCAGCGTTCTTCCCATTGCAGCCAAAAGCATACTGCCATATACTGTTATAATTTTTACCATAGTCTTTTCCTTTCCGTATTTTACTCTTATACCTATTGTATACTATATTTTACAAAAATGAAAGACGCCAGAGCGGGCGTTTCACCCCGTCTGGCGATCTTTTTCCTGTCATATGAATTTCTATCGAATTATTCACCAAGATATTTCGCTAAAATTTCGTCATATGTTCCGTTTGCCTTGATGTTTGCAAGACCTGCGTTGAACATATCAACAAGTTCCTGATTATCAGCATTGAAAATAGCAAAACCATACTGTGCAGGTTCATTTCCTGTACCATCAACCAATTTCATTGCAAGACCACTGTCTTTGATATTGGCTGCCATAATCGGAGTATCATCAAATACAGCTACTACCTGACCGCCGACAACTGCCTGGTACATAGTAGGTGAATCTTCAAAATATGTGATTGTGAAACCATATTCATCAACAAGGCTTTCTGCATAAGTAGCACTCATAGAACCTGTCTTAACTGCTACTGCTTTTCCGGAAAGACCATCAAATCCTGTAATATCAGAAGATTCTGCTACAGCCATACACTGATTTGCATCATAATATCCGTCTGAGAAAATCCAGCCTGATTCTTTACGTTCATCTGTAATAGATGCACCGGCGATCATACCATCTGCCTGACCGGCCTGACATGCTGCGATGGAAGCGTCCCAACCAAGTGACTGAAGTTCATATTCAAATCCCTGATCTTTAGCAATAGCTGCAAGAATGTCTACGTCAATACCAACAAATTCTCCGGCATCATCCGTATACTCGAAAGGTTTAAATGCAGTATCTGTTGCAATTACCCATTTCTTGCCTGTTGTTTCCTCTGCAGTTTCTTCGGTTGCAGCCTCTTCTGTTGCTGTTTCCTCAGTAGTTTCCTCTGCAGTTTCTTCTGCTACTGCAGGCTCCTCTGTCTTTGCTTCTCCTGTACTACCGCATCCTGCAAGGCTGAATACCATAGTTGATGCAAGAAGTACTGCCAATAATTTCTTTTTCATAACTAATTCTCCTCTCTTAGTTTAAAAATTTTTCAGTCAGTTTCAAAAGATTGCCGGATTAATATCCTGAAACAATATTTAAAACTGCTAAATATATATCAACAGCCTAAGCTGTGATAATCATTATTTATTTCCAAATATCTGGTACAATGGTTTTAAAATAACTTCACCATTTCAACGGTCTGTCTTTATCTATATGCGCACCAACCAGTTGCGCACCATTTAATTTTTACATGCATCCACAAATGCCTGAACCAGTTTTACACTGTTTTCATTTACCTGATAGGAAAATTCCGGATGCCACTGGACTCCTACAGCAAATTTCTGTCCTTTCACAGAAATTGCCTCCACCAGACCATCTTCTGAAACAGCCATAACTTCTGCCCGCTTAGCCGGACTTTTTACAGCCTGATGATGATAACTGTTTACCTCAATGGTTCCTTCTCCCAAAATCTCTGAAAGAATTGTATTTTCCACGATGCGTACCTTATGAGCGGCGACATCATAGGGCGGTTCCATATGGTGTTCTACCGTACTTTCATACTCGGTAGGCAGATCCTGATATAAATCACCGCCTAAATATGCATTCATAAACTGAATTCCACGGCAGATACCAAATACCGGTTTATCATCGGAAAGTGCCATATCCAGAAGAATACTCTCCATGGTATCTCTGTCCTTACACGGAATACCACATTTTTCGGATGCTTCTTTTCCATATACATAAGGACCGACATCATGCCCTCCGGTCAGCAAAAGACCATCACACAATGCATATGCTTCTTTCAGTTCCTTCTGATCTGTTGACAAAGGAAGCATAATCGGAAGTGCTTTGCACTCTTCGAGTACCTTCATATATCCCGGCAACATCCAATAACTCTCTTTTTCATCATCATATAATGGTATCAAACCAATAACCGGTCTCATCTTCATCACTTCCTGCAAAACATCTTTCCATTAAGGCACATTTGAATGAAAGATATTTTAATCATTGAATCAATAATAAGAAAGGCGTCTGCTTCTATTTACCCATAAAGCAGACGTCTTTGTCTTCCATGTGTTACACTATACAATTATTTTTTTTGAATTGCAACTGTTTTTTGTTTCAGTTCATATTAATTTCATATTTTTCATGCCTTTTTCCGGTTATCATGGGGGCAAAATACCTTTTGACCCCATAATATTATGTACTATTAATATACCGGTTGCAAAAGGTCCATGTTATCTCTCATACTATATTTAGTTCCCCTTATCCTTTATTTTGTGTTATTTCTAAAAAGCCTTAAAATACCGCTTTTTGTTTGTAAAAAAGTACAACACTTTGCTTGACGTATTTTGACCTTATAACCTATAATTGAGCCATGGGAATAGCATAATTTCATGTGCTACTTAAACGGATTTATCCGTAAAAAAATAATATTTATAGGAGGCATTTCAAAAATGAGACCCGAATGGACAGATTTTGTAACTGGCAAATGGGACAAAGAAGTCAATGTCCGTGACTTCATCCAGAGAAACTACACACCTTATGACGGTGACGAAGCTTTCTTAGCTGGCCCTACTCAAAACACAAAGGACTTATGGAATCAGGTACTTGATTTACAGAAACAGGAGCGTGCAGCAGGTGGTGTTCTTGATATGGATACCAAAGTTGTTTCTACCATTACTTCTCATGGTCCCGGTTACCTTGATAAGAGCAAAGAAACAATCGTTGGTTTCCAGACTGACAAACCTTTCAAACGTTCTTTACAGCCTTACGGCGGTATTCGTATGGCAGAGAAAGCTTGCGCAGATAACGGCTACACTGTAGATCCTGAAATCTCTGAGTTTTTCTCTACACACAGAAAAACACACAACGCAGGTGTATTTGATGCATATACTCCCGAAATGAGAGCTTGCCGTACAGCTCATATCATCACAGGTCTTCCGGATGCATACGGACGTGGACGTATCATCGGCGACTACAGACGTGTTGCATTATATGGTATTGACAGACTGATTGAAGACAAAGAAGACCAGAAAGCTTCTACAGGACGTGTTATGACAGATGACGTTATCCGTCTTCGTGAAGAAATTTCAGAGCAGATTACTGCATTAAAGATGATGAAACAGATGGCAGCTTCCTACGGATGCGATATCTCCAAACCCGCTGCTAACGTACAGGAAGCTATCCAGTGGACATACTTCGGATACTTATGTGCAGTTAAAGAGCAGAACGGTGCTGCTATGTCTCTTGGACGTACCTCTACATTCCTTGATGTTTACGCAGAAAGAGATTTAAAGAACGGTACATTCACAGAAGAACAGATTCAGGAATTCGTTGATCACTTCATCATGAAATTACGTTGCGTAAAATTCGCTCGTACACCTGAGTACAACCAGATTTTCGCCGGTGACCCTGTATGGGTAACAGAATCACTTGGTGGTGTTGGTATCGACGGACGTCCGTTAGTAACAAAGATGTCTTTCCGTTACTTAAATACATTAAACAACTTAGGTGCTTCTCCTGAACCGAACTTAACAGTTCTTTGGTCAACAAGATTACCGGAAGGCTGGAAGAAATTCTGTGCTAAGATGTCTATCAAGACTTCTTCAATCCAGTACGAAAACGATGACTTAATGAGAGTAACACACGGTGATGACTACGGTATCGCTTGTTGTGTATCTTCTATGAGAATTGGTAAAGAAATGCAGTTCTTTGGCGCACGTGCTAACGTTGCTAAATGTTTGTTATACGCATTAAACGGTGGTATCGACGAAGTAACCAAGAAACAGGTTGGACCGAAATATCGTCCTGTTACCGGTGATGTTCTTGATTATGATGACGTAATGGAAAAATTCACTGACATGCTTGAATGGCAGGCAGAAGTTTATGTTAATACTCTGAATATCATCCACTACATGCATGATAAATACTGCTATGAAAGAGCTCAGATGGCATTACATGACAGAGATGTAAGACGTTACTTTGCAACAGGTGTTGCCGGTCTTTCTATCGTTGCTGACTCTTTATCCGCTATCAAATATGCAAAAGTTGAAGTAGTTCGTGATGAAGATGGAATCATCGTTGACTTCAAGACAACCGGTGACTTCCCGAAATATGGTAATGATGATGACCGTGTTGACTCTATCGCACAGGAAATCGTACACAAATTCATGACAGCTATCAGAAGACATCATGTATACAGAGATGGTTTCCCGACAACATCTATCTTAACCATTACATCTAACGTAACATACGGTAAAGCTACAGGTAACACACCTGATGGACGTAGAAAAGGACAGCCTTTCGCTCCCGGTGCTAACCCGATGCACGGCCGTGATACTCATGGTGCAGTTGCTTCCTTATCTTCTGTATCAAAACTTCCTTTCAACGATGCACAGGATGGTATTTCTAATACATTTACCATTATCCCCGGTGCTCTTGGAAAAGATGATCAGGTATTCGCTGGAGATATCGAAGTTGACTTAAGCAAATAATGAAAAAGGGTGATTGTTATGGACGAAAATGCAATGATTGATGATTTAATTCGTCAGCTTGACGGTGGAATGTCAAAAGAAGTCGGACATGTAAATGTAGATGTTAATTCTCTTACAGCCGGCAAAAACGTAGAAACCATGGGATGTGCGGACTGCTCTTCCAATCCTCTTGCATGCAGCGTTCCGACACTTCACGAAGGTTTGGATGGCGAAGAATAGACCGTTACAAACTTTCCAAACAACGTAACATTACAAAATGTAACATTACAAATTATGAATTAATAGGAGGTAATTAATTATGGCAGACGCTAGTACAGCTCAGGTAGACAACTTAGTAAACTTATTAGATGGTTATGCAACAAAAGGCGGACATCATTTAAATGTTAACGTATTAAACAGAGAAACATTATTAGATGCACAGAAAAATCCTGAGAACTATCCTCAGTTAACAATCCGTGTATCAGGATATGCTGTTAACTTCATCAAATTAACACCTGAACAGCAGGCAGACGTTATCAGCAGAACATTCCATGAATCAATCTAATTGATACGATTATGAATGGTGACAACCCTTTGGTTTTTTCCAAAGGGTTGTTTTATTTTAGAAGGAATGTGATATAATGATATACAAGGGTTATAAAGCAGAATTCATTTCTGCTTGCAGAAAAATGATTTCTGCTTTTTTAACCCACTCACACATGAGCATGTAGTGATTTTCTTTAGAAAATTAGTGGAATGCTAATGTGTGTAGAATTGCGGGAGTTGCTACAGGCAACGAAGCAATTCGAGCAACGGAGCAATTCGTGGAAGAAATCAAGAAAAGAGGAACGAACATGAGCGGTAGAATTCATTCACTAGAAAGCTTCGGTACCGTAGACGGTCCCGGCACACGTTTTGTTGTCTTTGTACAAGGTTGTCCCATGCGATGTGCTTATTGCCACAATCCGGATACCTGGCCAATGACAGGCGGCACCATAATGGAGGCTTCCGAAATTATCGAACAATATGAAAGGAATAAACCATTTTATCAAAACGGAGGCGGTCTTACTGTAACCGGTGGTGAACCCCTGATGCAGATTGACTTTTTAATCGAGCTTTTTACACTTTGCAAAGAAAAAGGCATCCATACCTGCATCGACACCTCAGGAATTGCTTATAAGCCTACCAATACAGAATACAATGCAAAGCTGGATCATTTAATGACCATGACCGATCTGGTTATGTTGGACATCAAACATATCGATCCCGAGAAGCACAAAGAACTGACAAAGCAGCCCAATGACGGCATCCTGGCCTTTGCGGCATACTTAAACGAAAAAAAGGTTGATATGTGGATCAGACACGTTGTTGTTCCGGGAATTACCGATGATGAAGAATATCTTTACAAACTGGGATATTTCATTGGACAATTTACCAACTTAAAGGCTTTGGATGTATTGCCTTACCATGATATGGCAAAAAAGAAATACAAAGAACTGAATATTGATTATGCTTTAAAAGATGTAAAACCGATGGATAAAAATCTCATACCGGAGAAAAAGCAGTTTATCTTGAATGGTATCAAAAAGCGACGGGAAGAGATGGGAATCGTCAAATAATCTGAAGCAACACCTTTGTTTTCTATTTTTTTACACTTGTTTTATCAGAGGTAATGTATTAAAATACTTATTGAATAGAGATAAAAATAGTAAAGTCTATTTAAGGAGGATATCATTATGGCATTCGTAATTAACGATGGTTGTGTAGCTTGTGGTGCCTGTGAAGGTGCTTGCCCCGTTGGAGCAATCAGCATGGGAGACGGCAAATTTGAAATCGACGCTTCTAAATGTGTAGATTGTGGTACATGTGCAGGTCAGTGCCCTACAGGCTCTATCGAAGCTGAATAATCATTTTTGATTTGTATGTGTATAAACTGATATACACAATTAAAAACCTCACCGCATGGTGAGGTTTTTTGATTCCATTTCTCCATATCTCTTTTAGTATTAAAATCTCTTATTTGCGTCAAATTTCCTGTTTGTGCAAAAAGTCTCTGTTTTGAAAAAATCTCTACTTACGCTATAATCTCTATCACCCAAAACAGCTTTTACTATTCTTCCTGGCTATAATATTTCTTTTCCAGATTAGCGAACTTGGTGTAATCCGGCAGCCATGCTAACTTAACAACGCCGGTCGGTCCACTTCTCTGCTTTGCAATGTTAATCTCAGCAATTCCGCGTTCCTTTGAATCCTTGTTATAATAGTCATCACGATAAATGAACATAACAACATCGGCATCCTGTTCGATTGCCCCTGATTCACGCAAATCGGACAACATCGGACGCTTATCCGGTCTCTGCTCAACCGCACGGCTTAGCTGCGACAATGCTATAATCGGGATATCCAACTCTCTGGCTAAGGATTTCAATGAACGGGAAATTTCAGATATCTCCTGCTGACGTGATTCTGAAGCCGCCCGATTGGAACCTTTCATCAACTGAAGATAGTCAATGATAATCAGTTTGATATCCTTCTCAATTTTATACTTTCGACATTTACTTCGAAGCTCCGATACCGTAAGACTCGGAGGTGCATCGATAATCAGATTGGAATCCCCAATCTCTCCTGCCGATCTGACGAGTTTTTCCCATTCATCATCTGACAAATTACCGGTCCGGATATTTCCGGAATTCACATTGGATTCTAATGATAATAAACGGTTTACCAGCTCTACTTCTCCCATTTCCAAACTGAATATAGCAACAGCCATATTTTGACGCAATGCTACATATTCTGCAATATTCAGCACAAAAGCGGTTTTTCCCATAGCAGGACGCGCTGCAATCAGGACAAGGTTGGAAGCATGTAAACCGGCCAGCTTGTAATCTAAATCCAAAAATCCGGTGGGAACTCCCGTCACATTACCGGAAGACTGGGAAGCAGCCTCAATCCTTGCCAAAGCCTGCATGACAACTTCATCAATAGGCATATGGGTAGACATCTTTCTGGACTGTATCAGATCAAAAACTTTCTTTTCTGTCTGCTCAAGCAGAATCTTAAAATCCTGTTTGCCTTCATAACAGGAATTTGCAATTTCCTCATTGATTTTAATCAATTTTCGCAATGTGGATTTTTCAATCACAATATTACAAAAATCGCGAATCAAACTCGAATTGGTATCAGCAACAAGCCCACCTAAATATTCCACATTATTAATCTCATCCGGAATTCCTTTTTCCTTCAGTTTGTTTTGTAACGGAATGACATCCGGAACATTTCCTCTGTCATATAACTCCACAATCGCATCAAAAATAATGCCATTCTGTTTTCCATAGAAGTCCTCTGCTGTCAATAACTCCATTGCCGTTACAATTGCATCTTTATCCGAAATCATAGCTCCGATAACAGCCTGCTCTGCTTCTAAACTATAAGGCATCACTCTTTTTTTAATTTGCTGTTCTTCTGCCGGCATAATGTATCTTCCTAACCAATTATCTTACTGCTCTACTACCTTCACACGGATCATTCCGCTTACCTTGGGATGAAGTTTCACTTTTACTTCATAAGTGCCAAAGTTTTTAATCGCTTCAGGTAATACAAGTTTTTTCTTATCGAGTTCTTTTCCAAACTGCTCTTTATAGGCAATGGCAATTTCCTTTGATGAAACAGAACCAAAGGCTTTTCCGCCTTCTCCGGATTTCATCTTTACCACAACAATCTGCTCTTCCATTTCTTTTGCAAAATCCTTTGCAGCTTGTAACTGTTCTGCAGCAATCTTTTCTTCATTGGCTTTTTGCAGTTTCAAATCATTTAAGTTTTTAGGAGTAGCCTCTACACCTAATTTCTGGGGAAGGATATAATTTCTGACATATCCGTCACTCTTTTCAATAATATCGCCTTTTTTTCCGATATTTTTTACATCTTGTAATAAAATGATCTTCATTTAAATCTCTCCTTTTTCCATCATATAAGTCAAGGTCTCTTTTAACGTATCAATGGCCTGTTCTACAGACATATCCTTAAGCTGTGCCGCAGCAACATTTATATGACCGCCGCCACCAAATCTTTCCATGATAATCTGAACATTTACCTCATCGATACTTCTCGCACTGATATATACCAGATTATTGTATTCTGTCAAAACAAAGCTTGCCTTGATTTCATTCATATTTAAGAGTTCATTTGCCGCTTGCGCTCCAACAATCGTAGGACTTTGTGAATTGCCGGGATCACAAACAGATATCGCAAAGGAATCTTTAAAGATTTCTGCTTTACTGATGGTTTCTGCTTTTACCCGGTAATCAACGGCATCATCCCGAAACATCTTTCTGACCCTAAGCACATCTGCACCATTTCTTCTTAAATATGCCGCTGCTTCAAATGTTCTGACACCGGCCTTTGACGTAAAATTATTGCTGTCTATGACAATTCCACCATATAAGCAATCTGCTTCCGTGCTGTTTAGCCGTAAACCGTCAATATACTGAATAATCTCTGCAACCATTTCACAGGCACTCGAAGCATAGGATTCGATATAAGACAAAGTTGCATTTTCAATATATTCTTCTCCCTGTCTGTGATGATCCAATACAACAATGGAGCGACATTGCTTAAGCAACTCCGGGCATTCGGTAATACTCGGCTTATTCACGTCCACAACCACCAGACAGGTGTTAGAACCTGCATGTTCCATTGCCTGCGCATTACCAATTAAAACCTGCTCTTCCGGATCAATATGACTGAGAAAATGCTCAACCATCGGTTTTACTGCAGGTGCAACATCATTTAATACGATATTGACGTTTCTACCCAGGCTCTTTGCAATACAGTAAATACCCACTGCCGCACCAAAGCTATCCACATCCGACATTCGGTGCCCCATGACGAGAACACGGTCCTTTGTTGAAATCAATTCTCTTAATGCATGAGCTTTTACACGGGCTTTTACTCGGGTGTTCTTTTCGACACGCTGACTCTTTCCACCATAGTAGCTTACACCGTCTTTCGTCTTGATAACAGCCTGATCACCGCCACGTCCCAAAGCAAGGTCTATGGCCGTTCGAGCATATTCGTAGTTTTGTGCATAGGAAAGACCACCTACACCGACACCGATACTCAAGGTAACCGACATTTCATTTCCAATATTAACCGTCTTAACTTCTTCAAGTAAATCAAAACGATTTTCCTGCAACATCGAAAGCGACTGCTTGCGAATGATGAAAAAGAATTTGTCTTTTTCCATCTTGCGTACAATTCCGTCCAAAGATGCAAAATATTTATTTACACGTCTCTCTATCAATGCTGTCAAAAGTGATCTGCGCACCTCTTCCACACTGTCAAGAGCTTCTTCATAATTATCAAAATACAAAAGTCCGACAGCAAGACTCTGATTATCGATTTCTGTTAATGCTAACTTTAGTGCAGTCTGATCAAACAGATACAATGCAATCAGATATCCTTCATATACTCCTTCGGATGTGAAAATATCACTGTTTTGTACCATCTCATCCAAGGGAATCTTTTTCATTTTGGCATGAAAATCCCGATCTTCATATTGAAAATCCACCTCAGCCTCATCATTTTCCTTGTTGGGAAATTTATCTTTCGATAAGGTCGGAAAAAAGGAATATATCGTCTTATTTTCAACTTTGCCCTTTTCAAAAATCTGGGCAAATGCCCGGTTAGCCCAGATAATCTTTCCACTTTCATCCAGTAATGCATTGGGCATTTCCAGATCACGCAACAGTCTTTTCTGAATCTGCCCGTATTGTGTCGCAAAGCTTACTAATTCATTCATGACAACCGGTCTGTTAAAGTGCTCCATTAACAAAAACACGATCAGGTAAATCAGTGTAAAACCCGACATTAAAATACCGGCCGTAACATCCAGGGTATAAGTAATAATATCTGTGATTGCAAGCAAAACTCCAAATACTAAAGGCATCTGGAAATACAAGCGCAATCTTCCTTTAAACTTAAGATTTTTGTCCATTTAGCATTGCCTCGTTCCGTCTTCAAAAAACTATGTAAGACAGCAATCAAATACATTTTCACAATTATAGTTCATTATCAGCATCTGATACCGACACCTATTATTACATACAAAGATAGTATACCATTAAACCGAAAATTTTGCACATACTATATATGGTAGTTTCCGGAATCATTCTTCCCACATAAAAAACACTCCCTAAGTATTATTAGAGAGTGTTTCCATATTATGCTTTCACTTTAGTCCTGAACATAAGGCATGAGAGCAACGTGGCGAGCACGTTTAATAGCTACTGTTAAAGCTCTCTGATGCTTTGCACAGTTTCCTGTGATTCTGCGAGGAAGAATTTTTCCTCTTTCAGAAACATATTTTCTTAATTTTGCTGTATCTTTGTAATCGATCACGTTATCTTTGCCGCAGAATACACAAACTTTTTTTCTTCTACGGATTCCGCCTCTTCTCTTTATAGGAGAATCGGATTTGTCTGTCTTATTAAAAGCCATGTCTTTGCCTCCATTCTAATTCTCTAATTGAACGGCAATTCCTCGATACCTTCGGGAATGTTGATAAATCCAGCACCTGCTTCTACCGGAGCAGCATTGCTCTGAGCGGGTACATAGCCACCATTATCAGAACCACCCTGTGCATTTTTACTTTCGGCAAATTCCTGCTCTTCCACAACAACCTCTGTTGTATAGACCTTAACACCATCTTTGTTAGTATAGCTTCCGGTCTGAATTCTACCGGTAAGAGCAATTTTGGTTCCTTTATGCAGGTATTTCTCTGCAAATTCACCCTGTCTTCCAAAAGCAACACAGTTGATAAAATCTGCGGTCTGTCCATCCTGACTATTACGACCTCTGCGATCTACTGCAATGGAATATCTGGCAATTGCCAGCGGCTGTTCACCCTGTGAATATCTCACTTCAGGATCTCTTGTTAAACGTCCCATTAGAATAACTTTATTCATATTTTTTCCTACTTTCTATTATGCCTCGTCTTGTCTTACGCATAAGAATCTGATGACATTTTCCATAAGACGTACATGGTTCTCAACGTCGAAAGGAACTGTTGCATCAGCATCGAACTGGATGAAATAATAGAATGCTTCACTCATCTTCTGAATGTCATATGCAAGTTTTTTCTTGCCCCATTCATCAACATTTGTGATAGTTCCACCGAATCTCTCGATATAGCCTTTAACTTTTTCAATCGTTGCGGCTCTTTCATCGTCTTCGATTTTAGCACTAACAATAACGGCTAATTCATATTTGTTCATGCTTGTTACCTCCTTTTGGTCTCTGGCCCTTTAACTTTTAATAAAGAGCAAGGAATAATATATCACAAACATGAATAATACCATCTATCTGCGCAAATTTCAAGTGTTTTTACAAATTTCTTTCGTATT
The DNA here is from genome assembly GCA_017626095.1 of Lachnospiraceae bacterium. Classification (GTDB taxonomy): domain Bacteria; phylum Bacillota; class Clostridia; order Lachnospirales; family Lachnospiraceae; genus UBA2882. The sequence continues at coordinate 42,432 of JAGAJL010000013.1, forward strand.
TTTTTCAACCTGTATCCGCGGCATCATCAACTGATGTCCGCAACCGACACATTTTAATCGAAAATCGGCACCCACACGCAATACTTCCCATTGTTTACTCCCGCATGGATGTGCTTTTTTTAAGGTAACAATATCTCCAATCTGATATTCCATAGGAATCTCCATTCCGATACTTTCTATTACAACTCAAACTTAAATAGCAATGAAAGTTAAGCTTTTTCATCAATTCATGTTACTCTGCCGTAATCTGCGAAAAAATCTCTCCAATCGGTCCGCTGATTACCAGATCTGCCATGTTGTCTCTGGAGGTTGGTGCTTTATTGATTACGACCAGTTTGTTTCCTTTGTAATAATCAATTAATCCTGCTGCCGGATAAACAACCAAAGAAGTTCCTCCGATAATCAACATATCAGCAGATGCTATGGCACGGATGGCATTGGTCATAACGGTATTGTCCAAACCTTCTTCATATAACACAACATCCGGCTTGATAAATCCTCCGCACTCACATCTGGGAACATCCTCTGAATTAAGAATATACTGCGCATCATAAAACTTTCCACAGGATTCGCAGTAATTCCGCAAAACACTTCCGTGAAGTTCATATACCGTTTTACTGCCGGCTGCCTGATGAAGCCCATCAATATTCTGTGTCACGACGGCTTTTAATTTGCCTGCCTTCTCCAATTCAGCCAGTTTTATATGCGCCGCATTTGGCTTTGCAGACAGACAGAGCATTTTGTCCCGATAAAACCGATAAAACTCCGACGTCTTTTGCCGGTAAAAGGTATGGCTCAATATCGTTTCCGGAGGATAATCGTATTTCTGGTGATACAGACCATCCACACTCCGAAAATCCGGAATCCCGCTTTCGGTAGATACTCCTGCCCCGCCAAAAAATACAATAGAATTACTTTCATCAATCATTTTTTGCAGTTGTTCCAACTCTGTCATAACATCATATCCTCCTTATACATATTTTATCAACTCGCATCGCATGCATAAATCCACTCGGCTCATTGCCAAGTCCACATCGCATACATAAATCCACTTGGCTTATTTTCCGCTCACATCTCATCCAATCATGCTCAGAGATGGCATTTACCAAATAAAAAAGACAGCCCATGCACAAATCGCGTGGACTGCCTGAAAATCTTATCTTAAATATAAATCTGGAAACGGTTGGTCTGGGTTGTTAAATCATCTGCAACCTGATTTAATCTGTTGGTAGCATTTTTAATCTCACCGATAGTAGCAGCCAGTTCTTCAGCACTTGCTGCAGTTTCCTCCGTGGATGCCGCATTCTGTTCTGCAATAGCGGAAAGACTTTCAACAGATTCCATAACCTGACCTTTTGCAACATCCAGATTTTTGGTGCTCTGCGCGATACTTTCCACACCTTCCATGGTAACAATCAGTCCATGATTCACTTTATCAAATACTCTCTTGGTCATTTCAACCTTGTCAGCCTGAAAACCGATAATAGCATCAACCGTATTCATAGTCTTAACAGCCTGCTCGGTATCTGCAAGTAAATTGTTGATAATTGCTTCAATTGTCTTAGCTGACTGATTGGACTGCTCTGCAAGATTTTTAATCTGTTCCGCTACGACTGCAAAACCTCTTCCGCTTTCACCGGCTCTGGCAGCCTCGATAGAAGCGTTTAAAGCCAAGAGATTGGTCTCATTTGCAATGGATGAAATCAGTTCGGTAGCTTTATGTATTTCCTGCGCAGATTCGTTGGTAGTATTGGTCTGTTCATAAATAACAGCGATCTGTGCTTTTACTTTTTCGGAAATCGTCTTTAATTCGCCAACGGAATCAACACCTTCCTGACCTGCTGCTTTCATTTGATCAGCATTCGCAATCAGTTTGGCAACGGCATTGCCGGTCTCTTCAATTCCTTCTCCAATACGGTTAATCGCATCGGATACTGCCTGTGTCTCGGCAGCCTGTGCAGTTGCTCCGTTTGCCATATCGCCCATGCTTCTTGCAACATCTTCAGATGCATTGCTGGTCTGCTCAGCCATCTTATCCAGTCTTGCAGTTGAATCTTCAATAACGTCAGAAGTATTACCAACCTGTCCAATGACATCTTTTAACTGACCAATAACATTATTGGCATGGCTCGCCAAAACAGCGATTTCATCTTTGCGTTCCAAATCCTGTTTGCCAAGCTCAGCCGTCAAATCACCATTGCCTGCTCTGTCCAATGTCTGAATAATACGGTCAATGGAATTTCCCAGTTTCCATGCAAATGCCTGCATAACAAAAAGCATAATAACAGAATTGACAATAAAAATAATCAATATTGGCATCTTGACTGTAGATAAAATATCTTTTCCAAAAAACAGTCTGATTCCAATAAAGAGCTCAATACATGTTGCAATCAGCGGAAGCAATGAATAAATCATCAGTTTCCATCGAATGTTTAATTTTACATCAGCGTTTTTCTTCATACTATAACCTCTCTTTTTACTACCTTCTGTACGGTTCCCCTCAAAATAACCCTTTTATATATGCATTATATCATACTTTTTACTATTTGTAAGGGCTAAACAACGGGTTTTTTGCCTTATTTTGAAAAAATATCGTCATCCTCTACAATCCGGTTTCTGCCGCCGGTTTTTCCTTTATAGAGCAAATCGTCCGCTCTCTTTACAATTTCTTCAATACTCTCTTTTTGCCGGTATTCTGTAATTCCGAATGTCATGGTAACATGAAACGTTGTATCTGCATATTCAAACCGGGTTTCTCGAATTTCATCCATCATATTTGCAACCAATTCATAAGCAGTTTGATAATCCGCTTTAAAAACCAGTAAAAATTCTTCTCCACCCCAGCGGATTGGAATTCCATTATTATCCATGTACATAACAAAAATATCAGACAGTTTTGTTAAAACAAGATCTCCGCAATCATGACCATAGGTATCATTTATTTTTTTAAAGAAATCAATATCTCCCAATGCCACAACTACTTTTTTGCGGTAATTGATGGCCTCTGCCAAATCAATATATTTGGACAATTCAATACGACCGGCTCGTCGGTTATACAATCCGGTGAGCGGATCCTTATAGATTAACGTCTGTAAGGTTTCGCCCACTTCCTGCGCATGTCTTCCCATATCTCCGAGCTCGTCCGTTCTCTTTAAAACAGAAGCCGGCATTTTTGTATTGAAGTTATTTTCCGCTAAACTTCCGATATAGGTTCTGATTTGATTTAATGTTTTTACAATATTACCTGCAAAAAGTGATGCAATCAAAACCACAGCCAGCAAAGCAATGATGAATACAATCATAATTTTGGTAACAATCGTGCTGACACTGACCCGTACACTTTCGTTGGTCATTCCGGCAAAAATCATACCACAGATTTCATCCTCGTTTTTTAATGGGACATAATAGCCGTAATAATATTGTCCATTAATATAAACACGGTCAGAATAATATTCATTTCCCATCTGAATTGCAGAAAGAATATTGGGATCTTTAGAAGTCGTATGAACAATCCTCTCCCCTGTATCATCCGTAATCGTTGTCAGCATACGCGTATCGCCATAAAAAATACTGATTTCATTACCTGTGTTTTCACTAATCTGATCAAGTAACGTATATTCTTTCGTCAAGTCTGTATCCCCCATGAAGAACCTATCTCCCTCCATGTGAATTTTCCCCGGATAGGACAACGAATATAAAGCTACCGTCTCTCTTGCGGTAGAAGCCAGCGCCTTTTGAATTTCCAATTCCATTCCTTCCGATACACTTTTGGTGCCCATAATGACAAGCACAATCCCCAACACCAAAATCGGCACTGCCATAACGGCTGACAACGACAGAAATAGTCCTGTGCTTTTCCTTCTCTTTTCGCTCTTACTCATATTTCCTCTCTCATCGTTTTACTAAAAAACAACCGTCCGATACACAACATGTTGCCCTAGTACAATGTTTTTAAATTAACTACACCATATTACTTGACTATTTTCCCGATAGCACACGAGAAAAATCCTCAGCGTAGCCCGCTACGCCTACGTTTTTATTTTACTATATCCCCAAAGTCCGACACAAGTCCGCAATAGTCTTTTTTTACACGATATCTGTACTCTTTCAGTCCGGGAAAAAAGAGTTTTGTAATCTTTTCCGGATTCCCAATCAGTTTTTGCTTTTCTTCTCTCTTTAATTGCTTGATCGCATACTCCAAACGCGCCGCTGACGCATAAGTTTTGGCTTCCCAAACCATCTTTATTTCACGAATTTTATGAGAATGCGTATATTTTGCACCCTTTGCCCCCTGCTGATAGTGTTCCTTTATACGCCGTTTCACATCGGTTGTTATTCCTGTGTAGAATGAATGATCTTCACATTCTACTATATAAATATATGTTATTCGCTCTTGTTGGGTGCTCTCTTTTCCGACTCTTTCTTTTTTGTCCCTGACCAATATTTTTTTCTGCTTTGTACTGCTCTGTGTTTCCTTTTTCATCGCAACAGACTTCATCTTCTATTTATGCAATCCATAAAACTTATCGGGATATTCCGTCCCGGTATCAACCTGTAACCGAAGCGTATACTCCTCGGGATTTTCTGCCATTTTTAAAAAGGTATCAAAAGCCGTAAGAATCATTACTGCTTCGTTTTGTTTATGCTTTTCATTATCCATATCCATCCGGGCTTTAAAATGATCCATCTGCCAGATTAAAATGTCGATCACATGGTACCCTTCCACATCCACCTCATTGGAAAAATCATGCTTTACCAGATAATAGACATATTCCTTATAAATATCATCTCTCTGCATCAAACGTTCCCAAAATCCCTCAAAAAAGGTTTCCGGCATATCATTTGAAAGACTTGCTTCGTATGTAAACTGTTTTACCTGCTCTCTTGTAATAACCAATTTATTCTGATCCATGTATGTCCATTCCTTGCTGTTTTTCCTCTTTTCTGACGCCTTCTAAGTCAAACGCCGGAATAAAGCTCTCTTTTGCAGTCTTTCCAATCTGCATATATGCTTTGGTAATTCCGAGCGACAGCGCATAATCGATTACTTTTTGATATTCATAGGTTGTCAAATGCCTTTGCAACTGTTTATCAGGCAGTTTCATGGCTCCAATCGGTGTATATTGATTCAGAATACTGAAATAAATATCTTCGCCGTATTCATGGTACAGATATTCTAATATCTTTTCCGCTTCTTTTCGTTGTCCGGGCAACACCAAATGACGGACAATCACGCCCTTTTTGATGCATCCGTTTTTTTCAAAAGAAACTCTTCCGGCCTGTCTGAGCATTTCTTTGATGGCATCCTTAGCCACTTTGGAGTAATCTGATGCGCCAAAATAACGTCTTCCCAATTCATCGGAAATACATTTAAAATCAGGGAGATATACATCCACAAAACCATCCAGCAAACGAAGAGAGGCTACCGATTCATATCCTCCGCAGTTATAAATAACCGGAAGAAAAAATCCTTTTTCCTTTGCCAGACAAAGCGCCTCCACAATAGTGGGAATAAACATGACACCGGTCACCAGATTAATATTATTCGCACCTTTCTCCTGCAATTCCATAAAAATTTCAGCCAAACGCTCTTTGGAAATTGACAAACCTGCTTTTCCCCTGGATATTTCCCAATTCTGGCAAAAGACACATTGGAGATTGCATCCGGAAAAAAAGATTGCACCGGAACCATTATTCTGACTGATACAAGGTTCTTCCCAAAAGTGGAGCGCCGCTCTTGCAACATGTGGCAAGGCTCCCATTTTGCAAAAACCGACTTCTCCTTCCAGGCGATTTACTCCGCATTTTCTGGGGCACAGAAAACAACGGCTATAGTATTGTTCTTCCAATTTGCTGTACATTTCCATGCATAAAACCTCACAGGAATCAGAATCAATCCTCATCTCTGTCTTTCGGCTTCATAATCTTTCTCTGTCTGGCCGTAATGTATTTATCAATATCCGGACGCGGAATCATATAACAACCAAATAATGTTTTCCCATCTTCGCGTTCTTCTCTTCGAACCACACGCCCCATAACAGAAACATCCGTCCCCATCATGGTATCGGTATAAATCACTTCCACATAATCCATATCATTATTATCATAATGACCTACAGTAAACGAAAAACCGGTTGAGCTCATATCCAGAATATATGCATCAATGGTTGCTTTTCCATGATTTACATAGCAATATTCATCAATCGGCACTCTGAAGTGCGATCTGCGGTTTAGATTTACACCATTTTCCTTTGCAATAATCGCATGATATCTCTGGTCCTTGAATTTGATATATTGAACATGACAACCTTTGAAAATAACAGGCTTCCCATCACGTACCGCAACCACCTCTGCAATAATGCCTTCAGAGCCAAAGGTTAACACTTTATCTTCATATTTCAGCGGAGGGACCAAAATGCATTTTCCTTTTACGGAAGTGTCCAAAACAGGACATTTCCATTCCATTTTGTCGCGCTCTTTCATTTTAATGGTCAGTGTCACAATTTCATCTTTTTCAAGCTCATATATATACATAACTAGAACCTTTTATCACTTTTTTATTACATGCTCAGGATCTTTGAGTAAAAGAATAATCAGCCAGATGATCAAACCAAGCACCACAACAGATAATCCTAAAAAAGTATCATTTAACATATCCTGTCCCGCAGGAGAAAAATATAATTCTCCAAGCTCCAAATACTCATAAACAGCATCTACCATCCACATTAAGAATGCTCCCCAGAACTCATAGCACAGGATACCTACCTTTAAAAACCGGGCCTTTTCATTCACATACCATAGTATGGTCGAAATAATAGCTGCTAAAGCTGTAATTAATAATGTCATCCCGGTCTCTCCTTATTATTGAATAACTGTTTTTTTATTCGTGCCCTTCATTTCGATGAATGTAAGAACACCCCAGAAAAGTGTAACAACAACTGCCATGGTTACACCAACCGTTGACATTTCATGTAGCATCTTTGTCAAATCTGCCGGATTATTCGCCGCTGTCAAAAACGGAAAATACGGCATAATTTCTCCATGCCATAAATGTTCAAACGCAAGTAAGCCGGAGCCTCCCCACAAAAAATTGGACAATTTTTTTATTTGACGAGCCTCGATACGACAACTACCGGTGTCATTTATAAAACCATCTTCTATTTCCTGCATCGATTTTTGTTCTTCTTTTTTAATTAATACTTTAGAAACTGTCGTTGCCACCATTGCTTCTGCCATGGGAACCACAAAACACGCCATAAGGAACCTCCTGCTTTATAAGTAAAAAATTGCATTTCTTTAATCATAACATACATCGCGCAAAGATAAAAGACGATTATGCCTCGCAAATGTTTACAATTATCATTTACAAATTTTTGTTTTATGTTAAAATAATAGTGAATTCGTCACAAAATGTAGAAGGAGGATAAAAAATGAGTTTTGTTGATGCAATCAAAAGTGTTTTTACACAGTATGTAGGTTTCAGTGGACGTGCAAGAAGAAGTGAATACTGGTTTTTCTGTTTATTTAACATTATCGTTTCCGGTGTTCTTTCTGCATTAGCTCGTGGCGGCGGAATATTAAGCATTTTAAGCGTTATTTGGTCTTTAGCGATTTTTCTGCCCAGTCTTGCAGTCTGCATTCGTCGCCTTCATGATATCGGAAAAAGCGGATGGTGGTATCTGCTTGCATTTATTCCGTTAGTTGGTGCAATCATTTTAATCATCTGGTTCTGCAAAGACAGCGAACCCGGTGCAAATGCTTACGGACCCAATCCGAAAGAATGATCAAAATAATATATGATTATTTCAAAATCCGGGAGCTTTGGTTCCCGGATTTTTATACTTCAAAATAAAAAAGCTACTTTTTGGCAGAACGGAGTCTTATTATGAAAATACGTAGAATTATGATGTCACTGTTTGGAGTTTTAATTTGCGCCGTCAGTGTGGGTATTTTTAAACTTGCCGCTTTAGGCGTTGATCCTTTTCAATCCCTGATGAGCGGACTGGATCAGTTGATTCCGATTTCTTTTGGAACTCTGTATGTCATTGTCAATTTAATCCTGTTATCCTTTAGCCTGTTAACAGACCGGCACAATATCGGCATTGCCACTTTTATCAATTTGTTTTTACTTGGCTATGTCACGCAATTTACCTATGATTTATTGCAAAAACTGTTCCCGGCTCCAACTCTGCTTTTCCGCATCGCCTGTCTGCTTATCGGAATTGTCATCATTTGCTTTGGTTCTGCTCTATATATGACAGCAGATTTAGGCGTATCTACCTATGATGCCGTTGCAATCGTTTTAGCCAACAAATGGAAAATTGCGAAATTCAAATTCTGCCGTATCGGAACCGATCTTATCTGTGTCATTGCAGGAATTATTGTTTTTCTTTTAGGTGGCGGTACAATCTCATCCATTCCGACTATCGTCGGCGTTGGAACCATCGTAACTGCTTTTTTCATGGGACCGCTAATTGAATTTTTCAATGAAAAGATTGCCAGACCGTTGCTCAACCGCTAATAGACAATCCGGTCTCTTCCGTCTTCTTTTCCGCGATACAATTTTTGATCTGCAGTGATTAACATGCTCTCATAATTACCGGAATAGTCGTACTCAGCCAATCCAAAGGTCATGGTAACACGAATTTCCTGTCCCGCTTTCATGACAACAATATTTTTAATCTTTCGACGAATTTCACACAGTCTAATAAATGCTGCATCACCATTGGTATCCGGAAACAGAAGCAAAAACTCTTCACCACCCCAGCGGGCTGCCATATTCTTATCTTCCATTTCTTCTCGAAATACTTTTCCGATTGCCTGTAGCACTTTATCTCCTGCATCATGTCCATAGGTATCATTGACTTTTTTAAAAAAGTCAATGTCACAGATACACAGACAAAAGCCCTTATTCCCGCAATTTTTACAACATTCTTCAATATATTCGATAGCTCTTCTGCGGTTATATAAAGATGTCAGTTTATCGGTATTGGCCATGGCCTTTAGTTCTTCATTGTAAGCAATCAACTTACTCTCTAGTTCCTGACTATCCCTACCATAAATATAAGAAATAACGGAAATCGACCAGAAAATAACAATCGTATTAATGATTTGCAGAGAATTGTTTTCCCGGCTGCTGATCTCAACAAGCGACTTACTGTCGCAAAAAATAAAATACAACGCAATACGCAAAATACATAATCCGGTTGCAAAAAAAGCTTTAAACTTCAAGTTGTTGTATTGGGCAAAAAATACCAATACCAACAACACCATCAGAAAATGTTGTACACCAACATTCCAACCGAACAAATAGATAAAACTGATTATCCAGAAAATCATGGCAACACTCAGACCTGTAAAAATCCAAAGTGTTCGCAATTTATAAGTAGCCGCAAAAATACCTACAAAAATCAACAGTGCAATCAGATAAATGACAAATCCACCACTTGATGATACGACATTCCAGGAAATCGCCGGAAGCAATAAATATGCAATAAAAGACAAGGTCAAAATCCGAATTACGACCGCTGTCTTTTTTGATTCGTTTTCAGCCTGTGTGTCTTTTTCAATGAAATCTGTAAATTTTGACCATAATTCCCATAAATACACGTATAATACCCCTTATTTTTACAAATTGCAATTAAAATACGACACCATATCAATAAACCATACTGAAATATCTTTTAACCCCGCATCATATTATCCTGCAAAAATGCGACAGAAATGTATAGTATTCTCTATCGTGATATAGAACATTATACTTCTACATCCTGTGAATAGTCCACATTTTTTATTCCAAAACCGAATATTTTGTAAAAATCTTCCCAGTATCCGTCCAGGTCGCAACACGACTTTATCGTTTCGGTTGTTACCTCCTCCCAAATCCGGGTTACTTCTTCCTGAACAACCGATTCCATTTCCAGGTCATCCAGCCGGATACGACCTTCTTCATCCGTCGCAATTTCTTTTCTTCCGATTCTGTCCGTAAAGAGTCTTACCATCTGCATGATGCAATCTTCATGTAGGCCTTTTTCCTTCATGACCTTATTTAAAATCGATAAATACAACGGTACACCCGGAATTGCTGCGCTCGATTGTGTCACCACTGCTTTGTTGACAGAAATATATGCCTTCACATCCGGATGGATCTGATTTATTATCTCCGCTGTTTTTTGCAAATGCCTTTTCGCCTGTCCGATGGTTCCGCTCTGATAAATCGGATAGGTAAGATCCGGTCCGAGATAGGAGTATGCCAAAGTCAATGCACCTTGAGATAACACATCCGCCTCCTTTAGTGCATCTATCCAGTCCTTCCAATCTTCTCCTCCCATGACGCAAATGGTATTTTGTGTTTCTTTCTCTGTTGCAGGTTCTAACGTCGCCTGTTCAATCACATTATGGTATAAATTGAGATTTTTAGTGGTAAACGGCTTATCTATGGTTTTTAAAACAGAAGAAACTACCGTTCCGTCCTCAAGCGTCCTCTTTGGGGTTGCTAAAGAGTAAATGACTAAATCCACGGTTTCCAAATCCTGTGTAAGCTTTTGGATTGTCTGTCCTTTTACATCCTTTGAAAAGGCATCCCCGTTGACAGTCTGTGCATACAATCCTTCCTGTAACGCTGCTTCTTCAAACGCTTTTGTGTTATAATAACCCGCGGTTGCAGTTCTCTTCCCGGAAGCCTCTCTTTCATACATGACTCCCAGTGTATTACATCCTGCCGTAAAGGCTGCGGCAATTCTGCTTGCCAGACCATAGCCTGCGGAACATCCGATGATCAAAACATTTTTTATTGGACGAGTACTCATGGAACGATACTCTTTCGCTTTGGACTTTGCATATGCAATCTGATTGCATACATTCTCACGGCATCCTACCGGATGTGCGGTTGTACAGATAAATCCTTTTGCTTTGGGTTCTACAATCATGTCTTTCTCCCTGTCATTTGTAAAAACCATATCTTTTCTGATTTTTATTTATTCTTTTTTATACTTTACATCATGTTGTATTATTTTGTCCAAATAACATATTCCTTTTTAAGCTTTCGCTTTCTCAATCCAAAAAAACAGGCTGTCACACAATATATTATTTGGTAACAGCCCGATTGTACGAATTCTGAACTAAATCAACAGCCTCACGGATATCATCCCATTCTTGTCTGCTGTCAGAAATCCATTTACATATTCTCTTTTATCTTTGCATAAATGCCTTTTGAATCCAGTCCGTATTTTTCAACAAGGGCTGCTGCCGGTCCGGATTCGCCAAACCGATCATAAACACCGATTTTGGTCACCTTTGTGGGATCCTTTTCAGAAAGCACATCACATACGGCACTTCCCAGACCTCCGATGACAGAATGTTCTTCTACCGTAAATACTTTGCGGGTTTTCTTTGCAGTAGCTACTACCAGTTCCTCATCTAACGGCTTAATGGTATGGATATTAATGACCTCTGCATCAATACCATCTGCTTTTAACATTTCTGCTGCACCCATAGCACCTTCCACACAGATACCGGTGGCAATAATGGATACATCAGCGCCTTCTTTGAGTACCACGCCTTTTCCAATTTCAAACTTGTAGTCTGCGTTGTCATTGATAACCGGAACTGCAGCACGGCCAAATCTTAAATAAACCGGACCATCCATTTCCAATGCGGCACGAACGGCAGCTTTTGCTTCAATATCATCAGAAGGTACAATCACAGTCATTCCCGGAATCGTTCTCATTAATGCAATATCTTCATTACACTGATGGGTTGCTCCGTCTTCACCAACTGTAATTCCGGCATGGGTTGCACCGATTTTTACATTTAAATGAGGATAACCGATGGAGTTACGAACCTGTTCAAAGTTTCTTCCTGCTGCAAACATTGCAAAAGAAGAAATAAAAGGTATTTTTCCACAGGTAGCCAAACCTGCTGCAATACCTGTCATATTACACTCTGCAATACCACAGTCAATATGACGGTCAGGGTATGCTTTTTTGAAAGTACCTGTCTTGGTAGCACCTGCTAAATCGGCATCTAAAACGACCAGTTCAGGGAAGTCTTCGGCGCATGCAACCAAAGCATTTCCATAACTTTCTCTTGTTGCGATTTTCTTTACGTCTGCCATTATACTTCACCTGCTTTCTCTAATTCTGCGGCGATTTTGTCCAAATCAGCCATCGCAGTTGCATATTCTTCATCGTTGGGAGCTTTTCCGTGCCATCCCGCATTATCTTCCATAAAGGAAACACCTTTTCCTTTTACGGTATGCATGATAATCGCTGTAGGTTTTCCTTTTGTTTCTTTTGCTTTTTTAAATGCGGCACGAATTTCATCAAAGTTATGTCCGTCAATATTAATAGCCTGGAAATTAAATGCTTCAAATTTCGCATCGATGGGATATACAGAACAAACATCCTCAACTCTTCCGTCAATCTGAAGACCGTTATTATCCACGATTACAACCAGGTTGTCTAATTTGTTAGCACCTGCAAACATAGATGCTTCCCAAACCTGACCTTCCTGAATTTCACCATCTCCCAAAAGTGTGTATACGCGAAAATCTTTTTTATCTAATTTTGCCGCAAGTGCCATACCAACAGCCGCAGAAATTCCCTGTCCCAAAGAACCGGAACTCATATCAACACCGGGAGTTTCCTGCATACAGGGATGTCCCTGTAAATAAGAGCCCAGTTTACGAAGGGTCTTTAAGTCCTCAACCGGGAAATAACCTCTGTTTGCCAACGCCGAATAAAGACCGGGGGCTGTATGGCCTTTTGATAACACAAAGCGGTCTCTGTCTTCCCATTTGGGATTCTTGGGGTCGATATTCATTTCTTCAAAATAAAGATACGTAAACATATCTGCCGCAGAAAGTGATCCGCCGGGATGTCCGGCTTTTGCACTATGAACTGAGGTCACAATACCCTTACGAACTTCATTTGCCGTTTTTTGAAGTTCTAAATTTGTCATGGTTTCTCCTTTTTTCAAGGAACAACTTCGCGATTTTTCTTACGATACATAATGTCTTCTGCGACGCGCTCTCGCTTCATTATCCATGTAGCAGTACTAATGATTTTTCATCGCTTCACTCGTAAAATCAAAGTGCTGACATGGATAAAGAGTCGCTGACAGACATTATGATATCTCCGGAAACCATCGCGAAGTTGCTTCTTATTATTAATTTTGTTAAACGTGCAAAGAAGATTCCGGCCGGTGCTCCGACCGAAATCATCTTTACTTATTGTATATAAAATTTGCTTTAGATACAATCCTAAAATTATGCAAAAGGATTTTCTGTCGGGTAACGAACGCCTGCAGGCTGGTTGTATCCGATTTCATCTACATCAACACCGATGTATTTGAATACTTCGTATAATGCCTTTCCGTGATGACCGAAAGCAACTGCACCATGATGAGGGAAGTTTTTCTCAATCAATACGTGTCTGTAGAAACGTCCCATTTCCGGAATTGCAAATACGCCGATACCACCGAAGGATTTTGTTGCTACAGGTAATACTTCACCGTTTGCAATATAAGCGCGCAGAATACTGTCTGCTGTAGACTGTAAACGGAAGAATGTGATTTCACCGGGAACAATATCGCCCTCTAAAGTACCCTGTGTTACTTCTTCGGGAAGGGCTCTTGCCATAATCATCTGATACTGCATGCCGCAAGATGTAAGTTTCTTGCTGTTGGTATTTCCGCAGTGGAAGCCCATGAAAGTATCTTTGTGTGTGTAGTTGAATTTGCCTTCAATGGACTCTTTGTACATATCAGCCGGAACAGAGTTGTTGATATCCAGTAAGGTAACGATATCCTCGGATACACAATAACCGATAAACTCTGATAAACATCCATAAATATCTACTTCACAGGATACCGGAATGCCCATACCTGTCAGACGGCTGTTTACGTAGCAGGGAACAAATCCAAACTGTGTCTGGAATGCCGGCCAGCATTTTCCTGCAATTGCAACATATTTGCGATAGCCTCTGTGTTCTTCAATCCAGTCTAATAAGGTCAATTCATACTGAGCCAGTTTAGGAAGAATGGTAGGTTTGTTGTTTCCGGCACCAAGTTCTTCTTCCATTTCTTTTACTTTTGCAGGGATTCGGGGATCATCTGCATGTTTGTTGAATGCTTCGAATAAGTCAAGCTCGGAGTTTTCTTCGATTTCTACGCCAAGGTTGTAAAGCTGTTTAATCGGTGCGTTACAAGCTAAGAAGTTTAACGGTCTGGGACCAAAGCTGATAATCTTTAAGTTTGCAAGAGCATCAATTGCACGTGCAATCGGAACGAATTCGTGAATCATATCAGCACATTCTTCTGCTGTTCCTACCGGATACTCAGGAATATATGCACGGATATTGCGAAGCTTTAAGTTGTAGCTTGCATTTAACATACCACAATATGCATCACCACGACCCTGGATTAAGTCATCCTGTGTTTCCTCTGCAGCAGCAACGAACATCTTAGGACCGTCAAAGTGTTTTGCAAGTAATGTCTCAGAAATTTCAGGACCGAAGTTTCCAAGATATACACAAAGAGCATTACATCCGGCTTTTTTAATGTCTTCTAATGCCTGTACCATATGAATTTCACTTTCTACGATACAGATGGGGCATTCATAAATATCTGTCTCGCCGTATTTTGCTTTGTAAGCGTCTACTAATGCTTTTCTTCTGTTTACGGAAAGAGATTCCGGGAAACAGTCACGGCTTACTGCTACAATACCAATTTTTACTTCAGGTGCATTTAACATTTCATTGTCCTCCTTATTGCCTTATGGCTTTTTCTTTTTTATTTTTCTGTTTTATTTTCCTATTTACTGTGTTTTCACACATTACTTGTTTCAAAATCTTAATTAAGAGAAGCTTCTTATTCTCTTATTCATTTACATTTAGGTTTTTTCCGATTAAGCCGATATGTGCATTTGCATCAAGCCCACCTTCCGGATGTCCGATCAGCCATTTATTCTTAGCCGTAATTAATTTATCTTCCCATCCGTCATGGCTATCGTCCAACGGATAGTTTGTACCTTTGGGAAGTACAATTCCGACTTTAAAGCCGGCGCCCTTTACTCCGCAAGGCGCATAATGAAGTGTTGTTGCATATACTTCTACTGCAGTTCCTGCCGGTACGAGGAATGCTTCCATCAAAGATGTATCATATGTAAAATCATCCGTAATATCCTGCTGGCAGCCTAAAATTAGAATAGCATCTGTAGCAGCGACATTAATTTCTGAGCTTCTGTGGTATTCAACCGCATTGAGAAGTTCGTTGTGTCCGTTACAATAACCGATCTCAATTGCCAGCTCACCATATGTTTTTTTCGTCAGTTCCTGATATACAGGAAGTTCCTCCAAAACAGCAACGCTGGGTTCGTAAGCTACTCCATCCGGTAACGGTGTTTTTTCATTGATTGCATCCACAAGCCCTGAAAAATCAATGTTTTGTACGATTCTGCCATACTTTCTGAACTTTTCATCCGTCACGTCATAAATTGTCATGTCATAACCCCTTTCTGTTATATAAAAATCATCTTGGTTTTCCACACATTTCATGTGGTTTGTTTCAAGTTTATAAATATCTGTTAATATCTCTTGCCTTCCATACTTTTGATGCATGTACTGAACTCACTGAATTTTTTGAAACAGCTCTTTGCATGCAGGATAGATTTGCTTAAACTGCTGGTATCTTGCCTCATATTTTTCAACCAGTGCCGGCTCCGGTTCTACCGTATCCACAATCTTAACGATTTTTGCCGCCGCATCTTCTACGCTTGCAAACTCTCCGTTGGCCACAGCAGCAAGCATGGCGCCTCCCAGTGCCGGGCCTTCTTCACTTTCGATGACATCGACTTTTACATTTAAAATATTGGCAATCATCTTTTTCCATAGCGGGCTCTTTGCACCACCGCCGCAGATCTTGGTTCTCTCAATCTTAATACCAAGTGCTTTTGCTACTTCAAAAGAATCACGAAGTGCAAAGGCAACGCCTTCTAAAACTGCCTGTGTCATATCGGCTCTTGTCGAATCCATGGTCAGACCGATAAATGTACCTCTTGCCTGTGGATCATTAATCGGCGAGCGTTCACCCATTAAATAGGGCAGGAAATAAACATGATTTTCGCCCAGCTCTTCAATCGCTTTTTGTTCAGCCGCATAATCCTTGGTTCCGATGATTTCATCCATCCACCATTTATTGCAGCTTGCTGCAGATAACATACATCCCATCAGGTGATAATGACCATCTGCATGTGCAAAGGCATGAAGTGCATTGAATTTATCTACTCCAAATTTTTCTGATGAAATAAAGATGGTTCCGCTTGTTCCAAGTGAAATATTACAATTGCCGTCTCCAACAGTACCTGTACCAACAGCCGCTGCTGCATTATCGCCGGCACCTGCAACAACTTTACAGCTTTCCGGAATTCCAAGTTCAGCAGCAATTTCGGGAAGTACACATCCTACAGTCTCGTAGCTTTCGTAAACCTTTGCCAACTGTTCTTCTTTGATACCACAAATCTCACACATTTCCTTGGACCAGCATCTGTTCTTTACATCAAATACCAACATGCCGGAAGCATCGGAAACATCGGTGCAGTGCACACCGGATAATTTATAAGCAATGTAGTCTTTGGGGAGCATGATTTTTTTAATTCTCGCAAAATTTTCAGGTTCTTTATTCTTAACCCACAAAATTTTGGGAGCCGTAAATCCGGTAAAAGAAATATTAGCTGTATACTCGGATAATTTATCTTTTCCGATTACATTATTTAAATAATCACATTCCTCTGTCGTACGGCCATCGTTCCAGAGAATGGCAGGACGAATAACCTCGTCATTTTCATCCAGAATAACCAGTCCGTGCATCTGTCCGCCAAAGCTGATGCCTGCGACCTGACTTTTATCTGCATCTTGAATTAATTCCTTAATTCCGGCCATCACCTGTGTATACCAGTCTTCCGGCTTCTGCTCAGACCAGCCGGGATGCGGAAAATACAACGGATATTCTTTGGAAACGATGTTCATAATCTTTCCGTTACCATCCATGAGCAGTAATTTTACTGCTGAAGTACCAAGATCAACTCCAATATATAACATTTTGCTCCTCCTTTTAAAAATCCTTCTTTTTTTATTTGGCAAGCGCAGCAAAATTGTTCTGTGCGCGTGCACATTTTTATCATATATTTTTTCTTTATAAATATCAATATCTATTTTAAAAAAATTCCATATTCCTTGCATTTCGGCGTTTTTACTGTATTTAGTGCAAGCTATTGTGCAAAATCACGATATACGTGCACGGCGCACATTTTTTGTTGTTTTTTTATAAAAACGGTAATAAAATATAGTTAATCATTTGCAGGGGGGTAATTCGTCTATGGCAACCATAAAAGAAATTGCTGAATTAGCAGGCGTTTCCAGAGGAACCGTTGATCGCGTATTAAATAAGCGCGGTGCGGTAAATCCCAAAACAGAAGCCAAAATTCTGGAAATTGCCAAGGCTTTGGATTATAAACCCAATAGGGCCGGTATTGTTTTGGCCGCACAGAAAAAGAAATTCAAACTTGGAGTTGTGATGTTTGGCATCGGAAATCCTTTTTTCGATGATGTTATTTCGGGCATTCAGGAAAAAGAAGAAGAGCTTCTCAGCTATAATTGTACCATTGTCATCAAACGGATTTCTGCTTTCGGCATTAAAGATCAGATTGATGCCATCAACGAGCTTCTTTCCGAAGAAATAAACGGCTTGGCCATTTCACCTCAAAACGATCCCTCGATTGCTGCCAAAATTAACGAATTATATGATTTAGGCATCCCGACTGTGACGTTTAATACGGATATAGCCGGTTCTAAGCGTATTGCTTATGTAGGAAGCAACTATTACCGCTGTGGACAGACTGCTGCAGGACTTATGCATCTGATGACAAGCGGAGAGGTCTATGTCGGCATCGTCAGCGGTAATTCCAATGTCTTGTGTCACACCGAACGCATCTCCGGATTCCGTTCTTCTTTAAAAGAGTATGCAAATATTCACGAAGTTGCTTTTTTTGAAAACGATGATGATGATTTTGTCAGTTATGATAAGACGACACAGATGTTAAAAGAACATCCCGAAATGAACGCGATTTTCTTTGCCGCAAGCGGTGCATACGGCGGTTGTAAAGCCGTTCTTGCGGCAAACAGACAGGACAATATGAAAATCATTGCATTTGATAAAATAGAAAAGACTGTCGAGATGATTCAAAACGGTGTCATTGCGGCATCCATTTGCCAAAAACCCCGCATTCAGGGATCTTTACCTCTTCAACTACTGTTTGAATATCTGACGACGGGAGAGACTCCCAAAAAAGAATTCCATTATATGGAAGCAGAAATCAGAATTAAAGAAAATATATAGATTTACTCCCTTTTCGGATTTGTGTTCTCAATATATATCTTTGCCCGCCTCGTACTTCGGTTTTTAGACTTTCTAAGCGGCATGCTCACAAAAATTTATGAAATGCCCGGTTTCAAAACTCAGACTTCGTCTTCAAACAGTTGAAACCGGGCATTTTTTTTGCTCGCCATGCCGCTAAGAAAGTCACAAAACCTCGTAAAAGCCGGCGGGCAAAGATATATATTGAGAACACAAATCTGAAATAAAATAAAAATTTAAAACCGTGCGTCCGGCTTCGAATCGCATCCCTATGCGTTACCTCTACAGTTAACTCAACCCAGGCACCCTCACGGCACATGGAAGATTCCCCTTAGTGCTGCTGTATTCCTACCCTGACACGGTTCGAAGATTTCCATTGCGTAAGACCCAGATATCAACGCCACTTATAGAGGGCAGCCATAAAAACGCTAAACCCTCGGCCGGACATCACCCCTGCTAAAGCGGATTGCAGGTACAAGGCGCCGCTACTGCCCCGGCTGCACGGTAAGTCTTAGTATACTTTGTTTTTTCTCAAAAGTCAATGAATGAGATTATCGCAATTTTCTAAAAAAAACTTTCAGTAAATCTGAGCATTCTTCCTTCCCGATACCGGTCACCAATTCTACCTGATGATTAAACTCTTTCATTTGTAGAATATTCAAAACAGATCCGGCACAACCGGCTTTCGGATTCATACTCCCTACCACAACCCGTTTTATCCTTGCTTGAACGATAGCGCCTGCGCACATTTGACAGGGTTCCAATGTGACATACAGTGTACAATCTTCCAGTCGCCAGTCATTCAATTTTTGGCTTGCCTTGCGTATCGCGGAAATTTCCGCATGCGACAATGTACTATGATCTGTATTTCTCCGGTTGTATCCTCTGGATATAATCACATCATCCTTTACAATCACACAGCCGATCGGAACCTCATTTAACACAGCCGCCTTCTTTGCCTGTCTTATGGCTTCTTTCATATAATAGATATCCCTATGATACTGCTCTTTTTCTTCTTCCTGTTGTGCTTCTAATGACTCTACTTTTTTCTGCAAGCGGGACAGTCTCCTTTTTTCTGATTTTGTCAGCTCAGACTTTTCTTGCAGTTCTAAGATTTGTTTTGATATTGTATCCATTTCTGCCTTTGTTTCTGCTTTTGTTTCTGATAACAAATCATTTTCCGATATCATTTTCTTGTCTGATTGTATTTCTTTATCTGACATCTTCCGCATTATCCTTTCGTGAAATAGTAACCGAATGTTCCCGTTTGTATTTTTTCCCTTCCGGCAGGCTCAAAATCAGGAAATCCAAACATCGTAGCCACCATTTGTTCTCTCTCATAATAATTCCCCGGTACGCCCAGCCGGCTTTCACCGTTTCTTTCATCCAAAACCAAATGTCCGTAATTATAGTATCCGTGAAGAAGAAAACTGTTATGCAGATAAGAGCGAAATAGCATCTCTTCTTCTAAAACACCCAGTTCTATTATTTTACGAAATCCGGTTTGTAATTCTTCCGGTTCATCGCCAAAATCTGTTTCATCCAACAAATCGTATTCCGATTCGCTTACCCTCTTCCTTATAGTATCTAACCTCTGTTCTATCGTTTCTATCGATTCATTCGCGCGTTGTGATTCTGACAGTCGCTCTGATTCTTTACGGTTCTGTCGTTCTGCCTGTTCTTCCGCTTCTCTACTATTTTGTTGCTCTGTCTGCCTTTCCGCTTCTCTACCGTTTTGTAACCCTATCTCTTGTGTCGATTCTTCGGTATTCTGCCGTTTTTCCGATTGCACCGGTTCTATATATGTTTTTTGTTCTTTGGCCTGCTCCGAATTACTATCTGTATTCGGTTTCTCCCTTTTTTCTTCTCTTTGGTCAAATTCAAGTAAAGGACATCCTACGCCACCGGATAAAAAACAGAATTTACCCACTCTAATGCACAACTCCAAATCTTTTCGGTTTCGTTGTAATAAAGCAGCCGTATCGGCATCCAAAATTCCCTTTCCTGCCAATGCCTCTTTTAAAAACGCAGAATCCTTTTTGTACAATATTTCTTTTAAAACAGATGTGTCTTTATGAAAAAAACGGATGATCCAATCATCATATTGTGCAAGCTCTGCAAATGCACTCAAATCCAGATGGGCCGTGGGAACTTTTTCTTTTTCATACACAAACAGCTTCACTGTCTTTTTCTTTTTGTTTTCTTTTCCATCCAGATACCAAACCTTTTTCAAAAATATCCCACCTCTCAAAGTTTTCATGAGTCGTTTTACTCATTTCATTCTATGATAAAGTGGGACAAATTATGTTTCTTAGTATTCCAGATTTTTTAAATATTTCATATAATTAACAACCATAAGTGCTATTTTCAATGTCAGGGCATCGTCAAACACACGAATATCTAATCCGGTTGCCTTTTGCAACTTTTCCAAACGGTATAACAGGGTGTTTCTGTGCACATACAACTGACGCGCCGTTTCTGAAACATTTAAACTGTTTTCCAAAAACATGTCAATCGTATTGAGTGTTTCTTCGTCCAACTCATTCGGCACGTTTTCACCAAAGATTTCTTCGATAAACATCTGGCATAAATTGATTGGGAGCTGATAAATGAGTCGTCCGATACCCAAGGTATTATATGCCACCACATCTTTATCCGCATAGAAAATTTTACCAACATCCAAAGCCATTTTTGCCTCTTTATAGCTCTTAGACACATCTTTCAATTCCGAAACAATAGTACCGTAAGCAATCTTTCCGTTAACCATGATTTCTGTATTGAGCATTCCTTTTATGGTCAAAGAGATATCCAACAGGTCATCATAATCTTCATCCGGTTCTAGCTGCTTAATCACAATCAGATTGTGTTCGTCTACAGAAGTAACAAAGTCTCCCGACTGCTGGGAAAACATATTCTTTAGCATTTCCTGAATGCCGTTGTCACATTCTTTTTGAACCTCCACCAAAATGACCGCTCGTCTGACAGAAATATCCAGATGGAGCTTCTTGGCGCGATTATAAACATCCACCAGCAACAGATTATCCAGAAGAAGATTTTGAAAGAAATTGTTTTTATCAATCTTTTCCCGGTAAGCAACCAATAGGCTCTGTAATTGTTTTACGACAATTCTAGCAATCACGATATGATCTGCCAAGTCCTTGCAGATGACCACATAGGTTACTTCATCCTCATGAAAGACTTTCATATAATGATAACCACCTATGGTCTGAGATTCTGCCTCGGAATCCACAAATTTACTAATTGCATCCGATGAGAAATCCTTTTTGTCACCCGTAGATGCAATCAGCAATCCTGCGCTGTCTATCACCGTCAGATCAATTTTTGTAATTTCTTTTAAATCTTCAATACAGGTCTGTATTACTTGTGTTGATAACAAATACTCACGTCCTTTTCTTCATAATATGATATAGGTGCCAAAACGAAATCCATATATCGGTGA
Organism: Lachnospiraceae bacterium; assembly: GCA_017626095.1. Classification (GTDB taxonomy): domain Bacteria; phylum Bacillota; class Clostridia; order Lachnospirales; family Lachnospiraceae; genus UBA2882. The sequence goes on from JAGAJL010000013.1 coordinate 64,303, forward strand.
GCGGCAACGTTTACTTTATGACACTCATATCATGATGTTATAACTAACTAGTACAATGGTTTCTAAATTACTATACCATTTACGAAGAATATTTTTCTCATGTGCTATCGGGAAAATAGTCAAGTAATATGGTGTAGTTAATTTAAAACCATTGTACTAGAAAAGGGAGATACATAAACGTATCTCCCTTAATTGTTTTAGGAATAAGAAACTAGTTTGTGATAACCATTTCAGTTTCTTTATCGAAGATGTGGATCTTCTCAACATCGATAGCGAATTTAACAACATCGCCAGGTCTTGCTGTTGTACGAGGATCAACTCTTGCGGTCATAGGGAACTCTTCAAGATCGAAGTATAAGTAAACTTCTGCACCAAGTAATTCGTATACTCTTACAGTTGCTTCGAATGTGCTCTGAGGAGAAGCCTCAACCATCATTTCTGAATCATATACATCTTCAGGACGGATACCAAATGTAACGGTTCTTCCGTTGTAACCGCCTTCGATTAATTTTTTAGATTTAGCAGGAGGTAACGGAATGAAGTGACCAGCTACTTTTAATACTGCTGTATCATCAACAACTTCTACAACTGCATCTAAGAAGTTCATCTGAGGTGAACCCATGAAACCAGCTACGAATAAGTTTGCGGGTTTCTCATATAAGTTCTGAGGTGTATCAACCTGCTGGATAATACCATCTTTCATAACTACGATTCTAGTACCAAGTGTCATAGCTTCTGTCTGGTCATGTGTAACGTAGATGATGGTTGTACCTAATCTCTGATGTAATTTTGCAATCTCAATACGCATCTGTACACGTAATTTAGCATCCAGGTTTGATAAAGGCTCATCCATCAAGAATACTTTAGGATTACGTACGATAGCACGACCCATAGCAACACGCTGTCTCTGACCACCTGATAAAGCCTTCGGTTTACGATCAAGAAGGGGAGTTAAGTCAAGGATCTTAGCTGCCTCATTAACCATTTTATCGATTTCTTCTTTCGGAACCTTTCTCAATTTAAGACCAAATGCCATATTGTCACGAACGGTCATATGAGGATACAAAGCGTAGCTCTGGAATACCATTGCGATATCTCTGTCCTTAGGTTCTACATCGTTGACCATTTTGTCACCGATCCATAATTCACCAGATGAAATATCTTCCAGACCAGCGATCATACGAAGGGTAGTAGATTTACCACAACCTGAAGGTCCTACGAAGATAATAAACTCCTGGTCATCGATTTCAAGATTGAAATCTTTAACTGCTTCAAATCCGTTAGGATATACTTTGCAGACATTTTTTAATGATAAGTTTGCCATTTATTTTTTCCTCCTAATTATGTTTCATCACACGGCCTTGCGCCTATGTACTTAGTATAAGGGATGGCCTATTTTTTTCCTATGCCACTATTATACAAAGAATTTTTTTGAATTTATACATTTTGCCCAAACCCCTCAGGGTCCTTATAAAATGCCAGTTGGTTCTTTCCCCTGTGCTTTGCTTTGTACAGTGCCTCATCCGCCTGTTTGTATAATGTTTCAAACGTATTGCCATCTCTTCCAAAGATGGCGCATCCGATACTGGAAGTTACAGAATATTTGGTATATGTACCTACTTGTAAGTCATTGAAAAAGTTCTCTAATTTCTTTGCTTCACGGATAATATATTGATCCTCGGCAACATGTTTTAGAAGAATAATGAATTCATCTCCACCAGCTCTTCCAATAATATCAGATGCCCGAAACAGCTGTTTTAAGCCCTGTCCGATTTCACGAAGTACCTCGTCTCCGAACGCATGTCCCATAGTATCGTTAATTTTCTTAAAGTTATCAATATCGAGTACAAATAAAAGGCATTGCGAATCCGGATGTTCCTCAAAATATTCTTTGATTTTTCTTTCGGTCGTGACTTTGTTGTACAGTCCGGTCAGCTGATCCGTTTCTGCCAGATGAAGAAGTCCGTCGCTTTTTCTTTTACCACTCATACGGCTAAGCATATAGTTATAGATGACAATTGCCATATAAAGCAGCATGCATCCTAATAACGACAACATCATCAAGAGAACCGTGTGCCTAAACGATTTTAATTCTGTGGCAAAATAAGAATCAGGCACACCTATAATCATAAACCAGCCGGATTCTTTTATGTAATGATATGCAACATGTCTGTTACCGTCTTCAAATTGTACCGTCGTGCAACCGGAACGCTGCTTTTTCAAACTATTGATGATAGAAGATGCATTTCCCTTTGAAGACTCTAAAGTATCAATAAAATTACTGTCACTTTGCAGATAGTCAACATTATTATCTTGAAAAGAATACACAATCTGACCGTTATTATCCTGCAAAATCAGAAAACTGTCACTACCAAAAGCATAATCCAAAAACAGATCGTCAAAACCGGCTGTATCACAGACCACCATAACCGCTTTGGTCACAGAACCGTTTTCCATAACCGGTTCTAAAATATAAATCAGGCCTTCTCCTCCATAAAAATAAGTGGGATTTTCTTTCTTGATTACCCCCGAAAACCCTTTTGCAGGCAGATTCACACCGTTGTTGTTGATATCCTCTCCAACTCCTAACGAGCTGACAATTGCAACATTGACAACGTATTTCTGATTTGACAGCATCTCCATCGCCTGATCGGAAGAAATGGCACCTTGTCCCATCATATCCGCAACCAAAGCCAACTGCCCTTCAAGTCTTCCTAACTGCTCTTCCATATAAGCACTGTATACCTGAACGGCATAGGATACCTTTCCCTGCAATAACTCTGTTGTACTACGCCTTAATTTTGTAGAATATATCCCAAAAACAGAGACGGTAATCAATACAAATACCACAATAGGCAATATTTTTGTCAGTAAAAATTTTTTCGTTATCCTTTCTCTTAGTTTCATTTCCTACCCCCAAATTATTATATTATTTAATACCTTTTTACATACCGTATTTTTCACATACCTGATGAAACTGCTTTTCCATCTTATGATTCATCTTCAGTATTTCATCCGATTCATAATTTACTTTTTGCATAATATCATCATATGACACAATCATTGGTTCCACAATCTGTTTGGTAAAATGATTTAAAGAAACTTCTTTCCGGAGCGTGGAAATCGCGTCATCTTTTCCTAAAACCTGCTTATAGGAACGCTCATTTATAAGCGCAGTCACTGTATCTGCCACCTGCAGAATCTTCATGGGAAGCGTCATATCATTCTCTTTTATGCATTGCGGATATCCGCTTCCATCTATCCTTTCATGATGCGCAAGAACAATCCCCAAAACCTCTTCATCCAGTCTGTTTTTTAATATGTTTTCGGAAATGCCGACATGCGTTCTCATAAGAACAGTCTCGTCCTCTGTTAGAGAACGTCTGGCATCGATTATCTCGCTTGGAATTGCAAGCATTCCCAAATCATGCAACAATGCACCGTAATACAGTTTTTCAGTGGTCTTTTCATCCAGAAACAACCGCTTTGCAAGTTCTTCACATATACATACGCATGTAACACTGTCCACCACCTGATTTTGAGAACGAAATCCCAGACAATACATGAGCATTTCCATGTATTTCTTTTTCTCCTCATTGGTAAACATGATATAATCCATCAGATGATCGAGTTCTTTTTCAAACTCCTCACTGTCAATCTTTTCAAAAATATGATGTTTCTCCTCAGTTCTTTGAATCAGTTCCAACGAAGAAGAAGAGAATTTGGTATCACGGAACTTTTCAAACAGGGAAAGATCGAATTTTTCTCCCAAAGTCATCCGGTAAATATCTACTTTTTCTGCCAGCGAAAGCAACTCGGTTTCTTTGGAGTATTCAAACGGAGTTTTCTTTAATTTAGCCACATCCAGATGATGATAAAGCAATACTTTGGACCGTCCCGACATCGGCGATAAATACTTAAAAAACAGATATCCGTATACCGAATGCGGCATGACATTTTTTAATTCAAATTGAACAAATTCATCTGAAAGATTAGTTTTATACGCACCAATATCATGCAGCGTACCGAGCATAGCCCATTCTGCCAGTTCAAATTTTTCATAGCCGCCACTTTCTAACAACAGCTTATAAAATATGTATCCGGTCCTGGAACCGTGTTTCATGATTTCTCTATCAATGAGTTTGAGTGTATCTCTTGTTAAAAGAAATATATTTTTACTACTGATAAAATCCATACCTTTTCCTCCGGTTAAAAAATCCAGGACATAGGGGTAAAACTAATCCCATCTTTTAACTGTTGAATATTCGTATCTACAAAACCGACTTTATGATAAAATCCCACAGCATAGGGTGAAGAATGAACGGTCAACCGGTATCCTCCTATGCTTTTTTCAAAATCTTTTAGTGCCTCCAAAAGCTTCCGGCCAATTCCGTTTTTGTGATAATCTTCATCAACAAACAACAAAGACACATGTTCTTTGTCACGTAGGGAGGCGACACCGATTAACTGCCCTCTGTAAAATGCTCCGTATACTTTATACTCTCCGGTCAAATACATACGGCGCAGGATCTGATCCGTAATGAAATCCCTAAAATTTTGAATTCCCTCGGCAGAATACACATTTCCTTCAAACTTCAGGAACGTCCTCCAGGCCAGCCCCATCGCATCTTCCCATTCATTATTTTCAATCGGTCTTATTTCGACACTTTGACTTCCGATATCCATGTTATCCTCTGTAAGAAAAATTTGCCTATTATCATTTTATTATACCACTTTATTTGTTAACGGCAAATTGTTTTCTACTGCATATGCATTTTCCAATGTTTGTAAAGCGATTGCATCCATGGCTTCCTTCGTGAAAAACCCCATATGGGAAGTAATTAAAACATTGGGAAATGTCATCAGTCTTGCCAAAACTTCATCCATAACAATATTTGTGGAACAGTCCTCGTAAAAAATCCCCTCTTCTTCTTCATAAACATCCAGTCCGACACCACCGAATTTTCCTGCTATCAGCCCTTCAATCAATGCTTCCGAATCAATCAGGGAACCTCTGGAAGTATTCACTAAATAAACCCCATCCTTCATCTTTTCGATGCTGCGTTTGTTAATCAGGTGTTTTGTTTCCGTTGTCAAGGGACAGTGCAGAGAAATTACATCCGATTGTACAAATAACTCATCCAATGGCACATACTCAACCGGAAGCTTTTCATTTGGGTAGGGATCATACGCCAAAATATCCATCCCAAATCCTTTCAAAATCCGAATCATTGCCTGTCCGATTTTTCCCGTTCCGATGACTCCGGCCGTCTTATGAAACAAATCGGTACCCATAAAACCATTAATATTCATGTTAAAGTCCCTTGTCCGGTAAAAAGCTTTATGAATGCATCGATTTACGGACAACAAAAGACCTGTCGCATATTCCGCCACTGCTTCCGGAGAATAGCCGGGCACACGTAATACCGGGATTTTATCCTTTGCGGCTTTGATATCAACATGATTAAACCCCGCACTGCGCAATAAAATCGCTTTTATTTTCATTTCATACAATTGCTCGATCATGGCCGCATCTACATGATCATTTACAAAAATGCAAATGGCATCATAGCCTTTTGCCAAAAATACGGTTTCCGGATTACAGGGCACATCAATAAAATGAATCAAAAAACCATACTCTTTTGCCATAGGTTCAAATTTGGCCCGATCGTATGGTTTTGTTCCGTAAAATGCAATTTTCATAGTTATCATCCTTTCTATTATGAACAGACACCGTTTTTTCAAAACCGGAAAACTTCACATGTTGTCTCTATCATGAAAATACGGTACCAATATACTAACTATGATTATTCTCACATTTTACTTTTTATATTCTGCGATGTAAGCGTCAAAAGTATAGTTTTTATTGGAAAAGACCTTTAAAGAATCCCACAATGGAATCCATTACCTCCCCAAGTCCTGAGAAAAAGTTCTCTTCCGTTGCCTTATTCAATAATTCATCTCCAAACTTATCGTATAAGTCAGCTGCCTGATCCAAAAGCATATTGGGATCCAGCCCCAGTTTTTTGATTTTTAACATAAAATCGACAATCTGTTGTTCTTCACTATCCTCAAGGGCAACACCAAACTTTTCTTCCCCTTCATGGATTGCCTTGCGGATATCGTCTTCGCTTTCCAGCTCCCCTGCAGCGAGTTTTGCTTTAATATACGCAATCAGAGCTTCCACTTCCTCATCACTGGCACTTTTTGTTACCAGCTCTCCGGTTGTAATTAACTCATTCATGGCAGTATCCAAAACCTCATCCGAAACAGGCTCGCCCGATACCTGCTCATATGCTTTTATGGCACCAATCAATCCGGCTGTTCCGGAAATTTGTGTGGGACCGACTACCATAATATCCGCATTTTCCACACCTGCAGTCAATAAAGCATTGCGATACATACCGGTTGTACAGTAATTGATATTTTGTGTAGTGACCACAACGCCGTGTCCTTCTTCTGCCGGTGTCACCATAACACTGGATAGAGCTCTGGTACCAATCACGGAAGGTTCTACATAGGAATCCAGATATTTGTGCTCATCCTGATTCGTGATTGTAATAACCGTATAATTGGAAAGCTCTTCCTCTGAAACACCCATCATGGACAAAACGGTTGCTTTCTGATCTGTTGATAGATCTGCTCCCAAAGCAATAACACCCTTATCTGTTCCTTCAGCACATACGGTCATACCCCATAATAATGTACAAAGCAATGTACCCAACAGGTAGCGAAACAATTTTTTCATAAAACATGCCTCCTAAAAAGTATTATAAAATTATCCCTCATAACCGAATTTCATCAACACGTAACAAAAATAATTTTGCCACTCACATGATTATATATATTTTTGCAGCCAATTACAAATGTCTGCAAAAACAATGTCTTTTTCCGGCTCAAACAGAATTTCATGGCGCGCATTATCATATAATTTTAATTCTGCTCCTGCAATTCCCAACTGCCGGTACTGCCTGTATACCTGCGCCACTCCCTTACCATAATTGCCCACAGGATCTTCCTTTCCGGCCATCAATAAAATTGGTAAATCCTTGGGGATTCGTTTCAAAAGAGACATTTTATTTACATTGGCCGACAATTGAAACATCGTGTCAAATCCATTGACGGTGAATAAAAATCCGCACTGCGGATCATTCATATATTCATCAACTACTTTTTCATCGATGTTGGTCCAGTCGAAACAGGTTCTTTTTTCTGTTCGCTTATTATAAGAGCCAAAAATCAGACAATCCAAGAAAGCACTTTTTTCCCGGTTTTTTCCGCAAAATTTCAACAATCCGGAAATTATTCTTGCCATTCCAACCTTAACAGAACCATTATTTGGTGTTCCGCAAAGAATAGCCCCGTCAATCTCTTGTCCATATTGAATCAGATAATTTCGCAAAATCAAGGATCCCATACTATGTCCAAGCATAAAATAAGGCAGATTTTTTTCCTGTTTCTGTATGCTTTCCTTTAGCCTGTGCTCATCCATGACCAAAACAGAAGCTGCTTTTTTTTCACAAAAAAAGCCATAATCACCGTATTCTTTTGCACTTCTCCCATGCCCCAGATGATCATCTCCCACTACGATATAACCTTTTCGTGCCATATGGCATGCAAATTCATCATATCGTCCGATGTGCTCAGCCATTCCATGAATAAGTTGTAAAATGGCAATCGGAGAAACATCATCTGATTGCCATTTTGTTGCATAAATAGTATGAATTCCGTCTTTTGACGGAAAAGAAAGCGTGGTTTTATTTACCATAACAACCCTTTCAAAAGGTCTTTTCATTAACAGATTTCGGCGCCGGCAGGCATAGACTTTTCGGGCGTCACCAATGCAAGATTACCCTCTGCATCTTCTGCACATAAAAGCATTCCTTCCGATAATACGCCCGCAAGCTTGGCAGGTTTTAAATTAACTAATACCATAACCTGTTTTCCAACCATTTCCTCGGGAGTATAATAAGCCTTAATTCCGGAAACAATCTGTTTGACCTGACTTCCCACCTGTACCTGGGAGCACAACAGCTTTTTGCTCTTTGGAACCGCTTCGCAGGAAATGATTTTTCCTACCTGGAACTGCATCTTTCCAAAATCGTCAAATGTAATTTCCGGTTTTGCTTCGATATCAATCACATCTTTGGCTTTTTCTTCCGGTTCATCCACAATACCTGCTGCGGCTTTTCTTTCCGCAAACATAGCTTCCGCTTTTTTTAATACTTCATTGACATCCAGTCTTGCAAACAGGATTTCGGGAGCATCCGTCACTTTATTTCCATCCGGATACAAACCGAATTTTTCAATATCGTCAAAGCTGCGAAGCTTGGTGTTTAGCTGGGCTGCAATCTTTGCTGCAGTTTCGGGCATAAAAGGCTCCAATAAAGACGCGCCGATGACAATACTTTCTACCAGATTATATAAAACAGTAGAAAGTCTGTCTTTTTTTGCCTCATCCTTGGCAAGTACCCAAGGTGTCGTTTCATCAATATACTTGTTGCAGCGTTTGAAGGTTGTAAAAATCTCTGAAATTGCATCCGCAACCCGCAAATCATCCATCTTACGTAAGACTCTCTTGTAAGTGTCTGTGACAACAGCCTTTAAGTCATCATCATAAGCTTTCTGCTCTGCATCGGCACTTTCTCCTTTGTCGGAAATCACACCGTCAAAATATTTATTGCTCATGGAAATGGTACGGTTTACCAGATTGCCCAATGTATTTGCCAGATCGGAATTCAGTCTTTCCACCATCAGTTCCCATGTAATGACACCATCATTTTCAAACGGCATCTCATGGAGAACAAAATATCTGACAGCATCCACACCGAAGAAATCAACTAAATCCTCTGCGTAAATAACATTTCCTTTGGATTTACTCATTTTTCCGTCGCCCTGCAACAACCAGGGATGTCCGAATACCTGTTTCGGAAGCGGCTCACCCAAAGCCATTAAGAAAATCGGCCAATAAATGGTATGGAAACGAATAATATCCTTTCCGATCAGGTGAAGATCGGCAGGCCATAATTTCTGATACTGCTCAGAACTGTTTCCGTCTGCATCATAACCAATACCGGTAATATAGTTTGTCAAAGCATCCAGCCATACATATACGACATGTTTATCATCAAAATCTACCGGAATTCCCCATTTAAAAGAGGTTCTGGAAACACAAAGATCCTGTAATCCCGGCAATAAGAAATTATTCATCATCTCATTTTTGCGGCTTACGGGCTGAATAAATTCCGGATGTGTATTGATATGCTCAATCAAACGGTCCGCATATTTACTCATTTTGAAGAAGTATGCTTCCTCTTTGGCCGGCTTTACTTCACGTCCGCAATCAGGACATTTTCCGTCTACCAACTGTGATTCGGTCCAAAATGATTCACACGGGGTACAATAAAGACCTTCATAAGCTCCTTTATAAATGTCACCCTGATCATACAATCTCTTAAAAATCTTTTGTACCTGCTTTTCGTGAGGTACATCCGTCGTACGGATAAATTTATCATAAGAAGTATTTAACATGTCACAGATATCGCGAATCTGACCCGCAACATGATCGACAAATTCCTTGGGCGTAATCCCTGCTTCTTCGGCCTTCAATTCGATTTTCTGACCGTGCTCATCCGTTCCTGTCTGGAAAAACACATCATATCCGTCTTTTCTTTTAAAACGGGCAATACTATCTGCCAATACAATTTCATAACTGTTTCCGATATGCGGTTTACCGGATGTATAGGCAATCGCTGTGGTAATATAATACTTTCCTTTATTCATCAGCTTTACTCCTCCTATAGTAACATTTTCTCCCCCAATAGCCTTCCTGATTCATCGAACGCTTTACAAGACTTCGGCACTGCTGTTTCCATCTTTGAAATGGGTAGAAAACGAATATTTTCTCACGTTTCAGACTAACACATCATGCTTTTTGTGTCAAATAAACACGGGCTTTGCACGCGGGGTTTTATTACCTATTTTTCTCTCATGGAGCATTTTTTTCCTTGGTCAGACATAAACATACTATGTATCAATCTCTTTGGTGATTTCCATGAAAAAAAAAGCTACCCTGATTTGGGTAATTCTTTTAGCAATTGTTTGCAGCTTCTCCTGTATCATGATTTATAAGGTAGAGTATCCCATAAGAACACTCCGCCGGATTGCACAAAACCGCCTGCTTTCCCAGTCTGAAGAAAATTCTCTTCTCGCTCACTTTACCTATCGTTATCCGGACAAAGCCGGTCTTTCCAAAGAGATTCGCCTGCCTGTATATGATAGAGCACAGACAGCCCTTTGTATAGAAAAAGACAAAGAAGATTTTGATACATTGTATCATCTGGATTTTTCCCATAGTACTAATAGTCTGTCCAAAACAACCATATGTCATTCACTAATGTTTTCATTAAAACACAATATACAATTATCTTCTTTTTCTTATTTTGAAGAACCATTTACCCCTTATAGCGGAATTCAAAACGAGTTACCAATATTATTGACCGAATATTCGTTTGAAAAAGAAGATGATGTCAAAAACTATCTGCAAATTCTATCTCTGCTTCCCGAATATCTGGAAGGGTTGTGCCAATATGAAACGGAAAAAGCAGCTGCCGGATTGTTTATGAGTGATTTTGCGGCAGACTGTGTTATCAAAACATTCGATGATTTTTGTAACATGCCGGATTCTGAAAACATTTATCTGACAACCTTTGAAGCAAGGCTGAAGGATTTATATAAAAAAAGAAAAATTACCAAAAAAGAGTATGCCTATTATCTAAACGAAAACGAACGTCTGATTAAAACCGTAGTTTTTCCGGCATATCAGAAAACGGGAGATGCTCTGACTTTGTTGAAAGCGGGAGATAAATCAACTCCAAAGGGGCTTTGTTACTGTCCGGACGGAAAACAGTATTATGAAACTTTAGTCTGCTCCGTTCTGGGAGAAGACCTGCCGATAACGGCATTAAAAAATGCTTTCTGCAGACAACTACAGGCTGATTATGTGGAACTGAATGCGTTATTGCAAAGTCATACTGACTATTTTATTGACATCATGGGAAAAGAGAACCAGTACGATCCACTGCTTTCCTTAAGCCCCGAAGAGTGTGTCCGTATGTTGCAACAACTCATGGGAGAGGACTTCGGCACTTTGAATAGGAATGATTATCCTTATGAAATTAAAAGTGTCGATTCCATGATGGAAAGCTATACCAATCCCGCCTACTATTTTACTCCCCCTGCTGATGATACTACTCACAATGTGATATACATCAATCATGCACAAACACCGGAAGGTTTATCCTTGTTTACAACTCTGGCTCACGAAGGTTTTCCCGGGCATCTGTATCAATCGGTCACTTGTGCCCATGCGTTGTCTTCTTACAGTCTCCCTTCCCTATCCGGCATTACCTATTATGGCGGATATTTGGAAGGCTATGCAACCTATATCGAATTTCTTTCGTACGATTATGCCAAGCAGGCTGCCGCAAGACTTTCCTTAAACGATCAGTCCTCTTATTACTACGACTATTTGATGTATCAGAGACGAATTTGCTTAAACCTCTTTTCCATTCTGGATATTATGATTCATTATGAAGGTGCCGGATGTGATGATATCGCACCATTTTTACATCGTATCGGTATCACGGACGAACAGAATATTGCCAACATCTATAATTATATTGCCACCGAACCGGCAACTTACGTCAAATATTTTGGCGGATATCTCAAAATTCTGGAATGCAAAAATCTTGCCAAAGACGTCTGGGGAGAGCACTACAACGATCGGGCTTTCCATGCTACCCTGCTAAAATACGGTCCTGTTGACTTCTTCTCCTTAAAAAACGCAATCAAGGCAGAAACCCCATAGTATCCCCGCCGCCATGGGAACTGCGCATATATTGTACTTGTAGACCGATTTTGCAGACGCTCTGCCACGTTTCTCACAAAGTTCGCAATCTTTGCGGGATGCAAGTCATCCTTACAGAAATATATATCTTTGCCGCCTCGTACTTCGGTTTCTAGACTTTCTAAGCGGCATGCTCACAAAAGTATTATTAAATGCCCGGTTTCAAAACTCAGGCTTCGTCTTCAGACAGTTGAAACCGGGCATTCCTTTTTGTTCGCCATGCCGCTAAGAAAGTCACAAAACCTCGTAAAAGCCGGCGGCCAAAGATATATAATTTTCTGTTTGGACGACTTGCCATGTCCCCAAAGTTGCGAATAATAGAAAGTGAGAAACGTTGGCAGAGAAATAAGTCTGCAACTAAGGTCAAAAGTACAATATATGCGCAGTTCCCATGGCGGCGGGGATACAAATCAGAAACAAAGGTCAAAATATCAGATTTTTGCCTTCAGGCATCCGATGTTTTTTATTAAGACCGAAACACTTCCGTCGCTTTCGGTAATAAATTCCACGCTGGAAGGGTCGTTATATTCCTTCATGGGAATTTTTATTTCAATACCGGAATCGGTCTTTAAAACCTGCGTCTCGTATTTGCGGACCGTTTTTTCACTCTGCGGTTTGATCTCCTCATGAACCATATCGTATTTTTCCATTTTTTCCTGAAATTCATGCTTCAGATCCGGTTTTTCTTCAAAAATCTTTTCTGCAATATGCTCTACCGTAAATCCTCCGTTTTCCTCTAACTCCTCATGGATGATATTTTTGGCTTTCATATTGGCCTCAAACTGACAGCTTTCATCATAATAACCGTTCTGCACACTCTCTACGGCACGGCTGACAATGGAAAGCTTGGATTTGGGTGATAACTTTCCGGAGCACTTCAAAAACAGATAAGTAAAGTAATTGGTCTTTTCTCCGTTCACATCATATTTTTTTTCGATGGCATAGACATTCAAATCCTTTAACTGAATAATGGCAGCTTCCTGAAGGCGCTGGCTTTCTGTGGGAAGAATGGATTTATATTTAATGATCTGGTTTTCGTTTTTTTCTTCCACGGACTGTGTTCTGTGAGTATAAAACTCTTTATAATTCATCTTAAGTAACGCAAGATACGATTCTTCTTTTGCATCAAAGCGTACTACCATTAAGTCAGCAGGAGGAATGTCAATATTACTGTTCATAATCTGATATAAATAATTTGCCATATCCTTACTGATATCAATAAAATATTCTTCATCATATTGGATCAGCATTTTATATACTTCCGATTCTTCTTTGTAAAACTGACAGCTCTTACAGTCATCTCCGGATACAATTTTATAGATATGCTCTCTCAAAAACTCAGCAAGGTCAGATCCAAATTCCAATTCGCTATCCGACAAAACCGGCATACCGACAGAAGAATCCAAAATATGTACAATTACTCTTTTAATTCGAATATCATCTTTTAACATCATTTCAACCACTCTCTTTTTCCTTGGTTTTCAAATTTATATTTCGCTACTCTTTTTACAATTGTGTTGCTCTAAAAATTGCTGTTTTACTCACAGATTTTCTTTTCTATATAGCCCCAAAACACTTTAACAAAAACAACCACAAAGTCAGACTGACCGCACTAAACAATGTAGTACAAACCACGGTACTCGATGTCAGTACACCTTCATGTCCCATATTTTTTGCCATAATATAACAGCTTGGTGTGGTTGCCGATCCGAGCATGACCAAAATCGCAACCATTTTTTCTCCTCCAAACCCCATATAAAATGCTATCGGAAGGAAAATTGCCGGCCAGACAAATAATTTTGTTACCGTACAAATAATGGTCGGTTTGATTTTTTTGATTGCTTTTTTTCCTTCAAATCCCGCTCCCAGACCGATTAAAGCAAGCGGTGATGCCAAAACAGAAAAATTATAAAGCGTTTTATCCAGAATAAAGGGCAACTCAAAATGCAGAACAGATGCAAACATTCCTATAAAAATACTGATAATAATGGGATTCTTTGCAATATCAGTCAATGATTTTTTGAGACTTTCTTTTGACAGATGATGCTCACCCGGCCCTGTAAAAGATAAAATCACAACGGCCATGACATTGTAAAGAGGTACCGTTCCGATAATCATAAGCGGTGCCATCTGGGATGTCCCGTAAATATTCTGAATAAAGGCAAGACCTAAAACCGCAGCACTGCTCCGATAACAGGCCTGCGAAAACTCTCCGACCAAATCCTTATTCTTTATAAAAATACTACTTAACATCCACATCGAAAGAATACTGAATGCCGTTACAAAAAAACAAAATAAAACATACCTGCTATCCCATACCGATGAAAAATCGGAATGAAGAAGATCCTCAAAAAGCATAGCCGGCAAGGTAATGCGGAAATTAAATTTATTTAATGTCTTTACAAAAGGCTCGTCCAAAAGCCCGGTCTGTTTGAGCAGATAGCCTATCAGCATGGTTAAAAAGACCGGAATGGTTGCATTCAGCGAAAAAAGTAAATTCTCCATAACAAAATTATTATATGTTTCAAATTCAAAAAAGTAAAGAATAAGTGCTCTGCGCCAAAATTACGCTGGCTATGGTTCCGGCTAATGTTGCCAGCAAAGCTCCGCTTAATGTAAAACGTACTTTTTGTACTTTTGCAGCCATGAAATAAACGGACATAGTATAAAAAATCGTTTCTGTCGAACTCATCATCAGAGATGTCATTAAACCAATTTTTGAATCCGGTCCATATTGTTTAAAAATATCTAAAACCAGGCCTGTTGCGGCAGAAGAAGAAAACATTTTTACGAATGTCAGAGGAACCAGATCGCCGGGAAATCCAATTGGATTGGTAATGTTTCCCAAAAATCCACCCCAAAATTCCAAAATACCGGAAGCCCGTAGAATTCCTACCGCAATCATTAAACCAATCAGTGTCGGCATGATTCCAACAACCGTTTTCAATCCTTCTTTTACCCCTTTGATAAAAACATCATAGACCGGCGTTTTGGCCGCAAAACCATAAGCCACAATGTAAAAGATAAAAACCGGGATCATTAAATTAGATAAATTTGCCAACACTCTCATTCTTTTCTACCCATATCCATGATTTTACAAAAAATGACTGCCGTCAGTGTACTGATCAAGGTCGCAAGAATTGCCGGCACGATAATTACCGCGGGATTTCTGCTTCCGTACTGGCTTCGATAGGCAATGATATTCACCGGAATTAACTGAAGAGAAGAAATATTCATAATCAAAAAAATACACATTTCATTGCTGGCAATATCCAGATGTGTGTCTTTTTGCTCATCTCCTTTTTGCTTTATGCCGTGACAATTTTTATAATTGCATATCTTATCCTGCAATTGTCCATTTTTATTTTTCTCGCCTTCCCTTTTCAGCGCCGCCAGCTCTTCCATCGCTTTTAGTCCGGCAGGCGTAGCGGCCCATCCCAATCCCAGAATATTGGCAATAAAATTGACGGAAATATATTGGAAAGCTTTATGCTCTTTCGGAATTCTCGGAAACAAAAACCGTAAAACCGGGGTTAAAAGTCTTGTCAAACCACCTACCAGCCCCGATTCTTTGGCAACTTCCATCAGTCCGGTCCAAAAGCCCACAATTCCCAGCATTGTGATGCATAATTCCACCGCTTCTTTTGCCGAATCGATAACTCCGCCTGATATTTCTGCCATATTTCCACAAAATGCACCATATGCGATTCCGACTAAAATCATAAATGCCCAGATATAATTCAGCATATTTTATATCCGTTTCTAAGTATTTTGTTTATCAATAAACTATGATAGAGATCCTTGATTTATTACTTTTTCCTATACAGGATTTTTCTTTTATATATGGATATCGTTTTTCTTTTTTTAAACATCCTTTTCAAATTTAAAAAAATTAGAAATCCACATGCTTTTTAAGAAAACAGAATATTGAAAAAACAGATATAATTGTCTATAATAGTATTAATCATGGGTATGGGGGTTGTCCCCATGTAACAGATTTGTATAAAAAAGAAGGAGTTTCATTTATGAGGTTAATTACACGTTCAGATTTTGACGGACTTGCATGCGGCGCTCTGTTAAAAGAGGCCGGCATTATTGACAGCTGGAAATTCGCACATCCAAAGGATTTGCAGGATGGACTGGTAGAAGTAACAGAAAATGATTGTCTTGCCAATGTTCCCTTTGTTGAAGGATGCGGTCTTTGGTTTGATCATCATTCCAGCGAGCACGAAAGACTTGCTTTAGAAGGCAAATACAAAGGAGAAAGTCGTATTACTCCTTCCTGTGCCAGAATTATTTATGAGTATTACGGAGGACGTGATCGTTTTCCTCAGTTCGATGACATGATGGTAGCAGTTGATAAGGTGGATTCCGGAGACCTGACCATTGATGAAATTCAAAATCCTAAAGGATGGATTTTAATTGGTTTCTTAATGGATCCACGTACCGGCTTAGGTCGTTTCCGCAACTTTACCATTTCCAATTATCAGTTGATGGAAAAACTGATTGATGCCTGCCGTACCATGACAACAGATGAAATCTTAGCTCTTCCCGATATTCAGGAACGTATTGAAATTTACAATGAGCAGACAGAAAAATTCAAAACTATGGTTCATACATATAGCTGGGTAAAAGGAAATGTTATCGTCACCGACTTAAGAGGTATTGATCCGATTTATACCGGTAATCGTTTTATGATTTACAGTATGTATCCCAATCAGAATATCTCCGCTTGGATTGTCAGCGGTAAAGGTGGTGTCGGATGTTCTGCTGCTGTAGGTTACAGCATCCTAAATAAAACCAGCAATGTCAATGTCGGTAGTCTGATGCTCAAATACGGTGGTGGCGGTCACAAAAAAGTCGGTACCTGCCAGTTTTCGGATGAAAATATGGAAACGGAATTGCCAAAAATGCTTGATGAACTTTGTGCTTTGGCTAATGCTTAAATACAAAATGACAAAAGCAAATTTCGCCACTCACTTATGTATATGGATTGCTACATTGCTGCGCAATTCTTTCAATCCAAACACATCATATCATATAACAACAAAACCGGATGTGAAATCACATCCGGTTTTTATACATGTTAGGAATTCTCAGTTACCCAACGCAAATGTCAGTTCAGCTTTGCAGACAAGCTTTCCGTCAACATAAGCATTTGCTTTTCCAACACCCACAGGCCCTTTGACACGAATTATTTCTGTCTCCAGCATCAGGACATCTCCGGGTTTTACCATTCCTTTGAAGCGTGCTTCTTTAATACCTCCAAAATAAGCAATCTTACCTTTGTTTTCAGGCATACTCAAAATTGCAACAGCTCCAACCTGTGCCAGTGCTTCAATAATCAATACCCCGGGCATAACAGGCTCTGTAGGAAAATGACCCGCAAAAAATGGTTCATTGAAGGATACGCATTTCTTGCCGATTGCTTTCACACCCGGCTCTAATTCCTCAATGGTGTCAATCAGCATAAACGGGTGTCTGTGTGGAATAATTTCCAAAATTTCTTTGGTTGTTAATACTGACATCTTATGCCTCTACGCCTTTGCTCTTCATATATTCAATTACGGCTCCGACAGTTGTCAATCCATCTAAATCTTCCGGAGGAATTTCTACTCCGTACTCTTCTTCAAAAGCCATAACCAATTCATACAAGTCTAAAGAATCTGCTCCCAAATCATCTTTAAAGGAAGTCTCTTCTGTAATAGACGCTCCATCAACACTAAGCTGTTCAACAATGATTTCAATAACTCTTTCTAACATGTTCACTTCTCCTTTATTATTATCATCAAATATTTGCTTTGACTATCGAAAGTATATTATCAACTATCTTCCTTGTCAATATCTTTTAGAAGATATTTGTAAACTTCCCGTTTTGAAATCCCCCTGTCCTTGGCGACAGCCTTCATGGCCTCTTTTCGTTCCATGCCGTTTTGCTCATACATGGTCATATGTTCTTCAATGGAAACCGTCTGCCAGTCCGTCTGTTTTTCTTTTTTCTTATCATTCAGGCTTTTCCCCTCCAATACAAGAACATATTCTCCCCTGGGATCTTCCTGTTCATAATAAGAAACCGCCTCGGTTAATGACATCGGCATGATTTCTTCAAACCTTTTGGTTAACTCGCGACACAGCGTAATCCTACGATCTCCAAGCGCATCCAAAAGTTCTTTCAAAGTCTTTTTTAAATGATGCGGCGCTTCATACATAATTATGGTCCGGGATTCCTGAGAAAGTTCTTCTAAAATCAGGTTTCGTTCCTTTTTTTCAGAAGGCAAAAATCCTTCAAAACAAAATCTTCTGGTTGGTAATCCGGAAAGTGTCAGTGCTGTAATACAGGCGGCTGGCCCGGGCAAACTGGTCACTTTTATGCCTTCTTTTATGCACATTGCTACAAGAACATCTCCGGGGTCGGAGATAGCCGGAGTTCCGGCATCTGTAATAAGCGCAATATTCTGCCCCTGATGCAGCTTCGCAATCAGGGTTTTTGCTTTATCTACTTTGTTATATTCATGATAACTGGTCATAGGAGTCCGGATGCCAAAATGATTCAACAGCTTTATGCTGTTTCTGGTATCCTCAGCTGCAATTAAATCCACCTGCTCTAGCGTCTCCCTTACCCGAGGTGTCATATCTTTCAGATTTCCGATGGGAGTCGCACATAAATATAAAATTCCACTCATCTTATTTCCTAATCTGCTTTTATGCGGTCGTCATATTCCGGCGGTTTATAAATATCATATATTTCATCTGTATAAACGCCGGGACTCTGATACACAATCAGAGGCGCTTCTATTTCTATCCGGGATTTTCCTCCCTTTTTTGCTTCAATTAAAACCATATTCGGTTCTTTATCCACATATGGATGAACCATTTTCATCCGTTTGGGTTCTAACTGATATCTTGTCATGGTGCCAAATAGCTCTACAAGCCGAAAAGGCCTGTGAACCAGATAAAAGGTTCCTCCCGGTTTCAACAAGGCCGAGGTTTCTCTGACTACATCTTCAAAGGTACACAAAACCTCATGTCTGGCAATCGTCTTTTGCTCATTTTCTCCGGTAAGCCCATGAGCTCCGATCATATAAGGCGGATTGCAGGTGACCACATCAAAGTTTCCCTTAGGAAAAATAGAAGAAGCCTCCTTGATATCTCCTTGTACAATATCAATTTTATGCTCCAGCTTATTGTGTAAAACACTTCGATAAGCCATATCAGCACTTTCTTTTTGTATCTCAAGGCCGGTCAGATGCAAAGCCTCTGTTTTAGCTTCTAATAAAATCGGAATAATGCCGGTTCCTGTTCCCAGATCCAAAACCGTTGCCCCCGGCTTAATTTTTGCAAAACCGGTCAACAAAACAGCATCTATACCAAAACAGAATAATTTGGGGTTTTGAATAATCTGATATCCTTTTCGTCCCAGGTCATCCAGCCTTTCGCCTTCGTTTAACCTAGTTGTCATCTAATTTTGACTTTCCTTCCTGACGTTCCAGTTTTTCCAATTCTTTTAATTCTGCATCATTTACATCCATTTTTTCTTTTCTATGATGACGTTTGAAGCGCAAATCATCCACATGATATTCTACAATATCTTTTTCATCACCATTATCCACAACGACTTTTACCAATTGGCGCAATACGTTTACACTATGCACATCACCGCGTTTTCCATCCGGTGTGGTCACATGATCTCCGACATTGGGGAGCTTTCTGTTTAACTCTTCATATGTTTCTTCTTCATTCTTCAGACAACACATCAGTCTTCCGCAAACTCCGGATATCTTTGTGGGATTTAGAGACAAATTCTGTTCCTTTGCCATTTTGATGGAAACAGGTGCAAACTCCGATAAAAATGTATGACAGCACAACGGTCTTCCGCAAATGCCGATACCTCCCAAAATCTTTGTTTCATCCCGGACACCAATCTGACGCAGTTCAATCCTTGTTTTAAAAACAGCTGCCAGATCTTTTACCAGCTCTCTGAAATCAATTCTTCCATCGGCTGTGAAATAAAATAAGATTTTATTATTGTCAAATGTATATTCCGTATCAATCAGCTTCATTTTTAAGCCATGCTTACGGATTTTCTCCAGACAAATTTGAAAAGCTTCTTTTTCCTTTTCAACATTGTCTGCCTGCTGTCTTTCATCATAGGCTGTTGCAACACGTAAAACAGGTTTTAGAGGCTGTGCAATCTTTTCATCCTTCATCTCCTGAACTCCGCTGACTACGGTTCCGTATTCCAATCCACGCGCAGTTTCAACAATGACGTGGTCACCTTTTTTGATAAATAATTCCTTGGGATTAAAAAAATAGACTTTTCCCGCAGTACGAAAACGCACTCCAATTATTTTTTGCATATTAATTCTCCTTCATCGTTAAGAGCAATAATTCCATCGTAAGATCAAAATTAACATTTGCTTTCAGTCTTGATTTGGCTGTTTCCAAAGCATCAATAATAATCTCAATTCCCTCATACGTACTTTGATCAGCCGTTTTTTTGATATAAGGCAATTCATCTCTGAAAATCAGATGATTGATATCGTTGGTCGCTTTAAATAAAAGCACATCACGGTACCAGACTGCCATAATATCCAGATAATCATCAATTTCCATTTTATACTCAGAAATCTTTTTAATTGCTGTCAGAATATCTGAGATTTCCATATCACGAATATACTTTAACAATGCTACCGCATCATGCTTGATATTGTCAAATTCCTCACTGGATGCCAATGCCTTTGCTCGTCCTACATTTCCCCTAGCAAATGCAACGCAAACATCCGCTTTATAATCAGGAACCTTTACATCCTGCATCAGATATTTTTTTACCAGTTCGTCCCTTACCGGTTTCATGGTAAGCAGGATGCAACGACTCTGAATGGTCTGCAGCAATGCATCCACATTGGTTGTTAATAAAATAATCACTGCGTATGACGGAGGCTCCTCTAAAGTTTTTAACAAGGCATTCTGCGCCTGAACCGTCATCTTTTCCGCTTCATTAATAATATAGATTTTTCTTTTGCTGCTATAAGGCTTAATGACCACATCCTGGGTAATCTTACGGATGTCTTCTACACCAATGGTATTGGGCTTTTCATGTGTTACCCTAATGATATCGGGCTGGTTTCCACCTTCTGCCTGTTTGCAGGAATGGCATTCGCCACAAGCATCTCCGTCCTTTTGATTTTCGCACTGCAATGCCTCTGCAAAAACCTTGGCAATAAATTCCTTGCCGCTGCTTCGTTCTCCCTGAATAACATATGCATGATTTACCTGATCTGTTTTTACAGCGGTCTTTAAATGCTCAACTATTTGCTCCTGTCCTATAATATCTTGAAATGTTGCCATCTTTTCACCTTCTCTTCTACGTAAAAATATCTAAAAGCAATCCCCTGATTTCGTCTATTCGACTTAAAATCGCTATATGGTCTTTTTCATCCTTGACAAGCTCTCTTGCCAGTTCATCGAGGGTATCATCTACCTGACGAATAATGCCGTAAACACGATGACGACCCTTTTTATCCAAAAAATTCTCTCTGGAAAATTTGTGACTGCGATTTACAATTTCATTCATAAAGTCTTTGATCAACGCCCGGTACTTTTTCATGTCGCGGACATCCATTTTTTTGGAAATCCTGTCACCCTGCTGCGTGATTTCCTGCATCATGGCGCTTAAACGGACCTGCAATTCCTGTTCCGCAATATTACTTGCCAGAATAAATTTAAATGTTCCGTCTCCGGCCTGTACATTTTCAGTCTGGGTAACTTGTGGCACGGGCGCAACCTGATTCACTTTTATGTCCATTTACTCACCATCCCTTCTTCATACATCCTCTCAAAGCATTTTATGATTTATCACGGATTTTCTTTTGCAGGACAATATTTGAAAACTTATTTCAATATCTTTTTATAATCCTTATTGATTTGACAAAATATATGCTTCTATCTCACACAGACATTCTTCCAGATTTTGATTATAAAATTCCTTTTCTATTCCTGCTTCTTTTTTCTTTTCCGGCGAAAAATCAATCGAATCTGCCAAAAATCTACGGCACATCTCCTCGTAACGCGGATGCTCTTCTTTTCGTTCACGGTCCAAAGCTCTTTGCAAACGAACTCCGTCATCTAACTCTATCATAATCGGTACAACTCGTTCACTTCCAAAATATGCCTTTGTCTTTTGAAAAGATTCGATGGTCCCAATCATCAGATAATCTGATTTTTCCAAATCAATCTGATCATCATGAACCGTAAAATACTTCCAGACACCATAAAATGTATCATAGGCTCTTAATTCTATTACCTTGCCTGCCTTTATCAATTCATCCGTTTTCTTTTCATCCACATAATAATAATGGATTCCGTTTTCTTCTCCTGCCCGGATAGGTCTGGTTGTATAAAGTACAATTTTTTGCAGGTTCAATTTTTTGTTTTGTAAAAGCTTGTTGTAGATTGTATCCTTACCTGATGAACTTTTCCCCATAAGGTAAAATATTTTTCCCATTTGTTTCCCCTGTTAACTAAGACTATACCTCTATCACTCGTAACATATTGGTGGTTCCGGCCTTTCCCAACGGCACACCTGCAGTCAGTACTACAATATCTCCGTCTTTGATTAGCCCCGCTTTTTTCGCCTGCTGCGTTGCCTCTTCAAACAGATCATCTGCTGTTTCTTCTTTTTCAATAAGTAAAGGCTGTACTCCCCATGAGAGATTGAGCTGGCGGCATACTCTTGGATTGACACTGCATCCAATAATCGGACATTCCGGTTTAAAACGGGAAATCATGCCGGCTGTAAATCCGGACATCGTTACCGTAATGATGACAGCTGCTTTTAAGTCGGCTGCTGTTGTACAGGTAGCATGTGAAATTGCCGTAGTAATATCTGTCTGGATATCCTGATTCGCCTTTTTCATTCTTCCACCGTAATCAATATCATTTTCGGTTCTTTCCGCAATTCTCGCCATCGTTTTGACTGCTTCAACCGGATATTTTCCGGCCGCGGTCTCACCGGAAAGCATAATGGCAGTGGTTCCATCATAAATGGCATTGGCAACATCGGCGGTTTCCGCTCTGGTCGGTCTTGGATTTCCGATCATCGATTCTAACATCTGTGTTGCCGTAATAACATGTTTTCCTTTGGCAACGGCTTTTTTGATCATGCTTTTCTGGATAACCGGAACTTCTTCAAGCGGGATTTCAACACCCATATCGCCACGTGCAACCATAATACCATCCGCTACTTCCAGGATTTCATCAATATTATCAATTCCCTGCATATTTTCAATTTTCGCAATTATTTTTGCATAACTGTTATGCTCCTGCAAAATTTTGCGGACCTCTAAAATATCCTCTTTACAGCGTACAAAGGATGCTGCCAGAAAATCATATCCCATTTCAGCACAAAAGATAATATCCTGATAATCAACTTCACTGATATACGGCATGGATAAAACTGCTCCGGGTGCGTTGATTCCTTTGTGATTTGATACGGTTCCGCCATTGATAACCCGACAGACAATATCCGTATCCGTAATCTTTTTAATGACCATTTCGATTTTTCCGTCGTCAATCAGAATGGTCATCCCTTCTTTTACATCATTCTTTAGATTTTTATATGTGATGGATGCCCTTTTTTCTGTTCCCAAAATATCTTCTGTCGTCAGAATAAACTCTTGTCCCGCTTCAAGCTGTGCTTTTCCGTTTTCAAAATCCTTTAAACGGATTTCGGGTCCTTTTGTATCCAGTAATGTTGCCACCGGAAGACCCAGCTCATTACTTACCTTTATGACACTTGTCAATTTCTTTTTCTGCTCCTCATGCGTACCATGTGAAAAATTAAATCTGGCAACATTCATGCCTGCTAACATTAATTCCTTTAATTTATCTTCACTTTCCGAAGCCGGACCTATTGTACAAATAATTTTTGTTTTTCTCATCTTAATATCCTCGTCTTTCTATTCATCTGATACACAGGATATGATTCCCTGATCGATTTTTGCAGGTCCCTGTATTTTTAACCCTGCATCGCCTTTTTCCGTTAAGTAATCCAACACCTCTTGTGTAATCTGCTCTCCCGGAACAACCAAGGGAATCCCGGGCGGATATAAATAGATAAATTCCGCGCTGATTTTATCCTTCGCATCTTTTAAATAGTATTCTCTGCTTTTGCTATTCATAGCATCCCGGATGGTAAGTCTTGTCCTAGAATAAGGAAATGGTCTTTTCTTTATAATATCTCCGTTTTCTCTTTTTCTATCGGATAATTGATTGGATAATTCCCGATCTATCTCCCTCAAAGCTGCTAAAAGCCTTTGAAAACCTTCTTTTGTATCCATAACACTTGTCATGGCAATGACATAATTCTCTTCTTCCATTTCCATTTGCAATTGATACTTTTCCCGTAAAAGCAAACCTAACTCTTTTCCGGTCATGCCAACATTGTCTCTGATACAAATCACCAGTTTGCCCGGATCATGATCATAAACAAAAGAGCCTTGCGTATCTTTATTTGAAAACAGATACAGATTTTTCAAGGAAGCGGTTTCATCATAAAAATCTTCCAGTTGCTTTGTATACGCTTCTGCAAGTTCATGCTTCCTTTCTGCACAAAAATGCAACGCATCTGATATACTTTCCATCAAAATGTATGACGGACTGCTGGATTGAAATATCGTCAATTGATGCTTTAAGATTATCCGGTCAATCAATTTTCCCTGCACATGCAACAATGCCGTCTGCGTCATTGCAGGCAGTGTTTTATGCGTACTTTGAATCACAATATCAGCACCACACTGTATTGCACTTTTTGGAAAAAACCCATCTCCGCCCCAAATTCCCAAATGTGCACCATGCGCCTCATCTACGACAACCGGTATGTGATAAGAATGGGCAAGTTCACATATTTTTTCTATATCACTGACAATCCCTTCATATGTGGGTGAAGTAAAAATGATACCTGCATAAGATTCCCGGCAAATCATTTTTTTTATTTGATCAACACAGGCAGAACCATTGAACGGATAATCTTCATCCCATTCCGGATAAATGTAATCAACTTCTTTTCCCGTCAGATAGAGAGCATTAAAAACCGATTTATGACAATTTCTTGCTACCAGAAGTCTGCCCGGAACATTGGATATACTATGAATTGCTGCCAGAATACCGCAACTGCTTCCGTTTATTAGATAGAAACTTTCGTCTGCACCAAAAAGCTTTGCCGCAAATTCTTCTTCAAGACGTATGAAATCCGTCGGATGATGCAAGTTATCAAATCCGTCAATTTCAGTGATATCACGAACGTAAGCAGAAGCTAACTGCGAATTAATCGGACGTCTTTTGTGTCCCGGCATATGAAACGGATATAAATTACTATTCTCTATTTGATTTAATTTACTTTCAAACGTCTTCATTCTAATATATTAATCTTTTCAATGTCATGATTCATGTAATAATAATGATACCAGGGGCAAAAGGTCATACTTTTCATGCTCGCATGAAAAAGTATGACTTTGAGACCCGCAAAACATGAGAAAGTAGCCCGATTAGGGCGGATTTCGAATGTTTTAGGATTGCGAGAGCACAAAGTGCGTAGCAA
>JAGAJL010000014.1 GCA_017626095.1 Lachnospiraceae bacterium
AGTGCTAATCAGCGATAAAATAAGCGAAGCGTTTTTATCGGGGTTATGGCAACGAGAAAAATGCAATGTGCTTGCACAATTGCATTTGGCGAGTGCTAATCAGCGATAAAATAAGCGAAGCGTTTTTATCGGGGTTATGGCGCTAATCGGCTGTATAGGTAATGGGAATGGAAAACACAGGAGGAACGTATGGATTTCGTAACGATACTGCAACAACTGAGTTCGGGAATGATTAAGACGGTGGGGATTTTTTTCTGGACATTGGCTTTGTCGCTGCCGTTTGGTCTTGTTATTGCATTTGGAAGAATGTCAAAAAATAAACTGGTTTCTTCCATTTTCAAATTTTATATTTCCGTTATGAGAGGAACTCCTCTTATGCTTCAGCTTTTAGTTGTATATTTTGGTCCCTATTATCTGTTTGGTGTCAAATTGTCGCAAGGATATCGCTTTATTGCGATTATCATAGGTTTTGTTTTAAACTATGCGGCATATTATGCGGAAATATACCGTTCCGGAATTGAATCCATGCCGGTTGGACAGTATGAAGCGGCTACGCAGTTAGGCTACAGCAAATCCCAAACATTTTTTAAAATCATTCTGCCTCAGGTAATCAAACGGATTTTACCGGCGATTACCAATGAAGTGATTACACTGGTAAAAGATACTTCTCTTGCTTTTTCTCTTGCATACATGGAGATGTTTACCATTGCAAAACAGATTGCCGCAGCACAGACGACGATGATTCCTTTTGTGGTAGCAGCAGTTTTCTATTATATTTTCAACCTGCTTGTGGCATTTACCATGGAGCGGATTGAGAAAAAAATGAGCTATTACCGATAGGAGGAACGATATGAACATTTTAGAAATCAATCATATGAAAAAAAGCTTTGACGGGCTTGAAGTCCTCAAAGACATTTCCCTTTCGGTAAAGGAAGGTGAAGTGGTTTCCATCATCGGACCGTCCGGTTCGGGAAAATCAACGATTTTAAGATGTGCTACCATGCTTGAAAAAATGGATGGCGGCGATTTGATTTATATGGGGGAAGGAGCTGCTTTTGACCACAACGGAAAAAGCGTGTATGCCTCCAAGAAAGATTTGCGGAGAATAAGCCATTATTACGGATTGGTTTTCCAGAATTTCAATTTATTTCCGCATTACAGTGTTTATAAGAATATTGTGGATGCCCCGATTTCCGTCTATAAGGTGAGTAAAAAAGAGGCTGATGAGCGGGCGGAAAAACTATTAAGTCAGCTTGGTCTATCCGATAAAAGAGATGCTTATCCTTATCAGCTTTCGGGTGGACAGCAGCAAAGAGTTTCCATCGCAAGAGCACTGGCGCTTCAGCCTAAGATTTTATTTTTTGATGAACCGACTTCTGCCCTTGATCCCATGCTAACGGCGGAAGTTTTAAAGGTTATCAAGGATCTTGCAAAGCAGAAGATGACAATGATTATTGTAACCCATGAAATGGAATTTGCGCGTGAATTATCGGATCGCATTATTTTTATGGAAGACGGTGTTATTCAGGAGCAGGGAACCCCCGAGGAAGTATTTGCTTCGCAAAATCCGAGAGTGCGTGAATTTATCGGCAAATTTAAATCGTAAAGGTTCTTTTGCCACAGAGCAATATAGTCAAGTCTCAGATAATTTTTGCCACAGAGCAATACAGTTAGGTCAGAGATGATTTATAAAATAGAATAAAAATTTAGATTCAATGATAGACAGCGAAAGGAATGACAATATGAGTGAAGAATTGATGCAGGAATCCGGAAAGCAGTACGATGAACACATCAAAGAAGAATGTGGTGTGTTTGGCATGTACGATTTTGACGGCAATGATGTGGCTACCAGTATTTACTATGGTCTGTTTGCATTACAGCACAGAGGACAGGAGAGCTGTGGTATTGCAGTCAGTGAGACCATGGGACCAAAAGGAAAAGTGACAACTCACAAAGACATGGGGCTGATTCATGAGGCGTTTACGCCGGAAACACTGGCCAGCTTAAAGGGGGATATCGGTGTGGGGCATGTGCGGTATTCCACAGCGGGAAGTTCGACCAGGGAAAATGCACAACCATTGGTTCTAAACTACGTAAAAGGAACACTGGGATTAGCGCATAACGGAAACTTGATTAACGCGCCGGAGCTGCGAAAAGAACTGGAATATACCGGAGCTATTTTCCAGACGACAATCGATTCGGAGGTCATTGCCTATCATATTGCCAGAGAAAGACTGAATACCGGAAGTGTAGAAGAAGCTGTCGGACGTGCCATGAAAAAAATCAAGGGAGCCTATTCTTTGATTGTCATGAGCCCGCGAAAATTGATAGGTGCGAGAGATCCTTTTGGATTTAAACCACTTTGTATCGGAAAAAGGGACAACTGCTATATCCTGGCAAGTGAAACCTGCGCCTTAGATACGATTGGTGCTGAGTTTGTCCGGGATGTGGAGCCCGGTGAAATCGTCACGATCAGTCCGGAAAAGGGAATTGAATCGGATAAAAGTATGTGTCTTCCCAAAGAAGAGCATGCAAGATGTATTTTTGAATATATTTATTTTGCCAGACCTGACAGTGTGATTGATGGTGTCAGTGTGTATCATTCGCGTATATTGGCAGGTAAATTTCTGGCAATGGATTCGCCGGTAGAAGCCGATATTGTAACCGGAGTACCGGAATCCGGAAACTGTGCGGCCATGGGTTATGCCATGCAGTCAGGTATTCCTTACGGAACAGCTTTTGTAAAAAATACCTACGTGGGCCGGACCTTTATCAAGCCCAAGCAAAAGAGCCGCGAAAGCAGTGTGCAGGTAAAATTAAATCCAATTCGTGAAGTTGTGGAAGGCAAACGTGTCATCATGATTGATGATTCCATTGTAAGAGGAACGACTTCCGACCGTATCGTAAAGATGCTTCGCGATGCCGGAGCCAAAGAAGTACATGTGCGCATATCTTCACCGCCGTTTTTATGGCCGTGTTATTTCGGGACCGATGTACCCGCAAGAGAGCAGTTGATTGCGTATAACCGTACAGTAGAGGAAATTCGTCAGATTATCAGCGCAGACAGTCTTGGTTATCTGGGGCTTGACAGATTAATCGAGTTAGTAGACGGGTTGCCGATATGTAAGGGCTGCTTTACCGGAAAATATCCGATGGAGCCCCCGAAAGAAGATATTCGGGGCGAATTTGAACAATAACTTTTCAAGTTTTATTAGTTATGCTATTATTTAACGGTAGAATAACGATGGTGAGTGGATAAAATAGTTGCCAACGTTATCGTAAAATATACAAGCAGAGGAGACTAAACATGAGCAATGACAGATATGTAAGTCCGTTGTCGGAACGATATGCAAGTAAAGAGATGCAATATATTTTTTCGCCGGATATGAAATTTTCGACCTGGAGAAAATTATGGATTGCACTTGCTGAGACGGAGATGGAATTAGGTCTTTCGCAGGATGGAAAGCCGGTAATTTCACAGGAACAGATTGATGAGTTAAAGGCGCATGTTCATGATATTAATTACGATGTTGCAAAAGAAAGAGAAAAACAGGTGCGCCATGATGTTATGAGTCATGTATATGCATACGGACAGCAGTGCCCGAAGGCAGCAGGTATTATCCACTTGGGTGCAACATCCTGCTATGTTGGTGATAATACGGATATTATCGTCATGACAGAGGCATTAAAGCTGGTAAAAAAGAAATTGGTCAATGTTATTGCAGAGCTGGCAAAATTTGCAGATCAGTACAAAGATCTTCCGACGTTGGCATTTACTCATTTTCAGCCGGCACAGCCTACAACAGTAGGTAAAAGAGCAACCTTATGGTGTCAGGAATTCTGCATGGATTTGGAAGATTTGGATTATGTGCTTTCTACCATGAAGTTACTGGGCTCTAAAGGAACTACCGGTACGCAGGCATCTTTCTTGGAATTATTTAATGGCGATCAGGAAACCATTGATAAGATTGATCCCATGATTGCAAAGAAAATGGGCTTTTTACAGTGCGTTGCAGTATCCGGTCAGACTTACAGCCGCAAGACAGATACAAGAGTTTGCAATATTTTAGCCGGCATTGCCGCAAGCGCCCACAAGATGAGTAACGATATTCGTCTGTTACAG
Organism: Lachnospiraceae bacterium; assembly: GCA_017626095.1. Classification (GTDB taxonomy): domain Bacteria; phylum Bacillota; class Clostridia; order Lachnospirales; family Lachnospiraceae; genus UBA2882. Next base: position 4,124 of record JAGAJL010000014.1, read on the forward strand.
CACTTAAAAGAAGTGGAAGAGCCTTTTGAGAAAAATCAGATTGGTTCCTCTGCTATGGCATATAAGAGAAATCCCATGAGAAGTGAGCGTATCGCTTCTTTGTCCAGATATGTCATGATCGATGCTTTAAATCCGGCTATTACATCAGCTACTCAGTGGTTTGAGAGAACGTTGGATGATTCTGCCAATAAGAGATTATCTATTCCGGAAGCATTTCTTGCAATCGACGGCATTCTGGATCTTTGCTTAAATGTTGTTGACGGATTGGTAGTCTATGACAAAGTTATTACCAAACGTCTGATGAGCGAGTTGCCGTTTATGGCTACTGAAAATATCATGATGGATGCTGTTAAAAACGGCGGTAACCGTCAGGAAATGCATGAAATTATCCGTACTCTGTCAATGGAAGCAGGAAAACATGTAAAACAGGAAGGTAAGGAAAATAATTTACTGGAACTGATTGCCAATGATCCTGCGTTCGGTATGAGTTTGGAAGATTTGCAAAAGACCATGGATCCTTCTAAATATGTTGGACGTTCACCGATTCAGGTAGAGAAGTTCATTAAGGATGTTGTAAATCCGATTTTGGAAGCTAATAAAGATCTTTTGGGAATGACTGCCGAAATCAATGTGTAAAATATATTATCATTCTTAATACCAGACCGGTTTCAAAACTAAGACTTTGTCTTCAGACAGTTGAAACCGGTCATTTCTTTTTGTTCGTTTATGTCGTTAAGAAAGGCACAAAACCTCGTAAAAGCCGGTGCGCAAAGATATATATTGGGGAACACAAATTCGAAATGGAAAAATAAATTGTACAAAGAATAAAAACCAGTTAAGTAAAATCAAAAAGAATATAAAAAAGAATTGTCAACCATCTCGAAAAAGTAGTTGGCAATTCTATTTTTTCTCTGTATTTTAGTTTATGGAAATAAAATACAGGAGTGAAAAAGAAATGAAAAATAAGACAAAAGTATATCAATTGACAACGTGTGCACTGATGGCTGCACTGATGTGTGTATTGGGACCGAATTCCGTTCCGATTGGTCCAGTTCCGGTTTCGTTAACCAATCTTGTTATCTACTTAGCAGTATATCTTTTAGGAACAAAGGGAAGCACAATCAGTTATATTGTATACCTGTTTTTAGGTATGATTGGATTGCCGGTGTTTTCCGGTTATGAAGGTGGTATCGGAAAGTTAGCTGGACCTACCGGTGGATACCTGATCGGATTTATTTTAATGGCAATTATCTGTGGTATTTTTATGGAAAAATCACATGCCAATGTGGTTATAACCAGTCTGGGAATGGTGTTAGGAACTATTGTTGCATATTTGTTTGGAACCATCTGGTTTATTTATCAATTGGAATATACCTGGTCACAGGCACTGACAGTTTGCGTATTTCCGTTTATTCCTTTCGATCTTGCAAAAATCGTAATTGCCGGTATTTTAGGAAAAGCAATTCGGCATGCACTTGCAAAGGCACATTTGTTACCGACAGCACAAAAAGAAAAACAAACTGATGTGCAGGAATAAGATATGTTACAGCTGGCAGATAAGATGATTGAAGGACGCAGGCTTTTAAGACTGCAAATACTGTGCACAGTCTGCTCATTACCATACAGATTGTAATGTCTATGACTTTTTGTCGGAAGAAGAACTTTTAGAAGCATGTAAGTTAAATGAACGCGAAGGTGTGGATCGATTTTCCATTGTTACCGCAGGACGAAATTTGAGCGGAGAGGAATTTGAGAAAGCACTTAGTGCATTTATGCGAATGAAAAAAGAATGTGATATTGAGCTCTGCGCATCCATGGGCTTTTTAAATCGCGAACAATTCCGAAGATTAAAAGAAATCGGTGTGGACCGGTATCATCATAATATTGAAACGCCCAAAAGATTTTAACGGTAGCAAAGGCTACCATTCAGAATGATCGCGAAATGCTTTCTTTAATGGGGCGAGAGATAAAAGAACTGAAAAAATGAAAGAATTGAAAAAAGAGTTAAAAACCGATTGTATCTACTGAGACTTGGATAATACAATCGGTTTTTGTTGTGAAAATATGAATGTATGAGCTATAATAAGTACATGAAAGAATCGGATTACAAAAGTACAGAATGTAAATGGATTTAAAAATTATCAAAAGTTGAAAGTACTTTATGAAAGGTGTATAACAGATGTTCGGACTTCTGAAAAAGAATCAGCTATTAGAAAATAAACTTCAAACCCTGCAGATGAATTTTGAAAATAATTACAAGGATGCAGCCAAACTCAATTATGAAGAGTATTGGAAAATGCTTGATGAATTAACTGATTCCGGGAAATTAAAAGGAAAACAGATTGATTATTATAAACAACGCGGCGAAGATTTGCGTGGTCAGATGAATAATTTTAACCACCAGAATAATGTGAAAACATTCTAGTGCACTGGTATAGAAAGCTGAGATTCCCGGCAAATAAATTGCCACATATTTTTCAGTATGTTAAAGAGAATAATGCTTTATTTTGGAGAATTCTATGGATGGAAATTTAGAGTATTACAAAGTGTTTTACTTTGTTGCAAAAGAGAAAAGCTTGACCAGAGCGGCCGAGCTTTTAAATATTTCACAGCCGGCTGTCAGCCAGTCAATGAAGTTACTCGAGGCTAACCTTAAGGCTAAATTATTCCTTCGGACTTCCCGGGGGATCCGATTAACACCGGAAGGGGAAATTTTGTTTGACTATGTCAAAGGTGGGTATGAGCAAATTGCCCATGGGGAGCAGGTTTTACAAAAACTAATGAATTTGGAAGCAGGGGAGTTGCATATCGGGGCCAGCGACATGACATTGGAATTTTTTTTGTTGCCGTTTTTGGAAAAATATCATGAACAGCATCCCGATGTTAAAGTAAAGATTTCCAATGCGCCGACGCCGGAAACCTTGAAAAACCTAATGGATGGCTCGGTAGATTTGTGTCTGGTGTCCACGCCGTTTGAGGTTTTGGATGGAATGGAAGTCAGACCGGTACGGGAAATTGAAGATATCTTTGTGGCCGGAAGAAGATATACACAATTAAAAAATCATATGACGGATTTTAAGGAACTGTTGAACTATCCGATTATTTCATTGGAAAAAAACACCAGTACCAGAAAATATATGGATGAACTGTTGGCACAAAATGATGTCATTCTAAATCCGGAATTTGAACTGGCGACCTCCAATATGATTGTCCAGTTTGCCTTACGTAATCTAGGTGTAGGTTGCGTTGTGCGGGATTTTGCTCAGCCGGAAATCGACAGTGGCAGACTGTTTGAGATACGATTTAATAAAATGATTCCCAAAAGACAGATATGTGTGGTAACCAACCAAAAGCTTCCGACAAGCTTTGCGGCAAAAGGATTGTTGGAGTTATTATTTGAAACGAACAGGAGTTAGCGTATGCTTACTACAATTATTTTTGATATCGGAAATGTTTTAGCAGACTTTGGATGGAAAGAGTATTTTGAGAGCTTTCATTTTCTAAAAGACATTCTGTCGCGAATTGCGAAGGCAACTGTATTATCGCCGGCTTGGAACGATTTTGACAGAGGAGCAAAAACGGATGAAGAGCTGATAAATGGTTTTATTAGAAATGATCCCGAATTAGAGCCTCAGATAAGGCAGCTATGTGAGAATGTTCATGATATGATTACGAAAAGAGAATATGCAATTCCGTGGATTTTGGAATTAAAGCAGAAAGGATACCGGGTCTTATATCTTTCCAATTTTTCCCATAAAGCTGAAATTGAGTGTCAGGATGCCCTTGATTTTATTCCATTTATGGATGGTGGAATTTTATCTTATCAGGAAAAACTGGTAAAGCCGGAACCGGAAATATATCAGAGATTGATTGAACGATATGATTTAATTCCAAAAGAATGTGTGTTTTTAGATGACAGAATGGATAACTGTGAGGCGGCTGCAAAATTTGGCATGAAAACAATCTGTTTTACGACCAAAGAAGCTGCGATTGAAGAACTGAAAAAATATCATGTCTATTGATATGGTATTATCTTTTTACTTTTCATCCTTTTTGGATTTGTGTTCCCGAAAAGATGTGCTGTTAGAGCGATATCGTATGGTAGGATTGATAAAATTTAGCAAACGGGATGGTCGCTATTATTGATTTCCGTCTTATCATCATGTTCATCCATGCCGGCCGTAAAGTCATAATCAACGGATGCAATGGTGTGTTTTTGTGTCAGCATTCCGTAAATCCAGATATAGACCCAGATTAAAATCGGAACAGTAACGGTTGCAATCAGACTGGCGCGCAGTAACATTCCTTTGCCGTCAAAATCAAAAATGGCAAAAACCAGTGTTGCAATATATAGAGAGACCAACAGGATAATACCAATCCATGCTGCAATACGTTGTCCTTTTGAATGCATAACAAAACTCCTTTATATTCCTTTTCTTGTAATTTATCACATATCTGACTATAATAAAAGGAGTATTGTTGGAAATTATAAAGAGGATATATTTATGAAAAACAAAAATCCCAAATATGTTTTAAGAAGCGGAACCATGTTGCAGGATCGTTATCGGATTGACGATGTATTAGACAGCAATGGCATGACAATTACATATCTTGCTTTTGATATTTTCCGTGAGCAAAAAGTAGTAATAAAAGAGCTTTTTCCCAATTCCATTGTGGAAAGAAATCAGGATGATGAACGAACGGTTTCCTGTGTTCGCTATATCAATGAACATGACTTTTATACATTAAAAGAGCATATGATGAAAAAGGCAAAAGCTTTAATCGCTCTTTATCCAATGGAAGGAATTGCGAATATCCTTAATTTTTTTGAGGAAAATCAAACAGTATACGTGATTACTGAGTATGCCGAAGGGGTATCACCTTTCGAATTTATGCAAAAGATTCATTCACATCCGATGCAGTTAAAGGAAGTTCTAAATCTGTTAAAGCCGGTTATGGAGGCTTTGGATGCATTGCATAAAAAGGGTATTGTGCATGGCAGAATTAGTCCTGCCATGATCCGGACGAAAGATAAAAAAGTGGTCTTGGTTGGCTTTGGCGATCCGATTGAAGATGCAATGCTGCCGATTTTAGAGCAGGCTACCGTGCGTATTCCTGAGTATTCAGCCTTAGAGCAGTATATGGAAAATTCTACTTTGGGATCGGAAACGGATGTTTATGCAGTTGCGGCAATCATTTATGAAGCGGTTACCAGAATCAAAGTAGCTCCTTTTTATGAAAGAATCGGAGATGAAAACGAAGAAAAAACAGATCCGGTTGTTGCGTTAAAGGATTTAAACATTGGTATTATGGCGTATCAAAGTGATGTAATCATGAAGGCATTAAATATTTATCCGCAGGATCGCTATGATACGTTTGAAGAATTGGTTTTAGCATTGTCTGAAGAGGAATTCATAGAGCCATCAAAGATTATTATGCATAAAAAACCGCATAGCTTTGCCGCTAAATATAACTATATCCGAAAGGTTCGTCTGGTACTGATTGCCGGAGCTATTTTTATCCTGTTGTTTTTTGGCCCCAAGGCTTATCGCTATTTTCGTTCTTATGATGCAAAGCAGTTTTATACAAAACTGGATGAGGCAAATGTGTATAAGCAATGCCAGATGGTCGTGCAGTTATCAGAAAGCAAGCGCGAAAAATATGCGAATGATTACAATAAAATAGAAGAGCCGGACATGTCTGCCAATACCATAGAGCCGGATTACGAAATCCACTATTATGATAAGGTGACAAAACGGTTTGTGACCAATGAGCAGATGAATATGGATGCCAAAATTGTCCGTTATATCCGTCTGGATTATCGTAGAAACAACACGGCAATTTTGATGTTTGTGGATGAAAATGAAGTGAAGCAGGTAACGGTTAATTTGAAACCCGATATTTTCAATGTTTATTCGGTTGAGGAAAGCATTACCGATAAAGAAGGAAATACAACCTATCAAAGTTACAAAGTAGAATGGTAATATGTGTCTGTCTGTCGGTTTGTCTGTCGGTTTGATTTACTACTTGCAAGATTTATAAATTTTTTATATACTATTTCAAATGGCGTTTATATTTCGCCATAGTAAAAATGCAAAAGGAGTACTGAAATGGCATTATTAGATCAGTGGAGAGACGTGGCTTATGACGAGTCAGCAAATAAAGGTGATTTACAGAGATTTTGGGGAGATTACTTCAAGAAGGAACAGGCTGTTTACAAAGAATTATTAGCAGATCCTGATACTGAAGTAAAAGGAACCGTTAAAGAATTAGCAGATAAATTCGGCATCACAGTGATGGAAATGACCGGCTTTTTAGATGGTATTCAGGAATCATTGGTTGCTCCTAATCCAATCGAAGAGATGGAAGAAGATACGGAAGTATCTTTAAAATTTGATAAAGAGCTTCTTTACAAAAACATGGTAGCTGCAGATGCTGAGTGGTTATATGGTTTGGAAGAGTGGAAAGAAATCTTTGATGAGGATAAATTAAAAGCACTTTACAAAGAGCAGAAGAGTTCTCAGACTGTTGTAAATGCTCCCAAGATTTATCCCAATGATCCCTGCCCCTGCGGTAGTGGCAAGAAGTATAAAAAATGTTGTGGCAAAAATAAATAGTAAAAGACTTTACTTTTTATCAAGCAAAGCATAAAATGATATGAAATAAGTGCCAAAAAAATTGGCCCATATATCTAACACGTTGAAGAGACGAGTAAGATGAGAGAATGTAACAGAGAGAAGTACATTTGCTGAGAGTACTTTTACAGGAAACATCCGAAAACTAACTCTGAGTGGCCCTAATCCGGTCCGGTGATTCCGTTATCATCATAAAGAGTGGTCTGGTAAGCCGTCATCGAAGGAGATGAGAATCGAGGCGCATAGACAAGCAGGGTGGAACCGCGTATATTACGTCCCTTACATTGTTTTTGCAATGTAAGGGACGTTTTTTATGATAATAACTCGCAAGCACATGCAGTTTTGCATGCTTGCATGCAAAAACTGCAATGTATTTGCGAGTTTAACAAAAATGAGAATGAAGTCCGAAAGGACGGAATTCTCATTTTTGTAGAATTGCGAGAGTGCGAAGCACGGAGCAATTCGTATTATCATAAAAAGGAAAGAAGGCGAAGTCCGAAAGGACGAAAACAAAGATAAAATATTTAAAGGAGGAAAAACAATGAGAGAAAAGATGGAATTTGTAGAAGATTTTTTTGCAGAGGATAGAGAAATCACCGTGGTGGAGTTTTTCCTGGCTCTGTTGGTAGCTTTTTTATTTGGTATGGTGTGGGGAATGTTTTTGTCCCCCAAAGGAACCAGAGTGATTGGAAGCAATAACGGAAACAACAATGCCGGATATATTAGTGATCGTGGTGACGATGATGAGGATGACGAAGAGTAATTTATAAATTACATTTGTTGAATTAATTGAATGCATTTCGTTTGTGGAATAAAAAATTTATAAAAATAGATGTAATATGCAGAATAGGAAGGTAATAAAAATGATTATCACATTAAAAGATGGAAGCAGTAAAGAATATGCTGAGGCAATGAGCGTATATGACATTGCAAAAGATATCAGCGAAGGACTTGCACGCGTTGCATGCGCAGGTGAAGTGGATGGAGAGATTGTTGATTTAAGAACAGTTTTAGACAAGGATTGTACATTGAATATCGTAACAGCCAAAGATCCTGCCGGTCTGCGGGTCGTTCGTCATACAGCATCTCATGTTATGGCAGAAGCAGTTAAGAGACTTTTTCCCAATGCAAAGGTTGCAATCGGACCTGCCATTGACGAAGGTTTTTATTATGATTTTGATGCAGAACCTTTCTCCAGAGAAGATCTTGACAACATTGAAAAGGAAATGAAAAAGATTATAAAAGAAGGAAATAAACTGGAGCGTTTTACCCTTCCCAGGGAAGAAGCAATCAAATTCATGGAAGAAAAAGAAGAGCCTTATAAGGTTGAACTGATTAAAGATCTTCCCGAAGATGCTGAAATTTCATTTTATGATCAGGGTGGATTTGTAGACCTTTGTGCAGGTCCTCATCTGATGAACACAAAAGGAATCAAAGCTTATAAATTGATTTCTTCTTCCATGGCTTACTGGAGAGGGGATTCCAATAAAGCACAATTGCAGCGTATTTATGCAACTGCTTTTAATGATAAGGAAGAATTAGCTGCATACCTGGAGCATTTGGAAGATATCAAAAAACGTGATCACAACAAACTCGGACGTGAGATGAAGCTCTTTACAACCGTAGATGTCATCGGACAGGGACTTCCGCTCTTCACACCCAAGGGAACCAAGATGATTATGAAACTGCAGAGGTGGATGGAAGATCTGGAAGATAAAGAATGGGGCTATGTTCGTACCAGAACACCACTTATGGCAAAATCTGACCTTTACAAGATTTCCGGACATTGGGATCATTATATGGATGGCATGTTTATCTTAAATAAAGATGACGATGATAAGGAAACAATGGCGCTTCGTCCCATGACATGCCCGTTCCAGTACTATGTTTATATGAACGAGCAGCATTCATATAGGGATCTTCCTTATCGAATGGCAGAAACATCTACTTTGTTCCGTAATGAAGATTCCGGAGAAATGCATGGTCTTACTCGTGTCCGCCAGTTTACGATTACAGAAGCGCATATTATTTTAAGACCTGATCAGGCAGAAGAAGAGTTGACCAGATGTACGGAGCTTTGTAATTATGTTATGAAGACACTTGGTATTGACGGAGATGTTACCTACCGCTTATCCAAATGGGATCCTGCCAATACAGAAAAATATCTCGGTGATGAAGAATATTGGAACAGCACACAGCAGTATTTAAGAGATGTTATGGATAAAAACAACATCCCTTATACGGAAACTGACGGAGAAGCTGCGTTCTATGGTCCTAAGATTGATATCCAGGCTAAGAACGTATACGGAAAAGAAGATACGATGGTTACCATCCAGTTAGACTGTGCTTCCGCAGAAAAATTCGGTATGTACTACATCGATGAAAAGGGAGAAAAGGTTCGTCCATGGATTATCCACAGAACTTCCATGGGATGTTATGAAAGAACACTTGCATGGTTGATTGAGCATTATGCAGGCAAATTCCCGACATGGTTATGTCCGGAGCAGGTACGTATTCTCCCGATTTCTGAGAAGTATTCAGACTATGCGGAAGCGGTTCGTAAAGAACTTGCAAAAAATGACATTGATGTCACAGTTGACCATCGTTCCGAAAAGATTGGTTACAAGATCCGCGAAGCCAGAATGGATAAACTTCCTTATATGCTGGTTGTCGGCGAACAGGAGCAGGCTGATGGACTGGTATCTGTCAGAAGCCGTTTTGAAGGAAATGAAGGACAAAAACCTCTTGCAGATTTTATTGAACAGATTTGTAAAGAAATTCGTACGAAAGAAATCCGCGTAGAGTTACCGGAAGAAGAAAAGAAACGATAAATCATCAAATATATTGGCTGAAAGGAGTATGATAGGATGAGTGAAAAAAATGAAATGCTGGTAGTAGAAGACTTAGGTGAAATCAAAAAAGATGTTGACCTATTGGAAAAAGAGTTGTTAAGCAACCATCATATTGACCAGAACCTTTATATTGAATACGATGTCAAACGGGGCTTACGTGATTCGGCAGGAAAAGGTGTCTTAACCGGTCTGACGGAAATTTCGGATGTCTGTGCTTACGATCTGGTAAACGGACGCTCGATTCCGGCAGAAGGAAGTCTGTATTATCAGGGTGTCAATGTTGTAGACCTGGTAGCAGGATTAAAGGGCAGACGTTTTGGCTTTGAAGAAGCATCATACCTTTTGATGTTTGGTAAATTACCAAATAAAGAGCAGTTGGATCGTTATTTAAAGGTTTGCGAAGAATTCCAGACCTTGAGCGGACGCTTCGTACGTGACGTTGTTATGAAAGCTTCTAATGCAAACATTATGAATGCGATGCAGCGTTGTGTCTTGACTCTTTATACCTATGATGATTTACCGGATGATATTACGTCGCAAAACGTACTGCGTCAGTCATTGGAATTAATCAATAAACTTCCTTTGATTGCAGTATATTCCTATCATTCCTACATGCATTTTAGAAAAGATGCAACACTTATGATTCGTAATCCCAAAAGAGGATTATCTATGGCAGAAAACATTCTGTTGATGCTTCGTGATGACGGACAGTATACCGAGTTAGAAGCAAAGGTTCTTGACATTGCACTTGTTTTGCATGCAGAGCACGGCGGTGGTAATAACTCAACCTTTACCACACACGTTGTTACTTCGTCAGGAACCGATACATATTCTTCTATGGCAGCATCCATTGGTTCCTTAAAAGGACCCCGCCATGGTGGTGCTAACTTAAAAGTTCAGAATATGTTTACGGATATCAAAGCAAATATCAAGGATTGGACCAACGAAAAAGAGATTGAAGATTATCTGATTAAGATTCTGGATAAAAAAGCATTTGATCGCAGCGGTTTGATTTATGGTATGGGTCATGCGGTTTATACCTTATCTGACCCTCGTGAAATCATCTTAAAAGATTTTGCAAAGAAGTTAGCAGAAGAAAAGGGCATGATGGAAGAATTTGCACTGTATGAAACCGTAGAAAATATCGCAGGCCGCCTCATTATGGAGAGAAGAAAGCTTTTCAAAAATGTCTGTGCCAACGTCGACTTCTACAGTGGATTTGTTTATTCCATGCTTCGTATTCCGGAGGAATTGTTTACTCCTATTTTTGCGATTGCAAGAACACCGGGCTGGTGTGCGCACCGTTTGGAAGAATTAATCAATGCCAATAAAATTATCCGTCCTGCTTACAAATATGTCGGTGAGCATATTGATTATCAGGCAATGGATGATAGAAAATAACACAAGAAAAGATCTACAAAGGAAATGGGAAAGAATATGAATAATATGATTGAGATTCGCTGGCATGGACGTGGCGGCCAGGGGGCTAAGACTGCAAGTCAGCTTTTGGCTGATGCGGCATTTATGTCCGGAAAGTACATACAATCGTTCCCGGAATACGGTCCGGAACGTTCGGGTGCACCGATTACAGCTTATAACCGCATTTCTGATGAGAGATGCTCGATTCATTCCAATATTTACGAGCCGGATTATGTCGTTGTTGTGGATGAAACATTACTAGAGAGTGTTGATGTTACCGCAGGTTTGAAAAAAGAAGGTGCCATTGTCATCAATTCTTCCAGACCGGCAGCAGAGTTGCGCCCTTTGTTACGCGGTTATGAGGGTCGTGTTTTTACCATTGATGCAGGTAAGATTTCAAAAAAGCATTTAGGAGCATATTTTCCAAATACGCCGATGTTAGCCGCAATTGTACAAGTCAGTAAATGTGTGGAAAAGGAAGCCTTTTTAAAGGATATGGAAACTTCCTATCGTCATAAATTTGCAAAGAAACCGCAGGTAGTTGAGGGTAACTTAAACTGCCTTGCCGAAGCGATGGAGGAGGTTAAAGAGTAATGAGTAAAAAGGCAGCAGAAATCAATGAACAAATTCCCTGGCAGGAACTGACCACAGGATGTGAAATCTATGAGCCGGGCACATCTGCCCTGACCATGACCGGTGAGTGGCGTTCCAAAGTACCGGTGCTTCATAAGGAAAAATGTAAACAGTGTCTTCTTTGTGCGCCTTTCTGTCCGGATTCATCCATTCCGGTTAAGGATGGAAAAAGGGAAGATTTTGATTATGATCATTGCAAAGGCTGCGGCATATGTGTATCGGTATGCCCGTTTGATGCAATTGAATGGAAGGAGGTTCACTAATCGTGAGTATCAAAGACAGATTATCCGGAAACGAAGCGATTGCAACCGCAATGCGCCAGATCAATCCCGACGTATTTGCCATGTTTCCGATTACTCCTTCTACGGAAATTCCGCAGTTTTATGCGCAGTATGTTGCTGATGGTAAAGTGGATACAGAATTTATCTGTGTGGAAAGTGAACATTCCGCCCTGTCAGCTTGTGCCGGTGCTGAAGCTGCCGGTTGTCGTGCGGTAACTGCAACATCCTCAGCGGGACTTTCTTATATGAATGAGATGCTGTATGTCGTTGCATCCAGCCGCTTGCCCCTGGTGTTAGCAGTGTCTAACCGTGCCCTGACAGGTCCGATTAACATCAATCATGACTATTCTGATTCCATGGCAGAACGTGATTCCGGATTTATCCAGCTTTATGCGGAAAACAATCAGGAAGCATATGATAACTATTTACAGGCTCACCGGATTGCAGAGCATCCCGATGTCAGATTGCCGCTCATGGTATGTGAAGATGGTTTTATCACCTCGCACGCATTGGAAAATATTGAATTGGAAGAGGATGAGGCTGTCAAAGATTTTGTTGGAGAGTATCATCCTGAAAACTACTTATTAAAGAGTGAAAATCCTTTGGCTGTCGGACCTTACGGCGTATCCGGCTATTACATGGAGGCGCGTGTGGCTCAGGCAGAAGCTATGAAAAATGCCAAGAGAGTGATTTTGGAAGTTGCGGCTGATTTTGAAAAAAGATTTGGTCGTCACTACGAATTTTTTGAAAGCTATCGCATGGAAGATGCAGAGCTTGCCATTGTTCTTATGGGATCTTCTGCAGGCACCGCAAAGGTTGCAGTCGATGAGCTTCGTGCAGAAGGTGTGAAAGCCGGGCTGATCAAAGTCCGTGTATTTCGACCGTTCCCCGGTGAGGAAATCGTGGAAGCACTGAAAAATTGCAAGGCAGTTGCCGTACTGGATAAGAGTGAAGGATTTAGTGCAAACGGCGGTCCGTTATTTGCAGAAACCGCTTCTGCAGCAATCAATTTGGAAAAGCGTCCGAAGATGATTGATATCGTATATGGTTTGGGGGGCAGGGATTTTACCGTCGGTCATGCCAAAAGGGTATTTGCAAGACTTGCCAAAATCGTAGAAACCGGAGAGACCGGCCCTATTTATTCTCATATGGGTCAGCGTGATCTCAGAAAAGAGGTGCAGTAAGATGGCCTATAATTTAAAAGAACAATTAAACAAACCCGAGCGTTTTGAAGCAGGACACAGACTTTGTGCCGGATGTGGTGCGGGTATTGTCTGCCGTGCCATGATGCGTGCATTAGAGCCGGAAGATAAGGCTGTCATCTGCAATGCGACCGGATGTCTGGAGGTTTCTTCGTTCCAGTATCCTTATACCGCATGGCATGATTCTTACATCCATACCGCATTTGAAAATGCAACGGCAACCGCTTCCGGTGTGGAAGCGGCGTACAACGTGATGAAACGCCGTGGAAAAATAAAAGATAATTTTAAAATTTTAGCTATCGGCGGAGACGGCGGTACCTATGATATCGGCTTTCAGTCATTGTCCGGAGCCTTGGAGCGTGGACATGATTTTACCTATTTTTGTTATGACAATGAAGCCTACATGAATACCGGTACACAGAGATCTTCTGCAACACCACGTTTTGCCAATGCAACAACGACACCTGCCGGTGTGGAGTCCGTTGGTAAAAAACAGACACAAAAGAATCTGACACAGATTGTTGTGGCTCATGGTGCTCCTTATGTGGCACAGACGACTTTAATTGGTACCTTAAAAGATTTCCATGAAAAAGCGCATAAGGCGATTTATACACAAGGACCTACCTTTGTCAATGTTTTGACACCCTGTCCGAGAGGATGGCAGTATCCGTCGGAATTGTTACCGGAAATCTGCAGGATGGCTGTTGAAACCTGTGTATGGCCCTTATATGAAGTGGAAAACGGGGAATATCATTTAAGCTATATGCCCAAAAAGAAACTTCCGGTCGAAGAGTTTATGAAACTGCAGGGAAGATTCCGTCATTGCTTCAAGCCCGGAAATGAATGGACGATTGAAGCAGCGCAGGAATATGTTGACAAGCAGTGGGAAGCATTGTTAGCAAAATGCAACTAGACAAAAAGGGGGACAGAAATAAAAAATGGAAAACAATAATTTATTTACGAATGCGCATATTTTATTGTGGTTGCAGTATTTTGCGCAGAATTCGGATATTGACTTAGAGCATGTTAAGATTTTGGATATTACCAGAAAAAACAAGAATTTAATTCCGACGGTAGAAGCACATCGTACGGTTTTAGTGTTTACCGAAGCGGGGCATCCGGATATTTTTTACCGTATGTTTCACGCCGGTTTAGGTGATTGTACGGTTATCTACAATGAAGGGAGCGAGCCGACAGGAGAAATTAAACAGGATAAGGTTTATGACATGATTACCCGTGGTATCAATGCATCCGCAGGCATGTTGATTTTAAATCCGAATGCGCGCAATACCATTAAATTTGGCATGCGCAACCGCGATTTTGCATCGGGTTCGGTTCATTATGTCGGTTCGGAAATCCGTAGCATTCTTTTAAGTAAGATGCAGATTAGTGAAGGAAAAAATCTTTGTGTGATTTCCGGAGAATCCATTGCGGTTGAGGCTGCTATCATGAATGGCGAGGGAACGGTTATCGCGGTGGAATACAACCACAGGGACCGACAGACCATGGAAGAAAATGTGGCGCAGTTTGGATTAAATAACGTTGTTATTATTGACCATGTGGATGAAGAAAGCATGAAAGACCTTCCCATACCGGATGTTACCATGTTAGTGGCGTCTGCTAGTATGGAACAGGAAATGGAATGTCTGTTAAAGCTCAATCCCCAAATAGAATTTGTTATTTATACACTGGATTTTAAGGTTGCGGCAGGCATGATTGATTTGTGTAAAAAATTTAGCATTAAGGACCCTGATATTATTCAGGTTTGTGTATCCAAATTAAATTCCAAAAATGCTTTTGAAATACAGCCGGCGCCTTGGATTATCACAGGTGCGGTAGAATAAAATAATAAATTGTGATATGAAAAATTGTATAAAATATGTACAAAAAATTACAAGTAAAATCTTCAAGATAAAACTGCAAGAAACAATGCACTGGAAACGTTTCGAAGGAAATAAAGCACTGAGAAGAATGTGATGAAACAACGAGCAGGACACAATGTGCAAATAAATATGCAAGAAAAAATGCATATAAAACAACGAGCAGGAACAATATACTAAAAACAACCAGGAGGAATTATCATGAAAGCAGCTATTTTAGGTTATGGAAATCTTGCAAAAGGAATTGAATCCGCTATTTTACAGGCACCGGATATAGAGCTTTTGGCCGTTTTTTCCAGAAGAGATCCGGCAAGTGTGTCAACTGTTACAAAAGTGCCGGTTTATCATGTGGATGATATTTTAAACTATAAAGATGAAATTGATGTATTATTCTTATGCGGCGGTAGTGCTACCGATCTTCCCAAGCAGACACCGGAATATGCAAAATATTTCAATGTTGTGGACAGCTTTGATACGCATGCAAATATTCCACAACATTTTGCAGCTGTCGACGTGGCAGCAAAAGAGGCAGGAAAAGTTGCCATGATTTCATGCGGATGGGATCCGGGAATGTTTTCTTTAAACCGTTTATATGCCAATGCCATTTTGCCCGAAGGCAATGATTATACCTTCTGGGGAAAAGGTGTCAGCCAGGGACATTCCGATGCCGTGCGTCGCGTTGCCGGTGTAAAAAATGCAAAACAGTATACCATTCCGGTAGAGAGTGCACTTGCAAGTGTTCGTGCCTGTGAAAATCCCGAGCTTACCACCAGACAGAAACACACCAGAGAGTGTTTTGTTGTCGCAGAGGAAGGAGCAGATCTTGCAAAGATTGAAGAAGAAATCAAGACCATGCCCAATTACTTTGCAGACTATGATACAACCGTTCATTTTATCAGCGAAGAGGAATTTAACAGAGATCATTCCGAAATTCCTCACGGCGGTTTTGTATTCCGTACCGGTGTGACCGGTTTTGAAAAAGAGCATAATCACGTGATTGAATACAGTCTGAAACTGGATTCCAATCCGGAATTTACCGGTTCTGTTTTAGTTGCCTTTGGTCGTGCCGTAAACCGCATGTATAAAGAAGGTATGACAGGATGTAAGACGGTATTTGATGTTGCTCCTGCATATTTAAGTCCTTTATCCGGCGAGGAATTAAGAGCACACTTACTGTAATAAATTTTGTACTGAGAAAGGGATACAAAAGAAATGGCAGAACGTTTGGGTAATATTATCGAATTAAAACATATTACGAAGACTTATACAGATAACGGATTTACCGCTGTTTCCGACTTCAATCTTGAGGTCGGACGCGGTGAGTTCGTTACTTTTTTGGGACCTTCCGGATGTGGAAAAACGACAACTTTGCGCATGATTGCAGGTTTTGAAATGCCTACGGAAGGAGAGATTTTGTTGAATGGTCAGGATATTACAAAGATACCTGCCAACAAACGTCCGATTAATACGGTGTTTCAAAGATATGCATTGTTTCCCCATATGAATATTTATGACAATATTGCCTTCGGGCTGAAATTAAAAAAGCTTCCAAAGGATGAAATTCGAAAAAAGGTTAACCATGTTTTGGATATGGTGGACTTGGAAGGATTTGAAAACAGACGGGTAGCTACGCTTTCCGGTGGTCAGCAGCAGCGAATTGCTATTGCAAGAGCTTTGGTAAACGAGCCGGAAATCCTTTTGCTTGATGAGCCTTTGGGTGCTTTGGATTTAAAAATGCGTAAGGAAATGCAGCTAGAATTAAAAAATATGCATCAGCAGCTGGGGATTACGTTTATTTATGTAACACATGATCAGGAAGAGGCTTTGGTCATGTCCGATAAGATTGTTGTCATGTCAGAAGGCAGAACCCAGCAGATCGGTACACCCGAAGATATTTATAATGAGCCCAAAAACGCATTCGTAGCAGACTTTATTGGAGAAAGTAATATCTTCAAGGGCATTATGACAGGCGATAAAAAAGTTCGTTTCTGCGGCGGTGAGTTTGTGTGTGTGGATGATGTGCCGGAAGGAACCTTAATTGATGCGGTTGTACGTCCCGAAGACGTGATTTTAACATCTCCCGAACAGGGGGTTGTGGAAGGTATTGTGACTTCCGTTATCTTTAAAGGCATTCACTACGAAATAACCGTGGAATCAGGAAAATATGAAATGGTCATCCAGTCAACCAAAGCAGCAGTTGCGGGAGATAAGGTCGGTATGCAGTTAGAGCCTGACGGTATTCATATCATGATTGCAGAAGACCACACAACCTGTTTTGAAGCCACAGTAAACAGTGAGCTCAATCTGGATTTCAACGATGAAACCATACGATGTGATCTGACAAAAGTCATTCCGGGCTCTGTCATAAAAGACGGTGAATTGTTTGATGATGATGGTGAAAAAATCGATTTGGATAAAATTCGGATTATGGTTTCCATTCAGCCCGAAGATATCCAGATGAGTGATGATTTAGAAGCCGGACTGGTAACCGGAAAGATTATAAATTTGATTTATAAAGGTGATCACTACAGTTATGTGGTTCGAACCGAACATGGACACGATTTGATTGTTGATGATGAATATTTGTGGAATATGCATGATCAGGTCAGCCTGATTATGCCGGAAGACAAAATGAAGTTTGCACTAAAGAAATAGGAGGCGCCGTATGAAAATGGTTTTTTCCAGAAAACAATTGGGAATTCCGTATGCATTATTTCTGATTCTGTTTGTAGTTGCGCCTTTATTTGTCATTATTTACTATGCATTTACGAATGGATCGGGACAGTTTACCATTTCCAATCTGACCGATTTTTTTACCAATCCGAATACACTCGGTACGCTGTGCTATAGCTTTGTGCTGGCGTTTACGACGACCTGCGTCTGTCTGTTGATTGCGTATCCGGTTGCCTACATTCTGGCACGAAGCGAATGGAAGGCAAAAAGTATTATTTTGATGATTTTTATCACGCCGATGTGGATCAATTTTACGCTTCGTATTACGGCGTTGAAAGAAATTCTGACCTTATTTGAAAAAAATCTTGCCTATTTTCCTTTTTTAAATTCGGTCATCGGTATGTCTTATGACTTTCTGCCGTTTATGATTTTGCCGTTATATACGACGTTAACAAAGTTAGACCAGAGTCTGATTGAAGCATCCTGTGATTTGGGAGCGGGACCGGTACAGTCCTTTATACGTGTGACACTGCCGCTGTCTACGCCAGGTATTATCAGTGGGGTTTCCATGGTGTTTTTGCCTGCCATGACCAACTATGTCGTATTGGATATGCTTTATAACAGCACTTATATTATGGGAAGTCTGATCGGAAGCTATTTCTCAGCTTACGACTGGAACAATGGCTCCATGATTGCGCTGGTGCTTCTTGCAATTATCTGTATCTTTACGTTTTTCGGAAACAATGCAGATGAAGACAGTCAGGCAAGAGGAGGTGCTATGTTATGAAAAAAAGATTTGGCAGCCAGATTTTTATCAGTCTGATACTTTTAATCATGTACGCACCAATTCTGATTCTGGCAGTGTACAGCTTTACGGATTCTACCAATATCGGAGCTATCCGTAATTTTTCCCTGGATAATTATGTGACTTTATTTACGACACCGGAGCTTGCGGATATGATCGGCGGTTCTTTACTGCTGGCATTGGGAAGCTCTGTTTTAGCAACGGTTTTTGGAACGGTGGGAGCCATTGGATTTTTTTATTCCAAAAAGCGCACGCAGTCTGTTTTTTCTGCCATCAACCAGATTCCGGTAGTCAATGCCGATGTAGTAACCGGTTTTTCTATTTGTATTTTATTGGTAATTGTATTTGGGATGAGCAAGGATACCTATCTGCCGCTTATCATTGGGCACACGGTTCTTAGCGCACCGTTTGTGTATCTTTCCGTCATTCCGAAATTAAAGCAGATGGATCCCAGTCTGTATGAAGCGGCACTGGATTTGGGAGCAAAGCCGGGATATGCTTTGTTAAAAGTTGTGCTGCCGCAGATTGCATCCGGTATTGTTTCCGGTTTTGCATTGGCAGTCACCCTGTCACTGGATGATTATTTTATTGCGACTTATACCAAGCCTGCAACCTTTGATACCATCAGTACCTATGTGGTAAATGCAACCAAAGGCTCGCAGACGGAAATCAAAACGGCACTTTGGGCTTTGTCCACCATCATTTTTGTGTTGGTGTTGCTTTTTGCCATCATTATGAATTTGGTTTCTAATCGCGAAGTAAAGGAAGAGGCAGGTGAACGATTGGCATGATAAAGCTTAGTGAAAAAAATTTGTCTCTTAGATTATGCGATATTAAGAATGAAGAAAAAAATATGTCTCTTAGATTTTTCGCTACAAAGAATAAAGAAAATAAATTGTCTTATATTTTTAATGTAAAAAATAATCGAAAAAGAAATATGAGATTTCGCAGGTTTGCCGCCATCTGTATGATGATTGCCTTAGCCGGTATGACTGCTTATCAGATCGGATTAGAATGCGTGATGGCACAAGAGAATGATGTGGTTACCCTTCGCGTCTGCAACTGGGAAGAATATATTGACGAAGGCGGCTGGGGAGAAGATGAAACCATTTCTCTTTCCGATAAAGACATTATCGGTGAAAATCCGATGTATGAAGATTTTGAAGAGTGGTATTATGACACCTATCATCAGAAAGTAAAGGTTGAATACAGCTGTTTTGGTACCAACGAAGAGCTTTACAATATGCTGACACTGGGGGATGAATATGATATAGTATGTCCCTCCGAGTATATGATTATGAAGTTGATGACCGAAGATATGCTTGTTCCGTTTTCGGAAGATTTTTTTGATGAATCCATTGAGGAAAATTACTATATCAAAGGGGTTTCTCCCTTTATTCGAAATGCCTTTGAAACCAATGAAATAAACGGAGAACCCTGGAGTAAATATGCGGCAGGATATATGTGGGGCATTACCGGTATTATTTATAATCCGGAAGAGGTAAGCTATGAGGAAGCTTCCACATGGAAAATTATGACCAATGAAAAATTTCATCGCCGCATTACCATCAAAGATAATGTCAGAGATGCTTTTTTTGGTGCTGTCGGAGCGGTGAAAGCTGACAAACTGACATCCGATTCGTTTATAAACGATCCCGATTATGCCAAAAAACTGGCAGAAGAGATGAATGATCTGTCTCCCGAGACACTCGAAAACGTTTTGGCTTACCTGCAGGAAACCAGAGATAACGTGTATTCTTTTGAAACCGACAGCGGAAAGGCGGATATGATTTCCGGTAAAGTTGTTGCGGGATACCAGTGGTCCGGTGATGCGGTTTATGCCATGGATCAGGCGCAGGCAGATGATTTTTATTTAAATTTTGCCGTGCCCAAAGAAAGCACCAACTTGTATTTTGACGGCTGGGTCATGCTCAAAAACGGTATTAAAGACGATGCGAAAAAACAACATGCTGCAGAGGCATTTATCAATTATATTTCCATGCCGGAAAATGTTGTCCGTAACATGTATTATATCGGTTACACCTCTGTCATTTCCGGAGGTGACAGTAACGAGGTTTTTGACTATCTGAATTACTGCTACGGCGCGGAAGAAGAGGAAGAAGATGTTGTGGAATATCCACTGGGATATTTCTTTTCCGGAGAGGCCGATGATGCCGATTACATTATCCTGACGCAAAAGGAGCAGGTTGACAGACAGCTCGGTGCCCAGTATCCATCACAGGAAACTATGGAGCGAAGTGCTATTATGCGATACTTTGATGCCGATGAAAATGCAGCAGTCAACCGGATGTGGATTGATGTTCGTTGCTATAATGTAAAAAACGTTCCGGTTTATGTCTGGATCATCATCGTGATTTCCCTGATTGTTGCTGCTGTATTTTTAATTCGTGGAAAAATTGTGGCAAACAGTATCCGACACCGTTTTTGAATAAAAGTTTTTATTGTGTCAATACTAAAAAAGCAACCAAACATATTTAAAATAAGAGGAGGCTTTTATATGGCACAATTAACTTGTGGAGTTATTACCTGTGGTTACAACAAAGAGAAAAGCTGTTGCAAAGGTGACATTATGGTGGGCGGAGCATCTGCTGAAAACGAAAGGGATACCAGATGCGAATCATTCCGTCGTGAAAACTGCGATTGCTATACCAGTGCTTTAGATCACCCCTGCCAGACAATCAGCATTGATTGTGAAGCAACCAAATGCAAATACAATTCCAATTACAAATGCTATGCGGAACGCGTCAGCATTGAAGGCAGCAGGGCTACCGAATGCCGCGATACTTTGTGCGGAACATTTGATAAAAATAAGTAATACAAAAATAAGTAACTAATCCAAAAGAGTTTCACGGTGAAATAATTTTTAAGGTCATTGTTTATATGATGATATACCACTACCTATTTGGCAAGGGTCATATCAGAAAACAAGGAAGATTTTCTAGGTAAATGAGACAGTGCAACGAAAGATGATAGAATCAGATAAAATCTGGTTCTATCATCTTTTTTTATGTATCAATATAATGGTTTTAGTAGGTTTACAGGTGTTGAAATGCGATTTTCAGGCACGCAAAGAAGGGCTTTTTCAAGCCCTTCAAAGTAAATGCACGAAAAATGATTGTTGTATTAAACCTGACGGTTTTTGTGTTTTAATAGAGATGAAGTCAGATTTACTTCTGTCTGCGGTACCGGCTCTAAACCTAATAAAAGAAAGGAATCATGTGGTATTAACCGCATGGCAAGGTCATAAGGTGACTGTCCGAAAAGGGATTTTCTACAGTAACTGTTGATATGATTGGTTACCAGTACCATATCTTCCTGAGAAAAACCATCAATACTTGTGCCTTTCGGTACGATATATCGGAAAATTTTATGATTGTTTTCACAGGCTCCTTTCTGGTCGGAACGGTTTGGCTCACAGAAGAAGATTTTTGTCCGTTTTCCGGTAGTGATGGAGGTTTCCATCCCATCGATATCCCAGAATTCATGCCCGTTATCGGTCAGGATGACTTCAAATATCTGGGAGAATAACCGGCTTCCAAGTGCGCTTTCAATCATATCAAGAGTATCAACCACACCCTTTGCTGTATGCTCCGGCATGATGTAATAAAGCTGCATATGGAGTGATACAAAATGAAGTGTCAGTATGGCACAGACATCTTCCTGTTTCCCTTCCACACAATCCATTTCTATGACATTAACATCGTTTTCTTTTATGAATTGCACGTAATCTTCATACATCCGACCAGCCTTTAAAGGAGATGTGATTTCACTGTGCATGACACATTGCTTCCTGCGGGGTTTTCTTTTTACTGCATCCCTTAAATCAAGGATACCTGCATCTAATTCATTTGCATTTATCATGCGTCTTAACGTTGATTCACTGACACAGAGTCGGTTTCCAAGAGCCTGTTTGATGTGATAAGGGGACTGTCCTTTCTTTATCAGCGGGGAAACAAGCAGATTAATTTCTTCCATCTGTTCTCCGGTTAAGTCGAAGCCGTTTCTCCTGCCGACCAGTATTTCCCGGTATTCGTGTTCTGCCACATCTGCCTTATACAGTTTCTTTTCAAGGGAGCAGTATGCGATTTTATGACAGCCGTTGCATAAACCGCGTTCTTCCAAATCTTCACAAAACATCTGTACATAATCCGGACAATACTTTTTGCATTTGTTGCAGGTCCTGCATTTCTTGGGACACGAATTACCGCCACATACATACCTATGGTGGCAGTCTTTTTTATTCAGGCAGTCGTTTTTATGGGATACCTGAATAAAGGAGTGTTTTTTGATTTCCCGGCTGACCGTGGACGGGGAACAGTCCAGTTTTTCGGCTATATAGCGTAAGGACTGCTTTTCATTTAACAGTGCTTCAATCGTACACCGTTTACTGAAAGAAAGGTGTCTGCCTTTCTGTTTTGGTGCAATGCGTACATTTTTTACCATGCGTTTTTCTCCTTTTCTTTTTTGCAATAAAACGCATAAAAACAGCACCCGCCTTGGAAAAATTGGGTGCATTTAATAAGACCTTCAAATTCTGCTTGATTTTCACAGTCGTTTATACTAAACTGTTCTTAACAGCATAATAGAAGGTGTGAATGCACACCGAACGTGTCAGGCATCGGTTTTGGATTGGGGAATCATGGAACCGGTGCTATTTTTATGCAGTTTTATAGGTTATATTATAAGGTTTTGATTTCTCGTTTTAAATTGTAAAAAACAGTTTTGATGAAATTTCGTGGAAAGGAATAAAAGTTGTGCATCTCAAGCACATCTTTTGTTAACAATTATGATTTCAGATGCTAAAAAGGAAGAAATTGTATCACATTTTTTAAAAACAACAGGAGAAACTATTCAGAAGAAAAGATTGCAGAAAAATATATCACAAAAGGAACTGGGAGAATGGATTGGTGTTGACCGGACCGCTGTGGCTCGTTATGAAAATGGTTCGTCCGATATGCCAATCTCAAGACTTCCCCTGATCAGCGGTTGCTGTAATACTCCTGTCCGTGATTTCTTTCCTTTGGAAAAATCAGAAGAATTACTGGATACGTTTGCGCAGCTTGCCGGGTTTAAGGGAACACGGTACAGAAGACGGATAGACAAAACGCAGCAGTCTCAGGAAAGCCATCTGACGGCAAAGGTTTATGAAAGAAACGGAAAAGAATTCATTGTGCCTGTAAAAAGGAAAGAAGTGTCCATGAAACAGAAATACCGGGACTGTGAAATGCCGGATATGGGTGTGGAAGCCTTTTCTGATAAAGAGTTTGAGGAATACCTGCAATCGCTTCAAAAAGACGATTATTCAGCTAACCGGACCTTGGAAGCAGCAAGACAGATGTTTTTATGTATCGGAAATGCAACGAATAAAGATACGGTAAAGAATGTCATTGCCGATTATGTGATAGACAGCATAATCATAGAGCCTGTCATGAAGAAACATAATCAGGATGCATTAAGAGCTTATGCCTATTACAAAAAACTGTTTTTAGGTGAAACGGATAGGGATGATTTTGAAGAACCGGTGGATACGGTATACTCTGAATGTGATAGAAAACCGGATGAGGACTGCCCGTACAAAAAACGGTGTGATGAGCGTGTATATGAAGAACTTCCCCGTTTCTGTGATCTGCCGGACGATGATGATACCCTTGTTTAAGGTTGCTTTTTAAAAGAAAATACAGTAAAATTAACACATAATTGTTATGTTTCTTTATTTCATTTTTCCGGCAGTGTTCGCTGGTGATCTGATAATTCCTGCGTGTAGTGGGTGAATTTATTACAAGGAGAAGAACTGCTTGCTTTTTAAACTTTTTATGGTAATATAATAATATATTCGTTAAATAAAATTTGTAAAAAGAAATTTGTTAAAAAACACCCATTTATAGGTGTTTTTTCTGTTTTTACCAGTTGAAAAAACACATTTTATGGCATACTATAATAATAAGCATTGTTTCGTTTTGTATTGACGGATATTGTGCATGACACCGTTTTGTGTGTATGCGGTACGATGTTGTTCTGTTACGTAGAACAAATACAAAGGAGACAGTAATTATAATCGTAAAGGTTATATGATATTACTGTAATTGAATAAAAGGGCATATCCCTAATGAAGAAAATTCAACAGGGATAGCCGGAGCTTTCTCTGTTTTTATCATAGATGTAACTATTAACCATGAAATACGGAGAAAGGAAGGAAAAGAAATGTTATGGGACAAAAAGACATTACGGAGAAAATTTTAGCTGATTACAATGATATTTTCGCTGATATAGTCAATGTGTTACTCTTTCATGGAGAAGAAACTGTGAAAGAGGATGAATTACAGGATCAGAATACCGTCAGTATGTATAAAGCTGAAAACACTATCCACGAACAGGAAAGAGATGTTTCAAAAGTCTGGAAAAAAGGAGAAGTAAAAATATCCATCTTTGGTTTAGAACATCAGACAAAGAAAGATGTGTTAATGCCGTTACGAGTGATTGGGTATGACGGGATTTCTTATCGTTCGCAATGTTTGAGCGATGCAAAGGAATATTATCCTGTTATTACACTTGTATTAAATTTTAGTAATACAAGATGGGATAAAAACAAGCGTTTATCAGAATGCTTTCATGTTCCGCAAGAATTAGAACCTTATTTTTCAGATTACAAAATCAATGTGTTTGATATAGCATATTTATCAGAGACAGAGGTTTCATTGTTTAAGAGTGATTTTCGCATTGTTGCAGATTATTTTGTACAGGTGCGAACAAATAAAACATACAAACCGGATAAAGCTACCATAAAACATATTGATGAAGTTTTAAAACTGATGTCCGTTCTGACAGGCGATGTCAGATTTGAAGAAGTCCAAAAATCAGAAAGGAAGGTGACAAATATGTGTGAAGTAATTGACAAATTTGAGGCAAAGGGTAAAGTGGATGCATTACACTTTATAATCGGTTTACCGCCTTCTGAAATTGCAGAAAAAACAAATCTTTCTGTTAATGAGGTGCAATCTATTATTGATATGATTTTATCAGAAAAACAAGATAAAACTGAAAATAAATAGTATTTCTGCTGTCATACAAAGGATGTATAGGTATTGATTGTGCCTATATACATGTAAAAATTAAGCTCTCAACCGTAATTGGTTGAGAGCTTTTTTCTTATTTTCCGTCAAAGTTATTGCAATATAAATTAGGTCGGAGAAAATGCAACACAGTGTTGCGTTTAATTTGCAAATTATCCATATCAGAAAACAATGGCTGTTAAAAATTACTAGATTGACAATCTGAATATAAATGTATAATATATTATTAGAAGGTGACTTCTCGAGAAGCAGACTCGTAAAAATGTTTTCGTCTGTGAAGTGCAAGCCGTGATGGAAAGCGGTGAACATGGAGGCTCACAAAGGTGACAACTTACCATAATCCATCTAGCAAAAGCGAAAGAAAGTTGTATATTGATTAAAAAGCCTTGCTTAACTGCAAGGCTTTTTAATGTATGAATGTAGCGGAGTTACATATGGAGAAAATTCAAGAGTGTGCACATAATTTTTTGCATCTGGTTTCTACAACTAAATATGTGTTTCATGTTGCAAAACGAGGTGTGAAGGTTTTGATCTTGGATTTTGAACTGAAAGATTTTCATCATTTGGCTGGATTGAAATATTTAGATGATATAAATATTCCAAAAGATAAGAAGAAAACGATTGATTGGATTCTTTCTGAACAATCTCCTATTACGGATGCTTACTTAGCAAGTAGTAAACATTATAAAGGTAAAGTGAGTGATGAAAAGAATGTTGAGGAACGTATTTCTGAATTTAGATATATAGAACAATATTTGGATGTAGATAATTTTATTCGAATATATTCACCTAAAGATGGTCCACAAAATAATTCGATGATTCGATGTGATTACATAATAGAAAGTAAATTAAAACATTCCAATAAGGTTGTTTATATATTTATAAAACATAGAAAGGGATTAGAGTCGCCTTGCTGTATTGTTTCGTTTGGTGTTAAGAAAAATACTGCATATGGAGGACAGAATTTATATTGGATGTTAAAAGATAAGATTGTTTCTGGAAATAGGATCACGATATATTAACATCCTAATTATACAGATGAACAAAAAATAGAAAATGAATCTAAGATAGTATAAAAAATCTAAGATAGTATAAAAAATCAGTTGACATTATCATAATACCATGGTAGGATAACAAATATGTGAAAACACGAGAAAGCAGAGTATCCACTCTCACCCTGCGGCAATCGGGCTTCAGGCGTCAGACATTTTTATTCGATAGTTTATGTTTGTCAGAGGTGGATATTTATGTATCCACCTTTTTTTGTTGAAAAGGTTATAGTCGCGAAAACTATCGATTGAATTCTTTATGGAGGTGCAAAACCATTAACGATTTATTCATTAACGAACAGATTAGAGACAAAGAAGTACGTGTGGTTTCGGAAGACGGCGAACAGTTAGGTATTATGTCTGCCAAAGAAGCGCAGGATTTAGCTGATGAGGCAGGACTTGACCTTGTTAAGATTGCTCCAAATGCAAAACCCCCGGTTTGCAAAATTGTAGACTACAGCAAGTATAAGTATGAACAGGCCAGAAGAGAAAAAGAGGCTAAGAAAAAACAGAAAACAATCGAAATCAAAGAAATCCGTTTATCTCCCAATATCGATACCAACGATTTGAATACCAAGATGAACGCGGCTAAAAAATTTATTACCAAAGGTGACAAAGTAAAAGTTACGCTTCGTTTCCGTGGTCGTGAGATGGCACATATGAACAGCAGCAAGCATATTCTGGATGATTTTGCAGAAGGTCTTGCAGAAATTGCAGTTGTGGAAAAACCTGCAAAAGTAGAAGGCAGAAGCATGACTATGGTGCTTGCCGAAAAACGTTAATTAGTTTTTAACTGAATTTGTATACAGTTAAAATAGATACAAAACTAGGAGGGAATTAAGATGCCAAAAATTAAAACAAACAGATCTGCAGCAAAACGTTTCAAAATTACAGGAACCGGAAAGTTAAAAAGAAACAAAGCTTATAAACGTCATATCTTAACCAAAAAATCTGCAAAGACTAAGAGAAATCTTAGAAAACCTGCTATGACAGATGCAACAAACGTAAAGAATATGAAGAAGATTTTACCTTACATTTAATGATTGGTTAGGAGGAAGAAAAAATGGCAAGAATTAAAGGCGGTTTAAACGCAAAAAAGAAACATAACAGAGTATTAAAACTCGCTAAAGGATATAGAGGAGCAAGATCAAACCAGTACAGAGTTGCAAAACAGTCTGTCATGAGAGCGTTAACATCTGCTTATGCAGGACGTAAACAGAGAAAACGTCAGATGAGACAGTTATGGATTGCACGTATCAATGCAGCAGCAAGATTAAACGGATTAAGCTACAGCAAATTCATGTACGGTTTAAAATTAGCAGAAGTTGAAATCAACAGAAAAATGCTTGCAGAGATGGCAGTTAACGATGCTGATGGCTTTAAAGCTTTAGCAGAACTTGCAAAATCTAAAATTGCATAATTACAGCATTATGTGAGATAATAGTCGCAGTGTCGCATGGCACTGCGACTTTTGCATTCGGAGGGGAAGATTTTGTAATATATATTTCATTCGAGTTAAAGTTACAATGCTTGTATTTGACTAAGTATTTCACATATTTTTTGAAAGAAAACGGACGCAAAGGTGCACAAGGACATCCATGTCCAGGTGCACCTTTCGCAGCATCCATGCTGCGAATTGCTGATTATGAGTGAAATACTAAGTCAAATATCAGCATTTTCACAATAAACTCTCATTGAAATATATATTCCAAAATCTTTGTTATACCTCGGAAGTAAAAAATCGTCAGGTGCCATGCGTGGGGGAAAGACCCTTTTGGGGGAGTAGATATAGGGAATTTGGGATAAATAATCTCGATGAAAGACGATTTAGCAGTAGTTGGTTAGATAATCTTAATATTCTGCTATATTTTCAGCACTTCGCGACATGGATGTCGCGAAAGGTGCATTAAGACAGGATGTCTTTTATGCACCGTGCGCGTCAAGAAAAACTGTTTTCTGCAGAATATTTAGATTATCTTATCAACGGATGTATCGTCTGAAGCGAGATTATTTATCCCAAATTCCCGCCCCTCTCCCCGATAGTCCAGTTGCTACAGAAAGGAAAGAGTATGTTAGAGAATTATCAGCCGAAGAAAGTGTTTCAGTATTTTGAAGAGATTTGCCGGATACCGCATCCGTCCTATCATTGTGAGGCTATCAGCAATTATCTGATGGATTTTGCAAAGGAGCATGGGTTAGAGGCGTATCAGGATGAACTGTATAATGTCATTATAATAAAAGAAGCGGCCAAAGGAAAAGAAGGTGTGGAGCCGATTATGATACAGGGCCATATGGATATGGTTGCGGTAAAGGACGATGACTGCGAGAAAGATCTGTTAAAAGAAGATCTGGATTTAGCAGTCGATGGTGATTATCTTTATGCCAAAAAAACAAGTCTCGGAGGAGATGACGGTATTGCAGTTGCTTATGGTCTGGCGCTTCTATCCGATGATACTTTAAAACTGCCCAGAATCGAGCTTGTTATCACGACCGAAGAGGAAGTCGGCATGGAGGGAGCAACCGGAATTGATTTATCCGTTTGCAAGGCTAACCGCATGCTGAATCTGGATTCGGAAGAAGAGGGAGAATTTGTGGTTTCCTGCGCCGGAGGTGTTCGGGTACAGGCACATATGCCGTTTGAGCGAGTACCGGTTTTATTAACGGAAGATAAAGCCCTATACCATGTTGAAATCAGTAAATTGGCCGGAGGTCATTCCGGTACGGAAATCATTCATGGACGGGCGAATGCCGTTAAAATTCTGGGATGGGTTTTAAAAAATATACGGGAAGAGGTATCGATGAAACTGGTGGAGCTTGCCGGCGGAACCAAGGACAATGCAATTCCGGTTTATGCAGATGCAGTCATTTTGGCATCCAAACAGAATTTTGAGACACTAAAAAAAGTTGAGGAAAGATTGCAGGATATATTTTTTCATCTATATCATAAAACAGATGAACAGGGGCGCATTGATATACATGAGCTGACTTTTGATGAGACGAGAAAATATGTGCAAGAGATAAATGACGAAAATACAGAATGCAAAAATGAAATAATCGAAAAAGGGATAGAAAACAAAAATATAGAAATTGGAAAAGGGACAGAGCATATAAACGATGAGATGCAAAAAAAATCCGTGGAATATGGAGATGGTAAAAACCAGATCGACTGTATCCCGAACCACGCAGAAAATGGTAACACGATTTTCTGTATTGAAGAAGAACGCGCAAAAGATATCATCGCTTTTATATACAGAGCACCAAATGGCGTACAGGCAATGAGCAGGAGATTAGAAGGTCTTGTGGAAACATCTTTGAATCTCGGCATTATGGAATGTTCAAAAGAAGCGATTCGTTTTGTTTTTTCCCTAAGGAGCAGTATTTCACAGGAAAAAGATGCACTGCGACGGGAGCTTTGCGAACTCATACAAAAGCATGGAGGAAGTTTTGAATTGGCCGGTGAATATCCGGCATGGGAATATAAAGAAAAATCAGATTTGCGTGAGCATATGAAGAAGATTTATCAAAAGCAATATGGTAAGGCTCCGAAAGTATTGTCCATTCATGCAGGATTAGAATGCGGTATTCTTGCGGCAAAAAAACCGGGACTTGATTGTGTTGCGTGCGGACCGGACATTCTGGATATCCATACAACCAGAGAGCGTCTCAGTATTTCATCGGTGGAACGAGTATGGAAGTTTATAGTGGAGGTTTTGGAAACGTTATGAACATCATTTTAATCGGTATGCCCGGTGTGGGTAAAAGTACGGTCGGTGTTGTGCTGGCAAAAAAGCTTGGATTACAGTTTATGGATTCGGACCTTGTTATTCAGGAAAAAGAGGGAAAACTTTTGCATGAAATCATTGATGAAAAAGGATTGGAAGGCTTTTTAGCTGTTGAAGATGAAATTAATGCAAAGATACCATTAAATCAGACAGTTTTGGCAACCGGAGGTAGTGCGGTATACGGAGAACATGCCATGGAACATTTTGCAAAGTGCGGCACGATTGTCTATTTGCATCTGCCTTATGAAGAGCTCGCAGAACGATTGGGAGATTTAAATGAAAGAGGCGTTGCCATTAAAAACGGGCAGACTTTGTATGATCTGATGGAGGAACGCCGGCCGCTCTATGAAAAATATGCTATGGTAAAAATTGACTGCAGTCATAAACAAATTCGTGAAATCGTTGCCGAGATTGCAGAGAAAATATATAGTAATCATTCATAAATCACTTATTTTCCTCAGACAAAAACCTCGCACGCTTGACGGCATCTTTCCCATAGCGGTCACGAATCTGATCAATCGCAGCGTTTAATTTGCTGAACTTCTCATTCTGTTCGGATTGAAACAAATCATATTGTACATAGTTTTCAGATGTGGCCTTTGAGGTCTGGATTCCTAACAAACGGATGGGAGAGGAATCCCAGAGCTCGTCAAAAAGCCTGCATGCATTCTGATAGATTTCTTCTGTGATGTCAGTTGTTGAAGGAAGGGAAATCTGTTTGGAGCTGTGTCTAAAATCCGCATCCACGATATTGACGCTGACAACGCTGATATAGGCGTGGTCTGCACGCAGTCTGGCACCGACGGTTTCGGATAAAGAGAGTAAAATCATGTGAGCCTGTTCACGGTCGGTCACATCTTTGGGAAGTGTGATGGAATTGCCATATCCTTTATTGGCATCTTCTTTATCACGCAAATTGGTCTCATCGATCCCATTTGCGGATTTCCACATGTCCTCGCCATGTTTTTTGAAATGATTTTTTAACAATTCAACGTCTGATTTTGCAAGGTCGCCAATTGTAAAAATCCCCAGATCATGTAGATGTCTGACGCTGGATTTTCCGACAAATAACAAATCGGAAACCGGAAGCGGCCACATTTTCTGCTCGATTTCATCTAAAAAAAGTGTGTGTACTTTATCCGGCTTTTCAAAGTCGGAAGCCATTTTGGCAAGAAGTTTATTGGACGAAATACCGATGTTTACAGTAAACCCCAGTTCCTCTTTAATCATATCTTTTAATTGATGCGCAAACAAAACGGGATCTCCGTAAAGAGCCTTTGTACCGGAGAAATCGCAGAAAGCCTCATCAATACTGAATTGTTCCACAACCGGCGCGAAACGGCGCAGCAAATCGATAAATGCATTGGATTTTTCAACATATAAAGAAAAATTGGAGGGATAGACTTTGAGTCCGGGACATTTTCGCCTTGCCAAAGCCAAAGGTTCGGCTGTGCTTATGCCACATTTTTTGGCTGCATCGGATTTTGCAAGTACAATGCCGTGGCGCTTTTCTTCATCACCGCCGATGACGGAAGGTATGGTTCTGATATCAAGTTTTTCACCTAATGTTTCCAGACGGTAAACCGCTTCCCAGGATAGAAATGCGGAATTCACATCTACATGAAAAATTACGGGCTCTGCCATGCTCATTCGTACCTCATGTTTCTTTTTTTTCATTATACGTATATTTTATCAAACGATAAAGATAAATTTTGAGATAATTCCCATCTGCACACATTTTGCGTTCCGGATGCCATTGTAGTCCCAGAATGGGAAGCTCCCGATGAATAAAGCCTTCGATGGTTCCGTCCGATGCGTGCATAAAGGCATATAATTCAGGCGAGGTTTGTTTGATGCATTGGTGATGGGCGCTATTGATGAAATTGGGCATCCGATTGTGAAAAATTGCCTCTAAAATCGGATATTGAGGTGAAATTTCGTAGTTACAGCTATGGTTGTTATCAAAACCGTTTTGCGACTGATGCAGTAAAAGACGATCCGGTGGCATATTCTGCAAAAGCGTTCCGCCAAGTGCTATATTGATTACCTGCAGGCCTTTACAGATGCCGATAATCGGTTTTCTTTTATTTTTGAAATATTGAAAATAAGCAAGCTGCACATAATCGAGTTCTTCATCGATATTGCGACTTCCAAGGTTCGCTTCGCCAAGGATTTTGGGTGAAATATCGCCGCCGCCCGGTAAGATTAATAAATCAACCAGAGATAAAATGGGAGCGGTTTGGTCGTGATTGTTTTCCGCTTCATAAAGCAGATCCGTTTTATCTGTTACAATGGGGATGTAACCCGGAAACGCTATGGCCTGCGAATAGTTTTTGGTATCTTTTTCATGTCCGACAATTAAGATAAAATGAATTGCCATAAATTAGCCTTTTTTGATGAACTTATGTTAATATATGATGATTCTTAGTAAAAGTTGTGTTATACTTGTTGAAAAATAAAATGGACTGACGATTGTCAGCAGTAATTAGTAAAAAGAGGGTATGGGTATGTTACAGGAAGTATTTGAATTAATGATGAAGATGCATGAGGGAATGCACATTGTGACGATTGGTTTATTGGATGGTACGGCAATTGAGCGTAAGCATGATACCAAAGGAAGTAGTGATACGGTCGTGGAACTGAAGATGGAAAAGATGGATGTTGGATTTGTTACATTCAGTAAGCATACTTGCAACAGTTATATCAACAATCAGGGACAGGTTACCAGTCAGACGGATTTCAACAGTATCCTTGCCATTCCGTACAGCAATATTTCCTATGTGGAATTTTCATATGATGAAGAATAAGATAGGAATAATACATGACGATTGCGGATTATATAGCGATAAAAAAAGAACAGAATACAACTATGTGTGCGGCTGTTTTATACCCTGATGGAGAAATCGAAGAGTGTATCACAAGCCATCTCAAAACATTGATTGAACGGTTGGGAGAAGATGCATGGGATCAAATTCCAAAGGATGAATCACCGCTGTTTTGGCTGACCGGACTTACGGGAGCGGTTCTGATTGATTATGAAAATCAGGTCTACAGCGAAGCACTGAGTGATGAGCAGGATGTCTGTTTAAAAAAGATGTATGCTTCCGGGATATTGACAGAGCATCCCTGTGTCATTCACTTTGGAAATGAACCGTTGGGAATCATGAAAGAAAATCAGGCGGAAGAAAAAAGAAAATCGGAAGAAGATATTTAGAAAAAATCGTCCGGACTGTATGTGAGAATACAGTCCGGGCGATTTTTTATATGTATCAATATTATTGTGCAGTTGTATTACCAGCTAATTAACAAGTGCATCGGTAGGTAGTGTCGATTATATTACCAGCTAATTTGCCGGTGTATTTGTTGTCGTATCTGCCGGTGTGTCAGTTGATGTATCGGATGGCGTATCCGCTGGTGTGTCCGTTGGCGTGTTCGCCGGATTGTCGGTTGGTGTGTCCGTTGGTGTGTCTGCCGGTGTATCGGCCGGCGTATCCGTAGGTGTATCTGACGGTGTCTCGATCGGTGCAGTGGGTTCAGGATCTTTGGTAACCCAGCGATAAAAGAATGCATGATTTCCAATCATGGTATATTCTGCAATCCGATAATAATCCGCATAATACTTTGTCATAAAAAACAGATAGTCTCCAACCCGTGCTCCGTTCAAGACTTCCTGTGCAGCCTGCATACAGGTGCTGTTGGGGCCTTTGGCGATAATGAGTTCTACTTTTCCGGAACGGTATGAGGCAAATTGGTTGGTCTGTGTGATAACCCCTACAATACTGTTGGGGAAGACCGAGCTTTTGACACGGTTCATGATTACGGTTCCGACCGCCAGTTTTCCGGTATAGGATTCACCGTCGGCTTCAGCCTGTATTGTGGCGGCAAGCCATTCCAATTCGGAAGCAGAAGCGGCATAAGAGCCGGAAAAGTCTTCTTTAATCCCGTTTGCCGCCATTTCAGCCTGCTGTTTTGCAATCTTTTGTGCCAGTTCTGCCTGTGCGGCGGCCTGTTGAGCCTGCAGACTGGCCATTTTTTTATCCAGTTGTTTCATCTGTTTATCATAATCCTTGAGCTTTTCATTTTCGTTTGCAAGCTCATCGTTTGTGTCGGATAACTCACCTTTTACTTTCTGGGTGAGATCGGCAAGCTCGGATTGTTTACCGTCCAGTTCGCTTTGATAACTGTCCAGTTGGGTTTGTCTTTCTTCCAGTTTTTCCGCCTTTTTGGAAATCTCATCCTGAATGGAACGATAAGAATCCATTAAATTCCGCTCGTACTGGATAAAGGCAGAAACGTATTCGGCCTTTGTCAGAAAATCTTCCATGGAAGAACTGTTGTATAAAAGCATAATCATAGAATCCCGGCTGCCGTTTTCATAAGAAGCCTTCAGGCATTTTTTCAGATTTTCATAAATCCGTTTTTCTTCTGCCTGAGCCTGAGACAGTTCATTGTTTAAAGAGACTATCTCCTGGGAGGTTTCCTGCAGGGATTCCTGTACTTTGGTTATTTCACTGTTGATGGTACTCATCTGCGATGCATAGTCTGCATAGATATTTTGCAGATCTTTCGACTGATCCGAAAGCTCATCAACATTGTCTTGTGCATTTTCCTGTTGTTTTTTTAATCGCTCCATCGCGTCCTGCGTTTCTTTTTGCTGCGCCTCTAAATCCGTAATGGTATCTTCCAATTCGGTGGCAAAAACAGGTGTGGCAGAGGCAGATGAAAAAGCCGATGACAAAGCCAACGCTGTAAGGATTGCGGTTAACCGGTATTTGTTAGAAATCTTATACATGGCAACTCCTTTGTTATATTTTAGTCGTTTTTCGTGTTTTTTGTCAAATTGCAACAAATATTAACAAAAAAGTTAAATAATGTTAATGGTAATTGGTGGTCTAAGGGAATTCTTCTTTGTATGATAGGTGTAAAGAAATGTTAAAAATAATTGCAAAGATGGGAAAAATATGAGAAAGTACTATTTAGACAACATCAGGTGGATGACCGTGGTATTGGTCGTCATTTATCATGTGATTTACATGTTTAACGGGGTTCAGCTTTTTGGAGTTATCGGACCATTTTCGAAAGTTCAGTATCAGGATGCTTTTCTGTATCTGGTATATCCCTGGTTTATGACACTGTTATTCGTCGTGTCCGGCATGAGCGCGAGATATTATCTGGAAAATCATTCCGTCAAAGAATTTATCAAGACGCGGACGCGCAAATTGCTGGTGCCTTCTACCATCGGCTTGTTTGTTTTTCAATGGATTTTGGGATATTACAATATGAAAATAGGCGGTGCCATGGATTCTATGGCGGCAGTACCCAGGGTAGTCTTGTATTTTATCATGGTTATGAGCGGCATCGGTGTTTTGTGGTATATCCAGACGCTCTGGGTTATATCTTTAGTGCTGGCATTGGTGAAAAAAATCGAAAAAGACCGCCTTTATAAACTGGGTGCTAAATGTAATATCGGGGTTCTTTTACTATTCACAGTGCTCATCTATTTTGCCGCACAGGTTTTGAATACACCCATGATTACGGTCTATCGCTTTGGCATTTACGGAGCCGGATTTTTTATCGGCTATTTTGTCTTATCCCATGATGAAGTTATAGAGCGATTAACCAAATTTTGGCTTCCGCTTTCAATCGCAGCTTTCGGTTTAGGAATTGCCTATACGGTGATTTATTTTGGAGAAAACTATGCAGCAGAACCGGTTATCAACAATGTGTTGGCGTGTGTATTTTGCTGGATTGCCATTTTAGCAGTCTTGTCCGTTGTGAAAAAGTGGGGCGACAAGACCAATCCGTTGTGTGCATTCATGACGAAGAAATCCTGGGGATTATACATATTCCACTATCTTCCGATCGCGGTATTTGGTTATTATCAGCACAATTATTTCCCGAATATGCCGGTGATTTTGGTTTACCTGATTTCAGCCATTGCAGCATTTGGCGGAGCCTTGATCCTTTATGAAATCATCAGCAGAATCCCGGTTGTCAGATGGTGTGTACTTGGATTAAAGAAGCTTAAAGCAAAATAAGATAATTTTTACAATTGTATTCTCACGAAATTTGCATATTCCATCACAGACGCGTTTTCACTTGTATGACAACGTAACAGTACTAAATTCGCAATAAATTGCTCATTAAGTGCTGACGTTGTCATACAGTCTGTGAGTAGAATATGCAAACTTTCGTTGGAAAGACAGTTTTAAAAATGGAGATATAAAAAATAGACGGAGGATGGAACCATGTTTTGTGAGAACTTATCCTATTTAAGAAAAATGAATAAACTCAGTCAGGAAGAACTGGCGGAAAGACTGGATGTTTCCAGACAGACCTTGTCCAAATGGGAAACGGGTGAATCGCTTCCCGATATTGAAAAATGTCAGCTCTTAGCCTCTATCTTTGATGTTTCCTTAGATGAATTGGTCAGCTATGATTCGGAGCGGAGCGGTTTGCCGATACCGCCCAAAGGAAAGCATGTTTTTGGAATCGTTACGGTCGGAGACAAGGGACAGATTGTAATACCGGCAAAAGCCAGAAAAATATTTCAGATTGAATCCGGAGATCATCTGATTGTGTTGGGAGATGAAGGCTCGGGGATTGCGATTATCAAAGAAAAAGAATTTCTTGCCATGGTGAAGCTTTTTCAGAAAAAGTAATAAAGACAGCTGAAACCGGTCATTATTTTTGTTCGCTTATGCCGAAACGGGCTTGTCTCTGTATTGGTTTGGTGTAAAATAGGAGTTGGAGTTTTATAGTATCATGGAAAATTCAATGGACAAAATAAATCGAATGAAGACGATCGGATGGAAGACGAACTGATAAAAGAAGAACAGATAAAAGAAGACCGCAAAAAAGCGGAATGGGCAAAAATAGAACAGAAAAAAGAAGAGCGAAAAAAAGAAAAAGAAGAGTTGCATGAAGAACTGCTTGTAGGAAAAAAGGAATTAAAAAAAGCATTTGCCGAGACCATTGATCCTAACGGAGATAAAAAAAATATCGTTACAGGAAATTTTCGGTGAGATGTTTTCAATCAAAAAAGATGTGGATGATAAAGCGCAGATCAGAGAAAGTCTGGTAAGCGGCGGGCATGTATCAGGAACGAATATGTGTCTGTTAGTTCTTGCTATCCTGATTGCTTCTATCGGATTAAATGTCAACTCTACGGCTGTGATTATCGGAGCGATGCTGGTTTCACCATTAATGGGGACCATACATGCATTTGCTTACGGAACGGCAACTTCGGATTACGTACTGGCTATGCGTTCTATGCTGGGATTTTTGATGCAGATTTTAATCAGTCTCTGCGCATCTACCCTGTATTTTTTGATTTCCCCTTTATCGGACGCTACTTCGGAATTGCTGGCGAGGACACAGCCTACCATCTGGGATGTGATGATTGCCATTTGTGGTGGTATTGCCGGCATTATCGGCGTTACCCGTAAGGAAAAAACAAATTTCATCCCCGGTGTCGCAATCGCAACGGCATTGATGCCGCCGCTTTGTACCTGTGGATACAGCATTGCACACGGTCAATGGAGAATGCTATTGGGAGCGGGCTATTTATTTGCGGCTAATTCTTATTTTATTTATTTGTCGGCTCTTATCATTCTGATTATTCTGGGCGTGCCCAAGGTAAAAAACATTGATCCCAAACGTGCGAAAAAAAGGAAACGGGCTTTAATCAGAAATACTATTATCATGATTTTGCCAAGTATCCCGGTTGCCTATCTGATGTTGGAGGAAGCTGCGGAGGATGAAAAGACGTTGACCGGTTTTGAAACAGCCATAGATATCCAAGAGCTGACGGATGAAATGACCGTTCTTTTCCCGGAAATAACCGGTATTTCTATCGGACAGCTTGAGGAACTGGACGAAGACGGCAATCTGGTACAGAAAAAAGTGATTATACTGGAAACCGATGCCGATCCGGAAACGGAAGAATATCAGCAGGATGTTGCACAAATCAAGAGCTGGCTGGCGGCAAGATATGAAGATTATGTGGTTGAGATGAGATAAGAAAAATGAGCAGAAATCTTACGACTTTGTGTTACATAGAAAAGAATCAACAATATCTGATGTTACACAGAATCAAAAAAGAACAGGATATTAATAAGGACAAATGGATCGGTATCGGCGGACATTTTGAAGAAGATGAAACACCTGAAGAATGCCTTTTACGTGAGGTAAAGGAGGAGACGGGGTTAATTTTAACAAAATGGAAGCTGAGGGGAATCATTACCTTTATGTCCGATGAATTTCACACGGAATATATGTTTCTTTATACTGCCGATGCTTTTACGGGAGAACTGGCAGAGTGTGACGAAGGTGTGCTGGAATGGGTTGACAAATCGGAGGTTTTTCATTTGCCAATCTGGGAAGGCGACAAGATATTTTTCAAATTGCTGGAGACTTCTTCGGAGTTTTTTTCATTAAAACTGAGATATGAAGGAGAAAAACTGGTGGAAGCGATATTAAACGGCGCAGAAGATCTGATTGGAGATAAAAATGATACGTAACATGCGAAACGAAGAATTTGATTTCGTTTACTCTTTTATGGAAAAAAGTTTTCCTTTAGATGAATACAGACCTTATGAGGAGCAGAAAGCATTGCTTTCTGACAAAAGATATGCCTGCTATGTTTTGACCGATGTTGAAAACGATGAGATACAGGGATTTGCCATGATCTGGCGATTTAATGATTTTGCTTTTATCGAGCATTTGGCAGTAAACCCCGAATTGCGAAATCGGGGCTTGGGTGCTATGCTGCTAAAAGAACTCGAGGCATTGCTGGATTGTACGATATGTTTGGAAGTGGAATTGCCGGAAACGGAAATGGCAAAGAGAAGGATTGGTTTTTATCAACGCAACGGCTTTTTCTATAATGATTATCCCTATGTGCAGCCGCCGATATCAAAAGGTCGCAATCCCATTGAACTGCGCATTATGACATGGGGAAAAGAAATCTTAGAGGATGAATTTTTGCATATGAAGACGCTGATACACAGAGAAGTTTATAAAGTCTGATTGTGTAAAACGAGAATATTATAATCTGGAAAATGTAAAATAGTAAATAGCATAATATAGGAGAGGTGTCGACATGGCAGAATTAATGAAAAATATTAATAAAGCAGAAGTATTAAGATTAAAGGATGAAATTGCCTATGGACAAGGACAGGTAGTCAGCAAGACCCTGGTGCAAAACGAGGCAGTCAGTGTAACACTCTTTGCCTTTTGGGAAGGCGAGGAAATCAGCACTCACGAATCAAAAGGCGATGCTTTTGTGACTTGTATTGATGGTGTCGGCGAAGTGACCATCGACGGAGTAAACTATGGACTGACAGAGGGTGATTCGATTGTTATGCCTGCAAATCATCCGCATGCAGTCAGAGGCAAGGAAAATTTCAAAATGCTTTTAGTGGTTATTTTCTAGCGCACTTTTTGGAAATAAAAACTTTTTTATACTTATTTTATTGTATTTGCTATATTATTGGCATAAGATATTAGTAATGAGAATTGTTTTGGAGAGATATGTTTATTAGAAATAATGAATATATCAAATTATAAAACTCTATTTGAGTTAAAAGAAAAAAAGGATTGCATATCCTATTGGTATTTTCAATTAAGGATATGCATGTGGCAGCTTTCCTTAATTGTTTATATATTAAATTGTTAAGGAAAGGAGTGTTCGCGATGAAAGGAAGAAATATGTATAAAAGATTAAGTTATGACGAACAAGCTGAATTGCTTTGTAAAGTGTTAAGAAAAGAAATTGATCAACTTAATACTTTGCCAAGAGAAGAAGCAAAGAAAGTTGCACATAGCAATCTGATTGAAATTGGCTTTTTGACAAAAGATGGAAAAGTTGCAAAACCTTATCTCGCAACAAATAACTGATTTTGTATAGCAGAAAAACTACATTGGTTATTGGATTTCATGGATGCGATAAGTCTGTTAGAGATGCTGTAATAAATGGAGAAAACTTAAAACCTAGTCAAAACGATTATGATTGGTTAGGGAATGGTATTTATTTTTGGGAAGCTGATCCGTATAGAGCATATGAATGGGCTGTTGAAGCATCAAAGAGAAAAGATAGTTCGGTAAAAGAACCTGCTGTTTTAGGAGCAGTTCTTGATTTGGGACATTGTTTGGACTTGATGAAAAGAAGCTCTATTGATTTCTTAAAATTGGGATATGAATGGCTTCAGCAACAATGTGAAATAGATGGATTACCTCTTCCTCAAAATAGAAATTTAAAAAATAATACCGATTTTTTATTTAGGAATTTAGATTGTGCTGTAATACAAAAGTTACATAAAACAATTTTGGAGAATCCAGATATTTGTTTTGAACCATTTGATTCAGTAAGAGGTTTATTTATTGAAGGTAATGAAGTATATATGGGTTCGACTTTCAAAGAAAAAAATCATATTCAAATATGTGTTGTAAATCCTAATTGTATAAAGGGATTTTTCTTACCTAGAGAACTTGATGTTAATTATCCAATTCCATAATAATTATATGCCACAAAGCAATAAGCTCTCTCTGTTATTGGGAGGGCTTATTTTTTATTGCACTTAAAACTGTCTATGGTGATTATTTTCATTGCCTTTTTTGAGAAAATGATATAAAGTATTTGCGGAAGATATGAAATGAAAGAGACAAAAAGAATAAAGAGGGTTTTGACATGTTAAAGCAATTATCAATTTATGCAGAAAACAAAAAAGGTAATCTGCAACATATCACAAGAATATTGGCAGATGAAAATATCAATATCTGGGGATCAGTAACCAATGACAGTGCAGAGTATGGCATTATCAGAATGGTTGTTTCCGATGCAGAAAAGGCAAAAGATGCTTTGGAGAAAGAAAACTTCCTGTGCCGTTTAACCGATATTATCGGTGTTGAAATGGATGATGAGGTAGGAAATTTGAACCGTTTGCTTCAGACACTTTCTGAGAGTAATATTAATGTCGATTATATTTATCTGTCTTTTAACCGCGAATCCGGAAAGCCGGTTTTGGTATTCCACGCAGACGAGACCGCAGAAGTTGAAGCATGCATCGCTGCAAAAGGGTATAAAGTGGTGTAATTTCATGGTGTAATTTCAAAAAAAGGGTTGACACAACAACCAAAAAAAGATAGAATAACACTTGCGTGCAGGAATGGCGGAACTGGCAGACGCGCAGGCTTCAGGTGCCTGTGGTAGCAATATCGTGAGGGTTCAAATCCCTTTTCCTGCATCCAAATGGAAAACCTATATACGCGGAAGTGTCGGAACTGGCAGACGAGCAAGACTAAGGATCTTGTGGCTATTGCAGTCGTGTGGGTTCAAGTCCCATCTTCCGCACTGGTTAGGAAGTCTCTCAAATCTTGATTTTACAAGGCTTTGAGAGATTTTTTTTGTTGAAAATCTATTACATTATTGGGTGTAATAGGGTGTAAAGCATCTAATTTTGCTTTAACATCATTGATATTACTAGCTTTTTCTTCAGAAGTTGCATATGGATTAAACGTGTAATACTTCAGATTTGTTTTTGGAGAATGTCCTAAAAGATAGGCTCTTGTGGCTAAAATTCAAAGGGTTCATTCGCACTTTGGGAAAGCAGGACGGTTTAATTGAAGAATTTGATGCTGTGATTTGGAACAGCCTTGTGCAGGAAGTAATTGTCAAAGCCAGGGACGATATAGTGTTTAAATTTAATAATGGTTTTGAAGTAATGTGTTTGCTGCTGGAATATGCTAATAAAGGAACTATTATCTAGTAATAGATGAGGAAAATTTGGGGAACAGTTTAGTAGGTAATCAAGCAAAGTTCTTTTGCTAAGCGCTTGATTGCGGTGAATAATTGTGCTAATATGTGCATATGATATAGATGTAGTGAGCTACATCTTTTGGGCTGGTCGAAAGACCCGGGTCCACCAAACGGCGGGTAAGACACCCGCCATTTTTTATGTGAAATCTTGTAAAAAGGAGAGCTTGTAACATATAATCAAATTGAATTAAAAAAGGAGTTGTTTTAAATGGCTCATACCAGTTGTTATAACAAACATGGTATGTGGAATGGGGATGGGAAACCGGTTGTTTATGCATATAGAATTGGTTTCTTAGTTGAGTATATGAATAGGCATCCGGACTTTAAATTGTGTGTGCCTACAACTGAAAATAAATATGGATATGATATATTTGATATAGAAGATGAACTTGCTAGTGAATTTCCCAAGGATAGTCTTGACATCTGGTATTGTGATGAGTGTGGATGCCTGGTTGTTTTTTATTCGGATTACAGAATTGATTATGAACCGATAAAAGATTTGTCACAGATTTCATATGAAGATATTAAAGAATGGACAGATTATATAGCATGTAGGGAAAAAGAATTTGAAGAGTTTCAGAACTATTATGAAG
Source organism: Lachnospiraceae bacterium (assembly GCA_017626095.1). Taxonomy (GTDB): domain Bacteria; phylum Bacillota; class Clostridia; order Lachnospirales; family Lachnospiraceae; genus UBA2882. The sequence continues at coordinate 46,837 of JAGAJL010000014.1, forward strand.
AAATGAACCCTGTTAATGCGGCAATGAATTTTCAGTTTAAATGCAGATATAAAGTATCCGTTGATATGAAGTATATATATGGTTATGATTCAAATTACAACATAGTGCTCGGATTTGAATTGAAACAAGATAGGGCGTTGAACAAGGATATGCATGTTTAGAACCATTTGAGAAGTATTAGGAGCGGAAAATGAAACGAGAAAAGATAGCTTGTAATTGCAAAAATATTACTTACGGAATGATTGAGGATGCAATCGCAAATGGTGCGTCCTCATATGAAGAAGTGGAAGCACAGTTAAAATTTGGGACAGGCTGTGGACAGTGCAAGGAATTTATTCATTTCCTGATTCGGGATATTCTTGAAGAGCAGGGAAAAGGGTTTTGATAATTTGGTCGGTAATGAAGGAGAATGCATGAGCTTATTGGACGTATTCATTAGGAAAAGAAAAAGTGAAAATGGTAATTCATCAGTAATTGAAAATACTTATGAATATTGTCCACGTTGTGATGCAAATTTAACATTGCAGAAAGGATATAGTAATGAACTTCCTTACTGGAGTTGTAGAGGTTGTGGAGAAATGCTAATTAATCCTGAAATTGATGTGGAAGATGATATTTCATGGATTTGTGATGGCTGCGGTTGCATGCTTAATATACAAGATGAGTTTTCAAGTGATTGTGGTAAATGGAAATGTACCAAATGTGGATTTGTTAATAAAATAGATGAATCGGAAATGTACTTATCTGAAGATGAATTTCAACAGAGTCTTCACAATCCATATAAGGGGTTATCTGACGCAGAGGTACTAGAACTTTCAATATATGAAGAAATAGATACAATTGGTGGCAGGTCAGATATTATTCTGGTAAAGAATCGAGAAAATGAAGAGCTATATGTAAAGAAGATTCTAAAAGATTATGACCTCAGCGTATATAGACATCTTCAAGAAAATTCTGTAGCATTTATGCCTCGATTAGTGGGTCTATTTGAGGGCAATAATAATCTTGTGATTGTTGAGGAATATATCGAAGGAAGAAGCTTATCTGAAATACTATCTGATGAATGTCTATCCATTGAATGCGCAATAGATATCGCAAAGTGCTTATGCAAAATACTGATTGAACTTCATGGAAAGAAGATTATTCATAGAGATATTAAACCGTCCAATATTATCATAGGAAATGATGGAAAACCATATCTGTTGGATATTAGCGTTGCTAAATGGTATAAGCCGGAAGAAGTGGAGGATACGAAGCTTTATGGAACACTTTACTATGCAGCGCCAGAACAGTTTGGATATGGATTTTCGGCATCTTCAGAAAAAACGGATATTTATGCAGTAGGGATTCTTCTTAATGTCATGATAACTGGTAAACTACCTAAGGAAGAAAGAGTAACAGGTGCGGTATGGAATATTATTGAGAAATGTATTAGTTTAGAACCGGAGAAACGTTATTCTTCGGCTGAGCTAATTGATGCTCTTGAAAGGATTGGATAGATGCGATGCAGGAAAAAAGTACAGATGAGATTGAGAAACTTCTTGAAAGTATGAAGCCAAATCAATTGGATGTTTTTTATAAAGAAAATGATAAGTATATGGATGATGACAAAAAAGCATTTTATTATTACATGAAAAATACTTTAGAATCAAAAAATATTTTTTTAAAGGACATGTATATTTTTGCAGGATTATCTGAGACTTATGGAGAAAAAATAATTAGAATGGAGAAACATACAAAGGATAGAAATTTGATTATTCGATTGTGTGTTGCCGGTCATTTTTCCTTAGTTGAAGTGAATAAAGCACTTAAGCTATATGGCATGAATACACTTTATGCAAAGGATAAGAGAGATGCTTGTCTTATAGTGGCAATAAATAATAGAATATATGATTTTGGTATTATTGATAGCATGATGGAAAAACAGGGATTACAGAAATTATCAGCAGAATAATAATTGATTTATATCCTCACCTTTTTGGTGAGGATATTTCTTTGACTACAGTGATATTCTTATATAAGTGATAAGAATGTTTGCACTGCGTAAGAAAAAGTTATTTAAGTATTAGTAGTGCAGATAACAAGAGGCTGCAAACAAATTGTATTTAATATCTGGAGGAAAAAGTTATGGGATATGTATGGGAAATAATATTTAGTGACGGTGAATCAGTTCTTTCTAATAAAGTAATTGAAAAAGTGTATGATACATATAAAGAGGCAGAAGAAGCTGGTAAGTTTTTTGGCTCGTGTTATTATAAAGGAAAAAAATACATTGAAGAAGAAACAGATTTTGAAGCAAGTGATGCAATAATAGAAGAAATAAAAATAGTTCATATTTGAAAATAGAAAGTATCTTTTTCATATTAAACTTCATATTGATATTCCTTGTTCGTGCGCGTAAAATGATAATTAGTAATAATTTGTTTGAATAAGACGACTATATGACAATCAAAGAAGCAACTGAGAATGGAAATTATCTGTTCTCAGAATATGGAAAATATGCTTCTGAATAATTTTGCTGAGGAAGAGATAAATGAATTTACTGGAACAGGTTGTGAGTATATTAATAGAGAATTTTTTGGGGTTGGATATGATTATTATAGGATTAGCAGTTGCTAATGCATTGTTCTTCTATCTGCCAACAAAAATAAATACTGATAAGATTTATTCTCATTTCAATAAAACGGATAAGACGAGCAATCTGAATAATTATTCAAAAAAGGCATTTGGCATTTTACCGAAGGAAGAAAAATTAAGTGTGGATAAGCTTCTTGATTATCGAGAAAAAATGAATAAATCATATTCTTATTTTTCGAATATTTCAACTATGTTTCCTTTGTTTGGAATGTTAGGAACAGTTATGTCTTTGATGCCAATTGTGGGAAGTGCGGATGCGAATTTTTTTGAAGCATTAACATCTACATTCTGGGGAATTGTGTTTGCTATTATTTTCAAGGCTTTGGATGCAGGAATATCATATAAAATAGACGATAATGAAAAACATATGGATTATTTCTTTAATCCAAGTAATATGTGAGGTATGTATGAAAAAAAGAAACTTGATTCTTGATTTTACTTCACTTTTAGATGTTATTATGATTATTCTATTTGCTGTTTTGTCTCAACAAAAAGGGGCATTTAATGAGCAGACAAAGCAACTTGAAAATGTGCAGGAACAATATGAAAGTCAAATTGAGGTATATGAAGAACTTGCCAGTGAAAACATTGAACTTACGGATCGAATAAGTGAACTGGAAGAAGAAACAAAGGAACTTCGGTATGCTGCCGGAAGGTACGGAAGTACTGACAGAGAACAAACATATGATGATGTGATGGGTGAACTAATCACTATTAAATTACTAATTGGTACACATATTAATGAAAATACAAATAGTTCTGAAGCAGAGATAAGTGTTTTTATGAAAGAAAATTCCGATGAGGAAATTGTAGTTGATAAGTTTGTTATTTCGCATGATACTGGGTTGGATGATGAGCAAAGAAAGCAGGCGATTTCAAAAGCAAAGAATGATTTTACGAATACTTTGTATGAGTTATTGCTTGAGCGCGAAGGTGAATTATTCTTATTTACAATCGAATACAATTATGATGATCCGGCAGTATCATCAAAAGATTTTGAAATAATAGAGTATTCAATCAATGAGTTAGGCAGAAAGTTAGATAAAAAGTGCTATATCGAAAAAGTGAAAAAATGATATACGGGGGATATGAAATGATGTGCTCAAAAATGAAAAATGCTGGAAATGATTTAATAAAATTATTGATTGGTATCGCTGTGCTGGTTATTGTCGCTTTGCTTATTATTCTTTTATTTAAAGGATTTGGATTCGGCTTTGGAAAAGGAAATGGCGAAGGCGATGGTACCGGAAATGCTGTTGAAACAATGGCACAAAATAGCGATAATATTGAAGAACAAGAAGAGAATGATGTATTAACTATTGAAGTAAAAGAAAACAAGTATTATGTAGATGATAAAGCGGTTACGATATCAGAAATAAAAGAGCTTTGTACAAATGGCGATGTTAAGGAGCCGATTTTCATAATAAATAATTATGCGTCTGCGAAAGAATGGGATGCATTAAAAGATTGTTTAGGAGAACTTAATGTCTCGTTTCAAGAGAAGTAAAGAAATAGCTAATTACACATGTCAATACGGAGATAAGAAATGCTGCAAAGATTCCACGGAAATTGCTGGTAGGTGGATTTTAGAATCGTTTGTATGTGCGAGGAAAACTGAAATGTCTGATAAACTAAAAGCAAGAGCAAAGCAATTAAAGAATGATGTTCCTACTGTTTTTTTATCGCTTAAGGATAAGGATACGCCTGTTGTTGCAAAAATAGTTGCTGCTATTACAGTTGCATATGCTTTATCCCCGATAGATTTGATCCCGGATTTTGTACCGGTACTCGGTTATCTGGATGATGTCATTTTACTTCCCGCATTAATCGCATGGACGATTCGGTTGATACCGAAAGACATCTGGGAAAAAAATAAACAAAATGCAGAAGATATGTGGAAGGATGGACGACCAAAGAAATGGTTCTGTGCTATTCCGATAATTCTTTTGTGGGTTTTGATAATTTGGTTGATAATGAAGGCTGTTTGATGGGAAGAATATCGTATCATAATAGTAATTTTATCGTATCATAATAGTAATTTTATTTGACGAAATAAGATAAAGTGCTATAATATAATCACAAAGGCATTACCGATAGACGGTTGCCCCAAATATAGTAATTAAAAAATAATCGCTAGTTTGTTAGGCTCGGCGATTATTTTTTATGTGAAATCTTGTAAACAAGACCGATGATAGTGACAATGAGTATTCCAAGCTGGAATAAAGCATCATATGTAACCATGGCATCACCCTCTTTCATAAAGTCAGAGGGACACATGCCCTCTGCTGAGGGCAACCGCCTACCGTGTCTGATAATACCTTTGCTTAAACTAAATTATAGTAATAAGTGCTCGAAAAATCAACATGGCATTTTGAACAAATAATTCTATGTGATGTCGAGACAACAAATGCTGGTAACGGATATAATGGTCTAAAATTCGTAGGCATTTATATATACGAGTCATCTTTTGAAGGAGCCTAAAATAGAACAGTTTATTGTGAATCTGGATATTTCCGGTTTGTAGATATTTATGAGATTATTTACACCAAGGAGCAGTCTTATGTCTGCTCCTTGGTATTTTTATGTGCATTATGACAAAATTCAAATTCTGCCACCGCTAAGGTGGTAACGCCTGTACCTCAAATTTGATATAATGATTATGAAATGATGGAAACAATAAGAACCATTATAGTCATAAACGCAAAGAAAATGAGTACATCAAAAAGTAGGACAGCCAATATCCTAAGCGGAAGTTTCTTGGTCCGGCAGGGAGGAAACTGTGACTGGACATTTCTATAATTTGCTGTACAAAAAATAATGGAAAGAATCATCAGTAAACAAAAGATTCTCTCGAAAAGCAATGCCGCAGGTGTAGTGTCTTCTACCTCTAAGGTAAGGCATAACCAAAAGAGAAAAGCATAACCGGCCCCGGATAAAAGCATATTAATCGGGGATAATTTTTGAAATCCCGGCGGAAGATAACTCGTCCAGGAAGGTAATTTGCCGGCAGGTTCCATTGAAGTAGATTCGTTTTTGCAAAGGATGCGGAGGATGGAATTTACATCTTTGTATCTTTCGCTTGCGTTTAACTTAGTACATTTTGTAATAATGGAAGTAAACTCATTCTTTTGCCTGCTTTCAAGATATGCCGGGCAAGAAGTCAGCTCCTTTAGCAGCATGCCGATTGCATAAATATCCGTCTGGGTTGTGGAAACACCAAATCCATATTGTTCCGGGGCAGCATAGCCTTTGGTGCCTAATAAAGTGGTGTCTTCTTCCTTGTAGTCAGAGTGATATTTTGCGGCATTAAAATCCAAAAGGAATAGTTCACCGGAAGGTGAAAGGATGATATTTGATGGTTTAATGTCGCGATGAATGATGGAAGGAACGCAATCGTGAAGTTCTTTTACAATGGTGCAGAGTTGAATTGCGATATCCCGTATTTTTTCATTTGAAAAAGACATGTTGCTTTCCAATAGTTGCTCCATCGTATCACCGGAAATGTATTCTTCGATAATGTATAATTGGTTTACTTCCTCATACACTTCATAAATCCTTGGAGTATGGGGAATGGGATTGTTGCGAAGATGTTCATAGACGGACTTATTGTATATATCTAAAATTTTTTTAATATAAATCTTATTTGTTTCCATGTGCTGAACAACATATATTTTATGTGCTTCGCTAATGGTAGCAATCGGTTTGTAAAATGATATGGATAACCTCGATTCAATATCCATAGTATCCACCCTTTCTCGTTACGTATACGAATTCATTATAGCAGAGGAGCAAGAAAGAATGAATAAAAAAAGTACAGAGGAATTAGAAAAGATTTTAGGAACAACCCATATCGAAGACATCGATGGATATCTTTCTGAAAATGCTGAGAGTATTTTGTCTTCGTACAGACCTTTTTCCGATTACATTCGATCTATCATAAAAGAAAAAGGCTTACGTCAACAAGATATTTTTTTGGATGCGGATATTCCGGAAAGATACGGATACAAATTGATAACAGAGGAAAAACGTACTCGTCAAAGGGATGTTATCATACGGATTTGCTATGCGGCTCACATGAATCTTGATGAAACACAAAGGGCACTAAAGTACTATCGGATGCCGGAGCTGTATGCGAAGGTTCCAAGGGATGCCTTAATCATGATTGCCATTAATGAAAGACCCGGTAGCATTCTTGATGTGAATAGTTTTCTTAAGAAAAATGGGATGGAAACATTACGATCAAGCGGGGTACAGGAATAATACCACTGTTACGGTGGGAACGCTTTGAAATGAAGTGTGCTATCATAAAATTGCTTATGAAAAAATCATTTTTTATTTTCAATGTGATAGTCCCTTTATTAATAGGAGCAATAATTTACTACGTCTTCTTTCCGGAAACGATATTTGTAAAATGCCTTGATAAACTGCTCGACATTTCCTATCAAATACCATTAAAACCTGAAAATGTTTTTGCTAAGGGAATAAGATTTTATTTTCTGGATTTTCTCTGGGCATATGCTTTGATGAGTTTTGTGGTCTGGCTATTTGGATATGAAAGAAAAATAGTCATAATGATTGTGCTATTTGAAGTGTTGATGGAGTTGGTTCAATTATTTCCGGGAATAAAAGGGACTTTCGATGTTTGTGATATTGGAATTGAAATAATCGCAAACATCCCAGTAATTTTATTTTCCAGGAGGGGATTTAACAATGAAAAAGATGAAAGCAATCGGATTGATGGCGACCATGCTTGTATTTGGGATGATGTCACTCGGAAGCGGTTCAAGCACCGATACAGAAACAAAAGAGATTGTGACAGACAGTGATACGGAGGCTGACGCACAAGAGGTGGCTGCTTCTAGCAGTGAGACAACGGCAGGTAATGCGACGGATATTACGATTGAGGAGCAGGTTTTATTTGAAAAGGATGGATTGAAAGTTACCGCAACCGAATATGTAGTTGATTCGTTTTGGGGTGATGGAATTAAATTGTTGATTGAAAACAATGGTGCATCGGATATCGGCATAGGTTGCACCGCATTGATTGTAAATGACTACATGATTTCAGATTTGTTTTCTACTACTGTTGCGGCAGGAAAAAAAGCGAATGAAACCCTGTATCTTTCTAATTCGGGATTGCAGGCAGCCGGAATTGAAAATGTCGGAAAGGTTGAGGTTTATTTCCATACATTCGATTCAGACTCCTATATGACCATTTCGGACATTGGCTGTGTGACAATTCAGACTTCGGAATTTGATTCCATGGATTCGACGCCCAATGATGAGGGACAAGAGCTATATAATGAGAATGGTATCAGAATTGTCGGCAAGTATGTAGATGAGAATAGTTTTTGGGGTGCTGCGGTGCTTCTTTACATTGAAAACAACAGTGGAAAAAATCGCATCATTCAATGTGATGACATGTCCATCAACGGATTTATGATTACTCCATATTTCTCGTCAACGGTATATGACGGGAAGAAGGCTATTGATGAAATTACACTTATGTCATCGGATTTAGAGGAAAATGGAATCACAAGCATTGAGGATATCGAACTGAAATTCAATATTATGGATGAAGATTTCATGAATAATGTAGAAACTGACGCAATTAGTTTCTCAGCAAAATAGAGTGATTCAAGGAGGTACGAAAGAATGAAAGTATGGAAGTTAGTTTCGGGTATTATATCCATTGTTTTATGTTTGATTATTGAATTGCAGTCATGTGCGGCAGGCGTAGTGAATACCATTGAGGAGAATGGTGGGTCTTCCGGATCGGTTGGATTTCTTTGTGGAATTCTGATTCTTGCAGGTGGTATTGTTTCCATCGCATCGAGAAAGTCCGCTAAAAATGGTGGAAATATTGCATTGATTGTATTGTTTGGCCTTGCAGCATTACTTGGATTTACCGGTTATGGGAACTACAGCGATTTGGTTATTTGGTCAATATGGGCACTGGTAAATGCGGTCCTTGCAGTTGTGGCGCTTGTAAAGAATAAGAATAGTATTTGATGAAATAAGAGAAAGTGCTATAGAATAATCACAAAGGCATTACCGATAGACGGTTGCCCCAAATATAGTAATTAAAAAATAATCGCTAGTTAGGCTCAGCGATTATTTTTTATGTGAAATCATGTAAACAAGACCGATGATAGTGACAACAAATACTGTTGACAGATATAGTGGTCTAAATTGCGCAGGATTTTTATTGGATATCTTGTAAAATGGAGAGATTGTAACATATAATCAAATGGAATTAAAAAAGGAGTTGTTTTAAATGGCTCATACCAGTTGTTATAACAAACATAGTATGTGGAATGGGGATGGGAAACCGGTTGTTTATGCATATAGAATTGGTTTCTTGGTTGAGTATATGAATAGGCACCCGGACTTTAAATTGTGTGTGCCTACAACTGAAAATGAATATGGATATGATATATTTGATGTAGAAGATGAACTTGCTGATGAATTTCCAAAGGATAGTCTTGATATCTGGTATTGTGATGAGTGTGGATGTCTGGTTGTTTTTTATTCGGATTCCAGAGCTGATTATACACCGATAAAAGATTTGTCACAGATCTCATATGAAGATGTTAAGGAATGGACAGATTATATAGCATGTAGGGAAAAAGAATTTGAAGAGTTTCAGGACTATTATGAAGAAATGAACCCTGTTGATGCGGCAATGAATTTTCAGTTTCAATACAGATATAAAGTATCTGTTGATATGAAGTATATATATGGTTATGATTCAAATTACAACATAGTGCACGGATTTGAGTTGAAACAAGATAGAGTGTTGAACCTTGATGTGCGTTTTTAGAACTATTTGGGAAGTATTAGGAGAGAGCAGAAAATATTCATTTCCTGCTTCGGAATATTCTGGAAGAGCAGGGAAAAGGAGTTTGATAATTTTTGTATTTAAATAATAAAACGGGGCAAAAACAAAGAAATAATTATTAAAAAACGGGGCAAAATATATGCAATACAAATTGAAAAACGGGGCAAAATGATATATAATCTATTTGGAGGTAAGAGTTCATGTTTAGAAAAGACTCAATTACAATAAAAGAATGGCTGGAAAATTCTAATAAAGCCCTATTAGTAACCGGCGCCAGACAGATAGGAAAGACCTGGCTAATCAGAGATGAGATTGATAAAAGCGGATTAAAGAGATTCGAAATCAATTTTATTGATCAGCCGGATATGGTAAATTATCTAAATGCTGAAATGAGTGCAGAGGATTTTCTGGTTAAATTAAAAATGATTATGCCCGAGGAATATAAAATACACGAGACTGTTGTCTTTTTTGATGAAATACAAAAATGTCCGGAAATTGTGACAAAGATAAAATTTCTCGTTGATGAAGGCAGTTTTAGATATGCAATGAGCGGATCTTTGTTAGGAGTTGAACTCAAGGGTATTTCATCCGCTCCGGTTGGATACTTATCGATTATTAGAATGTATCCAATGGATTTTGAAGAGTTCATGATAGCAAATGGTATTTCAAAAACAACTTTAGATATGCTTAAGGATAAATTTGAGACATGTCAGCCGGTAGATGATTTTATTCACCAGAAGCTTTTGTCACTATTCTTTGTGTATCTCATTGTTGGGGGAATGCCTGACGCTGTTAAAAAGTATATTGAGACAAAGGATATCCGTGAGGTTGATAAGATTCAGCGGGATATTGTGGAACTGTATAAGGAAGATTTCTCTCAATACGAGCATGAAGATAAAAAACTTAAGCTGAAATCAATATATGAGATAGTGCCGGCTGAACTGAACAAACAAAATAAGAAGTTTGTTTTTACAATGCTTGACAAGGAACTCAAATTTGACAGATATGAAAACAGCTTTTTATGGCTGAAGGATGCGGGCGTAGTCATACCGGTTTATAATGCTGATTCTCCAGTAATACCACTTTTAGCGAGCAAGAGTAGCAATGTGTTCAGACTCTTTTCAAGTGACATTGGGTTGCTTACAAGTGCTTATCCGGCAGAAACAAAGATAGAGTTAATCAGTCAAAATGGAGAAGTAAACAATGGCGCTCACTTTGAAAATGCCGTTGCACAGCAATTGTTAGCGAATGGATTTGAACCGTATTTTTGTAAAAAGAAAAACGTGGGGGAATTGGACTTTTTGATTGAGATGGGAGGAAAGGTTGTTCCTATTGAGGTTAAGTCCGGCAAAAATTATAAGTCCCATAAAGCTTTGGACAATTATTTGGATGTTTCGGAATATCATCTTGAGAGAGCATATGTATTCTCAACTTCTAATGTGGAAAAAGAAGGAAACATCATATATCTTCCAATATATATGAGTTATCTTTTGAAGGAGCCTAAAATAGAACAGTTAATTGTGAATCTGGATATTTCCGGTTTGTAGATATTTATAAGATAATTTACACCAATACGCTATCCTTTTTTGTGAAATTTTTTGACATATTCATAGCAGGGTGCTAATATAATTATAAAAAGGTGCTACCGATAGACGGTTAGCCCTGATATGATTGGTTAAAATAACCGCTTAGTCTGGCAGGACAATGGGCGGTTATTTTTGTGTCTTGTGGCATCCGATGGTATATCCAAGGCCGAAACAGGTCAGACATAAGCTGATAACTGCAATCAGACCTTCAATAGTCAACATAAGCATCCCCTCCTTTATCAAGATTTCCGTCAGACAAGCTGGGGATTTCTATGTAAACAGAGGGTCACAGTCCCTCTGGAGAAGGACTAACCGCCTACCGTGAATGGCAGCACCCATAAAAGTAGTGTAGCAGAATAATTAAACATATACAATAGAAAAAGAACAACTAATGAACGAAATAACGATAGAAAGATTTGATAAGCAGGTATTAGTATTATCATATAATGCATGGAAATATGGTAATTGTCGCGGCAAAATTGAGAGAATACGTCCGACAGTTAAAGAATCATTTTAATTTTATCATAGTTAAAAATAATTATATCATTTTGGGTGCAAATGATATAATTGAATGTGAGACTGTTTGATGGGAAGAATAATAATAGTTCTTCCCACTTTTTTGTATTAATCAAACAGAAATATTATAAAATAACATAAAAAATTGAAAAGTAACATAAAATATGTTATTATAAACAAAAATATGTTACAAGGAGACGCCATATGAAAAAGCAATTAGAGAAGTATTTCGGCTGCAAAGTAAAAATAGCAGAATATAAAAATAAATTACCATTGCCGATTTTTATGACTATGCGTGATATTACAATGGTTGAAATATATGGTGTTAACTTTGCCATAATAGATGTTATGAAGGAAGCGGAGCTAAGTGTTGCTGCCATGAAAAAGCAGAAGGCAAAGTATGAGGAGACATTGCAGTGTCCTGTAGCATATAAAATAGTGCTAAACAGCGTATCCATGAGAAATGCTCTGGTGAGGAGTGGAGTTCCATTTGTGGATTTGCCGGGAAATGTATTCTTACCATTTATGGGAATCGTATTGCAGGATGTGTATCGCAAACAGCTTGTCAAAACAGATAAGATGATGCCGGCAACGCAGATGGTGTTCTTGGAACTTTTATATATGGAGGATGATGAATCTGTGTTAAAAAGCAAAGTTGCGAACAAGCTGAATCTTACCAAAACGTCTATTACAAGGGCAACAGCCCAATTAGAGGAAATGGGACTCATCCGGCAGGTTAAATCAGGGACAGAGATTGCGATTAGGAGGAATTACTCACGCAAAGAGTATTATGAGAATGCAAAAGCATATTTGGTTAATCCGGTTCAAAAAGAAATTACAATTATGCGATATGAAGCAACCTTTGAATCATTTAGCGCAGGTGAAACCGCTCTTAGCCAAAAGACAGAATTGAATCCACCAAGAATAGAGGAACGCGCAATCTACAAGGGTGAGGAAGTTGTTGATCAGTTGGAAATTGTGGATGCCAGATTCGAAGACCCTGACGACTGCTTGAAGATACAATTATGGAAGTATAATCCTTCTTATTTTGCAAGAGAAGGGCGTGTTGATCCTGTTTCACTGGCATGTACATTCAAAGGTAACGAAGACGAAAGAATAGAAATGAGTGTTGAGGAACTGTTGGAGGAATTATAAATGGTACCCGGAATAGACTCTTTCAGAGAAAAATTTAAAGATTATACGGATTATTACACTATTATCGGTGGAACTGCCTGTGATATTTTGCTCACAGAGGCCGATCTGCCATTTCGAGCAACAAAAGATATTGATATGATCCTGATTATGGAGGATAACTTCCCGGAATTTGCAGATATATTTTGGGAATACATAAAAGAAGGAGGTTATAAGTGCGGATGGAAGAATGAAGATAATATGCACTTTTACCGTTTCACAGAAGGTAAACTCGGTTATCCTACTATGATTGAGTTGTTCTCAAGAAAGCCGGGCTATCATCTTGAAATAGAAGAGGGAATCATTCCGATTCATATTGATGATGATACTTCCAGTTTATCAGCGATTCTTCTGAACGATGACTTCTATAAATTTATGATGTCCGGACGCAGAGTGGTTGATGGTATTGGTGTTCTGGGAGCAGAGCATCTGATTCCATTCAAAATGTATGCGTGGATTAACCTTTTAGAACGAAAGAGAGCCGGTGTGCATGTCAATGAAAAGGATCTAAAGAAGCATAAGTACGATGTATTTCGCTTGCTGCAGATTGCCACATCAGGAATAAAAGTCGAATCAGAAGGATTGGTGAAAGAAAGTATTTATAGATACATTGAGGAAATCAGTGCAGTAGATGAATCGGAAGTAAGACTTTTGCAGATGGGAATGCCTTTTGATAGAGATAGGGGCGTGGAGTTGTTTAAGGAGATTTATTTGACGAAATAAGATAAAGTGCCATAATATAATCACAAAGGTGTTACCGATAGACGGTTGCCCTAAATATAGTAATTAATAAATAATCGCTAGTTTGTCAGGCTCGGCGATTATTTTTTATGTGAAATTTTATAAACAAGACCGATGAATAAAACAAAAGTGCTATTTATTGGACATCAAATCTGCCATTCTTGTATTAGATAAAAGCACCAGAAATGGAAAAATTACCAGATAAACAATAAATCAATTAAAAAACAGAAAGGCGGGATTAACATGAGTGAACATGGATTTGGAGATGGCGGACATTGTCCGGAATGCGGTGGAAGCGACGGCTTACATTTTAGTGATTGCATATACGATGGAACAGATGAGGGAAGAGGTTATTATTCCCATTCAAAAGGAAGTTCCGATGGAACAGGCGGAAAAGTATGGCTCTTTTATATCTTCGCTCTTATTGTTGGATATGGGATTAATGAGCTGTTGGGAACCATCTTATTGATTGGAATGATATTTTGGCTGCTTGTATGCAAATAAGAACGGTATGAAACAAAGGAGGGCACGGTTATGAATCAAAATTCAAATGGAGTGAGTACAGGAATGGCAATTGTATGCACAATCGGAATTATGCTTTTCATCGGTCTGATCATAGACCTTAATACACCAAAGTGCATCAAAAGTGGATGTGACAATGATGCAAAAGACGGAAGCAGTTATTGTTACCTGCATGATGACAGTTCCTATCGGTACAAGAGTAACCGCACTTCTTACAGTGGTAGCACCAATAGTTCCGGTAGCTCGTCAAGCGCAAAGAGTAGCAATACATCTTCGAGTGAAAAGAGTGGTGGCACTTCTTCAAGCGGCAAGAAATCTTATTCATCAGGTTCATCCGGTAATCGTTCATCAAAGAAGAAAAGCAGTTCTACAGATTCGTATGATGATGGCTATAATGCAGTTTATGAAGATGATGATTACGACTGGGACCGCTATAGGAGCGATGATGACTATGCTGCCGGTGTGGATGATGCGATGGAGGATGAAGAATGGTAAAAATAGCAATAACACTTTTGGTTAAAATGGTAGTACAATGGGTGTAGATATGTTGTTGACGAAATAAAAGATTCAAAAGAAAAACAAGAATTATATGTATTTGCTTTGAGGGGAATTGTTATGCAAGAGATGAATATTAAGGTACTGATGCCAAAAGTGGAATTAGTGGACAGTACAATGTTTATAACAATTGATGTTGTATTAAAGACAGATGAAACACTCAGTATTGCCCTTGATTACGTTTGTTTTATTAATCGTTTTGGCGAAAAGTTTGAAGAGCATAACAATAAGAGCGAATATTATGCAAACTTGACTGAAGGTTGCAGAATACAGAAGGAGATTTATCTTGGAAGTAGGAAGCAGTCTTTGACGAATTCACAGCTAATATTATGTTTTACAAATATTACAGAGGATAAAGAATATACAATTTTCTATACTAGATTTAATGATTTATGGAGGATTGAAAAAACAAGTGTTAAAGCAGTTGAAAAAAAGAAGATATATCAGAATGTAATTGCAAATGTAAAAAAAGTGCGTCAAAGACCAGTTGCCAGACTTGCAACAAGGACTAATGAGAATGAAATAAAAGAAACTACATTTCGAAAGATGGAAATCGAGGAACATAAGGATTTAATACAAGCGGATGAATTATCTGATGAGGAAATCGTAAAAAAAGCACCGACTTCTATAAAGAGTTATGTGAAAGCAATATTTCGAGAAATGTACTATATTCGAGAAAAGGGTGGAAGAAAATATAGGGTTACTAATGGAAAGTACTTAAAATTAATCAAAAATCAATATGTTTATATATTTGATATTGATTCAGAAATTTATATTGCTGAAGATTCCCCGGTTCGTGTTGAAGTATTTGGTAAGATTGTGGAGGGAAGTGTATTTTATACTGATGGCTTTCAGATTATGATAGCTATCAAGGAAGATGTTGGAAAAGTGGTTTCCAGTGGTTTTATTATGGTAGAGCCTTGGAAACTGTTGAGACAGTTAGGAAAAGCTGTATCAGAATTGTCATATACAAATAATCCTATTGCTATGGAGTTATTAGAAAAAGGTCCACAGTTAGCGGACAAAGATAAAAGGTCGGTTATTCGAAAAGGGCAGAATGAAGCAATTCATTATACACTCAATAATAAGATTAGCATAATATGGGGACCACCTGGAACGGGAAAATCGACTGTGATGGCAGAAATGACCAGAAAGTTTGTAAAAGACGGAAAGCGGGTTTTACTTGTATCACATAGTAACATTTCTGTGGATGTTGTAATAAATAGAATTGAAGAGCAATGCTATGAGCAAAATGAGAAAGAGTATTTTGAGGAAGGGAAAATCCTTAGATACGGTTTTGTAAGAGATCCAAATTTAAGAAAAGATGAGTATGCATCCTCTTATAATTATGCACTAAAACATGCTTCACATCTAAAGCAAAAAATGGAGGAACTTGAAAGAAGAAAAGAGCAAATTCAGAAAAAAAGTGGAATAGACAGTGGCGAATTTGTGAGTGTTATTCAGGAGATGCGTGAAGTGCGAAAACTGATAGCTGACGAAGAGAGTCAAAATATAAAAAAAGCAATGGTTGTCGGTACAACTATTTCAAAGCTTTTGGTTGATACACATATTAATGATATGAAATATGATGTCGTAATGTTTGACGAAGCAAGCATGGCATATCTTGGACAAATTGCTGTAGCAGCAGGACATGCACTGAGAAAATTTATTTGTGTAGGCGATTTTAATCAGTTAGCACCAATATGTCAGTCTGAACAGAAGAGCATTCTTGAACAGGATATTTTCAGCTATTTAAATGTCGTGACAAGTTCGGGCGATGTAAATTATCATCCATGGCTTACCATGCTTGATGAGCAAAGAAGAACACATCCGGATATCGCGAATTTTTCTAGTAAATATATATATCACAATTTATTGCGTACGCATCCCGATATAAAGGATAAGGTTGAGGAAATTACTAAAAAAGCGCCATTTGAAAGAGAGCCATTGATATTTATTGATTTGGCTGGAACATATGGTGTTGCTGATAGTAACGATAGTAATTCCAGATATAATATTTTGAGTGCAACGATTGCGATTATGGTGGCGAACAAAGCAATTTGTGAATGTGAGACTGTCGGTATTATTACACCGTATGCGGCACAGGCACGATTGATAAGGGCTATGATTGTGGATATCGGTGATGAAAAACTGAGAAACATAAAATGTGCTACGGTTCATCAGTTTCAGGGATCAGAATGTGATGTCATTATTTTTGATACGGTTGAGAACTATCCATTTACAAGGCCTGGAATATTGTTAACGGACAACCACAATCGCAATGTAAGTAGATTAGTAAATGTTGCCGTAACAAGAGCAAAATCAAAGTTCATTATGATTGCCAATAGCAGATTTTGGAAAGATACAATGGGTGAAACACAGAATACAATGTATCAGTTGCTAAAATACATGTTGTCTAAAGGAAAGGTGATTGATTATTCCACCGGAGTGTTACAAAAATTGTGCGAAAAGTTTTCCATGCTGACGCCTATGATATTTTCTGATGAAGAAGATTTGATGCAGTTATTTGATAAGGACTTATCTAACGCCAAAGAAGTCTCTGTATGCATTCCGGATGGAGTTTTGAAAGGAAATCATGAAAAGTTTGTCAATATGATTTTGAAAAAACAGAATTCTATATCATTTGGAATTAAGTGTGGCGCTAAGACGTTTTCAGAATTACCAGATTTATGGAAAAAGATTTCCAAAGGAACGGATAATGCTGTTTTCCCTCTTGTTTCGATTGATAATAAAGAGTTGTGGTATGGAATACCGTTTGCACGAGGATTGCTAAAAGGTAAGAATAAGGATTACTTTACGGTCTGTCCGGTCTGTTTTCGATATGTAGGAGAAAAAGCCATAGAAATTATTGATATGTTTAGTCAGTTGCATATGATTGTTGCCGGAAATAACCAAAGACCGTTAATTTCAGCTGCTCATAAAATGGTTATGAAGGATCGAAAAAATACGCTTTCTGATTATGTGACGGAGCACTGTGATTGTAAAATGTGTCATGGAATGGCGGAATTAAAAAAGAGTGGAAGAGGAAGGTTTTATTTGAAATGTGCCGAATGCGGAGAAATGTCATATTTGGATCCAAAAGATGTGAACGATTATATTGAAGAAACTGGGGCGTGTTGCCAGAAACATAAGAGTGGAATTGTGGCGAAAGTAAGTCAGTTTGGCATTTATGCATGGTGTATTGAAGGAGCACATTCAATTGATTTGTTTGACCTTTAGTATGCGCATTTTTAATAAAAATAAATTATTTGAAATGCTGCCTTGAAACTTTCATTTACAATTATATCAAAATGTGTTTAATTTTATCAAAATAAGACAAAATGATAAAATTGAAAATTGACAATGATATTATTGAATATTATACTGTATTATACCAAATAGTATCTGAATGATATATTTACAAAATTTTGAGGTTGCTAAATGAGAAACATTAATTATACAAATCAATGGAGTAAAATGCTTACTCCGGAGATAGTGGGAATGCTGACCACTATTCATGAATTCAAAGGAGAACAAAATCTGTTTATTGAGGCTCATGCGGATGAATTAACTGAGCTTATGGAAATTGCAAAAATTCAGAGCACAGAGGCTTCTAATAGAATTGAGGGTATTCTCACTTCGGATGAACGGTTGAAAAAATTGGTGATGGATAAGACGACGCCTAAAAACCGTGCTGAACAAGAAATTGCAGGGTATAGAGATGTGCTCAATACAATTCATGATAATTATGATTATATACAGATAAAGCCGGGAATTATTCTTCAACTGCATAGAGATTTATATCGATTTATGGGACCGGGAACTGGTGGATATTTTAAAACAACGGATAATGTTATTGCAGAGATAGATAATGCAGGAAATAGAAAAGTTAGATTTGTGCCCGTTCCGGCATGGGAAACACCGGGCGCAATTGATAAACTTTGCGATGCATTTGATGAAGTGATTCGTGATGAAACAATAGATCCGTTAATTGTGATTCCTATGTTTGTAATGGATTTTTTGTGTATTCATCCTTTTAACGATGGAAATGGAAGAATGAGCCGATTGCTCACACTTCTGTTACTTTATCGTAGTGGTTATATAGTTGGAAAGTATATCAGTATAGAAAAGATGATTGAGTCGACGAAAGAAACTTATTACGAGACATTACAAGCAAGTTCTGCAGGATGGCATGAAGAAGAAAATGATTACATCCCCTTTGTTACCTACATGCTTGGAATTGTGGTGGCATCTTATAGAGAATTTTCTTCAAGAGTAAAATTGTTGACAACGGCAGGGCTCACAAAGGCTGATCGAATAGGTGCAATAATTAAGCAGACCATTGGCACAATTACCAAAGCTGAAATTATGAAGAAATGCCCTGATGTCAGTCAGATTACAATACAGAGGGCGCTAATTGAACTTCAAGAACAAGGAAAGATAATCAAAATCGGTGGCGGTCGCTATACAAAATATACATGGAATTGGGATAAGGAGAATTAAAAGATGATTACAGGCGAATTAAAGAATCGAATCGATAGTTTATGGGAAATATTTTGGACCGGAGGACTTACAAATCCTTTGGATGTCATCGAGCAGATGACATATCTTATGTTTATTCATGATCTGGATGTTACTGATAATATACATGCAAAGGCAAGTGCTATGCTTGGACTTCCTTATGAAAGTGTCTTTGCCAAAGAAGTAAAACTTGGAGAAAGAATAATTGATGGTACACAGCTTAAATGGTCTGTGTTTCGAGATTATCCTGCGGACAGAATGTATTCTGTAATGCAGGAAATGGTATTTCCGTTCATTAAAAATCTACATGCCAATAAAGACAGTGCATTTTCAAAATATATGGATGATGCAATCTTTAAACTGCCTACACCGCTTATGCTTTCAAAAGTTGTAGACGCAATGGATGAACTTTATACACAGATGGACAAGCTAAAGGATTCTGATGCCAGAGGAGATGTGTATGAATATCTTCTTTCAAAGCTTGCAACTGCCGGTGTAAATGGCCAGTTTAGGACACCACGTCATATCATTAAAATGATGGTAGAACTGATGGAGCCTAAAGCTGATGATGTGATTTGCGATCCAAGCTGTGGTACTGCCGGATTTCTTGTTGAGGCAGGAGAATACTTATGGAGAAACAAAAAAGAAGAAATCTTCTATGATAAGCAGAAGAAAGATCACTTTATGAATCATATGTTCCACGGATTTGATATGGATAGAACCATGTTGCGTATTGGTGCCATGAATATGATGAATCATAGGGTAGAAAGTCCTTTTATTGAATATAGAGACAGTTTGTCGGATCAGAATCCAGACAAAGATAAGTATACTTTGATATTAGCAAATCCTCCTTTTAAGGGAAGCCTGGATTCAGATATTGTTTCAGCTGATTTGTTAAAGGTATGCAGCACAAAAAAGACAGAATTACTATTCTTAGCATTGTTTATTCGTATGCTTAAAATAGGTGGAAGATGTGCATGTATCGTTCCGGATGGTGTATTGTTTGGTTCATCAAAGGCGCACAAGGATATCAGAAAAGAAATTGTTGAAAATCAAAGATTGGAAGCAGTTATTTCAATGCCTTCCGGTGTGTTTAAACCATATGCCGGAGTATCTACAGCAATTTTGATATTTACCAAAACAGAGCATGGTGGAACCGATAATGTATGGTTTTATGATATGACTGCAGATGGATTTAGTCTGGATGATAAGCGTTCCGTTGTAGCTGATAATGATATTCCTGATATTATCGAGAGATTCAAAAATCTGGCAGGGGAAAGGGATAGAAAACGAACAGATAAATCATTCATGGTTCCCAAGCAAGAAATTGCAGATAATGATTATGACCTCAGTATTAATAAGTATAAAGAGGTTGAATATGTTGCGGTAGAGTATCCACCTACATCAGAGATTATGGCCAATATTCGCGAAATTGAGATGGAGATTGGCAAAGAGATGGAAGAGTTGGAGAGATTACTTAATTTGTAGAAAGGATATGCAAATTTCATAAATTGATGTTTGCGGGGATGATGATATGACTGAAAAAGAGTTAAAGGTGCCATTTTCTGCACCATTGAATGAATTAGATACAGAAGAGCAGACTTATGGTTGCAGAGCCAATAATTCAGATATTTGTGCCAATAATTCTATTAAAGGAGTCTGTGCTTTTACTTCAGATGATTGTATCTGCCGTAAACCTTCAAGAGCTTGGAAGAAACAGTATATCAAGTTGAAAGAGGGTGAACTGAATGGTTAAGGACGTGATTAAACTTGGAGATGTTGCAACCTATATCAACGGTTATGCTTTCAAACCTGAAGATAGAGGCGAGGTGGGATTGCCAATTATTCGTATTCAAGACCTTACTGGTAATGCGTATGATTTGGGATTTTATGATGGTGAGTATCCAGAGAAAATAGAAATAAATGATGGCGATGTATTGATATCTTGGTCTGCAAGTTTAGGTGTATATATTTGGAACAGAGGTAAAGCTTTATTAAATCAGCATATTTTTAAAGTAGTGTTTGATAAAGTAGATATTGACAAGAACTATTTTGTATATGCTGTTCGTCAGAAGTTAGATGAAATGGGAATGAAAACTCATGGTGCAACTATGAAGCATATCGTAAAGAAGGATTTTGATGCGACGTTGATCCCATATCCATCATTAAATAAGCAGGCAGAGATAGCTACTAATTTAAATATAGTTTTCAGAGTTATAGAAGCGCGTAAACAAGAAATACAGTTACTAGACGACCTTATCAAAGCCCGATTTGTCGAGATGTTTGTTGATAAAGGTTATCCTTTGGTAGCCCTTGATGATTTGGCTATGGGTAAGGGGGAATACGGAGCACAATCTGCTTCTATAGAATATGACCCAATGCGTCCTCGATATGTCAGAATAACTGATATTAATGATGATGGAACATTAAATGATGACGTGGTTTCATCGGCAAATGTTGAAGACGATGAGCAGTATAAACTTAGTTATGGAGACTTTATGTTTGCTCGTATGGGAGCAACAGTAGGTAAGACTTACGCATATAAGAGTGGTAATCAGATTTTCGCAGGATACTTAATTCGTTACAAATTGAATCTTGGGAAAATTATGCCTGAATATTTGTATACGTACACAAAGTTAGATGAATATAAGAATTGGGTTGTACTGAATCAAAGTGGAGCGGCTCAGCCAGGTATTAATGCAAAGAAATATGGTTCTTTACAGATTCCGGTCGCTCCGTTGGAGGAGCAAAGAAAATTTGCCAACTTCGTCCACCAAGTCGACAAATCAAAAGTTGCAGTGCAAAAGGCTCTTGAGGAAACACAGTTATTGTTTGATAGCATGATGCAAAAATACTTTGGCTAATGATCTATGGAGAAATGAGGGAGATATAACTATGATTTGTTATTTAGATTTACTGAAAAGCTTTGAAAACAATCCACGCGATATAATAACAATACCGATAACAAAAAGAGAGGGAAAGTGGTTTTATGTTTATGCAGAAAATGGCCGTGTTATTGTAACTGGGGCAAAGGAAAAGTTTCCAAAGTGTTCAATTAGTAAGAATAGAATCCTTCAAGAGAAAGAGTGTGAAGTGATGTATGAGCTTTATTTGTTGAGGAAACAAGGAAAACAAATATCTGCAGAGGCTATGCAAAGCAGTAGGAATCAGGTTTATTGGTATGGTATTTTTAGCGATTTAGGTTATTGATTTGTGTATTTAATATATTTTTGGTTGTAAGATGTTGGTACATTTTGAAAGGAGTGTATCAACATGGAAGAAAAAATTGTAAAAGTACTAAATGAAATGTCGGGGTATTTATCAATCACTCAAATGAAGAAACTGCAGGAGGTAATTATTAAAACTTTTGCAGAGAATGAATCTGAGAAGATAAGCATTTCAAATGATGAATTTTTGAAAATGTTTTTGGCGGCAAAAAGAGTGGAAGGATGCTCTGAAAGAACAATCCAATATTATAGGGTGACAGTGAATCATATGTTTACACAAATTGATTCGGAAGTCCGTAAAATTACTACAGAAGATATTAGAGCATATCTGGCTAATTATCAGCGGAGAAATCGTTGTTCTAATGTGACGGTTGATAATGTTAGAAGAAATATTTCAAGTTTTTTCTCATGGCTTGAGGAAGAAGATTATATTTTAAAAAGTCCGATGAGACGGATCCATAAAATAAAAACAAAGACGGTTGTGAAGAACACTATTTCCGATGAAGGAATTGAAAAACTTCGAGATGGTTGCAGCGAAATTCGAGATCTGGCAATGATTGATTTATTATATTCCACGGGAATAAGAGTAGGAGAGTTAGTAAATCTAAATATAGAAGACATTGATTTAGAAGAACGTGAATGTGTTGTGTACGGAAAGGGAGATAAGGAAAGAAAAGTATATTTTGATGCGAAGGCAAAAGTGCATCTTCGGAAATATATTGAAAGTCGAGATGATAATAATTCAGCTCTGTTTGTGACCTTGGATGCGCCATATGACAGATTAAAGATAAGCGGTGTTGAAATTAGGCTGCGTCAGCTTGGTAGAAAACTGGATATAGAAAGAGTCCATCCGCATAAGTTCCGGCGAACGATGGCAACCAGGGCAATTGATAAAGGAATGCCAATTGAGCAGGTTCAGAAGATTTTAGGACATTCTCAAATTGATACAACAATGCAGTATGCAATGGTAAATCAGAGTAATGTAAAAACATCCCATCAGAAATACATGGCGTGAGAAAATCAAATTGATGTTTGTCGTGCAGATGGCAAGCGTTTATTCGGATTTGTAGGGATGATAGATGAGAGTAAAACTTGGAGATATATTTGAAATTGGTTCAGGTGGAACACCTTCAAAGTCACACTCTGAGTATTATGGTGGTAATATTCCTTGGGTTAAAACTGGTGACCTGAAAAATGAATATTTATATGAAGTCGAAGATTTCATAACGGAAGAAGGATTGAATAATTCATCTGCTAAAATGTATGAAGAAGATACAGTATTAATAGCTATGTATGGTGCTACAATAGGTGCAACTTCTATTTTGAAAATGAAAGCATGCACAAATCAAGCATGTGCAGCATTTAGGAAGAATGAACAGGTAATACCAGAATATCTATATTATTTTCTTCGAAGTCAAAAAGAAAAATTTGTTAAAGATGGAGTTGGAGGAGCACAGCCTAATATTTCAGCAGGATACATAAAAAAGGTTGAAATGGAGTTGCCGTCTTTAGATGAGCAAAAAGTAATAGTAGACATTCTTGATAAAATTTCGGATGTAGTTTGTAAAAGAAGTTTTGAACTTCAGTCCTTAGATGATCTCATAAAAGCCCGATTTGTCGAGCTGTTTGGTACGCTTCATGATAATGAAAATGGATTTGATGTAGTTACTATTGAGGATGTGTGTTCTTTGGTTAAAGATGGTACACATCAGACTCCTCAGTATACCGAAGATAGAGAAGAAGGATTTAAGTTTTTATCTTCAAAAGATGTTATGTCACAGAAAATAGATTGGACTGATATCAAGTATATTCCAGCTGAGTTACATGAAAAGTTGTACGCAACAATTAAACCTCAAAGGAATGACATTTTGATGTCAAAAAATGGCGTTAATTATGGTGTTGCTGCAGTTAATGATACGGATGAAGTGTTTGATATTTATGTAAGTCTTGCACTATTAAGGCCTAAAGAAATAATAGATCCAGTTTTCTTTAGGTGTGTAATTAATAATCCTGAAACAAAGAGGCAATTTGACTCTAGTATAAAAGGTATCGGAGTTCCTAATTTGCACTTGGGAGAGATAAAGAAAACGAAGATATTTCTGCCACCGATGGAACTTCAAAATGAGTTTGTTGCCTTTGTAGAACAAGTCGACAAATCAAAATTTATGAAAATAGATTACATAAACAAAACAAGGAGGTTTCCACTATGACCAACTTTGATTTTTTAAAACAAGAGCCAAAATTTAATAGTTTTTCAGATGTAGCTATAGCTGCTGAAAAAATCTTAAAAATTGACATTGCGGCCAGTGTAATCAATTGTCGTAGAGCAATGGAATTTGCTATTAAGTGGATGTATTCCGTGGATAAAGCGCTAGAAATGCCGTATCAGGATAATCTAATCAGTTTGATGAGCACAGAAGATTTTCA
Organism: Lachnospiraceae bacterium; assembly: GCA_017626095.1. Classification (GTDB taxonomy): domain Bacteria; phylum Bacillota; class Clostridia; order Lachnospirales; family Lachnospiraceae; genus UBA2882. The sequence continues at coordinate 71,601 of JAGAJL010000014.1, forward strand.
TGACTTGGTAGATGATGCATTATGGAAACGTCTCGATTTGATTCGCAAGATTGGAAACCGTGCGGCGCATAACGGCAGAAAAATTATAGAGGATGAGGCGATTCTATGCCTGCAGAACCTTTTTATTTTCATGGATTATGTTTCATATTGTTATTCCGATTATTATGAGGAAAGACAGTATAATGTGAATTTATTGACTTGCACAGGCAAAGAACCTGTTGTAGTGAAGTCTTCAGATGAAGATGTGGATTTGCAGGCATTGATTGCTGAGAATAAAGCTCTTAAAGAAGAACTGACAGCAAAACGTGCAGAACAACAGCAGACATATGTACCCAAACCTCTTGATTTATCAGAATACAAGACCAGAAAGATTTATATTGATTCGATGCTTTTGGATGCAGGTTGGACAGAGGGTAAGGATTGGATTAACGAAGTTGAACTTCCCGGAATGCCGAATAAGTCAGAAGTGGGATATGCAGATTATGTGTTATATGATGACACTCATAAACCGCTGGCTATTATAGAGGCAAAACGTACTTGCGTAGATGTTGCTAAGGGAAGGCAACAGGCAAAATTGTATGCGGATTTGTTGGAGGCAAAATATAAGAGAAGACCAGTTGTATTCCTTACAAATGGTTTTGAGACGCGAATTATTGATAATCAATATCCCGAAAGAAAAGTTGCAACCATCTATTCTAAGAGAGATTTAGAAAAACTTTTTAATCTTCAGACGATGAAGACAAGCTTAAGTCATATTTCCGTAGATAAGAAAATTGCCGGTCGTTATTATCAGGAAGGAGCCATTAAAGCTGTATGTGACAGCTTTGATAAGCGTAATCGTAGAAAAGCACTTCTTGTAATGGCAACAGGATCCGGTAAGACAAGAACGGTCATAGCTTTATGCAAGGTGTTATTAGATGCGGGATGGGTTAAAAACATTTTGTTTTTAGCGGATAGAAATTCTCTTGTTACACAGGCAAAAAGAAACTTTGTGAATCTTTTGCCTGATTTGTCATGCTCTAATTTGGTAGAGGAGAAAGATAACTATACGGCACACTGTATTTTTTCTACCTACCAGACCATGATGAATTGTATTGATTCGGTAAAAGATGATAGCGGAAAATTATTTACTTGTGGACATTTTGATTTAGTAATCTGTGATGAGGCACACAGGTCAATCTATAATAAGTATCGAGACATATTTAATTATTTTGATGCAATATTAGTTGGGTTAACAGCGACTCCTAAGGATGAAATTGATAAGAATACTTATGGTGTTTTTGATTTGGAAAACGGTGTTCCGACCTATGGTTATGAACTTGCACAGGCGGTTAAAGATGGATATCTTGTAGATTTTACTACTGTAGAAACAAAGCTTAAATTCATAGAGGAAGGCATAGTATATGATGAGCTTTCTGAAGAGGATAAAGCAGTATATGAGGCTACTTTTGAATTTGAAGACGGAGAATTGCCGGAAAGAATCAATTCTTCGGATCTCAATACATGGATTTTTAATGAGGACACGATTAAGCAGGTATTGAACATTCTTATGAAGGATGGTCTTAAGGTGGACTATGGTCAAAAGATTGGTAAAACAATTATTTTTGCCAAAAATCATGACCATGCAGAAAAGATTTTGGAAGTATTTAATAAGCAATATCCTGAACTTAGTAAGAATGGACAATCTTTTGCCAAAGTAATTGATAATTATATGACCTATGCGCAAAGTGCTATTGATGAATTCTCAGATTCGAAGAAAATGCCACAGATTGCCATCTCTGTTGATATGCTCGATACCGGTATTGATGTACCGGAAGTATTGAATCTTGTATTCTTTAAGAAGGTTATGAGTAAAGCAAAATTTTGGCAGATGATAGGTCGCGGAACCAGACTTTGCCCTGCTCTTATGGATGGAGAAGATAAGAGTAAATTCTATATCTTTGATTTTTGCGGAAACTTTGAATTCTTCCGTATGAATCAGGGAAGACCTACTGCAAATATGATTGCCCTTCAAGGTGCGATATTCTCATTAAAGTTTGAAATTGCATATAAACTTCAGAATCTGGAGTATCAGATTGACGGATTGATTGCATACAGAAACAAGCTTGTCGAAATGATGACCGGTAAAGTGCAGGAATTAAATCGCGAGAATTTTGCAGTTAGGCAGCATTTAAAATATGTAGATACTTATTCTGTATCAACCAACTATAATTCCATATCATTTGAAGATACTTTGATGGTTCGTCAAGAGTTGGCACCACTTATTCAACCAGATGGTGATGAAGCAAGTGCAGTTCGTTTTGATGCACTAATATATGCAATGGAATTGGCTCTTCTTGCATGCAAAGGTTATGGACGCCATAAAAGCGATTTGTTTAGAAAAGTTGAAGGTATTGCAAGTGTTGCAAATATTCCGGAGATTCAGATGCAGTCTGAACTAATTAATAAGATTCTTCATACAGATTATGTGGATAATGCCGGTATTGATGAATTTGAACATATTCGAAAAAGTCTTCGCGGATTAATGAAATACGTTCCTAAGAATGTTCTTAAGTATGTTACAGATTTTACAGATGAAGTCCTTTCGACAGAGTGGAATGATTCGGAGCTTGAGAATGATGAACTTAAGAATTATAAGGCGAAGGCGGAATTCTATGTTCGTCAACACCAGGATAATATCGTGATTGCAAAGCTTAAGACGAATAAACCATTAACAGAAACAGATATAGAATGTCTTGAGCAGATTCTTTGGAAAGAAGTTGGTTCCAAGGACGACTATGAAAAGGAATATGGTCAAAAGCCTTTGGGAGAATTCGTTCGCGAAATAGTAGGACTTGATATGAATGCTGCAAAGGAAGCATTTTCAGAGTTTCTTAATGATACAAATCTTGACAGCAGGCAGATATATTTTGTGAATCAGATTGTTGAATATATTGTTCACAATGGTATGATGAAGGATTTGTCAGTGTTACAGGAATCACCATTCACAGACAAGGGAAGTGTAGTAGAAATATTCACGGACATGACTGTGTGGATGGGAATTAGAAAGGTTATTGATCAGATTAATGCGAATGCGGTAGCGTAGGGAAGTGGATGAATGGATATTTGGAAGCAATCACAAAAACGAATAAAGCATTTGGAAGTGATAGCGGTAGTTGTTGCTATAGTTGCCTTGTTTTTTGGAGGAATTTGTGATGTTTTGGTTAGAAAAGGGATAATATTTATTGTTGTTGATAATATTGAAGGTGTTTCACTAACTTTATTACAAATCCAGGGCACAATTACTACGTTGACACTGATGATCATTGCTCTTCTCTCTGGAAATGTATCAGAATCTTATATGGGGATTTCAATTAGCCAGTATTATCTCGAAAAAAGACCGTTTCTGTTAAAGCAATCTCGAGTAATTTTGGCTGAGTTTGTATGTTTATTTATTAGTATATGGGGACATATTTTGGCAACGTACAATCTTGTTATTGCTTTTTTTATGGTTGCTTTGCTACTAATAGTGATTTCCATTTTTGAAATATATACGATATTTAATGGAAGAAGAAATAGAAGTAATGAAATTGCTCAATATGTTATTCATCAGTTACAGAGTGGTAAGGATTATAAAGATGTTATAGTATCATTTATGGAGGATTGGAAACAGATCGCCATAATACAGTCATCTGAAGATTTTGATAGATATTTTAAGCTTTTTATGATTGCTATAGAACGGAGTCTGGATGAAGAAGCAAGTACTGAAAATATCAACAGAATAAGTGAGGATATTGCTGTTTATCTATTGAGTCATGAAAGCAAAATGGGGCATTTGCGTGGGTTATATCTAATTAATGATTATTACGAGTGCTTGTGGCATTGGATAGAAAAAAATAAAGAAAAAGCTAAAACTGTTAAAGGTCAGATTCATTTGATTGATAGGTTGGCACATGAGTGGTATCTGGCGATGGATTCGCTTGATGCAGAAACGCTTGAAAAAAATATGAAATGGAATATTTTTTCTGAAAGTGTTATAAGGGTATCAACGTGGATAGGTAAACAATCTAATGATGAATTGAGTGAAGTGGCAGTAATCAACAGTCTTGGAAGAACATTTGGCGGTTATATTGCAAAGCAACATAAAAAAGGAAATATAGTAAATTTAAGTTGGTGGGAGCATTTAATTAATAATAGATTTGGATATGGGGCGTATGGAATACCGGAGGAATTTGCAGATTATTATAGAGAAGCGCTAGCTATAAGGGACTTCAATGTCTGCTATGGGTACTTATTGAATGGTCAGGCTAATTTAGTGAAAAATTCATTTTTTCTGGATGAGATAGGAAATACATATATTATCGAATATACGGAACAAGTTTTTAAAGCTATGCTGATACATTGTTTTATGTACTATCTAGGATTTCGAGAGAGTGTGAATTGTATTGATGAAGAACTTCAGAAGGAAGTTGTAGCAATTTTGCGAGATAAACAAGTTGTAAATGCAATAAATTATTTCTATTATAGAGTTATCGAAGAAAATATTCACTTAACTGAAAGTTTTGAAGATAGGATGGAATCTGTTCTTGAACGATATGAACTATTTCCAAAGCATTCAAATGGTAAATCGATTATTCTTGAGGATATTGTTAAAGAATATTTCCTGTATGTTGCATTGATTGTAGAGAGAGATTCGTATAAGCGAGACGCTTTGGGAGAGGTGCTAAATGTAGATAAATATCAATCTTATTTATTTACACCAAAACATCAAATAGTGAGAAAACATTTTGCAGAATTAGGGCAGTTGTTTGAATATGGAGAACATACTGAAGAAGATAATCTTAAAAAAGCCGATGCTATGATGGCTGTGTTTGATTCAGTAATGAAGGAAAAATATAAGATAAGTATTATTAATACAGCGGCAGAGAGTCAGAGAGAATTTGAAGAAAAAGGTGTTAAGTCTACTACTGAAGAAGAGATAAAGAAGGTAATACAAGAAAAATTTGATTTTTTATTTGGAAATATGTCTAAAAATTTAAAAGGAGTAAAAAAATACAAAAAAATTCATGTTTTTCGTTGTACTGATTACACTAGGTGGTTAGGAGAAGATTTAAGAAAAGCATATTCGGATTATCCATTTGGAAATTTTAGCAATTGGTTAATGCATGAGCTTGAAATAAGCTTTGGCGTTAAGGCTGTTGAGCGAGATTCAAAATTTGCATCTGATAAAGAATTTAGAGAATTCTTAAAAGAAAAAGGATATAAAGTCCTTATTGGATCACAATATGTATTTGGTTGTGAAAATCATGAAGAGTATAGAGAACACTCAGACTTTTTGAGTAAAAATATCTGTGTATTTACACCGACATCTCATGAGGGTATTGCATGTTCTGAAGATGCTTTATGTATTAAGCTTGATGATATAAGTGTAAATATTTATTCTCCAAATCTCGATGATGTCGATGTCAAAATAAATGAAAAAACTGGATTGATTTCGTATTCTCCCACTGCAGACTTATCAATTGATTTTGAAGAATATGAATTAAAAGAATATCTTCATAATGAAAGAAAGGTTGTTGATATTTTCTTTAGTATTACGCTTGGTGTAAAGAAAGACTTATGTGTTATTCTAACAAGAAATAATAGAGATATTTTTGAATAGTGTGGTAAAGGTGTAAAAGTGAATTTCCTATTATCTGTCTTGTAAGAGGAATTGTGGAAAGAGTTAATGGGCTACTTCTAATGAATGGTCTACTAAATAAAATAAAACTAAGCTGACAGAAATGGTTTAGAACATGTAAAAAGGGGAGGAACCAACATGGACTGGATGGATTTCAACCACGACGGAAAAGTGGATGCAATGGAACAATATATGGGTATGGAATTGCTCTGTGGCAGCAAAGAGGAGCATGAGGCATTGTTTGGCGATGCCGGCGATTTTGATGACGAAGAGGAAGACGACGATGACTTCGATTCCGATGACTTCGATTCCGACGACTTTGATTCGGATGACTTCTAAGCAGTATTGATGGGAGAACATAATGAACATACAAATTTTCGGCACAAAAAAGTGCAACGATACAAAGAAAGCCCAGCGTTATTTCAAGGAGCGGGGCATCAAGTTTCAGTTTATTGATTTAAGCGAAAAGGAAATGAGCAAAGGTGAATTCCGTAGCGTCAGCCAGAAAGTAGGCGGTATCAATGCAATGATTAATGAAAATTGCAAAGATAAGGATGCCCTGGCATTGGTAAAGTATATTTCAGAGGACGAACGGGAAGAGAAACTTTTAGCAAATCAGCAGGTGCTAAAGACTCCCATTGTGAGGAATGGAAATCAGGCCAGCATTGGATATGCACCGGAGATTTGGAAGAGCTGGAATTGATAGATAGAGGGAGGTGCCACGATGCCCTTTAAGATTGTTCGTAACGACATAACCAGGGTAAAGGCAGATGCGATTGTTAATACAGCGAACCCGGATCCGATTTGTGCCAGTGGCACAGATTTGGCTATTTATGAAGCAGCAGGGAAGGAACAGCTTCTTGTGGAAAGAGCCGGGATTGGAAAGATCGCAAGAGGAGAAGTGGCTGTTACCGGAGCGTATAACCTGGATGCAAAGTACATCATACATACGGTCGGTCCGATATGGGAAGATGGTGAACATCACGAATTTGAAATTTTGGAAAGTTGCTACAGGAAGTCCTTACAAAAAGCAGTAGAGTTAAAGTGTGAGAGCATTGCATTTCCGTTAATATCAAGCGGAGTATATGGTTTTCCAAAGGATAAGGCATTGCAGATAGCGGTATCTGTTTTCAGCAGTTTTCTTTTGGAAAATGATATGCAGATTATTCTTGTGGTGTTTGATAAGAAATCGTTTCAGCTTTCCGCGCAGATTGTCGGAGAGATTGATTCTTACATAGATGCAAATTATATCAGGGAAAGACGCACAAAAGAATATCCTGTACACAGAAGGTCAGCCGGAACATATAATAATTCCCGGACAAGGAAATTATTAGAAAGAGAACGATATGAGGAAGAGACTGCCAAATGTTCTTTAGAAGAGCTCGGTATGTTGCCGGCAGATATGTCTTTAGAGGAAGAGTTGGCCAATGTGGGTGCCTCTTTTCGTGATAAGCTGTTTGAGTTGATAGATGCCGCTCATCTGGATAATAAAGATGTCTGGAAACGGGCAAATCTTGACCGTAAGCATTTTTCCAAAATTCAATGTGATGTAAATTATCATCCTAAGAAGAAAACGGTAATGGCACTTTGCATTGCCTTGAAGCTGGATTTAGAGCAGTCAAAGGATTTGCTTGCAAGAGCAGACTGGGCTTTTAGTCCGAGCAGTAAGGTGGATTTGATTGTGCAGAAAGCAATTATAGATAAGCAGTATGATATCATGCAGCTGAATTTGACATTGTTTAAGTATACAAATGAGATATTGGGAATATAGTCATATGTAAAAATCGGAAGCGCCAGTACAAAAGTACCGGTGCTTTTTTATATCGGAAAGTGTCGCCAAACAAGCGACCATTTTATGCGTCCGGCCAGATATACTTTATTTGTAATCAAGAGAAATGCAATACCGGAGCATTTCCGGGGACAGGAGGCAGTTATGTATGGAGCAATTTTAGGAGATATTATTGGAAATCCATTTGAATTTGACATGGGGGACAAGACAAAAGAATTTGATCTGTTTACCAGAGGTTGCACATTTACAGACGATTCAGTTATGACAATAGCTGTGGCAGAAGCTTTGCTTGCTGTCGGACCGGATGCAAGTGAAATGCAGATTGAGGAGGCTGTAGTTGCCGGCATGCGGAATTGGGGCAAAGATTATCCTTACGCAGGATACGGAGGAAGATTTGGTTGCTGGTTGACATCAAGTAATCCTAAGCCATATGGAAGTTATGGCAATGGTTCCGCTATGCGGGTATCAGCGGCAGGCTGGTTATATCCCACAATCGAGAGAACCAGGGAAGTGGCAAAAGCAACGGCAGCAGTTACCCATAATCATCCGGAAGGAATCAAGGGAGCAGTTGCAACAGCAAGTTGTATCTTTCTTGCAAGAAATGGAGCAACCAAGAAAGAAATCAAACAGTATGTTGAGAAAGAATTTCATTATAATCTTAGTAGGACTTTAGATGAGATCAGGCCGCTATATCATCATGTGGAAAGCTGTCAGCAGACAGTACCGGAAGCAATTACAGCATTTTTAGAGGCAGAGAATTTTGAAGATGCAGTGAGGAATGCGGTGTCTCTTGGCGGGGATACAGATACTCTTGCGGCTATCGCCGGAAGTATCGCGGAGGCATATTTTGGCATACCTGCGTATCTGAAAGCGGAATGCAGAAACAGAATTGATTCGGAAATGCTTCGGATACTTGATACGTTTGATGAAGCATTGGGAAGAAAACTTTAAAAAATGAGATTTTGAACATTAAAGAATATGGAGGATGAGCAATTATGGAAAGAACAATCAGAGTAACAGGAAAAGGAAAGATATCCGTAAAACCGGATACCATAAGGCTTCGAATTAGTCTTGAAGACATGTATAGAGAATATGAAAATGCATTAAAACAGTCCGCTGACGGTGTGGAAATACTAAAGGACGTGCTGGAAAAACTCGGATATGACAGGAAGGAACTCAAAACAGTGTATTTTAACATCAATACAGAATATGAGCGTTATCAGGACGATGACAATTGCTGGAAGAGTCGGTTTGAGGGATATAAGTATACGCACCGCATGAAATTGGAATTTCCGGCAGATAATCAGAGGTTAGGTAAGGTATTGTATGCACTGGCGCACTGTCCGATATCACCGGAATTTTCTATTGAGTATACGGTTGCAAATCCGGAAGCTGCAAAAAATGAGCTTCTTGGTGAGGCGGTAAAGGATTCCATGAAAAAAGCCAATATACTTGCAACGGCAGTAGGCGTGAAGTTGGGGGATATTGCAAATATTGATTATTCATGGGGAGAGGTGGAATTAATTTCAAGACCTTTGGAGGATTTATCCTTGCGATGCTGCAAGGCAGATGCATGCGAATCGAATTCTTATCTTATGGACATTGAACCGGATGATATTGACGTGACAGATACGGTAACAGTTGTCTGGAATATTTCTTAATATCATCTTACAAAGTCTGGACTGAACAGTTAATGCGCGTTGGTATTTCTGATCGGGCAATTGCAGTACAGGCTCTTGTTGCAATGGGAGTTGAAGTTAAAGAGTAGTTTTTTCTTATTACAGAACAGAGAAAAATATAATGGTTAATAGATTGATTTTGTATATAAAACATGTTATTTTTTATTTGTAACCCAAAATATGTTACAAATAAAAAGGCGGATTTATGAAAGAATATATTGAAAAGTGTTTAAGACGAACAATTACAATTGAATCAAATACAGAACTATTTGAAAAGTTGCCATTGATGTATAAAGGAAACTATAATTTATATTCTGTGTTTCAGGATGGTATAGAGTGGATTATTGCACAGCCCAAAGTGGAATTGCGTTTGAACAGAATGCGTTATGATCGTAATCAGATAGAGAAAGTATCCGGGTTAAATTGTGCTTTGTTTTTTACAAAGTTGAATTATTATTCGAAGGATACAATGATGAATGAAGGGATACCGTTTATTATAGCTGATAAGCAAATGTTTCTACCGTTTTTAGGGATGGTTTTATCAGAAAAAAATGATAGAAAACTGAAACCCGTTCATACAATTTCATTTTTAACGCAGAAACTTTTATTGTGTGCCCTATATGAAAAATGGCAGGAAATGACTGTGACGAAAATCGCAGAGCGATTTGGTGTTTCTAAAATGTCTATAAGCAGATGTATGGATGAAATCGAATATCTGGATATAGATATTCTTAATGTTTCAGAGAAAACAAGAAAAGTATCTGTTAATGAAGAACCAAAGATCTTGTGGGAAAAAATTAAGCCGATTCTTAGAAATCCTGTTATAGCAAGATTTCAGTTAGCTGAGGATATTGAATTGAAGAAACGGGCTGGTATTTCGGCTTTGTGTGAATACTCAATGTTGTCTGACAATCATTATCCGACTTATGGGATTACGAAAAAGGAGTTACAGGAGACCAATTTGAAATCTTTAAGGCAAATATCCAAAGGGGAAGAAATAGGATGTGAGGTTTTGGAACTGGGATATTTTATAGATTTTCATGATAAACAGGTGCAGGATCCATTGAGTGTGTTGTTATCAATATCTGAAGAAGATGTACAGGATGAGCGTGTAGAGAGCTGTATAGATGAAATGCTGGAGGATTATGTATGGTGAAAGGGTTAGATAGATTTAGAGATTTTTTTGCCGGATTTGAGCAGCAGTATGTGCTGATTGGTGGTGCAGCATGTGATATTTTGTTTTCAAGTAATGAAGGTCAATTCAGAGCAACAAGGGACCTTGATATGGTGCTGATTGTCGAGGCACTTACTCCGGAATTTGGCAAAAAATTATGGGAGTTTATTGAAATAGGACAATATAGAAATAAAGCTACTAATGAGGGAACACCTCAATTTTATCGATTTGATAAACCGGAAAAAGATGATTATCCCAAAATGATCGAGTTGTTTGCACGAACCGATTTCGAATTAAGAGAAATGTCAGGATTGACACCAATACATATTGATGATTCTGTATCAAGTCTTTCAGCAATTCTCTTGAATGATGATTATTATAGGATTTTACTCGATGGAAAAATCGTTGTTGATGGGTTATCTGTTTTGCGACTGGAATATATTATTCTTTTCAAGGCAAAGGCATATTTAGATTTAAAAATAAAAAAAGAAAATGGTGAGAATGTTGATTCTCGCGATATTAAGAAGCATAGAAATGATATCTTGAGAATTGTTGCTGAGTTCTTGTTGGAGCCGGTACATATGTTATCAGAAACTGTACTTATGGATGTCAAGGAGTTTATCAGAGGATTGGAAGAAGAACCGTTCGATGATGTTTTGGTACAGAATTATGGATTAGAAAAAGGAGAACTGGTAGAAAGACTTCGACACATATATGGAATTCTGTAACGGTTGTCTGGAATATTTCTTAATGAGGAATACATAACATTCAGTTATAACCACAACTTATGACATATATAACAAATAACAATTTTCATTATGTCCAATAATAGGATATAATCATTTCGTAAGATATTGTTTCTAGTATTGGAGGAATAAATTAAAATGTCAAAAGTTGATGTAGTAATTGGCTGTTTTTATGGTGATGAAGGAAAGGGAAAGGTCATTGACTATCTTGCAACAGAAGCTGATGTTGCGGTACGTGCAACGGGTGGTGACAATGCCGGTCATACCATCAAAGTAAATGATGTAAAATATGCAATGCACTTAATACCGTCAGGTCTTTTATCAGGACACACCGTAGGCGTGATTGGTAATGGTGTTGTTTTAAATCCGGAAGTGCTGATTACAGAGATTAACAATTTAAAAGATCATGGTTATGATGTTGACAAATACTTAAAGATTAGTGATAAGGCTCATGTCATTTTCCCTTACCACCGTATGTTAGACCTTGCTCTTGAAAAAGCAAGAAAAACGAAAAAGATTGGTACAACAGGAAAAGGTATTGGACCTACATACTGTGATAAATTTGAAAGAAGCGGTCTTCGTATGGAAGATTTATATGCGCCCGATTTCAAAGAACGTTTAAAAGAGTTAACAGATGTTCGTCTTGGACTTTTAAAATATTATGATCCGGAAACCAACTGGGATGAACAGCTTGATTTTGAAGAAATGTACAAAACATACCAGGGCTATGCTGATACCTTAAAGATTTATGTATGTGATACCATTACGCTTCTTCATAAGGCATTGGAGGAAGATAAAAAAGTCGTTGTGGAAGGTGCTCAGGCAACACTTCTTGATATTGACTTTGGTTCTTATCCCTATGTGACATCTTCCAATCCGACGATTGGTGGTATTTTAACAGGTACCGGTCTTAGTGCTTCTGATATCGGCAATGTGTATGGCGTTATCAAGGCATATTCAAGCCGTGTAGGTGAGGGACCGTATGTTACAGAGCTTAAGGATGCAACCGGTGATCGTATTCGTGAGCTGGGTCATGAATATGGTACAACAACAGGAAGACCTCGCCGTTGTGGATGGTTAGACCTTGTAACCTTAAAATATGGTAAGCGTGTCAACGGTCTGACAGCACTTTCTGTGAATCACTTAGATACCATCGGCGCATTCGATATGATCAAAGTTTGTGTTGCATATGATGTCAATGGCAAAGAGACCGAAGATTTCACAACAAATCTGGATGTTTTGGAAAATGCGAAACCGGTATACAAAGAGTTAAAAGGCGGCTGGTCTGATATTTCCGGTTGCAAGACCTTTGAAGAGTTACCAAAAGATGCACAGGATTATATCCGTTTCATCGAAGATTATATCGGTGTCCCTGTAAAATTCATTGGTACAGGCGCTGAGCGTGAAGCTATGATCGTTCGCTAGACGATAGTGCACATACTATTCGGGATTACATTTATGATCATATTTCGGACCATTTTATATAGTTAAATTTTAGGGGCTGCATTTTTGCAACCCCTTTATTTTATCTTCCTTTGCATTATTCTGTGGGTGGGAAAGTCTGCGTTTCTATTCATCAACACCGTGTTTTATTCTCATCTATACCTTGTTTTATTATTTACATTTTTTGCATATTCCGTCATAATAACAATGTAAATTGTTGCGAAAAAATGCATAAATTAGAGTGTAAAACAGAGAAATTGGTAAAGTATCTAAAAAAGAAAGCGGAACTATAGTGTCAGACGGCACATTGTGGGAGGCGCAAACCGCACTTTGATTTCGGTGGAAACACCTCTCCGATTGTGCCGTATCGGCACTTGCCGCAGACTCTCCGCGGGTTGACCGGAGATTGTCGTAGCCTTGTTTGAAAGGCAGCTGATGCTGCTTTTGAAATAAGGCCATGACAGGAGTCACAGCCTTAAAAGTGTACTTTGAAAACTTCATCAGTAAAGTCCCTGATTATCTACGGCAGCGCGGATGATCTCTGCATCGATGACTTTCTTGTCCTGCTGGGAGCCAAGAGTCAGGGCATCCGTCATCAGGTTGTCAATGAGACGCGGATTCCCCTGCGTAAAGCTGTGCACGGCAGCAAGTGCCGCCGGATCAATGATCGTAGAAGCGGCTCCGGCCAGCTGGATCTTGTGCAGGATGTATTTTGAGACTTCATCATCGGACAGCCCGGCATAGTTATAATGGACGGTGATCCGCTGGCGCAGAGCTTCGTGTGCCGGCTTGCGGAGCGTGTCGTTAAGATATGTTTCTCCGCACAGGATCAGTGTAAAGTAGTTCACGGAATCATAGCCGTAGTTCATGAGCATCTTGATGTCATTGAGAATGCCGGTGTTCAGATACTGGGCTTCATCAATGGCGAGGAGGAGCGGCTGGCGTTTCTCCTTGTAGAGATAGGTGATCTGTTCCTGGATCGCCTGAAACATACCAGTCTTTCCGCCTTTGTCAGAGACACCGAGAATGGCGCAGAGCTGTTTGTAAAAGTCGGCAACGCTGATTGTGGAGAGGCACAGGTATTCCATGTGATACAGGCTGGGATTTAAGCCTGCGGCAAAACAGCGCAGGGCGTAAGACTTTCCCATTCCGGGTCTGGCGGTAAACACTCCGATGCCCCGGATATCCTTGAGATAGTTCAGCCGATTGGTCATTTCGGTAAAGTCCCGGGAAATGAAGTGGTCTTTTTCTTTCAGCTGCTGTTTGTCAAAGGGATTGAAGGACAGACCATAGTAGGAGTTGTACATCAGGATGCACCTCCTGCCTTTGAATAATCAATTGCCGGAAGATTGTTCCGCTTCGTGTGGCAGTTGTCATTGCGGTTGGTCTGGTGGATGGGAAACTTTTCACCGTCAAATAGGATGTAGGCTGATGACATGTCATCCGGAAGATAGCGGATATCCACTTTTGCAGAGATGAACTGCATGGGAACATCATAGCAGACTTTATCGATAGTAATGGTGGAATCCTTGCGGACTTTGCGTGTGATGCGGTTGTAAAAACAGTCATCGAGCCACTGTCTGGACTGCGGTTTTCTGGGATGATCCTTGGAGTTCTGATAGCGCTCCAGAGGGATCCCGTCAATGCCCCTGTGGAAGGTGGTATTGTAGGAACGCATGTAGTCTTTGAGCATTCCGTTGAACTGTGACAGGGAAGAGATCGCACTTATATCCAGGGTATAAAGCCAGCGTTCCTTGAGCGTACGGAAATGCCGCTCGACCTTACCCTTGCTGGCGCCATCACGGATTTTCGTGTGGAGAAGCAGAACGCCGAGGGACACACAGATCATGGAAAGCTGCTCATTGGAGTAGCTGCAGCCATTGTCTACATAGAGTTTATCGGGAATTCCATAGGTGGCGATGGCATCTTTTAACACCTTCTGGAAGTTGCAGGCATTGTCATTGTAGAATAACTGTCCGCCTACCAGAAGCCGGGAATGGTCGTCAATGATCATGATGCAGTAGACGCGTCTTGTCCGCCCGTCCTCAGTGATATGTGGAAGATAGCAGGTATCAGCCTGCCAGATCTTTCCGAATGCATCTTCCTCGTACGCTTTGCGGTCGCGGAGATTCGGGTTTCTGGCGGCTTTGAGGTCATTGTGTCTGATAAAGCGCTGGACGCAGTCAACGCTGACCGTAGCTGGGATAAACGATTCCCGGATCAGATGATCATGGATCTGCGTGGCATTCATGCGCGGGTGTTCTTCCTTGATTCGGTAGATCTCGGCGATGGCATCCTCATTTAAGGCACGCGGAATGCCCTTATCAGACCTTGCATTCGGCATCAGGGCATCCAGCCCGCCAATGGTGTAGAGGGATTTCCACTTTTCCAGTGTTTTGTAGCTGTAGGTGATAGTGGATCCGTCCGGAAGGGTCAGTGGAGATGCGGTCACACGTTTGTAGTAGGCAGTCGCTGACGCATCAGGAAAAAGCCCCTGGACGACAGGGGCAATGAGTGCGAAACGGAACTGGGCAATTTCGGCATCATTTCTGGTTGTTTCAGTATCTTTGCTCATGGCAAAAGTCCTCCTTCTTATGTTTTCTTAATCATAAGCGGAGAAATCACTGTCCGCCATCCCATGGTCGTGTGGTCAGAAGATGGAGATATCCGGAGCAAAAACAGTCTGATGATACCGTGCGTTTTTCGGGGATCGTGGAACCGGATTCCTGTGTGATTGGAGAAAGGAGCGTGAAGAACGCTGTATAAACTCCATGGAGAAGGATGAGTAGCTGCCAGCAAATGAAAGGTTCTTCAGGAATGAAAGATCGGAAATCTCTGCATCAGCCAGAAGACCGAGCCATTCCTGCTTGTGGGCCTTGAAAAGGGCAACCCATTTGAAAAGCTGGTTTTGAGAGATTCCATATCTTTCGCAGAGCTGTTCAATGGTGGAAAGTCCGGCAAAGTATTCCCCGAGGATGCGCAGGACAAAGAGCAGACTGTAGCTGGAGTAAGGGATGATGATATCCGGAAGGATAGCGTGCGCATGACAGCAACTGTCACAGAAAACCCGCATGACACAGAGATTTGATTTTTCCGGTATGCCGGAATTAAAGTCAATGATGGATCTGCCGTAGTAGTCATGGATGTGGCAGTTTCCGGTGCTTCCGCAGATGGGGCAGGTTTCAAGTTCAGGCCGAAACAGCGCCATGTAGGACTCAAAAAGAGATTTTGATGAAGTTTTTATACGAATTATCTTGCATAAAAGTAAGTTTTTTCTTATCATAAGTATTGCATAACAATGCGAAGTGACTGCTTATATGACAGGCAACCATTTATTGGGGCATGACCCTGCACCGGACCTGCTTTGCAGCACTTGAATTGGTGAAGAGAAAGAACGAACTTTGGTCAGGGCTGTTCTTTCTCTTTTTCTATTGGTTACGAAAAGACTATATGGGAAAGAATGGGAATGGTCAATAGTGCAGATAAAAACGTGCCGTAAAAAACAGCATGTTCGAATAGATGATAGGAAGGAGAGGTCAGATTTAATCTGCGGTAAAGCTGCCGTAGGTAGGAACTATAATTCGACGCATGACA
>JAGAJL010000054.1 GCA_017626095.1 Lachnospiraceae bacterium
GAAAGTCCATACATATCGGCTACACGGACGCTTACTTTGTTCACTTTGGCAAAATCAAACGCGGTGCAAACGAAAGGGCAGTTTTTCTATATTTAAAGACTGCTTTTTCGTTTACGCCGCTATTGATTGTAGCCTAAAGAAGTTTCTCATTCTTACAAATACCAATAAGAATGCATTCCACACAAATATGTTTTAGAATTTGGGGGCATTTGCTTTATTGCATTGTAAACATTTAAATAATCTCCAAATCCCATTCCAATGCAAATAATTCCAAACAAGCCTAATCCTACGAAATATGGAAATATCAAAAATACAATATATGGTATAATTCCAAGTATAAGATTAGGACATAAGCACATAAAAATAAAATGTCCTTTACTCATGTCTTCTGTTCCTACCACGAACATCAAACCATGCGCCAAGTCATTATACATATAAACATCTTCTTTATAACATATCGCATGTAACAATTCATGTGGCAATAAAGACAATCCACCACAAACGCCACCTATCATCATCCATATTGCATTATCAGGAATATATTTTATTCCAAGTAACAAGAATGGAATTGCCAGCAAAATCATTGTTAACACACACCCATTATTTGCAATCAATGACAATTTTTTTGTATCTTCTAGTTCCTTAAATTGTACTGCATGAGGGTGATGTTCTTTTGGGGGAAGTTTACTTTCATCTCCGTCATACTTTCCTGCATAATGAAAAATCATACGGTATCTCCTTAATAAAATTCAAAATTTATAAACCATGTGCATGTGCTATTTTATGTTCTTTACTGCTCATATAATCCTTATGTTTATGGCCATGTGCTGCTTCATTTCCAAAATGATTATGTTCATGTTCATGGGTGATCACATGAGTATGTGTCACGCCGTTATGCGTGTGAACAATTGTATGAGTGTGAGCATGTAGGTGATGTTTTACCATAGTATCGTACACTACAAATACTGTTCCAGCCAACATAAATGCTAAGCCAACAAAATACATCGCAGTTAATTTTTCACCATTTACTACAAATGCCAAAAAGGCACCCGCAAACGGTGCTACAGCATAATAAGCACTCGTCTTAGCAGCACCTAAATCTCTTTGTGCTCTTATATAAAGAAATATGCTTAAACCATATGCCACAAATCCCAATAGCATAACAGCAAAAATGTATTTTACCGCCGGGATCTTCTCGCCTATTATCATTGCAATAACAAATGAGCCTCCACCTGAAAAAATACCCTTTAGTAGAACAATCTCATAAGTACTTTTATCTGATATCTTTCTTGTACAGTTATTTTCAAGTCCCCAACAACACGTTGCAAAAATTACAAAGAGCGAGCCAATCGAAAACTTAAAACTACCACTACCCTCAAACGAAAGTATAATACTTGATAATGTAATAAAGCCAATTGCAGTCCTCAGTCTTCCGGTTACTTTCTCTTTAAATAGAAGTAACGCAATTAGTGTGGTTGCAACAATCTCAAAATTGCTAAGAAGGGATGCGTCAGATGCCGTTCCAAGATTTAAACCAACCATTAAAAATATTGGTGCCGCAATATCCAACAAAATCATACCAACTGTATAGAGCATATCCCCTTTCGTAAGCCTTTCTGCTTCGCCAATTCCCTTACGCAGGGTACACATATTAGTTTTCCGGCTCTCCTGTCCTCCAATTTTCACCTTGGGGTATCCATCATCTAATCCCTCTTCTTGAATCCAACAATTTCTATTCTCCCTCCTTTCAAACATATCTTTGTCGCGCCCAATTCATCTGTGCGATATACAATAGTTTTTATTTCTGCAAGCCTTTCTAAGGTTTCGCTATGAGGGTGTCCATAAGAATTATCAGCGCCGGCAGAAACAAGACCAATTTTTGGCATAAAAGCTTCCAAAAAAGTTTCCGAAGAAGAAAAACGCGAGCCATGGTGACCAAGTTTTAACAGGCTGATGCTACTATTTTTTAAATACGGTGATTCCATAATTTCATTTTCATATGCGGCCGTTAAATCCCCCATGAACAAAAGCTTTTGTTTTTGACACTCCAAAAGCAAAACCATAGAGCGGTCATTTTCGTCTGGATTTTCCATATACATTTCTTTGTTATCTTCTTTTTCTTGGCTTCCATCTATTCCAACATTACCACCTTTTTCTTCGTTGCCATCTTTCCCCGGATACAAACATGTCAGCATAAAATCATTCCCCTCGATATGATCGCCTTCTGAAAAATACAACACCCGTGTCCCTGATTTTTGTGCAGCAGATAAAAGCTCTTGATATGCTGCATTTTCTTTTGCATAATCCGTAAGCACAAGATAACGGATGACAATCCGGTTGCTCTTTTGATTCCCTAACAGTTCCAAAACACCGTTCGTATGATCTTTATCTACATGTGTCAGAAATACAAAATCCAAAGTCTGAATACCATGACTTCTTAAAAAAGGAGATATCCTGTATTTCCCAACTTCAGAAACCGAACTGCTGCCACCGTCAATCATCATGCACAAGCCACCTTTTTCCTCTAAAACAAAGCAGTCTCCCTGCCCGACATCCAACATAGTCAGCGTTGTAGCTTTTACACTATGCATACATAGCAGAAGGGAATTCACCAAAAGGAGTAAACCTGTCAAAAAGACACGGTACTTTTCTACATTCACAACAATCCGTCTGCCATATTGGGGGATGATTTCTATTAATCGCTTTTTCCCTTTTTTAATCCAACTCTTTCCACAATCGCTACTACACAAACAAAGAAGAAAAAGTACGCAGTAATAGATTATTATTTTATGAATTTCCGGTTTTGCAATTACCGGATGGGCAAAGGGCAAATTATCAAAAAGCAGACACAGTTTTTCATATCCATTCAAAATCAGATGGCAAAACCATAAAATACCTTTTCCCATACCGGGCATAAAAACTCCAATGACAGAGCCGACCATTCCCACAACCATCAAAATTCCAACAAAAGGTGTTATCAATATATTTATAATCAAAGAATAAATGGAAAACGTGTAAAAGAAATAGATTTGAATGGGAAGTGTGGATAAAAGAACACTGAGACTTACACGAAAAGAAGATACAATAAACTTATTTATTTTTTTGATTATTTTTTCAACTTTTGTATCTTTTTTAAGAACCATGGTATCAATCAGCTTTTGCTGTTTTGATAAACCGATGATAAAAGGAAGAATAAATGCAATTCCTCCAACAGCGCTAAACGAGAGCAAAAATCCACTATAGTATGCATACAACGGATTCCAAAACAAAAGAAGGGCTGCGGATAATGACATTGCTGTCATCAAATCATATGTCCTATGGACAATCTCTGAAAACAGATACAGGGAAAACATGATAATACTTCGAACTGCAGATGCCTGTGAACCCGTCAATAACCCATACAGGACAACAAATAAAAACGAAAGCGAGTTAGCAGCGGGTAACGGAATGCCTATCTTTCTCAACAACCGGCACAAGCCCATTCCCCAGAGGGTAATATGCAGTCCCGATACCGCGATAATATGGGCAATCCCATTTCTTTGGTAAAGTCCCTTTATCTCATCATCCATTCCGGATTTATCTCCAAATAACATTGCTTTTAACACCCCTGCATCTTCTTTGGACAAAGAAGTATCTAAAACATTTGACAGACTGTTTTTTATCACGTAAAGACCATGTCGAACCGGCCAATATGTTTCTGATATAACTTCATAGCTGCACCCTGTCATGGAAAAGTCTATCCCCATAACGGCATAATATTCTTTCATATCAAACTGTCCATCGTTTGTGGCAGATTCAAACTGACGCACTTTCCCCTGTACAACCACTGTGTTTCCGATTTTCAATTTTTTCCCGATTGATTCACCAGATGGATTTTTTGAGTGATAATCTGATGTGCCTTCCTGAAAATAATCAGATCCCTTTTCAGACAGATTTTGCGATGTGTTTTCCGGTTTCTCAGATAAATAACAGATCACAGAAATATCTTCCTGTGCGTTTTTCAGATAAATAACCGGATGATTATTTTTGACTTCCATGCGATAAACCTTGCCGCAAAACCGGTTATTTTGATTGTTATCCAATCTTTCTTCCGGCTTCTGCAACAAGAATTTCATGCAGAACATGATTAAAAACACATAGAGCAGGCAGAGCAGACATAGTGGTCTTCTCATAAACCTCCTTACTGTGCATTATCAATAATCTCCATATTCTTTTCAAAAGGTTGTAACAGGGAGAGTTTCTCCATGTAATTCAAATCACTGTTTCCTTCGATTGAAAGCTGCACACGATTTACCCCCGGCAGTTCCGTCAAAGAATTCACAATGGAATACACTGCAACCTCCGGTGTTACATTTCCCTGTCGAACCAAAAATCCCTCATTTAGATTTACATAGCATACGCCATCCTGTGTTGTGACACTCATAATCTGTGTATCACTGCTTATCGTTGCAAAACCGTTTTCCACACCGTCCCCGTCTTCCGGTCCTGCAATTAATCTCTCGACAACGAGCTTGTCCAATGAAATATTACTGTTATAAATACATTCTATCGTTTTCGCTTGTAGATAATTACCGGATTCATCCGCAAAATACAAGGTCAGATCCGCTTTTTCCATGGAATTAATTTCATCTCCTGCATTATCTACAAACTGATCTTGTGACATCATTCCAACTAAATATCCGTTAGCATTGGCATACGGTTCACCTTCAATATTAAAGGAGACAAAGCGAATTCCTTCAACCTGACAAAGCGTTCGTACAATCGCTGCGCGCGACAGCACTTCCAAAATCGGATTCATATCCCGGTAATTCACATTAAAATCCAAAGTCAGCTGATCTTCATGCAAAGAAAAACCTATGATTTCAACACCTTCCGGAATGGCACTTTTGGAGCTTGCACTTTCCGGGCTTTTCTGAAGTTCCCGAAATAGGACCTGCAAAACCTCTTTTGTCTCGGTCTCTTCCACATCAATGGAATAACTGTCAACTTTATTCTCATCTTTATCAACCGTATAAATTAAATATTCTTTTGATAAGCTTTGTTTCTGGTTGCCACAGCCTGCTAAAATCAGCATAAGAAAAAACAACGCAGCATATTTTATTTTATTCATATGAATATCCTTTACAAACAGTTTAATTGAAAACAACATATTTGTACTATTTCGATACATAGGTCAACGGTATTTTTACCGAAAATGTCGTTCCGCTTTCTTGTTTACTCTCCACTTTGATAGCTCCACGGTGCATAAGAATAGCATTTCTGGTAATGGCGAGACCCAGCCCGGTGCCACCGATTTTTGTGGAGTGTGATTTATCAACACGATAAAATCTTTCAAAAATATGTTCAATCGACTCTTGCGGAATGCCAATTCCGTTATCTTCCACATCGATAGTAAAAAACTGATGATCTGCATCCAGCCTTACTTTTACATAACCATGCTCTTTATTATATTTAATCCCATTTTCCACAAGATTGGATATCGCAAGTGTCAGCTTCACTTCATCCACTTCCGCATTTACTTCTCTGACACTTTCATAAATCAAGTCAATATCCTTCTGATCTGCAATCGGTTTTAAACGCTTTAGAATCGCTTCAATCATCTGGTTGATGTCCACGGTTTCCACATTTAAATCCGATGAGGTTTTATCCATTTTTACCAAAGAAAGTAAGTCATTGATAATTTTATTTTCACGATCAATCTCATCTGCAATATCCAGCATAAATTCCTGATACAGCTCCACCGGAACATTTTCCTGAGCATTTAAGGAATCAGCCAATACTTTCATGGAAGTCAATGGTGTCTTTAATTCGTGTGACACATTGGAAACAAATTCCTGTCTGGACTCATCCAAAACCTTCATTCTCTTTAATACTTCATTGAACGTATGAATAATATGCTCTGTCTCAACATAATCCGGAACATCTGATATCTCACTTTCAAATCCGTCCTTTACTTCTCCGATTGCAGAAGTCACCTTATCAAAAGGTTTCATTAAAATCCTGGATGCAAACCAGGAAAGACCAATTACCAAAATCATCATCAAAAGCTGTAAAGTCTGAGCCTTTTCATCCAAAACCTGGATATTGGTATTAATATTGTCCGTCGAAACGCTGATTAGCATTACGCCAATGGTCTGATTTTCTGTTTCTGCAATTTTGCCGATACCCGCTTGATCGCCCACCTCTGCGGTTAATGTAATGGGAGTTGTAATCTCAATATAATGGTTGTGACTGTCATAATGATTAGAATTTATACCTTTGAAACAAAGAATAACTTCTTCCGAAATAATCGTTTTCCCCTCACTAATGCCATAAATATCTTTTACAGCAGTAAAATTCTGATCAATTACAATGACTCTCCCGTTATATAGCGTGGAGAGCTGCAACAATTCAGCATTTATGGTATCAGAACTGGGATTTTGTAAATAGTTGTTGACCGCTAAGTGATTGGCAAGAATCTTTGCCTGATTTTCAACCTCAGCAATTCGCAAAGAAACTGCACGGTTCTCATAGTTCTGCAAAATTCCGTATCGCATCATCAGGGTCGGAACATAGCTGACCACAATGATAATCAAAAAGATACGGAAGCGCAGACTTTTCACAAAATGCAAACGAGATATGATTTTTTGAAATATTGATAGTAATGTTGTTTTCAAGCTTTTATCCTGTTATTTGAAATAATATCCCACACCCCATTTCGTATGAACATATTTGGGTTCACTGGGGTTTTCTTCGGTCTTTTCACGTAATCGTCTGATATGTACATCCACAGTCCTGACATCGCCGGGATAGTCTTCGCCCCACACCAGAGTCAATAATTTTTCGCGACTGTATACTTTATTGGGGTTCATCATCAGAAGTTCCAAAACATCAAATTCCTTGGCAGTCAGATTGATTTCGCGTCCTTCAATATATACACGCCGGCTTTCTCTGTCAATTTTGACATCGCCTCTTTCTAAAATTGCATCTTCCGGCTTTTTCTCTTTGGAATCGGAACCGGAGCGGCGCATAATTGCTTTGATACGTGCCTTTACCTCTAAGATATTAAAAGGTTTTGTAATATAATCATCCGCGCCATATTCCAGACCCAGAATCTTATCCATATCATCACCCTTTGCCGTCAGCATAATAATCGGAACATTGGAAAAATCACGTATCTGCTGACAAACCTCAAAGCCGGTCAACCCGGGTAACATGACATCCAAAAGAATAATGTCGAATTTTTCAGCTTTTGCCAATGCCAGAGCCTCTTCTCCATCATATGCGCAGGAAACTTCCATTCCATCCTGCTCGAGACTGAACCGAATTCCTTTTACAATTAGTTTTTCATCATCCACAACCAAAACTTTTTTTGACATACTAACTCCATTCAATCGCACACATCAGACATTGTAAAGTCTGTTCTGCCTAGTTTACCTTAATCAGGTCCTTTATTTTTTCATACGTTCCGCTTTTGATTCCCGAAACATTTTGTATCTCCTCAATGGTTGCAAAACCACCCTGTTCTTCCCGATAAGCAATGATTGCCTGTGCCCTGGTTGCACCTATGCCGGGAAGCGTACATAATTCACTTTCGGATGCGTTGTTTACATTAACTAATCCGTCATCTGCTTCTGTATCCGCCTGCAAGATGCCATCCGATTTCTGCTGTTCCCATTCGATTTTCGTCAGAATGTATAATTTTTGACCGTCAGAAACATTCTCCGCACGGTTCACGGATTCTAAACATGCATCATCTGTCAATCCCCCCGCGGCAGCAATCACCTCAAATACGCGTGCTCCTTCATGAAAAGAATATACGCCGGGACTATGAACGGCTCCACAGATATCAACATAAATCATGTGTTTTTCATCTTCCGCATCCGATTCGACATTTCCCTCGCCTTGTTTGGCATTTGCCACATTCTCATTTTGCTCAGTTTCTATGTCGAAATCATTTTCAATATTCTTTTTACCGCCCGAATCTTCTTCTGTCAAAAATGCATATTTGTTATCATCATCCGATAAAACATAGTCTTTTTGATCAGAGCAGCCGGAAAGAAAAAGAATTGGAATAAATAATAAAAGAATTGCCACACATGAACCACAAAATGAAATACAAAATGAATTATAAAACGGATAACATATTAAATTTCTTAATTGCTTTTTCATTAACATACCTCCTATTTTTCAACAGAAGGTCCTTCTATGCTAATCGTGTCTTATATTTTATTCCAAAGATTTAAACTTTACAAGATAGTTTTTACAGAATTGTTACAAAATGCCAAAAACACATCGTTCATTTATTCAAATCACAACATTTTATGCACTTTCCCACTTAAAAATGACAATTCCGATAATGGCAATCAGCATACCTAACACTTTTTTCATCGATACAGGCTGCTTTGTTATGCCGAACAAGCCCAGCAATTCAATTAAGTATGCAACGATTAACTGTGCAATAACAATAAACATAGCCGCTTTTGCCGGACCAAGTTTGCTTACGCTTACCACAACCGTATATGTGATAAAGGCTCCGATTGCTCCACCCAAAAGCATATACTTGGGATCCACATGAAATACATTTAACAGATTGGTTCTGTCAGTAAGAGCCCAGACAAAAAGGCAGACAATCAATGCACTAAACTGAACAAACGCACTGGCGCTCCAAACCGAAGAAGCTTTTGTGACGCCCGTGTTGAACACCCCCTGTATTCCCATCAGGGCACCTGATATAATGGCAATAAAAAAACCAAGCATGAAAAACTCTCCTTTCATCTTTCAAACTGCAGTTTGCAGTCCATATGGTTAGTTTTTCCATGCCCGGCTTTATTTATTCATAAGTAAGTCTTGCGCTTACTCCGTTCCGGCAATCTGGTTCTTAACCGTCTGATCCAGATTGAGCAAAACAGTATTCACATCTTCTCCATCCCAGATCTTGGTAAAAGCAATTTCAAGCTGTGCCCAGAAACTGGAAGTCCGCATCAGCTTTGGCATGGGAATGGATATGGCATATTCATCCAAAGCCGCGTAAATTGCGGTATTCTCATACAGAATATCTGTTTTTGCAGGAATCTTATCTGTCAGTGTATAAAAGTCTTCTCCCTGATTTGCAATCAGATAAGATGCAAATCGATTTGCGGCCTCTTCCGATTCACTGTATCCGTTGATCACAACGGCATCCGTCACGGAAAGGCTTCTGGATGCAAGTGTATCGCTTACCTGCGGCATTGCGGTAATGGCATACTCATATTGAAACTCTCCCTTTTCTTTTGCCTGTTTCAAGCGGTTGATAGCATCCGTAGTTGCAACCGTAAATACAATCTTTCCATCCATAAAATCCTGCAATACTTCTTCATAAGAAACCGAAGCACTGGCAATCGAAAAGAATTGATTCAGTTCCTGATAACGGGTTAAGCAGTCAGCTGCAGTCTGATTGTAAATATCAATCTGATTTAAATCATCCCCATTTTCTCCGCCGATATTGATACTGTCCCCAATAATAAAGTAATTATAAAAAATATCCGAAACATCCCATTTAAAAACAGCCTCAACATTTTCCGGTGCATCATAGTATTCGGCAAAAGATAAAATCCGGTCAATCGAAACCGGCACCAGTTCCATTTCTTTATTCAAGATTTCTTCTTCTGTAAGTGTAGTCTCAGTTGTTGCATCGGCTGTTGAATCAGCGGTCGCTAACATCTCCAGCTCCTCTACAGATTGTGCCGCATCAACCATTTCCTGTGCGGCTTCACCCTCTGCGGCATTTCTTTCCGCTTCAATGGTAGCAACGGCCATATCACGCAAATAAGTCTCATTATAAATAAATAACGACGTTTCAAAATACAACGGATAACCAAGCAGCTTATCCTGATACGTGACAGCAGACAATGCTGCCTTGGAAAAATGCTGTTCATTTACCAGTCCCTGTTCATCCATAATGGGAGAAGCCATACCGGACAGATATGCCTTTTGTAACATATCATTGCTGACAATGTATAAATCCGGGGCATTTCCCCCGCTAATCTGCGCATCATTAATCTGTTCAAGATATTGGACGCCGGAAACATATGTTGGAACTACCCTTACGCCCTCTTCTTCATAATACTGCAATGCAGCCCTTGCCAGATAGTCTCCCAAAGCTTCATCCGTATACCAGATTTCTATATTCTCTTTTTTATGAAACAGTCCTTCATCCACAACAACTACAGGTCCTGCATCCCGGTTAACATATCCGGTCACTGCCGTAAATACTGTCATGAGTATAACCAGCAGAACGGAATAAATTCTTTTTGTCATAGTTTTTCCCAGTTCTATTTTTCTCTTTCAAGCGATATATCGTTTTCAATCACAAACATATTATTAAATCAACTCTTTTTTATCATGAACACATTACAACAAAATTCCAACGGACAACTTCACGCTTTGTGCTCTCACAATCCGAATATCTTTACAATCATAAACATGTTTTTAATATCGTAATCATTTCATCTACATGGTTCTTGTTAATAACAAGAGGCGGTACAAACCGAATGATATTGGTTCCCGCATTAATCAAAATCAGTCCACGCTCGAGTGCCTTTGTAATAATATCTCCTACCGGTTTTTTGAACACAAGCCCCTGCATCAGGCCGCTTCCTCTGCGTGTTTCGATGTCTTCACAACCTGCTGCCACTTCATCCAATTTTTCTTCCAGATATGCGGATACTTCTCTGACATTTTCCAAAACATTCTGTTTTTCAAATAACTCAAATACTTTGCAGATAGCTGCACATGCCAAAGGATTTCCACCATATGTGGTGCCATGATCTCCGGCAGTAAGCGATGCCTGACCGACTTTTTCATTTAACAAAAATGCACCTACGGGAACACCGCAGCCAAGCGCCTTTGCCGTCGTCATAATATCCGGCTTTACACCGTATTTCTGCCATGCATACATATATCCGGTTCGTCCCATACCACACTGGATTTCATCCAAGATCAATAAAATATCTTTTTCATCACAGATAGCACGAACGCCTTTTAAAAATTCTTCTTCTACCGGATAGATTCCACCCTCACCCTGAACGGTTTCAAAAATGATTGCACAGGTCTTATCCGTAATCCGGGCTTTTACGCTTTCTAAATCATTGAAATCCGCAAAACGGATATTGCCGATCATGGGTTCAAAAGCCTCACGATAATGCGGATTGCCTGTGACAGACAAGGCTCCCATGGTACGACCGTGAAAGGAATGATTCATGGCAATGATTTCATGATCTGTCTTTCCGTCTTTTAAAAAGGCATATTTTCTTGCCGCTTTAATTGCGCCCTCGATTGCTTCTGCACCGGAATTGGTAAAGAAAACACGGTCAAGTCCGGATATCTCTTTCATCTTTTTTGCAGCTTCAATCGCCGGTGCATTGTAATAATAATTGGAAGTATGAATCACTTTATCAATCTGATCTTTCAATGCCTGATTATATTCTTCATTGCCATAACCAAGCGCAAAAACAGCAATACCGGACACAAAATCCAGATATTCCTTTCCGTCCATATCATATAAATGAACATCTTTTCCATGATCCAAAACAATCTGATAACGATTGTAGGTATGCAAAAGCGCACTTTCCGCTTCCTCTATGTAAGCCTGCATTTTTTCACTCATTGTATTATCTCCTCACATTACAGTCCCGATACGTATTCTAGTACAACATTCGCTAATTAACTACACCATATTTTTGCCAGAAATGCTGATAGATTCGGTATTTATTAAGTGCAGCTAATTAAGTTTCCATAACGCATCAATATAATTTACAGTCCATGCTCCGGGCAGAACTTATCGCGCTGAATCCCCTTGGCAAGATTATCATCATCCGATAAAATAGCGGTTCCGATACCTTGTTTGGTAAAGATTTCCAAAAGCAGGCAATGCGGAACTCTTCCATCCAGAATATGAACCCGTGATACGCCACATTTAATTGCAGAAGTACAGTTATTTAACTTCGGCAGCATACCGCCTCCGATTACACCGCTTTCAATCAGCTCATCCGCCTCCGATGCGGTCAGTCTGGAAATAAATGTACTCTTATCATTAATATCACGATAAAGACCTTCGATATCCGTTAAGAATACCAATTTATCCGCACCTACGGCTTTTGCGATGGCGCAAGCCGCATCATCTGCATTGATATTATAGGTCTCGTAGTTATCATCCAGTCCGATTGGTGCTACAATGGGAAGGAAATCATTATCTAAAAGATCATATAAAATCTTACTGTCTACTTCCTTGATATTGCCAACGTAACCAATATCCTTTCCGTCGGAATATTTCTTTTCAACTTTTAATAAACCGCCGTCTTTTCCACTGATTCCCACAGCCTTTACACCCAGCTCCTGAACCATGGTAACCAGACTTTTATTGACACGGGAAAGAACCATTTCCGCAATTTCCATGGTCTCTGCATCTGTCACACGAAGTCCGTTGATAAACTCAGCCTCTTTTCCGACTTTTCCAACCCATTTACTAATGGCTTTTCCACCGCCATGCACAATAATCGGTTTAAATCCGACCAGTTTCAGCAAGGTAACATCTTTGATGACATTTTTCTGTAATTCCTCATCACTCATAGCACTTCCGCCATACTTAACCACAATGATTTTTCGGTTAAATCTCTGAATATAAGGTAATGCCTCTATTAAAACCTCCGCTTTCTGCATGATTTTTTCCATTTCTCTTTGTTCCATGATAATTGCCTCTTTCTGCTGTCTTTTAATCGTTTTACAATTATGATACCCAGGAGAGCACAAAGTGCGTATCAGTTTGTCAATTTCTGACTTTTGCCTCTTACCGGATAAAAAATACTTCTATTGATTAAATGCCTCAATATTAGCTGTATTTAACGTAAAATCATAATAGTTCAAATCTTTTCGGCCGGTCCAGCCAATCTCTTTCCAAAATGCATTTCCAACATCATTTTTGGTAAATGCGATCAGGGAAACTTTGTTTATTTTCTCTTTTCGAAGAGCTTCCATGGCAAACACAACCATGCTTTTCCCGATTCCCTTCAAACGATACTCAGGGTCTACACATACATGATACATACAGCCTCTTCTGCCGTCATGTCCGCAAAGAATGGCTCCTACAATCTTTCCGTCTTCTTCTGCCACCACACTGATGCCCGGATTTCTATTTAAAAAGCGCTCCACACCTTCTTTGGAATCATCAATGCTGCGAATCGCAAAGCCCTTGATTCTCATCCATAACGCGTGGACGTTTTCATAATCTTCCAATGTCATTGCTCGAATCATTTGTTTTCTCCTCTACATCTGATGCCGTACAATCAGATATTCATCATCCAGCTGATAGTAGGGGCATTCCTTATAATTGCCGCTTAAAAACCTGCTCATTTCATCTTCATCCAGATCACAGTCACAGCAATAACATTCATAATCTTCATCATATATGTAATTGACACATGTGTCACAACTGTCTGCCATAACCTTTTCCTCACCAAAAACTAAAATATTCTACGGACTTTTTATCGATGCTTAATCAGCCGATATACAATCAGACATATCACATCAAGAACAAGGATACCTATGCCGGCCCAAGTCATCATTTCTCCCTGCATAAGCCATCTGTTATAGTTTTGCAACATTTCCGACGTGGGCTCCTGATATAGACAACACTCTTGCTATATGATACCGAATGAACCTGTGTAATTCAAGATATTGTAAGTATAAACTCAATCTTGTTGCAATATTTTCATATTAAGTAAGTGCCAATCGTATCATTTGCACTGTGCCTGCGCCAATCGAGGCGATGATATAAAACAATATAGTGGCAAAATTTGTATTTGACACTCACATCATCATATACCTTATTGTAAACAAAAGCAAATTATGCAATTTCAAGTATATCATCATATCATGTTCTTAAACGTCTTTTTCCATGGAAGCATATAATCCTTCCAGATATTCTCTTGCCGCCTTTACACCACCACAGCATTTAAATCCTTTTGAAATCTCTTTTGCTGCCGACTTGTAATTATCATTGCCAAGTACTTCTTCTATCGTCTGGCGTATAGCATCCTTATCAGTAGACGGCAGTTTCACGCCGGAACCAAGCTCTTCTACCCTCTTTGCAACTGCGCCCTGCTCTGGTGTCTGCGGAAATAAAACAAGTGGCACTTCATAATACAAAGCTTCTGAAGTTGAATTCATTCCACAGTGCGTCAGAAATACATCTGCAATGGACAGCACAGCCATTTGATCTACGGAAGCATACACTTTAATATGATCGGGCAAATCCACATATTCTTCCACATTTTCACCTAAAGAAATAATTACCTGATAGTCGGTATCCCGAAGTGCCTCCACACAATTTTTGTAAATTTCTTTATTCTTCATTACCGTTCCCATGGAGATATAGTATCCGCACATGGCTGGAATTCCTTCGAAGTATATACAATCGTATTGGTTTCATTATCATTTTTTACGACTTCCAAAATGCTTTTTACAGGATATCCTTTCTCCTGTAATTTTTTCATTTCCTTATTAATTTTAGGCATGGAAAACAGCATTTTAAACAATTCGCCAATTCCCTGATTCATGTATCTTGAAGAATGGTCATTGAACGCAAAGGTTGTTGTCGATGAAACATATGGAATATGATGCAACCATATCATCCAAAGCCAATGTTGAACGCACCAGAAGTTTCGTGGCAAAAGCCATATCCTTCCCTACACGGTCTCCATTTTCCTTATCTTCCATTTCAAAATCATATCCATCGCAAGGTATGAACTCTGCCACGGCACTTTCAATTTTTTCACGAAACTGTTCAAAAGAAAAATAAACAATTTCATGACCGGCTGCTGTCATTTCTTTTACCAGCCCCAATGTTGGATTCGTGTGTCCGTGGGCCGGAATACAAAACCATGCTATTTTCATCGCTTATCCCTTCCTTATTATATCTTTCTTTTCCCTATTTCTTTGCTATTTTTTTAGATATGATTTCATTAATTTATGATGATACCAAATCATTATTGGTATAGGAATTATGATGCCGCCACACATGGGAATCACGCACCAGACTGTGTCGCCCATCATGGCACCTATCCCATAGGAAATCAAGATGATTACACTAAAAAGCACCCACATCAAACCATGCTTTTTATTCCATGCTTTTACATCAGTCAGCTCATCTTCTCTTGGAGGCTTCTCACCGGAATAAAATCCTACCGGAGATCTGCTTTTTAATTGAGAAATCCCGATTCCTGCCATAAACATGGCCACCATCAGATATATGACAAAACCAAAGACATTTTCTGCATTCATACCCAACTCCTACGGAAACATCGGTACAAGATCCAATCCTTCATCTTCGGGAAGATCAAATAACAGGTTCATATTCTGAACTGCCTGTCCGGCAGCACCTTTTACCAGATTATCGATGGCACCCATCATAATAATGCGACCGGTACGTTCATCAATCTTAAAGTTAATGTCCACATAATTACTTCCTTCCACCCATTTGGTTTCCGGATAGACACCCTTTTCCAACACGCGGACAAACTTCTCATTTGCATAGTATTTATCATAGACTGCCTTGATTTCCTCATAGGTCGGCAGACTGCCGTCAGCCTTTTTCTTCAGCATTGCATATTCTGTAGCAAGAATTCCTCTGTTCATGGGTACTAGGTGAGGTGTGAAATTGATGAAAATCGGTTCACCTGCCGCATACCCCAACTGTTCCTCGATTTCCGGAGTATGACGGTGAGTTGCCACTCCATAAGCTTTGATATTTTCATTCACTTCACAAAAAAGATTGTTGACTTTTGCGCCTCTGCCGGCTCCGGAAGTACCGGATTTAGCGTCTACGATTAGTGTGTGAACATCAATGAGACCTTCCTTGACAAGCGGATAGGCTGTCAGAATAGAACATGTCGTATAGCAACCGGGATTTGCCACCAAACGCGCTTTTTTCACATCTTCTCTGTTAATTTCACAAAGGCCGTAAACAGCCTCCTCGATATACTGCGGTGATTTATGCTCAATACCATACCATTTTTCATATACAGAAACATCTTTAATTCTAAAATCAGCACTCAAGTCCACGATTTTTACTTTACTTAAAATGGTATCATTGACTAAGGATGCACACAGCCCCTGAGGTGTTGCCGTAAAAATCACATCTACCAGATCGGCAAGCTGCTCCATGTTGTCATCCATACATTTATCATCCACTATCTGAAACATATTTCCGTAGACGGAAGAATACTTCTGGTCTATATAACTTCTGGAGCCATACCAGACAATCTGTGCGTCCTTGTGTTGCGATAAAAGTCTTACTAATTCGCCTCCCGCATAGCCTGTTGCTCCGATAATTCCTACTTTGATCATTTTCATTCGTCCTTTCCTGTTGCGAAACTACGCATACATTGTTATTTTACTAAACCACGATTGTAAATTCAAGGATATTAAAGCTTCGGTCAGCAAAAACGTATAAAACGTATAAAAAAACATATAATTTATCTCTTATGCAGATTCATGAATTTTGTGGCAGTCCTCTCTATTTTGTGATATTTTAGATGTAAGGGTCGAAAAGTCAAATACCGTTCCTGCTTGCAGGATAAGGGATTTGAATTGCGAAAGTTGCAAAGCAACGGAGCAATTTAGTTTAAGGAGCGTATCAGCGTGAATGTTATTATAGTCATTGCATCATATTTTATCTTTTTTAATTTGCTGGGTTTGATTCTAATGGGAATCGATAAACACAATGCCAGAAAAAAGATTTGGCGTATTCCTGAAGCAAATCTTTTTACCGTAGCACTTTTCGGTGGTAGCCTGGGCACAACAATCGGTATGTTTTTATTTCACCATAAAACAAGACATTGGTATTTTTTATACGGAATGCCACTGATTTTATTTCTACAACTGGCACTATGCTACTATTTAACGCATGCATCATTTAACATCACCATTCTGTGATTGCATAAGCGCAGGATACGGAGCAAACCGTTGGTATCATGCAAAAAAGGGGAGGTAATCATTATGTATATTGCTGTACTTGCAGATAATATTGCAGACCGCAAACAAACAGAAAGACTTTTGGGACGCGCCAATGATGTCCTCGCAAATGAGACCGGAACTTTATATATCGATTCTTATGGTGATGCCAAAAGTCTGATGCGTGCCCCCATGAAATATGAACTCTTTTTTCTGGATATCTATGGAGCTGAGGATCATGGACGTTCTGTTATCGATGCCTTAAAAAGTGCTAATGTTCCCGGTAAAATTGCATTAGTTCTTCCGGAAGACATTCCTTTTTCCTATCAAAATGCAATTGAAGGACTTCTAACCATTCAAAAACCCCTGATTACAACAACGCTCCATCAGCTAATCAAAGATGCGCATAAAGAACAAATACAGACCGTTGTTCCGAAAGTAGAGATTCGAAGTGAAAATGAAACTTACTATGTTCCTTTAGAGCAGATTATTTATGCTCAGGAAATCAATCACTTTGTTTATGTCCATTTAGACAATGGTTCTACTCTCACCATGCTTGGAGAAATCAGGGATTTTTATCGCTGGGTAAATAATCATAAAGAATTTGTACAGATAAAAAAAGACACGGTTCTAAATTTAAACCATGTCATTTCTTCATCCAAAAAAGAATATCATATGTCAAATGGCGAAGTGATCACACTTCCCCGCTTTTCATTCCTTAAACCGCAACAATAACGCCGCCATCATTGGCATACATACTACTGATACCCCTCGTATCCAAAATTCTGATTGAGGCAAACAAGCCGGTCTTTTCCAATATGTCCTTTACATATAAAGCTCTTTTTTTAGCATTGCAATGTGAAATCATCAAATCTCTGCCGGGAGTAATCTGCTTATCTTTTATGATTTCTTCACACATACTAATCAAAGCTTTTCGCACTCCGATCTTTTGTCCTAACTGGGTAATTGTTCCCGTATTATCCGCACTCATAACAGGTTTGATATTTAATGTCGATGCCACAATTGACTTAATTCCGGTCAGTCTTCCGTTTTTACGCAGGGTATCCAGATTATCAAGAACAAAATATGTGGTCTGACCATCTTTATACTGCTCTCCCTGAATTACAACCTGTTCAAAATCCAGTCCTGATTCCTTTAATTCAAAAATTTTTAATCCCAATAAAGTCTCCCCGATAGACGCAGAACAGGAATCAAACACATGGATTTTGGCATCCTCATGATCTTCATAATACATTTCCATAGCGGTCCTTGCACTGTTATAGCTTCCACTCAGCTTCCCGGACAATGTCACGATATATACTTCATCACAACCATCAAAATGCTCCATATACTGTTCCGGCGAAGGACATGCTGATTTCGGACAGGCATCCGTACGAGTTAATATATCTAAAAACTCTGCCTGATTGAAGGTTTCGTCATCAATCTGATGCCATTCTCCAACCTGCAGTTTTAAAGAAACATGCTGAAAAACAGGATTTTCTTCCATCTCTTTTGTAAATTCGCCACAGCTATCAATTAATATCTTATACATAACAATCTCCGCATACTTTAATGTAGTTTTAATTACTACATATGATAGCACATAATAATACATTTGAAAAGATAAATATCGAAAATTGTGGTGAAACGGAAATGACTTTTACTTTTTTTGCATAAAGACCACATTGGTTTCATTGCCATTATGGAAAGACTGGAAAGCAACTTTAAAATATGCTAAGCTAATAGCGTCGAAGGTAAACCATATATAATCAGGAGGCAATATGATTTCAATTGAAATAACCGGGATCAAAGATTTTATGAATAAACTGCTCGGCAGTGAGGCATTTGACAGTTTTTATCTGGAAGAAGCCACCATCGTTACCTTCAACACTTTCGTCATTGACGGTCATACCGTTAATTCTTTTTATAAAGGCACTGACAACGCCGGAAATCCCATGGAAATCCCCGGCCCATTCTCTTCCTGGAAACAGATGCGTCCTATCTGTTTTTCCCTAATGAAAGGAAATCGTTCACCGGTATCTTTTAAACTGGTTCTTCATGCCGGAGACCATTATATGGAGCGATTAAAAGCCAATTCTCAGACCTATCCCAATGCACCACATATCAAATCGCTTGCCGTTAATATCCGTTTTGAAAACGGCACATTAAGATGCATTACAGGCACTTCCTATGATACCTTCATCATGGACAAAACCATTGACAATGTCTGGGACGGAGACTTTGTGTCCTCCCTCACTGCCATGGGCATCCAATTTAAGCTACTGTCATAAACATTAGCGGCTTTTGTGCTATCATAAATAGAAACCACTATACCAGGATACCTTCATGCATGTCAGATAGTCACACACTATTATCATTTCCTAATCTTAGGTTTCGAAATCAGAGAGACCAGATAGGAAAAAATCAGCGCGCTGCTACATCCGGCCGCACCGGCCTTAAATCCACCCTTAAAAATACCGATAAATCCTTCCTCATCCACAGCCTCTTCTACACCCTTCATTAGGACATGTCCAAATCCGGTCAGAGGTACACTTGCACCGGCTCCCGCGAAATCCGCAAACGACTGATAAAGCCCGATAAAACTGAAAAAAGCTCCCAGGCAGACTAATAGAACCATAATTCTGCCGGGAAGCATTTTTGTTTTTTCCATTAAAATTTGTACGAGCGCGCATATCACGCCGCCAACCAAAAAAGCGATAATATAACTCATCTTTTTTCTCCATTCTATTCAAATTAAATGCTGTGAATATCAAATGTAAATTTGATGCTCACCTTTGCATTTGTTGTATCAATAAGAATAGAATAACCGAAAAGTCAAATGTTATACTTTATTTTTTTAAATATGCAATCACTTCAACTTCACAGAGTACGTTTTTGGGCAATGTCTTTACGGCAACGCAGCTTCTGGCCGGAAGTGTATTGACAAAAAACTGTCCATATACCTCGTTAAATGCCGCAAAATCATTCATGTCAGCTAAAAAACAAGTGGTTTTTACGACATTATCATAGCTCCCGCCCGCTTCCTTCAGGATTTCTCCGACATTTTTTAATGCCTGCTCTGCCTGAACAGTAATATCACCTTCCGCAATCATTCCTGTTTCCGGGATAATCGGAATCTGACCGGATGCAAATAAAAAATCTCCTGCAATAATTCCCTGTGAATAAGGCCCGATTGCTGCAGGTGCTTTGTCTGTACTGATTTTTTTCATCTTATTTCCTCCTCGTGTTTCTCAACTTTTATTGGTCATTAATTGAAATACTATATAAATGATGTTAGGGTCAAAAGGTATTTGAAAATAGCAACCTATTTTCTTACCCTTCCGCAAAATTGACTGTGACATAAAAACCTCTTGCATTTTCTACAATATCAACCACAGTTCCCTCTTTTACCGTCAAACGCTCACGAAAAGGAATATTCCCCGACATGGCCAGGGATGGATCAATGGTATAATAATAGCAACTCGGCAAAAGTCCCTCTGTTACTGTGACTTTATCTCCCACAGCAAGCAGTCCTTCCCGTTCCATTTTAAATTCCATTTCTCGCATGCTTAACTCCATCTTCTTTCTTGCCCTAAATCTTTAGTTAGCTGCTGCTTCCCGCGCTTTTTGTATTTTGGGAAGTTCTTCCTCCTCCAGCAATCTGGTAAACACTACAATAATATTGGGATCAAATTGCGTGCCCGCACATCGACGCAATTCCTTAATGGCATCTTCCTCTGGCATAGCGCGATGATAAGGACGGTCGTGCACCATAACATCATGGGAATCAACAGCCGAAATGATACGCGCCAACAGCGGGATATCTTCTCCCTTTAATTTGTTTGGATAGCCTGTTCCATCCCACTTTTCATGATGAGAAAGGATACAGTCCGCGATAGAAGATAACTCAGGTGATGCATTTGCGATACGATATCCCTTGATCGTATGCTGCTTCATAATTTCAAATTCTTCATCACTCAGCTTGCCTTTTTTAAGTAAAACCTGATGTGGAATCGCAACCTTACCGATATCGTGCATAATAGCCAGAAGCTCCAGCTTACCGATATCCGTATCAGAAAGATTCAATGCTTTTCCAAGTCGGGAAGCCATCTCTCTGGTTCTTTCCACATGTTCTTCTGTTTCATAATCGCTTTCACTCAGTGTCTGCTTCAGGGAATCAACTAACGAACTACTCATGGAGTTGTCACGGAGCATCTTTTTATTCTGCATACTGCTCTTTGCTTCTCCGAGAATTTGTTCCATTGTTGTCACGGCATCTTCTTTAACCGCAACACCGTATTCGAGATGAATCAAAAGATCACGCCCATAAAAGCCTTCCAAATCCTTTTTGATATCTTCACAAATCTCGACTGCCTCATTGTGGGTAGTTTCTTCCAATACAGCGAGAATATCCCCACCTTCCAGCTTTGCAACATAGGCATCTTCACCGGCATGCATTTTTACAAAATACGCAAGCTGTTTCATGACCGCATCACCATATTCGATACCATACTGGTCATTAATCCTCTTCAAACCATTGATATTGCAAACTGCCACAGCAACCGGCCAATAACGTTTATTATCCCACTGCGGAACCTGTTGAAGGTAACTCTGCTTATTATACAAGCCCGTGAGCGGATCATATAATAGGGATTTCTCCAAATTAAAATATGTATCACGCATGGAAGTAATATCATGAAAAACAAAAATCTTACCAAGGCTCCTGCCTTTGGCATCTGTCATGCAACGATATTTAATACTGTATGTATAATCCTCACCGCCGATTCTTGTGGTCCAGTCAAAATCCTGATCCGTATCAACCGGTCGGAAACCGATAAAATTACCGCTACTAACAAATTCATCAATCGTCATGGAGCCGATAATAAAATGTGCATTTGGCATTACTTTTAAAATAGATTTGCTATAATCTGTCAGCCATCCGTCATAGTCAAACAAAATAACCGGCTCACTCAGATAGTTCAAAATCATCCGTCTGGTAATATTCATGGTAACCGCAGGCAGATACCGGAAAGTATTGTAATACATTAACATACCAATAAAACAGTATAAAACCGATGATAAATCCAGAACAAAAAAATC
This sequence comes from Lachnospiraceae bacterium, assembly GCA_017626095.1. Classification (GTDB taxonomy): domain Bacteria; phylum Bacillota; class Clostridia; order Lachnospirales; family Lachnospiraceae; genus UBA2882. The sequence continues at coordinate 22,069 of JAGAJL010000054.1, forward strand.
AGCTTGATACAAATTCATCAAATTGACCGCAACCGCCAGTAAAATACCGAAAATCAACATATAATATCGTTTCCAGTATACCCTTGGTGTTTCCCCACATTTTAAAATCAATAATGCCGCAACAATCATAATCATAACGACAACAAAAATCGTGTGATAATAAAACGGCGGGTTCGGAATATATGTCAGAACATGCGTATCAGCAAATGTAGAATCAATATAGGATACGGTCATCTGATTATAAGGATTTAGTAAAAAAAACACCATATCTACGCCGGCACCAATATACATACAGTATAATACCGCCTTCGGAACCTTTTTGTTCCAGCTGATAAATTCCAGAATATAATCATAAAACAAAATCAGCATAATGTCCGTAACGATAAAAAACATACTCATTGCATAAGAACGTACGGTAGCATTATCCGCTGTTAACTGGAATGAATAAAAAACAACCAGCAAAAAAGTGGCAAGCATTACCTTGCCAATTTTTTTACCGATTGTAGTTCCTTTTTTATAAGCATTTAACAAAATCAATGCAGCTATCAATGCGACTAAATAATACAACAGCGCTATGATTGACATGTCAGCCCCCCCAAGTACACAATATCTTATTTGTGCAATACTTACTGCTGTTTTGCTAATTCCTCAGCCTGATCACTTAATGAAGAAACAATGTCAATTACCTGAGATACAATCTCTGTATTCTTTTCGCTGCTTGCATATGTTTCATGTGCATGAGCCGATACTTCTTCTGTTATAGCGGAAATATTCTGAATACTTTCCACAATGCCTGCGTTTGCGTCTGCCAAGAGAGAAATACTGCCATTTAATTCCGCAGAACTGCCTTCAATAAAAGCAGCATTCTTTTCAATCTTACCAAAACTGTCAGCCGCATTTCCGGCACTTTCATTCTGCTGGCGATTCATGGAAATCAGATTATTAATCGCAGCAACAACATCACTAAGTTCTTCAGAAATATTGTTAATCAATGTCTCAATCTCTTCAGTAGCTTCCTGTGTCTGGGCTGCCAAAGATGAAATCTCGGATGCAACAACCGCAAATCCCTTTCCAGCTTCACCGGCTCTTGCAGCTTCAATACTTGCATTTAATGACAATAGAGATGTCTGATCTGCAACGTTGTTGATTAATTCCACGATGGAATGCATCTGATTGGTATATTCATCCAGCTCAGACAATTCCGTTTTTACGTGATTACCGGAAGCTTCTGTTGCAGCAACCTGCGAAATCAGCAATTCAATGTCCGCATTACCTTTTTGAATTGCAACTTTTGTATTGGAAATATTCTCTACAATATCATCCGCAGCCTTTTGGACATCGGAGATATGATTTTGAATTTCTTCTGTTTTCAGTAACTGTGTCTGAACAGACTCTGCAGTTTCTGTACTGCCGGCACTTACCTCTTCCATTGCCCCCAGCGTATTGGAAACCGATTCACCAAGCTCTGTCATTTTACCGCTGACAGTAAAGATACCTTTAGTGATAACTTTGGAAACAAACATAATCTGTTCTAAAAGTTTCGCCGTCTTTTCCTGTTCTGTCTCAACTTTTTCAACCTTTTCTTTATTGCTGATATTAGCAGAACGATTGACAATTATGGAATAAGCCATTATAAAAAACAGGATAATAATCTGAATTTCCGCATCCGCCATATCCTTTGCGCTTATACCGCCATTTTGAACGACAGATACAATCACCTGAATAATATTTAGTAAAATGAACGAAACACCTGCAAGGATAGACAATTGTACCGAATTATACATGATAATTGCTAACATAATCGGCATCGCATAAGTAAATGCCAGCTTAGAAGTGGTGGTAAAAATCACAAACGTATATAAAATTCCAAACATTCCTATCAACATCAAACGGAAATAACGAATTTCGGCATCTTTCTTTAAAAACAAAAACAAAACCCCAGCCGGAACAATAATAAGCAAAGCTGTCAACAGAAAATACCCAAATGTTCTGCTACCCTTAATCACTTCCAAAAGATAAGCTAAAAAGATTACGGTAACTTCCATCAAATAACATAAATAGACCGTGCGATTTATTCTTGCCGTTTCGCTCTGGTCTTTATTGCCTTTTAAAACCCCCAATATTTTCACTTTCGTACCTCCGGTATATTTCTCAATTTAATAGCAGAATACCCTTATGAAAAATCCAGTCCGGTCTTATCCCATGCTATTTTGCTTATTATAACATAATTGTATAAAAATAAGAATATTTTTTATGAAAAAAATGCAGAACTTTCCAAAACAATTGCATGAGCAATCCCTAAAATCGGCTGGCCTTCATTGTAACTGGTTTTATTCAACAATGCACCGGTCGGGACAAACAGAACCCTGTTCCATTCTTTTTTTTGCAATTTTGGGAGAATATATGCAGAAAGAACCGATGCCGCACATCCGCATCCACTGCCGCCTGATTCCGTTCCTGACTGTGACGGATCAAACATTTCCATTCCGCAATCGGTATGTTTTTGTGAAATATCATATCCCTTTTCCTCCAAAAGATGGAATAAAGCTTCCTGTCCAACTTTACCTAAATCTCCGGTAATAATCTTGTCATAATCTTTTGGCGAACGATGAAAATCCTTAAAGTTAGCCTCTATTACATCTGCGGCTGCCGGTGCCATGCAACATCCCATATTAAAGGTATCTTTCATATTCATATCGACAATTTTTCCGACTGTAATCCCGCTGATGCAGGCATAAGGATGTTCTCCTTTCTTAAGGGATACCAAAAAAGCCCCGCTCCCGGTTACTGTTCTGGTATAACATGGCGGTCTCTGTCCACCGTATTCCATCGGGAAACGGAATTCTTTTTCCGCGCTTCCAAAATGACTTGAAGTCACACAGATCACGTTTTCTGCAAATCCACCACCCAAAATCATGCCGACAAGAGCAAGTGCTTCGCCACTTGTTGAGCAGGCTCCGAATAAGCCGAAAAACGGGATATCCAGTTCTTTAATGCCAAAGGAAGAGGCAATGGTCTGTCCAAGCAAATCACCTGCCAATAAAAAATGGATATTTTCCTTTTCCTCTTTCGCTTTTCCAAGCACCAGTGATACCGCTTCTTTTTGCAGGGTACTTTCAGCCTCTTCCCAAGTTTCACATCCGAACATTTCATCTTCTCCGACCATGTCAAAAAGTTCTCCCAGCGGACCGCTTCCTTCTTTCGGACCCACAATGGATGCGCATTCGCGGATATACACAGGTCTTGGCATCTTTGCACTCTGACTTCCGGCTGCATGCATTGCATAATCCATTACCTCTGTCGTTTGTTGATTACCCATATCAAAACACCTTCCAAATCTTTTTTTGATATAGTATCTCAAACCATTTGCGGAACTATTCATATGAAAGTATTTTTACAATTAAATGTGATGAAAGCTTTGCATTAAAAAATCGTCCTTACAGAAAATGATATATCGCTGCCGCCTCATACTTCGGTTTTTAACTTTTCTAAGCGGCATGCTCACAAAAATTTATTAAATGCCCGGTTTCAAAACTCAGACTTCGTCTTCGGACAGTTGAAACCGGGCATTATTTTTGTTCGCTTATGTCGCCAAGAAAAGCACAAAACCTCGTAAAAGTCGGCGGCAGCGATATATAATTTATGTAAGGACGACTGTATCCCCAAAAGGTTGCAAATAATATGTAAGAAAAGTTGCGATTATTGCTCAGAAATAGCGGTTCCCATTTCCGTCATAATATCATCAATCAACTGACTTTCGTGAATATTCGGATATTTAAAAGTCTTATATGCACGAACAACTTCTTTAATTTTCTGATACTCAAGCTGACGCAGGTACTCCGGATCTTCTTTTACAAAACGATCGTAAGCCGCCTTGTATTCAGGGCTTTCTTTATACTGTCTGACCACATCCCTAACAGCTTCATGCTCATCGTCATACTGTGATGCATCCACAAACAGTGCCGGGCTCGCATTGGCATTGGTCTGACGCTTAATAGCCTCTTTTACCTTATCTTTGGTATCCCCCTGCTTTTTGTAATTGAGTACTGCTTCAATTACTTTGGTGTATTCTTCGGTACTGACGTTTTTCCATGCATCGGTCTTGTAAATAGCGTCATACAACTCATCCATGCTCTGGAAACGGTCTTCATTGTGAATCTCCAGACCTTTCATAATTGCAGCCTCAATATCCGGAGAAATCTTGATACCATATTCGCTGGGCTTGTGTAAAACATCACCAAATAAGCGATCCGTAACATCCAACGGCTTTGCGCCGACAATACAGCGATAAATGGTCGCACACAATGCATAAATATCCGTCCAGGGTCCCTGATTTCCTTTGGTCCTTAGCTGCTCCGGCGGCGTATAGCCGGATTTTTTGAATACGGATATTGTCTTTTCGGATTCGGATGAATTGGTACGTGCCGTACCGAAATCAATCAGATAGACACGGTTATTTTCATTGGAAATCATGATATTGTCCGGACTGATATCTCGATGGATAAATCCGCTGTCATGGATTTCTTTTAGAGCCAGCATAATCGGCTCGATAATTTTCAAAGTCTCTTCTACCGTAATCTTTCCATCTGAATAATCCAACAATCTGCGAAGAGTCATCCCATCGATGTAATTCATAACCAGATATGCAGTTCCGTTATCCTTAAAGAAATCCAGCACGGAAACAACTGCCGGTGTATTGCGGAATTTGGCCAGACGTTTTGCCTCACCTAAGAAACGGTCTCTCTGCTTAATAAAGAAATCCTCAGCATCTCCTTCATGCGGAATGACATTGGGACCTGCTTTTTCACGGCTTGCAAAATTGCTGGGAAAGAATTCCTTAATTGCAACCTGTGCATCCAGATTAATATCATAACCAATATATGTAATGCCAAAGCCCCCTTCACCGAGAACCTTGCCCATTAGGTATTTTTCTCTTAAAAAACTACCGACCGGTAAATAGCGCTCACTAAGCTTGATATCCGAAAACTGCTTTCCGCAACAATTACAGATACCCTGATCGTCTACTTCACCCTTCATACAGTTAAAACATATCTTACTAATGTCCATGGCATACTCCTACAGACTAATCTGATATCATTATACCATAGCAAATTTTTTTTGCCACACTTTTATTATATCTTTTTCTCTTTTCGGATTCGTGTTCTAAATCCGAAAAGGAATTAAATAAATTCAGATTATAAAATCTTCGAAATAAAAAATAATCAAAATAAACGGGTCTTCGACAGTTGTAAATCTAAAAAATGCTCACAAACCGCAGAAATTCGGTATTTTTTATGTCAAATTTTTCAATTATTTTTGTTGTATGTGTTGTACGTCGTTGTATTTTGTGGTATAATGTGTGTATGAAGCTAA
>JAGAJL010000030.1 GCA_017626095.1 Lachnospiraceae bacterium
AAAAGATTGCAGCAATAAAAAATCACATTTGGGGTTTGTAAAAGAAAATAAACAGGATATAATGATGGAGAAATCTTTAATTCTAAAACAGATCTTGGTGATACTCTGTCTATTAAATTCCTACAGTAAATTTACGCTATCCCTATAGATGATTTGGTTGACACTGTTAAAAGCTATAAACTATAATTAACATACGGATTCCTCTGTAGCTCACAAGGAGGAATTTTATTGAATAAAAGAAGAAAAACATTACAGGAATTAACATTTAAAGATAACTTTATGTTTATGAAGACGAGATATCAAAAGATCTCGTGAATTTTCTGAAATATGTAGGTGCAGAGCTTGAGGAAAGTCAAAATGATTATTCCGATGAGTTCGTGAAGCGCTTGCAGAAATCTGTTGAAAAAATCAAGTTTGATCGAGAAATGGGGAGGCGTTATATGTTAATTGAAGAATTAATGAAAGAAGAATATAACGCCGGCAAGGCAGAAGGAAAGACAGAAGCTTTAGGAAATGCAAAAGCTGTTCTTGAGGATTTGTTAAGTGAAATTGCCCCTATTTCCGATAATCTAAAGGGTAGAGTCTCATCAATAAAAGAGCTTGAAGATGTCATGCATTTAACGATTAAAGCTGCAAAAGCAGATTCGTTAGATATGTTTGAAAAAGAGCTTGAGAAGATGGGATACTAATCATGTCAAATCGACAATTGTCCAAAATTTGAAATTTAAACAGGGGAATCCGTGGCTCTTTTCGGATAGAGATAGTATATATTTATACAATTAAAGAGTTAGTGAAAAAGGAGGAAGATATATGTATTCGCCTGCAGATATAACTATTTATAATGTTAAAACAAATAAAACGATTAAAGAAAAATCATTGGTTGCGTTTGATTTAAATACAACCAAAATTATAGCATTTGGAAATGAGGTATATAACAATTTAGAAAACTATGATGCAAGACAGATTGCGGTAGCTTCACCAATACATCAGGGGTTAGCTGATGATTACACGGTCGCGGAAAAGCTTATGAATTGGATGCTTGTGCGGGCTTATGGGAAAAGATTGTGGAATGCTTTTTTAGGTAGACCGAAGATTGCTGTAATTATGAGTGCACCAATGGGAAATGTACCATTAAAAGCTTTTGAGGATTTGTTTTATAGCTGTGGCGCATCGGATGTGATTTTTATATATAAAAGCAATTTGGGAAATGCTTGTTCTTTTGAAACAGCAGTAAGTGAAATATTGCAAAAGAATGAGAAAATTGCACTAATTGTAGAAATTGGAAAAGACGATCCCAAGGAATATGTGAAAGAGATGCTTGATGAACTTGAGACACAGTCCCGGTACTGGGGTGTTGGAAATGAAGAACTGTTATCGATGCTTCAACAAAAGTGTAATACCATGTTATGATATCATAAAGTGTGAAGTAATTCGTTGGTATCATGTGTTCAAAGGATGAGAAAATGCAAATTAATATTTCTATAAAAGGTGTATCAAATCAAAAAAAGAAAATACAGAATATAATATATGAATATCCGGATAAGGAATATACACTAAAGGAGTTTTTGGCAGAGACAGTGCGGATAAATCTGGCAGAATTTTATGCCAAAAAGAGAGAAAATGATGTGCTAAAATGCCTTACGGATACAGAGATTAAGGATATGGCATCCGAAGGTAAGGTTTCGTTTCAGATTCTGTATAATGATAAGGTAGTGTCAGAGGAAGCTGCGATAGAAAATGCGCTTCAGTGTTTTGAAGACGGAATGGTAGCGGTTTTCGTGGATTCTACAAGGATCGAGGAGTTAGACTGCAAGTTATCTTTGACAGAAGGGAGTCATGTGATATTTGTAAAATTAACCTTTTTAGTCGGAAGAATGTGGTGATATTTACAACGGTTACAAAGGAGGGAAGAGGGCGCGATGGAGTTTAGTTATCAGACAAGACAAAAATATGCTGAGAGAAAGCTTGATGAATGGAAAAAGACACAGCCTTTAAAACGAATGACGTTGTCGGCACAGCAGAAGAATCTGTTGGAAACGATTTTAAATACTGGAAGCTGGAATCGTCCTGATGCAAGCAACTATGTGGAATTTTGGGAAAAGAATCAACGTGGTGAAAACTTATCGGTTTTTATGAAGAAGAACTGTAAAGGTCTGGTGGATTTGTTTGTTCCGAAAGGATACGAAGCGGATTATTACGCACTGGTAGATGAAATCATTCACTACAGATATACAACCGGTGCCAGTCGAAGAACATTGAGAACCGGTGAAATCCGGGTGCACGTTGCGCATGCGTTTGAATTGTTATATTCGTATATGGTGTTTGGGACATATAAGGTATCGTTGTCCGATTATATCAAAGGCAATATGGATGAGGAAGCAAAAGACTATGCCAAAAACGACGGTGTTTACGGATGTTTTGCACTTCATCAGAGACATTTTGATGAGATTCTTGCTGCAAGGCTGAATGCCGTTGATCGGGAACTGACAGAAACAATCAAAGAGGCATTTTTAAGTGATAACAATACAGTTATTGTAACGACTGATATCATCAGCGCGGTCATAAAGGCAAAGGATCCTGCTTTACATGAACTTCTTGCCGGATTTCTGGTTGCCGCTAGATTACAGGAAGGGGTAAGACAGGCAATCTGTGAGGCGGCAGATTGCGGACGGACAGAATGCTTTCTGCTTCTTCTAAAAACGATTAAAGAAGAAAATCTATTAAGATTTGCTGCGGTAAAAAGAGCGGTTTCTACCTGGGTCGGAATATGTGATGAAGCCAATATGGAACGGATTAATGATAAAGTTTTTGAGGCAATCTGTCGTTGTATTAACGATAGGACAGAGGCTTTAAAAAGTGCATCATCCAACGATAGTGTAGAGATTGTAATTGGATTGTGGGCACTTGGTTTTTACGAAGTAAAAGATGCCATCGATATGATGAAAAAGCTTGCAGAAAACGGAACCAGAAACCAGCATCTGACCATTTCATATTACAACCGTTTTATTCAGGATCGATATCTTGCCGGATGTATTGCAACCCATATGGTAGAACAATATGCAGATGATTTGGCTGTTGTGGCTGCATTTATGCCCACTTATATGGCAAATACCGGTAAGTGCGTTCAAAACAGTTTTAAAACCGATTCTAATCATAGCCTGTATGATGAGGAAAATGCCACATTTTACTATCATAAAATTCCGGTAAATTATTTTTTTAAAGATAATGAAACAGCCGGAAGGCATTATTACATTTTAAAAAAGATTGCGTTTAGCATGAAAAAGAAGAAACAGGAATATGCTCCCTGTATTTTTCCGTGGTATGGAGTTGTTTTGGAAAAATCTGATCTGGTGAGTAGAATGTCCATGATTGCATACATTTTGCAGGATAATAATTTGATTGATGACGTGTGTGAAATGTTATCGGATATTGACGGCACATATTCTGAGCGGCGTTTTCATATTCGGATGTTGTTGCATAATCCCCAGACGGATTTGCAGAGAAAAGCACTGATTTCATACGTGGCAGATAAAGAGACATATACAAGAAAGACGGCGTATACCTTGGTAAAGGGCATGTCTCTTACTGATGAAGAATACATGCAGTTGGAAGAATATTTAAAATACAAATCCGACGATATCAGGCAGAAGGTCATCGGGATCTTGAATAACCGCACAAGAGAAGGCCGGGTGGAAAGTATCAAACGGTTGTTACAATCTTCCAAAGAAAATGTGCGTCTTGCCGGTCTTGACATGGTCAAATCCGCCTGCGAAAAAGAGACGGACAATCAGATGTTTTATAAATCTCTGGTAACAGAACTGATTCCGGACAAAGAGCAGTTATCGGAACCGGAAAAGATTTTGTTTCATGAGATTGTCAAAGAGGAAAGTAATACTCAGGTGCTTTCAAAAGAAGGCTACGGATTATATCGGTTGACGGATCGGGTAGAATATCCTGCGTGGGTATATGAAGAAGAGAAAAAGGCAAAGCATCAGCCGAAGCTTGTAGCTGACTATTTCTCCTTATCCGAAAAAGAACTCGATCAGTTGTTTCTGGCATTGGATGATTTTATAGGCGTCCATGAAAAAGATGAGTACATGAATACGCGTGGAGAAATGTGTCTTCTTGGCAATGGATTATCTTATAAAAAGCAGGATGATTCGGTTGGAAGAAAAATCAATCAGCTATCGATTGTGGAATGCTATCCGTTTCCGGAGCTGTGGGATGAATTCTATCATAAGTATATTAAGAGCGAAAAAAACTTCTGGAATATGTACATCGCTCAGCTTCCCGGACTTTTTGAAACCAAAATTGAGAATTATGATTTGTATAAAAAAGCGGAAAAAGCTCTTTTTCCCCATTGTGGATCGGAGTATCAAAAGCCGTCATTTAAACATATTCCCAAAGCGGATTACTGGAACAGTATGGTATTTACCATTTTACATATCATAAAGGTTCAGCAAAAGATAAGTCTGCCGCAGGAAATTGTGATACAGGCATGTCTTTATGCGGCTGCACTTCCTCGGAATATGCAGTGGTTTCCTGTCAAAATAGATAAATCCCGATACTATTATTCCAGCGCGGCGAAGCATGAGAGTTTTGCAAAAACATCCAAATTCCTATATATCAAAACAGAACTTGGACAGCAATCGGATAGATGGGAAAATCCGGAAATTTTTGAGAAGGTATTTTATGTCCTTCATCGTATGGATGAAAGCTTTGCATTTCAGGATTATGCAAATAAACAGTCTTACAGCTATCGAAATTCTGACAACTTCCTCTCTATGTATCATTTTATCAAGGCATGTGAGATGGGACTTGTAACAAAAGCCGATGTTTATCGGTATGCATTTGAAGTGCTTGGGATTAAGACTGCCATAGCAGAGCTTTCCGTCTTTTTTAAAGATAAGTTACTTCCGGTGGATGTGAATTCCTTAAAAAAATTTGTTCCCATTGATCAGGAAAAGAACTGTTTTGATCCGGCATTGCCTTTTGCAGTGATTGGAAAAGAAATCTATCAAAATATTGTAGATACCATTTTAAATGTCGAGTTAAAGCGTGGGGATACGGCCACTGTTTTTTCAGAGGCAGTCAAAAGAATAGACCGTATCTATGGATTGTCACGTCTGATGGAAATCTTAGTTGCGCTCGGAAAAGAAACTCTGGATCGAAATTCTTACTACTATTATGGAAACGGCACCGGCAAGAGGGAATGTTTAAGCCATCTGCTCCATGTTTGTTATCCGTTAAAAACAGATACCGCTAAGATGTTGGGAGAAGAAGTTGCAAAGAAAAAAATTTCAAAAGACCGATTGATTGAAGTTGCCATGTATTCACCACAGTGGCTGGATATCATTGAAGAATATCTCGGATATGAAGGCTTTAAAAGTGGCTGCTATTATTTTATGGCACATATGAATGAACGTTTTGATGATCAGAAAAAAGCGATGATTGCAAAATATACACCACTGACATCGGAGGAATTAAACGAGGGCTGCTTTGATGTGGATTGGTTTTATGAAGCTCATGAAAAACTGGGTGATGCATTATTCGGAAAGCTTTATAAGGCGGCAAAATATATTTCGGACGGAAGTAAACATACGAGAGCCAGAAAATATGCAGATGCTGCATTAGAACTCATAACAAGAGAGGAACTGGAGGCGCAGATTGCAGAAAAACGCAACAAAGATTTGCTGATGAGTTATGGCGTGCTTCCGATTAAAGATGAAGCAGACGAATTGCACAGATACCAGTTTTTACAAAAATTCTTAAAAGAAAGTAAGCAGTTTGGAGCGCAAAGAAGGGCCAGTGAAAGCAAATGCGTAGAGGTTGCCATGAAAAATCTGGCTACCACTGCCGGATATGCGGATGTTTTGCGGCTGACGCTTGCCATGGAGACAGCACTTGTTTCCGATTCAAAATCATTATTTGAGGATTACCAAATCGGAGAGTTTACGCTCCGTATTGAAGTGGATAGCCATGGAAAGGCCGAACTTATCATTGAAAAAGACAAAAAAGCATTAAAATCTGTGCCTGCTTCCATCAAGAAGGATGAGAATTATCTTTTAAGAAAAGATTTTGTGACGAAGTTAAGGCAGCAGTATTCCCGTTGTGTGAAAATGTTCGAGAAAGGCATGGAGGACAGGGAAGTTTATGCTTTTGCCGAATTGCAGAAATTGTGTACGAATCCGGTGACGAAGGTTGTGCTCGAAGGGCTTCTTTTTGTGGATGAATGCGGAAATATCAATATTCTGGAAGAGCTGTTAGAGCGTTGCAAGGCAGCGGATACAAAATTGCGCATTGCACATCCATACGATTTGTATGTATCAGGTAAATGGGCAGAGTGGCAGAGATTCTATTTTACAAGGCAGCAGCAGACCGGTAAAAAACAACCGTTTAAGCAGGTGTTCCGTGAATTGTATGTAAAACTTCCGGAAGAAATGGAAATGGCTGAGTCCAGAATGTTCGCCGGAAATCAGATACAGCCGGCGAAAACGGTGGCTACCCTGAAAAATCGATTATGGGTTGCCGATTATGAGGACGGTCTTCAAAAAATATATTATAAGGATAATATTATTGCGACAATCTATGCGCTGGCAGATTGGTTTTCTCCGGCAGATGTAGAGGCGCCGACACTTGAGTATGTTGCATTTTATGACAGAAAGACATTTCAACCGCTTAAGATAAAGGATATTCCGGATATCGTTTATTCAGAGGTAATGCGAGATGTTGATCTTGCAGTCAGTGTTGCACATGCAGGAAGTGTGGATCCTTTGACAAGTCACTCGACCATTGAAATGAGAAGTGTGATTGTGAAGTTTAATCTGGAATTGTTTAAACTGGATAATGTAGTCCTAAAAGATAACCACGCAATCATTGATGGTAGCCATGGTAAATACAGTATTCATCTTGGCAGCGGCGTCATTCATCAATTGGGAGGTCATCAGATCAATGTGCTTCCGGTACATTCTGCCGGCAGAGGTAAAATCTTTCTGCCGTTTGTGGATGATGATCCCAAAACAGCAGAAATTATGTCAAAGATTTTGTTATTCGCCCAGGATCATAAAATAAAAGATCCTTATATTATGGAGCAGATTTGTTAAATGATGCCCGGTTTCAAAACTCAGACTACGTCTTCAGACAGTTGAAACCGGGCATTATTTTTGTTCGCTTATGCCGCTAAGAAATGCCAAGCAACCTCGCCAAATTTCGTGGACAAAGATATATATTTTTGTAAAATGATGTTGGGGTCAAAAGGTATTTTGACCCCATGATACCAACGGATTGCTACGCACTTTGTGCTCTCGCAATCCTAAAACATTCGAAATCCGCCCTAATCGGGCTACTTTCTCATGTTTTGCGGGTTCCAAAGTCATACTTTTTCATGCGAGCATGAAAAGTATGACCTTTTGACCCTGATATTATAAAATTACATATTGACAAAGTAGCGAAATGCTACTAAAATACAAAATATAAAAGTAGTAAAGAACAACTTTTAAGGAAGGGGACCATATGGAAAAGAGAAATGCGAACGGACTTACGGAAAAAGAATTCCTGTCGCAGTACAATCCCGGTGATTATAAAAGACCATCTGTTACGGTTGATATACTGGTGCTTGGTATGAATGAAAAGCTGGATGGGTTAAAGGTTTTGCTAATCCGGAGAAAAGATCATCCTTTTATGGATTGCTGGGCTCTTGCAGGTGGGTTTGTTGAATATGATGAATCGACCTATCGGGCAGCTGTAAGAGAGCTATATGAGGAAACAGGACTTTCCGATATCTATCTGGAACAACTTTATACAATGAGCCAGCCGGACCGCGATCCGCGTATGCGTGTCATAGATGTGGCTTATATAGCATTAATTCCGATAGTCGAAGCTCATGCAGGTTCGGATGCAAGTGAGGCCGCTTGGTTCGATGTCAGTATGACGGATGAGGAAATGATTTTGAAAAATGAGACACTAGGAGTTTTTATGAAATATTCTTTGGAAAAGAAAGTGTTTCATAATGGAATCCTTCAGATTGAAAATTATGTTCCGAGACTGCAAAGCAAAGAAGCATTGGCATTTGATCATGCGGAGATTGTGATGGAAGGACTGCTCAGGATTCGCAACAAGGTGGAATATACCGATATTGCATTTAACCTGATGCCGCAGGAATTTACCTTGCCGGATTTACAAAAGGTGTATGAGATACTTTTGGGAAAGACGCTATATAAGACGAATTTCAGAGATAAGATTCAGGACAAGGTAGTCGCGCTTGATAAGAAAGGAGTCTCGGTTACCGGTGGAAAAAAGTCGTTGCTATATAGGTATAAAAATAGATATTAGTCCCGAGGGCATACCGGGAAAGCAAGAAAGGAAGATAAGTATGAAAGTATTAGTAGTGATTGATATGCAGAATGATTTTTTGACAGGAGTATTGGGAAATGAGGAATGTGCCAATACCATATCACAGGTTGTGGATGTTGTTCGAAACGGCAACTATGATCATATCTTTTTAACTAGGGATACACATAACGAAAACTATATGGAAACGCAGGAAGGTAAAAAGTTACCTGTGCCTCACTGTATAAAAAATACAGAGGGCTGGGAAATAAATGCAGATGTTATGGCAGCCGTAAAAGAAAAGTATGACGGAAAATATACCATTGTCGACAAGCCTACCTTCGGTAGCGCGGATTTAGCCCAAAAGCTGAAAGAGATATGTGAAAATACATACGATACCGAAATTGAATTTGTAGGTGTATGTACCGGAATATGCGTAATCAGCAATGTGCTGTTAGCAAAGGCTAATTTGTACGAAGCACAGGTTAAAGTGATTGAAAAAGCATGTGCGTGTGTGACACCGGATACACATAGAACCGCGATTGATGCAATGAAAACATGCCAGATTGATATTGTATAGACGGTTGTATGGCTACCTGTGGATAGTATATGAAAAAACAAAAGGAGTAAAACAATGGAGCAGATTATTGTAAGTTTATTGGAAACAGACATGTATAAAATGTCTATGGGACAGGCAATTTATCATCAGTTTAGTGATTATAAAACGACATGGAGCTTTAAATGCCGCAACAAAGATGTGCATTTTACGGATGAAATGGTTGCGGAAATTAAGAGACAGATCCGGTTATATTGCAATTTGAGATTTACGGAGGATGAACTGGAGTATCTGAATCATATCAAATGGATCAAAGGTTCTTATGTTGATTTCTTGAGATTGTGGAAACCTCGCTTTGAAGATTTTGAAATTACGACTAATGCTGAATGTGGCCTCGCAATCGAAACAAAGGGCACATGGCTCAATACTTCCATGTATGAAATTCCGACTTTGGCAATCGTCAATGAAGTTTATTTCAGAATGGCGTATGATTATGAAAAATTAATGAAGAGTTTTCGGGAAAGATTACAAAAAAAGATACAGCTTTTAACAGACGGAACATATCAACTGGGGGCTTTCAGTGAATTTGGTCTGCGTAGAAGACTGTCAGCAGAGGCACAGGAGCTTGCAATACAAGAATTAGCAAAAGCTAACTATTCGTATTCCAAATTCGTTGGAACATCCAATGTTTATCTGGCAAAGAAATTTGGGCTGACACCGGTAGGAACCATGGCACATGAATGGATTATGTGTGTCGGACAGGGAAATCACAAGCACAACCCGGCATATTCCAACTGGTATGCGCTTGATGCATGGGTAAAAGAATATGGTGTCTTAAACGGAACTGCACTTACCGATGCCATTACAACTGACTGTTTCTTAAAAGATTTTCAATTGACCTATGCGACCTTATTCAGCGGTCTTCGTCATGACAGTGGCGATCCGATTGAATGGGGCGATAAGATGATTGAACATTATAAGGCACTTGAAATTGATCCCAAGACCAAGACGTTATTGTTTAGTGACAGCTTAAACTTTGAAAAGGCTGACAAACTGTATCGGTATTTTAAGGATAAAGCAAAGGTTGCTTTCGGAATCGGAACCTATATTGCCAATGATACAGATGTTCCGGCTCTCAATATTGTTATGAAAACAACCGCATGTAACGGTATGGATGTTGCCAAGATTTCGGATACTCCGGGCAAGGGTATGTGCAAAAATCCGGACTATGTACATTATTTACAAAGATGTATTGACTGGCGCATGGAAAATGAATAATTTTTATTGTCCCTTTTCGGAATTGTGTACTTTTCCGAAAAGAGAGTTTTTATTATATTTGAAATATTGCACATGCTCGAAAAAGAACAGACATGAAAATATTGGATCAGGATATAGCGAGATTATATGTTAAAGGGGATAAAACGTAAATGGAAAAATACATTTTAGCAATTGATCAGGGGACAACCAGCAGCAGAGCGATTTTATTTAATAAGCGGGGAGAAATGGTTGCAAGTGCCCAAAAGGAATTCCCGCAGTATTTTCCGAAGCCGGGTTGGGTTGAGCAGGACGCTAATGAAATCTGGCTCTCGGTTTTAAATGTTTATATGGAAGTTTTGGTGCGCGGAAAGATAAAAGCACAGGAAATTGCCGCCATTGGGATTACCAACCAGAGAGAAACGGCGATTGTCTGGGATAAAAATACCGGAGAACCGATTTATCACGCAATTGTATGGCAGTCGCGTCAGACTTCAGAGATTTGTAAGCAACTGGCTGAAGACGGCAGGGAAGAGATGATACGTGAAAAAACAGGGCTTTTGATTGATCCCTATTTCTCTGCCACCAAAGTAAAATGGATTTTGGATAATGTAGAGGGCGCAAGAGAAAAAGCGAATAAGGGTGAATTGTTGTTTGGAACGGTTGATTCGTGGTTAGTATACAAAATGACAGGCGGAAAAGTCCATGCAACGGATTACAGCAATGCATCCCGCACACTTTTATACAATATCTATGATTTGCAATGGGATGAAGAACTGCTTGCTTTGTTTGGAATACCGGCTTCCATGATGCCAAAAGTATGTCCTTCAAGCGAGCTGTTTGGAAAGACAGAAGGAAAGTTTTTTGATACAGCCATACCGATTATGGGAATTGCAGGAGATCAGCAGGCGGCTTTGTTCGGACAGATGTGTTATGAACCCGGCATGGCAAAAAACACCTATGGTACAGGTTGCTTTATGTTGATGAATACCGGTACAAAACCGGCAAAATCAGAGCATGGCATGTTGACTACCATTGCATGGGGGATTGACGGAAAGGTCGAATACGCACTGGAGGGCAGTGTGTTTGTTGCCGGAAGTGCCATTCAGTGGCTGCGTGACGGATTAAAGATGATTGACAGTGCACCGCAGAGTGAGGAACTGGCCAAAACGGTTTCTGACAGTGACGGTGTTTATGTAGTTCCCGCCTTTGTCGGGTTAGGGGCACCTTACTGGAAACCGGATGCAAAGGGAGCTGTGTTTGGATTAACCCGCGGAACCACCAAAGCTCATTTTGTCAGAGCGACTTTGGATTCACTTGCTTATCAGTCCACGGATATCATCCGTGCCATGATGTTAGACAGCGGGATTGAACTGCAGAAACTGAAAGTAGACGGCGGAGCGGTAAAAAATAATCTTTTGATGCAGTTTCAAAGTGATATTCTGGGGGTGCCGGTAGAACGTCCGGTTGTCAGTGAAACAACAGCATTGGGCGCTGCATATCTGGCAGGACTTGCTGCCGGATTTTGGAAAAACAGGGAAGAACTTTCTGATAATTATCAGGTGGATCGCGTGTTTGAACCTTCGATTTCCCAAGAGCAAAGAGAGCAACTCTTAAGCGACTGGGAAAAAGCCGTGCGCGCAGCCTGCGCATTCTAAGTTGATTTTTATGGGATGCAAGTCGCCCTTACAGAAAATAATTTATCTTTGCCGCCTCGTACTTCGGTTTTTAGCACTTCTAAGCGGCATGCTCACAAATATTATAAAATGCCCGGTTTCAAAACTCAGACTACGTCTTCAGACAGTTGAAACCGGGCATTCCTTTTGTTCGATTATCTATTTATTTTGATTATTTTTTATTTCGAAGATTTTATAATCTGAATTTATTTAATTCCTTTTCGGATTTAGAACACGAATCCGAAAAGAGAAAAAGATATAATAAAAGTGTGGCAAAAAAAATTTGCTATGGTATAATCCCGTTTTTGACAGTTGTAAAAGTGTAAAGTGGCGTTAACCTCTTGAATTTACAGGGATTACGCCACTTTTGGATTAGAAATAAATGTTGTATGGAAATGCTACTTTGAAATTTTTTTGATTTTTTTGTTTAGTTCCT
>JAGAJL010000055.1 GCA_017626095.1 Lachnospiraceae bacterium
ACAAGCTGTTTTCTCTTCTTGGGCCTACCTTACTGCCCGGCTCGTCATCCCAATGCAAGCTGTTTTCTCTTCTTGGGCCTACCTTACTGCCCGGCTCGTCATCCCAATGCAAGCTGTTTTCTCTTCTTGGGCCTACCTTACTGCCCGGCTCGTCATCCCAATGCAAGCTGTTTTCTCTTCTTGGGCCTACTTTACTGCCCGGCTCGTCATCCCAATGCAAGCTTTTTTCTCTTCTTGGGCCTACATAATCTCGCTTAATAAAATAGCACGAGCAAAATAAAACGAACGGTCATAAACAACCATTCGTTTTATTTTATCATATTTATCCTATTCCGTTAAGTATTTATGATTCACAACCTTTTACGTATTTATGATGACGTATTTATGATGCAATATTTATGCTTCACAATCTTCTGTGTATTTATGATTTACAACCTTCTGTGTATCGACATAACCGCAACACCTCAGACCTTCTGATATGACCTTGTTCCACTCATCGGTCGATAGCCTGCAAATGGACTTATCATCCAATTCAACGATACATCCACCTTTCTTTTCACAATTCATGCCACAGGAAATGCGGTACATATTCTTGCGGCTGATGGCACCGATTTCTTCCAAAAGATTGATCATGCGGTATACAGTTGCCGTTCCTATAGAAGAATCTTTTTCTAGTGCCTTATAATATATTTCCTTACTGCATGCACATTCCTCCTGCAATATAATGTCCAAAAGGATCTTACGTTGTTTCGTTATTCTGCAACCATTTTCTTTTAGTCTCTGCAAAACCGTTTCTTTCTGCATATTTGTTCTGTGATAATTTGCTGCCATCTGTTTATCCTTTTTTATCAGGTCTTTTTCCATATTCAGCAATTCCTTTCACATTCCTTTTAAAGTCTATTTTAAAAATATGCCTGCACAAAAGAAGTACAGATATAGTCCTATTCATTTCCAGTATGGGAGTTATCATGTTTCGCATTATCGCATTCTTTTTTGGAACAGCATCCGGCAGAAGGACATCCGATGCATCTGGTACCTTTTTTCTTTTGTTTCCATATATAAAGAACTGCTGCAACTATTAAAACAAGTATAATTCCTACAACAATCAAATTTCCCATTCGTTCTCCTTTCTGAAATTCACCATACTGTAAGCATACATAACGATTCTCATTTCCATTTCACAAACACCGTTTTGTAATCACCGTTTTGATAATCAATATACAATCATTATTTTAGCATTCACGATACTGCCTTCTTCAATTCATATTCTGCGCTAAACTGCTTATTCGTTCTGTAAATCATTCCCACAACAATAGCTATCATGACAAGTACTGCAATCAGTCCCCAAACAAATCCGTTTCCAATCTTACCTGTCGTAATCAGTGTACCAACCTGATATACCAGAAAAGCCACCGTGTAACCTGTTCCTAACTGAAGGGCAATGCCTCCCCACAACCATTTTTTGCTCTGCATTTCCGAATTCATGGCACCAAGTGCTGCAAAACAAGGCGGTGTGAATAAGTTAAACATCAGGAAAGCAAGAGCTGCCACTTTTGTAATCGCCATTGCAGATGCAACCACATTGCCATCTCCAACAAGTGCAAGTTCCTCCGTGTCAATAAAAGCACTCAAACCGTAGCAGACAGCAAGTGTTCCTACTACATTTTCCTTTGCGATAAAACCGGTTACCGCTGCTGCCGCAAGCTGCCATGCTGCAATTCCGACAATCGGAACTAAGATAACTGCAATCGGTGAAGCAATCGCAGCAAGGATAGACGTACTTTCCAATCCTTCCTCTACTACCTGCAATTTCCAGTCGAAGGATTGCATAATCTGCACAATCGTATTGCAGACAAGGATGATAGTTCCGGCTTTAATAATATATGCTTTTCCACGTCCAAGCATGGAAATCACAGCTCTTTTCAGGCTTGGAACCTTATATTCGGGTAATTCAATGATAAAGAAGGATTTTCTGAATTTATATCCGGTTATGGCATTTACTAATAAGGCTCCAAGCAAAATTAAAAGAATACCGACAAAGTACATCAGGGTTCCAACCCAGGGAGCATCCGGGAAAAATGCACCTACGAACAATGCAATGACAGGAAGCTTTGCACCACAGGGCATAAACGGCGTCAGCATCGCCGTTGCTCTTCTTTCTCTCTCATTGCGGATGGTCCGGCAAGCCATGATACCCGGAATGGCACATCCGGTACCGATTACCATAGGAATAACGGATTTACCGGAAAGACCCACTCTTTTAAAGATTGGATCTAAAACAACCGTGGCTCTTGTCATATAACCGCAGTCTTCCAAAAGGGCAATCAAAAAATACATGACCATAACAAGTGGCAGGAATCCTACGACCGCACCTACACCACCAATAATACCATCAACCAGCAATGACTGTAAGAACGGATTTGTATTTTCTACCAAACCTGCTACCCATTCCTGGAAAGCTTCTATCCAAGAAACCAGCCAGTCTGCAATCCATGTTCCCACGGTGGACTGAGAAATATAAAACACGCCAAACATTACCACCGCAAAAATCGGAATACCCAACCATGGCTTCGTAAGAATGGCATCGATTTTATCCTGTCCATTTCTTTCTTTGGTTAATACTTTTCTTTTTTCAACCAAAGAAACCATCGACTTCACAAAGTCAAAGCGCTTTCTGTCAGCAGTCTCAACTTCACTCTTATTATGCAAATCAATATCGTCCTGCACATAGGGTGCTTTTTGCTCGCATCCCTTTAAAGCTACCGCTTTTGTCACTACGTCTTTTAATCCGACATGTCCTGCGGAAGTCGATACTGTTTTTATAACCGGACACCCAAGCTTTTTTGATAAAAGCGTTTCATCAATCTCGGTATCTTTTTTCTCATTAATATCACTTTTATTCAGGGCAACTACCACCGGAATACCAAGTTCTAAAAGCTGTGTAGTAAAAAACAGACTTCGGCTTAAGTTTGTGGCATCTACAATGTTAATGATTACATCCGGATTTTCATTCTTGACATAGGCACTGGTAATACTTTCTTCCGATGTAAACGGCGACATGGAGTAAGCTCCCGGTAAGTCTACCGCAATTAATTCTTCCTTACCGTCATAATATGTTTTTTTAATCCGGCTTTCTTTCTTTTCTACGGTTACTCCGGCCCAGTTTCCGACCTTCTCATTTCTTCCGGTCAGGGCATTATACATTGTCGTCTTTCCGCTGTTTGGATTTCCCGTTAATGCGATTCTCATGACGCATCCTCCTTTAATATGATTGCATTATATTTATCTGTTAGTTTTAACTAACTGTTGTTCATAAAAAAAACAGTGATAAAGTCACTACTTTCACATGTTTTATAAGTCTCAAACCCATACTTTTCATGCAAGCATGAAAAGTATAACCCTTTGATCCTGGTATCATATTGAAATAGCTCTTGCTAAATCTACATCAATGTTATATCTGGCATCTTTGATAGAAACAACGCAACCGCCTTTTATATGGGAATTTACAGTAATCGGTTCTCCGCTATAACATCCCAGAGAAAAAAGAAAAGACTTCAACTCTTCATCTTCGGCTTCAATATCTTTCACAATGTATTCTTCGCCAATTTCTGCATCTGCTAAATTCATATCTTCTGCCACCTTTCCATTCATTTACTTCATAATTCTAACTGTCATAATATGATGTTAGGTTCAAAAGGTATTTGGAACCTCTGAACCAACAAATTGCCACGCACTTTGTGCACATACAATCCTGAATTATGTAGTTAGTTTTTTCTAACCAAGCTGAGTTTAGTATAACTAACTGTCTTTGTCAAGGCATTTTAGCACGAAAAATTCTTATTGATACTTTTTCTCAATAACAAAAATAGAAATTCTTTCCATCATAAATTACCTCGATTTTGATTCGTCATTTCTAATTGTCTTTTCCAGTCAAAAATGATATGATGTGGGAAAAGAATGGAGAAAAAATATGAGTTATATCAAGCACCGTGCAGACGAATCATTGGAAGACTATCTGGAGACAATTCTTTTATTGCAAAAAAATATCGGACAGGTTCGATCTATCGATATTGCCAATGAAATGAATTTTACGAAACCCAGCGTCAGTGTCGCCATGAAAAATCTCCGCGAAAAAGGCTACATAACCATGGCAGATACCGGATATATCACACTTACCGAAAACGGCAGACAACGAGCTGAAGATGTCTTAGAACGGCATACTATACTTGCCGATTTACTAATACATATCGGCGTGAGTAAAGAAACCGCTTTGGCTGATGCCTGTAAGGTTGAGCATGATTTGAGCGAGGAAAGTTTTGAAGCGATAAAACGAGCTCTCCATTCCTCCAATTTTTTATCCGATAACAGTTAACAGTCGTCTGGTATATAGTTTATTTGTAGTCTTTGTAATGGCTCTGTATCTGCAATATCCTTTTGTTTTATCTCTCTATTTTCAACCTCTGCACAACCTTATCATAATTTTCTGGTTGATGCGGAAACGAACAATCCGTACAAACCTTTATTATTTGATCTTCTTTCTCTACAAACTTAGGATTTCCCGGACATTTTTTCTTATTATACAAAGGACAATAGCAAAACAGACAATTAAAATTCTCCAATTCCTTATGGCAGGGAAAGTATTTGCACTCTCTATTTTCAAAAAAACGATTTGAATTTTCCATTTATGTATGCTCCTTCATTTTTTTATATTTTTCTGCTTTTTTCACAAAACTTTCTGCAAAGAATTCATTCGACGGATAATAAAGATGTGGAAAGCCCATCCAATAGTTTTCTCCTGCAATCACACAGGAATACTCTCTGCCTGTATCCGGCTTTGTAGCAATGCAGCTATCTCCATTATTGGTACTGTCAAAATAATGAAACTCATGTCCTTTTATAAGCTGTCCCTCCTGCAAAAAACAACTCTGTTTTTCTCTTATTTCTACATAACCGAACCGTACTAATTTCCCGATATAGCTGCAGGTTGCCGGAATTCTCCCAACCATTGCATGACGTATTCCATTCTGATCTATCATGAAATCATGTAAATACATGAAACCGCCACACTCTGCAACAATGGGCATTCCTATATCCAGAGCCTGCTTAATTGCATCTCGCATTTTAACATTTTCGCTCAATTCGCCTGAGTATAATTCCGGGTATCCACCCCCAATTAGCAGTGCATCACAACATTCCGGCAATTTTGTATCATGCAAGGGAGAAAAATACGTTATCACTGCCCCTTTTTCCTGTAGCATGAGTAAATTATCTGCATAAAAAAAGCAAAAGGCTTCATCTTTTGCAACTGCAATGACAGGTCGGCTGCTTTCTTTAGATTCAAAGCAACTATTCCAATTCATCCGCTTATACGTAAGCAATATCTCTTTCGCATGCTTTGCCATATGCTCTATCGCTTCCATATCAACAGTCTTTTCAAGTTCTTCTGAAACAGCTTGCAATTTCTTTTGTATATCCGCTAACTCATTTGGCATGACAAGACCCAAATGCCTGCTTTCTATATGAATATCTTTCTGATCCGGTAGATATCCAAGTACCTTTATCCCTAATTCGTCTTCTATCAGTGGTTTTATGATTTCATAATAAGATTTTGACATCTTATTCAAAATGACACCTTGAATAAGACGCGCCTTATCATATGCCAGAAAACCGGCAATCATAGGTATGATAGAGCGTCCCATCCCCTTTGCATCAATTATTAATACAATCGGTGTCTTAGTCACTTTTGCCAGATGATAGGAGCTTCCTTCCTCTCTGATTCCCCCAAGTCCATCAAAAAGCCCCATTACGCCTTCCATCACAACAAAATCTTTTTCTGTCCTGTTTTTAAGAAAAAGGTTCCTTGTCGCATCTTCTCCGGTAAAAAAAGTATCCAGATTTCTGGAAGGAATACCAATTACTTTCTCATGAAACATGGGATCTATATAGTCGGGTCCGCATTTATAGGAAACGACCTGTTCTCCTCTATTTTTTAATGCCTGAAGCAAAGCGCAGGTAATCATTGTCTTACCACTTCCGCTTGCCGGTGCGGCAATCATAATTCGGTTCAGTTTCATATCAGACTTCACTCCTTACGAAAGTCAAAGGAACAGATCCATACCGGGTTTTCTGCCTGCATTAAGTGATACGTTCCGGCTTCTTTTGCCCTGTTGACCTGTAGCTGTACAATTTCCTCATTTTCTATCGGATAAATCGTTAGTATATCTTTTATTTCACAAATTGTTTCCATGCTGATTGCATTGATTACAACCCGCATATCCGGATTCATTTGATACAATACCCGTAATATCTCTTTTAAATGTCCTCCACTACCACCAATAAATGCATGTGTTGCTTTCGGCAGATTCTCTAAACCTTCCGGTGCCTTTGCCTCTATTACCGTTACATTTTCAAGCTGAAACTTTTTCTGATTCTGCCAAATGAGAGATACCGCTTCTTTTTTCTGTTCAATAGCATATACTTGTATATCAGGAGATAGTCTCGCCATTTCCATTGCGATAGATCCCGTTCCGCTTCCAATATCAAATACGACCGCGTCCTGATGCAATTTCAACTTACAAATACTGACTTCCCGTACTTCTTCCTTTGTCATCGGAACCTTATCTCTGATAAATTCCCCATCAGCAATGCCATGTGTCAGTCTTTTTATCTTTGCATTGGGATTTTTCACAAAACAAGTGTATAACCCTTCTTCTGTCAATGCTACACACTCGTCCGGTGTCCTTTTTTTGATTTGTTGCTCTTCATAAGACAGGCGATAACCTGTAATAATTTCGCAGTCGTTCATTCCTGAATTTATGAGAACTTCTCCCAGTCTGTTTACATCTTTCACTCCCGACATAATCAGAAATGTCTTTGGATTAATTTGAATTCTATTTGCAAGATTATATACCTCTTTTCCATGCATACTGTAAATGACCGCATCCTGATAGCTTTCCCCTATACAAGATGCCAAATAAGCCACCGAAGAAATACCCGGCATAATATGTATCTCAGCATTTAGTTGTCCTATATCTATTTCTTCTTTCAATGCATGATATAAAGACTGACACCCACTGTAAAAACCACTGTCTCCGGAAAACAGAACAACCACGTTTAAGTTCTCCATAGGATGTTTCATCTGAATTTCTCGCAAATACGGAACAATCTGTTTTGCCAGATAAAACGTTTTTTTCTCTATTCTTGACGTATAAGGCTCCAGTAGCCTCTCTGCTCCAAGCAAAATATCTGCTTCCTCTATCTTATCCTGAACTTCTTTTGTCAGGCAATTTCTACTCCCCATACCAATTCCGGCAAGGATAACTTCCATCTTACTTTTTGTCTGTATTTTTCGCTGACAGATTTTCTCTAATTCATCACATACTTCACGGAAGGAATATCCTGCATCTTTTCCCGGATGGCCAATAGCAAACACTGAAATTTCCGTTCTCTTTGCGGCCTCTATCTTTTCAAAATAACCACCGGACGCACCACTTTGTTTGGTAACAAGACATGAGATTTCATACTGTCGAATCATGGCTTCATTCATTTCGGTTGAAAATGGTCCCTGCAATGCAATAATCTGTTTTCCTTTGATTCCCTGCGCTATGCAAAGTGACAGACTTTCGAGTCCGGGAAGAATTCTAACAAAAAGCCTGCTTTTTACATCCTCGGACACACAAAACTTTTCCAGTTCCTTACTTCCAGTGGTAAGCAGAATATTTCCCTGCATTTTTTCCAATGCCTTTGCACACGCTTCATTTGATTCAAAATAAAACACATTGTCTTCTTTCTCCGAATACTTCATTTCTCTTTTTAAACGCAGATATGGTATTTGCATTCCATTCATCGCCGCTTTGATATTCTCAGTAACAATGTCAGCATAAGGATGGGTTGCATCTATGACTGCCTCAAATTCCCCACTCTGAATAAAGTCTTTGATCTGATCTTTATCCATTCTTCCACGATGAACAGTCATGAAAGGATTTTCTTTTAATACAATCTCTCCATATTCCGTTGCAACACAGACTGTATGAGCAATTCCGGCTTCAGCCAGACACTCAGACATTTTTCTTCCTTCCGTTGTTCCTGCAAATATTAGTATCTCTTTCAATCTGGTAACCTCGCTTTGTAATCAGCTTATCGTTTATAATTTCACTTCCTGCATTTCCAATAAAAACTGTGGTAAACATATTTACTTCTTTTTTTCTTAATTCTTTCAAGGTACAGGTTACTGCCTTTGTTCCTTCCCTTCCGATGTTCTCCACATAACCGCAGGCTCTATCCTCTTCCAGATACTGAAGCAAAATATCACAGGCTCTTTGTAAATAGTCTTTCCTCTTATGACTGGATGGATTATAAATTGCTATTGCAAAATCTCCTTCTGCAGCTGCAATCAGCCTTTTTTCAATCTTCTCCCATGGTGTCAGAAGATCACTCAGACTGATTGCACAGAAATCATGATTTAATGGAGCCCCAAGCACTGCGGCTCCACTGCTTGCTGCCGTAATCCCCGGAATTATTTCAAGTTCTGTATTCGGATAGTTTTTTCCCATCTCATACATAAGCGATGCCATTCCATAAATACCTGCATCTCCACTGCATATGAGAGCCACTTTCCTGCCTTTTTCAGCCGCTTCAAAAGCAAGTCTGCACCGTTCTGTTTCCTGTCGCATAGGCGTTGCCAACATTTCTTTTTTCTGAAAGCGTTCTCCAAGTAATTGCAAGTAAATTGTATAGCCAATCAGCACATCTGCCTGATCTAATACAGACAGTGCCTCTTTTGTCATCATCTCTTCCTTCCCCGGTCCCATTCCGACAACATATATTTTATTCTTCATCAAAGTGCACTCTCCATTTTCTTCTTGCAATGGCAATCGTCATTCCATCCTCTGCGTGCTTTTCATAGATTAATCTGCCTCCGGGGCCGCACATTTTCATAGCTGCTCTCTCGCAGACATTATCTACTCCAACCTGTTCTTTTACAAACTCAGACTTGTGAAAGGTTCCCTTTACCGTTCTTAATTCCTCTGTTGTATATGTAATAAACGGAATCTTTTCTTTCCTGCTCCACGCTAGAAGTCCCGACTCATCCTGTTTTATATCAATGGATGCCAATCCGAATACCTGCAAAGATGCAATTCCGGCTTTTTGCAAATGACTCAAAATAAAGTCTTCTATTTTTTCTGCCTCTTTTCCCTTTTTACATCCTATCCCGACTGCATATTCTTTTGGTTTGAGAAGCATCGTTGTTTCAAATTCCTTATTTTCAGAAGTGACAACTACGTCAACCTTTTGTATGGGCGGATATTCTATCAGTTCTATTCCTTGGGGGATCCTTATGTTTTTTTCAAAATATCCATGCTCCACTGACATGACAATATTCTGTCCTGACAATACCCTGGACGATATCTTTGCAATTGCATCTTTATTCACAATAGTGAGCCCATTTTTCTTTGCAAACAAATCAACAGCAAATCGATGATTAATATCCGTTGCTGTGGTAATAACCGGCTTAGCACCTGTTTTTTCTGCTAAAAAAAGCGCAAGCTCGTTCGCACCACCCACATGACCGGACAATATCGGAATCACATATTGTCCTTTTTCATCCATTACTAAAACCGGACTGTCGTGAAGCTTATCCGTAATATAGGGTGCAACCGCTCTGACCGCAATTCCGCAGGCTCCGATAAACAGTAAGGCGTTTCTTTCTTCGAACTGTTCTTTTGTCCATTCTCCAATACTTTGTACAATAAATTGCACTGTCTGTTCTTCCTGATAGCAGGCCTGACATTTGGTATATATTGCACATTCTGCTCCATCCAGCAGCTTCGCAATTTTTTCTGAAAGCAATATTCCGTTTTCGGTAAAACTGATGATACTTAACTTCATATCTTTCATGTTTCCTTTGCCTGTCTGAATTCTGTCGAAAAATCAGCAGCATATAATCTTGATTTTTTATAGTTTTGATGTGAAATGACTTCTCCTACCAGGACAAGTGCTGTCTTGGTAATTCCATGCGCTTTTGCAATATCATAAAGGGTTTCAATCGTACAAAGATATGCTTCCTCTTCCGGCCATGTTGCCTTATAGATAAGTGCCGCCGGAGTCTCTTTTCGATATCCGCCAGCCACCAGTCTTTCACTTAACTCTTTCAACATTCCTGTACTGAGATAAATCGCCATAGAAGCCTGATGCGCGGCAAAACTTTCGATACTCTCTCTTTCCGGCACCTTCGTTTTACCTTCCATTCTCGTAATAATCAATGACTGGGATATTCCCGGCAGAGTGTATTCCAAATTTAAGGATGCTGCTGCTCCGAAGCAGGCACTTACCCCCGGACAACTTTCATAAGGAATTTTCAGTCTGTCCAATTCATCCATCTGTTCTCTGACAGCTCCATAGATACTCGGCTCTCCTGTGTGCAATCTTACTATACATTTTCCTTCTGCTTCTGCTTTCTGCATGACTGTAAGGACTTCTCCTAATGTCAGCTTGGCACTATTATGAATTTCACAGTCTTTTTTCGCATATTGTAACAATTCCGGATTCACCAAAGAACCGGCATAGATAATTACATCTGCCCGCTCCAATAAATGCATTCCCCTTACAGTAATCAGATCTACTGCACCTGTTCCTGCTCCAACAAAGTAAACCATTTTACTGCCTCCTTACTTTTTGCCAGTTCTCCAAATTCATTCGCATATAAAATGCAATCAATCCGAAGCTTTCCTTTGGCACGTTTCTCTAAATAAAAGCAGATTCGCTCTACAATCGTTTCCATAATAGCTTGTAATTTCCCACTGTTTTCTAAAATATGAACCGCTTCTTCTGTGGTAACGCAATCTAATATCTGACGGATTTTTTCAGAATCTACCTGTTCCTTCACAGAAAAAGCTGCTAATAACTCCATTCTGCAATCTGCCTCTTTTGAGTGTGTATTCATAATTCCTCCGGCTACTTTTATCAATTTCCCGATATGTCCGGTAAGAAGCATTTTTTGAAATCCCAATTCTACCGCCATATCAATGGTATCACCGATAAAATTACTACACTTTACACTTCTGTCCAAATCATAACCATAGGTTTTTTTCATAAAATCAAGTCCATAGTTTCCCGGTGAAACTGCAACATAATCAAATCCCTGTACTCTTCTTTGATTTAACTCTACCCTGATGGTATCAAGAATTGCCTGATTACTCATAGGCTCTACGATCCCGCTGGTTCCCAGAATAGAAATGCCTCCCACAATTCCAAGCCTTGGATTAAATGTCCTTTGTGCAAGCTTTTCTCCATCCGGTACGGATATTTCGACCCGTAAGTCTCCTTTAAAGTCTATCAACCGGCAGACCTGCAGAACTTCTTTTTCAATCATTTCTCTCGGAACATGATTAATAGCCGCATTCCCCACAGGCTGATCCAATCCCGGCTTTGTTACTCTTCCAACGCCCTTGCCGCCGTCAATCTGAATTATCGTTTCTTTTCCTGTCCGGGCATCTGTTTCGGATTCATTCTCTCCATAGGAAACCTTGGCATAGATGTATGCACCTGTTGTAATATCAGGATCGTCTCCGCCATCTTTTTCTACCGCACAACTTACTTCCCTTTCTTTGCGACTAATATCCATAAGCCTTGCAGTGTATGGGATACCTTTTGGAGTCTCTATTGTAATTTCCCTTTTCATTTTTCCTGTCAGAAGCATATATGTTGCAGCTTTTGCTGCTGCCGCTGCACAGCTTCCTGTGGTGAATCCATAGCGCATAATAACCCTTCTTTTTGCCTACAAATTTCTATTGACTTATCCGTTCATAAGAGACAGAGTTTCTAAATCATCACGCCAATTCATACAAAAGTGCATTGCATATAGCGGCAGCAATATTACTGCCGCCTTTTCTTCCTTTGTTTATGATATACGGTACTTCTGTTTCCATAATCAACTCTTTTGCAACCTCCACATTCACAAAACCCACCGGAACACCAATCACAAATGCCGGATACTGGTTTTCTTCCTGCATCATCTCATATAGCCTAATCAATGCAGTCGGCGCATTGCCCACTGCAAAAATAACAGGCTTTTCAATGTTTCCTGCCTTCTCCATACTGACAGTTGCTCTTGTAACTCCACGTTCTTTTGCAATTCTTGCCACATCCTCATCTGCCATAAAACAATGAACCTGTCCACCCAGCTTCGCTAATGCTTTCTTGTTGATCCCTGATAATGCCATATTGGTATCTGTTACAATGTCTGCTCCATTTTTTAAAAGCTCTTTTGCAATATTTACAGCATCTTTTGAATAGATAAGGGTATCTGCATAGTCAAAATCTGCACTGGTATGTATCACTCTTTTTGTTATCTTTTCCTGTTCTGTCGGAAGTGAGATGCCTCTTTTCTTAAGTTCTTCTGTAATAATTTCAAAGCTTCTCTTTTCAATTTCTTCCGGGAGTAATCGTTCTATTTTTCTTTTCAGTTCCACTTGATTTCTCCTATCGCACTTAGTAAAATCTCATTTTCTTTTCTACTCTTTACTGCAATTCTGTAAAATCCCTTTGACAATCCCCTGAAATTTTCACAATTGCGAATCAGAATTCCTTTTTCTAACAATCTCTCATATAATGGATGTTCACAATAAATCAGGAGAAAATTTGCTTTTCCGAGAAAGACCTGGTAACCCGCCTGATTGAATCCGGATTCTAAAAACTGCCTTTCTTTCGCAATATAGGTAGCAGTTTTTTCTACAAATGCAGTCTGCATAGCACATTCATATCCTGCTGCCTGCGCAAAACCGGAAAGATTCCACTCCGGTAATTGCCTGTCAATTTTCTCTAATAACTCCGGATTACTGCAAACCAGATATCCAAGGCGAACTCCTGGAATTGCAAAAATTTTTGTAAACGCTCTGACAAGTATCAAATTCGTAAAACTATCGATTTCCTGCAACATAGAACATGCTCTGTCACAAAACTCTATAAAACACTCATCCAGAACCACAATAATTTTTTTATCCCTGCAATGCTCCAGCACTTTGATTAACACTTCTCGACTTATCAGATTTCCGGCAGGATTATTGGGATTGGCAAGAAACAAAAGATCAACATCTTCTGTCAACATTGACAAGAAATCCTCCTGTAAACAAAAATCATTTTCTTTCTGTGTTTCATAATAGACAATTTCTCCGTCGCCAGCCTTGGCAGCATATTCGTAACCGTAAAAGGATGGAACCGGAATTACTGTTTTTTGGGGTATAATTCCATGAATAATTGCCATAAAAAGTTCAGATGCGCCATTCCCAAAAAGCAAACATTCCTTCGGCACATGAAGCATCCCACTTACTGCCTTCTTCAATTTTTCTGCCGATATATCCGGATATTGACTGATGTGTTCTACCGCTTCATATAAAGCCTTTTTTACTGCTTCCGGTATGCCAAGCGGGTTCACATTGACGGAAAAATCCACTTTCACATGATTTCTGTAAATATCGCCTCCATGAATTCCTTTCATTTTCATCAGACCTTTCCTGCCTGCAGCATACATATCAGTCCCATTACAAACAGACATATGATTTCACTTATCCATGCTGTCAGATACATCAAATGATTAACCCTTTTAATATCTTCGTATTCCACTGCCCTTATCCGGTCTCCGATATATGGCTTCTTGACTATTTTCCCAAAATAGCTGGCATCTCCAGCAAGCTGAATTCCTAACGCCCCCGCACATACACTTTCCGTCTGTGCAGAATTGGGACTTGCATGTTTTCTGTTATCTCTTTTGTAAATATCGCAGGCTCTTTTACCCGAAAAGCACTGCCCACCTAAAAAGGATGCCACTATCATCAAACAGGCGCTGATTCTGGCAGGAATATAATTTACAAAATCGTCCAGTTTAGCAGCAGGGCGTCCAAAATACAAATATTTATCATTCTTATATCCAATCATGGAATCCATTGTATTTACCGCTTTATATAAAAATCCTAATATCGGACCTCCCAGTGCTGTATATAACATCGGGGCGATTACCCCGTCAGAAGTATTTTCCGCCACCGTCTCAATTGCTGCCTTTGCAATTCCTTCCTCATTTAAATCTTCCGTATCTCTTCCGACAATCATTGAAACAGCCTTTCTTGCTTCCGGTAATGTCTTATTTTTAAGGCAATAATAGACTTTCATGCTCTCATTTTTTAAACATTTCGTTGCTAAAATCTGATATGTCATAATGGCTTCAATTACAATTCCAAGATAACAATTTATGCAATAGGCAGATAACAGGATAAGTGCAGTCACGGTCACTGTCCCGAATAGTACAATAATCACCATGCAAAATCCCTGCAAAAACTCTTTTTTTTCATCTCGCTCTTTCTTTTTTTTCAAAAAACAGTTTTCTACTTTTGAAATTAAACTTCCGATTATCCGGATAGGATGCGGCAGTAAATAAGGATCACCAAACAGCAAATCCAGTAGAAAGCCTGAAAAGAATGCCATGATATGATATTTCATTCCCATAACCATGCCTTTCTCATAGCTTATATCTTTTTAAGTTCAATAATCTCCGGTCTTCCATTCAGAATTTTCATGGTACAAACATATCCTTTACCGTTTGCTACCTGATAATCAAAATAATCTTTTTTTGCATACTTACTTAAAAGTGCCATAATGGTACCGCCATGTACAATCATCCCGATTGTTTTGTGTTCCGGTTCTACTGAATTTAATATCTCTATCATTCTCCAAAAACCTCTGTCACATCGTGCGATAAAGACTTCTCTGCTTTCTCCTTCCGGAAAAGGAAGCATACCATGACTGTCAATCCATTGCTGATACCGTTTATCTGCCTGAAGTTCCAAATAAGTTTTTCCTTCGAACACTCCGAAGTCCATCTCTTTCCATTCTTCAATTTGCACCGGTTTTAACTCCGGATACAATATTTCTGCCGACCGGATACAGCGCTTCATAGGACTGCAAAACAAAATATCAATATCCGGAAAGAAATATCTTTTTTTATATTCTTTTAACTGCAATTCACCCTCTCTGGAAAGAACCTCATCCGTTTGTCCCAAATACCGGTGTTCTGTATTTGCTTTTGTCGCCCCATGCCTGATTAAGACAAACGTCATTTGATTTTCTGACCTATCCCGCATATTACCCGCTCCACTTCTTCTGCCTTTTTTGCAAGTTCAACCAGTATTCTTCCTGTACGCTCCCTGTATTCCCGTTCAAATGTTTCTGTCGGTACAATACCGTTACCAACCTCATCACTGATGATTACACAATCCGGATAATGCTCCACAATAGTACGGATTTCCTTCTCCGGACACCCACCCTGAGCAATTTGTGATTTAATCCAATTATGAAGATGGTTGATAACCATAGGCTCTTTTTGTTCACCTATATTCTTAGGTATTTCTCCATCCCAGATTTTACTTGCATCCATATCATACTTCTGAAGCACATAATCTAATTTTCCTTGTGTGCATCCACCTATTATCAGCTTCATTTGTCTCCCCCATTACATTAAAACATTAATTCCTGCTGCCACAATCATCATGCCCGCCTCACAGATAAGAACAAAATAACCTGCTGTGTCTCCTGTAATTCCACCAAACTCCTTTTTTGTCCGATGATAGTAATAGCAAAATGATAATAATGCAGCTGACACCACTAAAATGCCCCAAAACAAGGATTGCCAGAGCATAAAACAAATACAGACTATCCCCTGTAGATATAAGGCCCATTTCACAATCACTTTCTCTGATCTGCTTGCAAAAAGATAAAGCATTCCATCTTTCTTAGCTGATGGGAATGAGACAACACTGATTCCACTGAGACATCGTGCCAGAAAGAAACCAAAGCATACAAGCTTTAACAGGTTTCTATCTGCTATTTCTGAAAACGCTCCTATATAAATGTTTCCATACAATGCAAGCATTATGACGGCAAAAGCTCCAATGTGGGAATCTTTTAGTATTTCAAGTTTCTTCTCTTTTGATTGATAAGAATGAAATGCATCCATTGTATCCATAAAACCATCTACATGAAATCCACCGGTAATCATCAGCGGAATTGCAGCTCCTATCAGGGCATGGCATATTTTTCCAATATCAAATATTACACAAAGGAAGTCCCATAAATAAACACACCCACCAATAACTGCTCCAATCCATGGAAAAAAACAGAGCATGTATTTCATATCCTCTTCCTTCCACTCAAATTGCGGGACCGGAATTTTGGAATAAATTGAAAATGCAATTGCCAACGACTTTAAAACCCGCATTTTGTTTTTCGTCCTTTCTAAATACTAAACACGCCCGGATTTAACTACTAATGGAATCCCAACGACTACTTCTACAACCTCATCTGCCAACTCAGCCAGCTTTTGATTAATTCGCCCCATTGCTCGGATATATGCCATCGTTGTCTCATCATACTCTTTTCCATCTTCAAAAATATTATTGCTCACAATAACAAGGTGAGACAATTGCTCGTTCAAGGATACTATCCCACCTACAATTTTTTCTGTTATCACTTCTTCTGTTACCGGCACTTCTTCTGAAAACATCTCATTGGCTGTGAGATTCGAGACACATTCCAATAATGCAGTCTTTTCACCATTTTCCATTTTCTCCACTGCTTTTTTAATATCAACAGGTTGCTCAATCGTAAAAAATCCCTTGCCACTTCTCAGCATACGATGTCTTTCCATTTTCTTTTCGCCCTCATCATCATAAATCTGCATGGTAGCAATATAGTATTTCTTCTTTTTTTCTGAAAGGGAAACCACATAATCTTCTGCATATGCAGACTTACCGCTGCCGCTTCCCCCGATAATTAGCGTCATCATTGCGAAAACCTTTCATATTGCTCTATATGAATATCTGAAAAAGTGGTTCTGTCCTGATATACGCAAAGCGCTATATCAAGGAGTGAAAACATCATAACAGCTCCGGTTCCTTCCCCTAATGCCATGTTTCCATCAATAACAGGTTCCATATTCAATTTTTGTGCAAGCCGTTCTATTGCCGGTTCTTTCCCTTTATGGGATGGAAGCAAATAATCTTTTGTCCCCGGCACAATTTGCTCTGCCAACAGAGCTGCCACCATACTGATAACACCATCCAGAACAATTGGAATATGATATAAGGCGCCACCGATACACACTCCGGTAAGTCCGGCAATATCAAGTCCGCCAACGGTTTCCAGTATCTGCAATGCATCAGCCCCTATCAGCTTATACTTTTCAAGAGCCTCTGCAATAATTTTCTGCTTATGTAACAGTTTTTCATCACTCAGTCCCGCACCTCTTCCGGTGACCTCTGCAACTTCACAATGTAACAGTGCTGCGGTTACTGCACTACTGGTCGTCGTATTTCCAATCCCCATTTCCCCTGTTGCAAGAATCTTATAACCCTTTTCTTTACAATCCAGTACTGTTTCTATTCCGGTAAAAATAGCCTTAACTGCTTCTTCCTCTGTCATAGCCGGTTCATTTCTAAAGTTTCTGGTTCCGCAACGTATTTTCTTATCCAATACGCCCGGTATTTTTCCTTTATCATTGATACCTATATCTACCACAATTGCATCTGATCCGATAGATTCAGCCATTTTTCCTACAGAAGATTGCTTATTTGCCATGTTTTTTACAACAGCAAGTGTTACGTCCTGTTCTGACTGACTGATACCCTCTGCAACGATCCCATTATCAGCGCACATGATAATAACCGCTTTCTTGGATATATCAATCTCTGCTGTTCCCTGAATTGCTCCAATCTGAGCTATATATGCTTCAAATTTCCCCAAACCGTCAAGTGGCTTTGCAACATGATCTAAGTTGCTTAATACCTTTTTGCGCATAGCTTCATCCGGGCCTTTCACAGTCAGTTTTTCCAATTCGTTTCTGGTATATCGATTACCAATGGGTTTCTCTAAGCATTCCATAGATTTCCTCCATATTCAGATACTCCCTTAGTGTATCCGCCAATTTATCATATTGCTTTTCTTTAAAACTCTGATAGTCTTCAAAAACACCATCTCCAATCAAAATCCCCTTCTTCTCTGCCAGATTCTGCACGATTGCCGTGGCAATACATCCTTTATCAAAAATCCCATGCACATAGGTTCCATAAACATTTTTGTTTCTGCCGGACACAATCATCTTTTTTTCATCCAATGCATCATTTCCTGATAATTCTGTTTTACCCATATGCATTTCATATCCTACAAATTCAAGTTCGGAAAGATTAGAAAAAACTCCATCTAACTTAGGAAGCTTACCTTCAATTTGACATCGAACCTTTTTTTCTCCCAGTTCTGTAACAACCGGAAGCAGTTCCATTCCCCGCAGAACACCTCCGCCTTCGACTCCTTGTGGATCGGCAATTTGTTCTCCAAGCATCTGATACCCACCACATATCCCAAAAACAGGAATATCTTCTGCGAGTTTTTTCACTTCAGCCTCCAAACCATTCTGACGCATCCATTTTAAATCCCCCATTGTATTCTTACTTCCGGGTAATATGACCATGTCCGGTTGATGAAGTTCGGATACAGAAGAAACATATCGTACAGATACTTCTTTTATTTGTTCAAATATATTGAAATCTGTAAAATTAGAGATTCTCGGATATCGGATTACTGCAATGTCAATATAACTTTCTTCTTTTTTGTCAAAGCGTTCTGTCAGACTGTCCTCATCCTCCAATGACAATTCCATGTATGGAACCACACCGGCTACTGGAACCTGTCCCTTTTGCTCCAGCATCACAATTCCCGGATCAAGCATTGTCTTATCCCCTCTGAATTTATTGATGATAAGGCCTTTTACTCTTTTCTTTTCCTCCTCGGAAAGTAACAAAAGTGTTCCTAAAAGTTGAGCAAATACTCCTCCTCTGTCAATATCTCCTACCAATAGTACCGGTGCATCAACCAGTTTGGCCATTCCCATATTGACAATATCATTTTCTCTGAGATTAATCTCTGCCGGGCTTCCTGCACCTTCTATCACAATAATATCTGCATACTCTTCCAATTTTTGAAAAGCCTTCTTAATATCCGGAAGCAGTTGTTTTTTATATGCAAAATACTCCCTTGCACTCATATTCCCAAGCACTTCTCCATTTACAATGACCTGCGAACCTGTATGATGGGTCGGCTTTAGTAAAACAGGATTCATACAGACCATTGGTTTTATACCTGCTGCTTCTGCCTGCATAACCTGTGCCCTGCCCATCTCCAGTCCCTCTTGTGTAATAAAGGAATTGAGTGCCATATTCTGTGATTTAAACGGAGCTACCCTGTATCCGTCCTGCTTCATTATTCTGCAAAGCCCTGCTACCAGAATACTTTTTCCTGCACCTGACATCGTTCCCTGAATCATAATCACTTTCGACATATTAAACCATGCCTTTCCTGTCTAATACCTGCTCTTGTATAGCAGGTACCTGCCATTCTCTGCTTCCTGCTCTGTTAGCTCAACTATTTTTTTACTTCTGCTTGCATATTCCAAAAGATTTTTATTAGCTGTTTCCAGACTTCCGAATTTTCTTCTGCAACATATCACCTTAGAACAGGAATCTATTGCTTTCTGTGCATGCTCAAAAGTCCTCTTATCCACAGGTTCAAATGCTTTTGCTGCAATCAGCTCTGCCGCCAAAGCTCTTGCAACAGGAAAATCCAAATCATTTTCATAGATAATTCCTGTTCTAAAGGCTTTCCGTTCCCGCTGTAATTTGCGGTATATACTTCTTCCACTGCCTCCTCCCGCAATCACAAATATATCCGCTATTCCACTTGCCGGCTCAAGCTCCATACTTCCGTTTTCCTCATCAAAGCTTCCTGTTTCTATTTCAAATAGAGATTTGATATAGCCCGCCTGAAAAATCTCTTCCGGCTTTCCAAATCGATCCACATACTCTCCATTGATGCATAAAATTTTATCCGAGATTCGCTCAGCCAGCTCTAGCTCATGCATCGACATTATGACTGTCAATCCTTTTCTTATCCGTAATTCCTGTAATATCGATAAGAATTCCAGTTTATATTTCACATCCAAAAAGGAAGTTGGTTCATCTAAAATAATAATTTCCGGCTCCTGACAGATTGCCCGTGCAAGCATAACCCGTTGTCTTTGTCCATCACTGATTTTTGTAAAATCCTGATTTCTGATTTCTGTCACATGGACTAACTCCATTGCTTCTTCTACAATGACATAATCTCCTTTTGATAATATGCCGAAATGTCCGGTATAAGGATACCTGCCTGTGGCCACAACATCTTCACAGGTCAATAACTCTGTCTTTATTTTTTCTGTAAAGACAACAGCCATTCTTTGCGAAAGTTCCAAACCAGACATATGATTCAATTCTATTTTATCCAGATACACTACTCCATGAATGAGTTCCAGTTGCTTTGCAATACTCTTTAATATCGTTGACTTACCAGCTCCATTTGGACCAATCAAGGTCAATATCTCTCCTTTATGAAGACCAATCTCTATATCATGTATTAACGCTTTACCCTGGTAACCAACGCTCATCTTTTCTGTTTTAAAATAGTATTCCATTATATGGTCCTCTCTTTTCTATGCGTCGCCATTACCCACAAAACAACCGGTGCGCCGAAAATTGCCGTAACCGTACTGATACTCAGTTCTGTTGGTGCAAGAATCGTCCTTGCAAGCAAATCACAGAACAAACAGAATACACTTCCGCCCAGGTAACAGGCAGGTATCATTAAAATAGGCTTTGTCGTCCCAAGCAATTTTTTCACTAAATGAGGGGTTGCAATTCCAACGAATGATATCGGTCCCGCAAAAGCTACAATACTGGCAGACAAAATACTGGATAGAAGCACAAGACATACCTGAAGATAACGAATATTTATTCCCATATTCTGTGCATACACTTCACCAAGCTGATATGCAGAAAGGGGCTTTGATAACAGGAAAACAGCTATAAATGTAACAATAACAACAATTGCCATAACTTTTACGTGCTCCCATGTCATTCCGGAAAAACTACCTTGCGACCAATTATGAAGATTTACAATGTCTGCATCATCTGCAAACGTTATAACCAGCTCCGTTATTGCCGAACAAATATATCCAATCATAACTCCGCTGACTACCAGCATTGACATGGCTTTTACTCTGCGTGATAACAACAGTACAAATCCCATAGACAATATGGCACCCACAAATGCAGCTAAAATCATATTTGCAGAAGAAATTCTGATTGCTCTTCCCATAAAAAAAACCATTACCAGTGCCACCACCATTTTTGCTCCTGAAGAGATACCAAGAACAAATGGACCAGCTATGGGATTATGAAAAAAAGTCTGTAAAAGATATCCTGCAAGTGAAAGTGCTCCGCCCAGTATGATAACCGCCAGCGTTCTGGGCAATCGTATATCCCACAAAATTCTCTCCATCGTTTCATTACTCTCATGTCCTATCATTGTTCCTAATATGTCTGGTAACGTAATACTTACGCTTCCAATACAGATATTGAGAGACAAAAAAATCACAACCCCGAAAGCAAGAAAAATAAACGCTATAATATATCTGTATTTTCTGTTTTTCTGCATAGTAATCACATCACCTTTTTTATTTCAAACGGAAGAGATAGTGCATATTATCTTCTCCTTCACCTGACAGCATGGTATGTATATCTTCCGTTAAGTATCCGATTGATAAAGACTGTTGATACATGTCATTTGTAGTACACCAGACATTTCCTTCCTGTACTGCTTTAAAATCAGCCAAAACCTCACATTTATCAAGAAGCTCCTCCCTACTGGAAACTCCTCCGT
Organism: Lachnospiraceae bacterium; assembly: GCA_017626095.1. Classification (GTDB taxonomy): domain Bacteria; phylum Bacillota; class Clostridia; order Lachnospirales; family Lachnospiraceae; genus UBA2882. Next base: position 21,796 of record JAGAJL010000055.1, read on the forward strand.
CAATGGAGCTGTTATAGATCAGGAAATCTGCATCCTTTGCACCATTATAAAATTCCTCCACCTGCATATTCATGGTAGAACGTTTTGTTTCATCATCCCCCAGATTTTCAAAAATATATTTTCCACCTGCAAGTTCTATCATCTTTGGTATGTAATCAGAAGATTGTCGCACCTGCACCAAGCCATTTGATGTAATAAAAAAGAAGGCAACTGTTTGATTTGTCTTTTCGTCAGCTGATACCTTGTCTAAAATCGTCACCTGATCTTCAAATATCTTCTCAGCTTTCTCTTCTTTTCCAAGTAAAGCGCCAAAAAACTTAATCCATTCCACTCTTCCTAACGGATGCGATTCATAACTGGAATATTCAATCATAACCGGTATTCCAAAATCTTCCAGTTTTTCAACAACCTCCGGCGAATGTGAAATCATTCTGTTTTCTATTGCCAGTGTGCAGTCCTCTGAAACAAGTAATTCATAATCCGGCTTGCTATATTTACCTGCGTAAATCATATCTCCATTTGCCATTGCTTCTTTTGCTTCTTCAATATACCAGTTTTCTTCCTTCTGACCTGAAAAAGCAATGGTATTTAGACCATCTAATTCACGAAACATATCCATTACAGCTGATGCTACCAGATACAAATTCTTTATCGGACGTTGTAACACTATGATATCTTCTTCCAAATTTTTTGGTATTTCTTTCTCTTCCGGAATAATCAAAAACCTTTGTCCGTCCATTGTCGTTGTAAGGATTGTATAGCCGCCTTTATAATAATCTACGGAAAAATTCTCAGCATATTGAAGTTCCATACTGCTTTCATAAACAAGTGAAGCTTCTGTTTCATTTTCCTGCAAATTATCTGTATTTAGAGTATTTCCATAATCGGAAGAAGGACTGCCACAGCCATGCAGCCCCAGCAGTCCCATCAAAATCAGACATATTCCAATGATTGTCTCTTTTCTCATTCCCTAGCACCTCTTATTCTGCCGGTTTCATTGTGTCAGAATAAAATGTGAGAGTATACTCAATTTCATGTGGTTTACTCATTGCCACAGTATCTCCAATGACATCCATCGGTTCATCAAAAATAAGAATTGGAATTTCAAATACGGAATCTCCTTCTGTATTTATTGGCAGATACTTTTCTCCATTTACAAGCATATAGTCATAATTCGGACTACTCCACTGAATCGTTGCAGTCACAGTTTCTCCGGATACTGTAACCGTGGCCGGAGATAAAACCTTTGCTTTACCGCTTCCCCCTTCAAAGGCAAGTTCAATACTATAGTTACCATCCTCCAACAAAAGGGGATTGTCAGACTGAGCTTCTTCCTCCAATGGCTCCGGATTGGAAACTTTGACCTTATGGTCATACCATGTTCCTTTTGTACCAATGAGTGCCAGATCAAATTCTTCCTCTAGCACCGGAACCGGCACATCAAAGCCATACACTTCCTCTGTCAACCCATCACTGTATGTAACAGTATCCTCTGTCGGCATAAGGAGCTGGGCACCGTCTTTTTCTGCATCCGTTGCAAGTCCCGGATAAAGATTTATAATCTTTTTTGACATTAATGAGATATGGATTGTCATTTCTCCGTTTTTTACTGTCAATGTTCCCTTGCCATTGCATGCCTCACTAACATGAAACATGCTACTATCCGTATCAAAGTCTACCGTATATGTTCCATCCGGAATAACAGCATTTTCTTCAGTTACATTTTCTTCTTGCACGGTAGTTTTCTCTGTCTCAATGTCAACAGAGGATTCTGTCGTAACAGTTTCTTCTTTTACTTCGTTTTCCTGTACACTGCTATTGTCGGCACAACCACAAAGCAGAGAACAAACCAGCAACGATGTGCTCAATATAGTTATCAGTTTTCTTTTCATCTTATTATTATCCTCTATTCATTTATCACGTCTTTTGTATGAGCCACATAAAGTTGCTGTATGGCATCGATGGATCCAAGACCTATAATTTGTGTATCCACACTGTCAAACTTTCCGGATGCAGCAAACATACTTTTCCATGAATCCTCATCATCTCCGGCCATATCATTGTTTGCATGATCTCCGGCAACCACCATCAGAGGTCGGAGTATCACTTTCGTATAACCAGCCTGTACTACAGCATCAATCACTGCCTCGCACGCAGTTTCTTCCGGTTCGCCTTCTACTGTTCCAATAAATACGTTGTCATAACCAAGTTCTCCCATCTGTGTCTGCATCTGGCTGTATGATACCTTTGCAGTATGAGAAGTTCCATGTCCCATAAAGACAAATGCAACACCATCTTCTTTTGCTGCATCCAGATTATCATAACCGGCGGTCGTTACCGCTTCCATGGTAATCGCTTCTGCAACGATTGCTTTATCTGCATTGATTACCGTTGCATCTGTTCCCACCTCTCCTAACAGCGGCTCAGCAACTTTTACAGTTTCAAACTGATCCTGATATGCCTCAACAGCTTCCATCAGCTCGTCATATTCTGCTCCGTGCATTAAATGCGTAGGCTGAATGACAAGATTCTTGACACCATTTGCCACTGCACGCTCCAATGCCTGATCCATATTATCAATGTACTCTCCATCACGTGCCTGCACATGATTAATAATAATCTGAGCTGTAAATGCTCTTCTCACAGACCAATCCGGATAAGCTTCCTGCAAGGCATCTTCAATTCCCTTAATGTCAGCTACACGGCTGTCATTAAAAGAAGTACCAAAGCTCACAACCAAAATCTCATTTTCGCCGATTTCATCCTGATTACGCGGGTCATCCTTAGATGCATCCCCGGTATCTCTCCCAAAATAATCCGGATCAGCATTTTCACCCTCTACCAATTCTTTCTGAACATCTGTCAATGCATCCCATGCAGCTTTGGCATCAGCGCACTGCTTGTCCGTTTCATCAGTTCTTTCCTGCACATAAATTGCATCAATCAGTGCCGCCACCTCATCGGCAGTTTTTTGGTCAGCGTCTGCCTCTGTTTTTGTATTGTCAGTTACTTCTGCTTCAACCTGTGCATTTTCTTCTTCAACTTCGCTTTCTGCTTCTACAGAACTCTCTGTCGTTGCTTCCTGACTGTTTCCACATCCTGTTACGCAGAATGTTCCCATTAATGCTGCCATTAATAATGCTACTACTCTTTTTTTCATGTTTCCTCCTTCGACATTCTATGCCATTAAAATATCTTAAATATGTAAGTCAGAAACAATGTTATGGCAACACAAATAAAAAACCCTTTTCCTAAACAGGTAAAGGGTTTGCACACAAAAGAACCATATAAGAAAATCATAGACTAACAATTCTCCCATACTCTCTTAACGTACAACCAGTTACTCGTGGTCTGAAACTATCGTTTCTGTACAACAATCAGGCAGGTCTCCCGGCTTAAAAATCATTGCATCCGCCATCTTCCCAGTTTCCCAGTGATATATCGGCCTCAGCTCCCTAATTACGGTGACGAGTTCGCACAGGACTTACACCTGTTTCCCTTTTCACCAGAGCCAATTAAAAATTGCTCTGACACCTAACTGTTTCATATTTAATTCGAATTATTTTATCATAACTTTACAGGAAGTTCAATATTTTTCAAGTATAAATCGTTTTGCGCTTTTTTCATTCTTTATTTTCATAACCTAATACCGCCTTTTAATTTCTAAAAGAGTTTTCGCATCTTTTGCGGTATTAGTTTGGACTAACCCCATATTCACTGTCAAATGCAATATCTTCCAATTAAACAGACTGTGTGTTTTCTGATCTTCTCATCCGTCACTCCACATTTTTAAGTGCTTCATCCATAGGAATCTTTTTGATCCTTCTGAAATCAAAAAACATAACAACCAGATATCCAATCAGGACAAACGTAAACATTTTGAGATATCCTGCCGGCACAATCACGAATGCAAACCATCCGCTATAGCTGAACATGATAGCTTTCCATGCTTGTTCCATCACAAGCGCACCTAAAAAAACACTGATGATATCTATAACAACCAAAAGTATGGTAGTAGAAAGCAGATACAGACTGGCAATCTCTTTGTTGTCATATCCCAAAATCTTGGTCATGGATATGGCATTTTCATTTTTCTCGATAATAATTTTTGTCAAAAGGTAGATTAACACTGCCGATAAGAGAATGCATAGGAACTGGAAATATTGCATATAAGCTCCCATGGAATGATCTAACTGATCGCACATTTTGGTAATATCCCTTTCGGTAATCACAGTTGCGATATTGTCCTCCTCAATATCCGTAATTTCCTTATCGGACATATAGCCGTCAAATTCCTCATCGCTCAGATCAAATACAGCCCGATAATTCTGTATGGGCATAAAAACCGCAATACTCTGGCATTTGTCATAAATGCCCGCTACTTCAAACCGATACTGTACATTTTCATACTTTTCATCCAGCGTAATGATATCCCCTGCTGCCAGATTGTATTTTTCTCCAAATGATGTGGAAATATAAACCTCATCTTCTTTTAGCTTGCTCAGATCCGTAATACTCACATAACGGCTATCATCCGAAATCCCATAGACGGTGATTTCCTCATCCAGCGCATCTCCCTTTTTCTGCAATGACCGCATACCGAATTTTTCCGCATCTTCATTTCCGGTTGTGATGACTTTTCCATCCTCATCTTCATATGCGTTCAGGACATACTGATACTTTGCAAACATCATATCCGCCACATTGTCCTGATAATACTTCAGCGTCGAAGGCATACCTACAGCCATTGCCAGCATAACCATGATAAAGAAAATACCCGCAAAAAGAATGATATAGTTGGGGATATTCTGAAACATGATACGCAGGCGGAATCGGCTTAAAAACTTCCATCCGGGAAGTCGCATTGCTTTTTTACGTTTCGTTTTTTTCAAATCATGCCGCAAAAACTGCAATGGTGTATGCTGCATCATTTTAGTAATCACAATAAGATTCACCACAAGCATCAACACTACCGGAATCAAGGTTGTCTTTACAAACGCCTCCGGATTCCATACGGTCTCATAGGTAGGAAGACTGTAGCTGTTATAGTACATGGAGACCACGACATTTTTAAACACCGAATAACCGAGTATATTTCCTACAGCAGCTGCTAACAGCGTCACAATGACCGGCATGGACAGGTAGTGCCTGATTAGCTCGCCCTTACTGTAACCGGAAGCCCGAAGCGTCCCAATTGCCGATGCTTCTTTGGCAATGGTATTGCTGATGGTAACGGCAAAGATAAAAGCAATGATCACGATCAGAATATCCAGAAGGACACCGCCCATTGCCTCATCGGATCCCATATCTTCTGTCGCAAAATTAATTGCCGGATTCGCATACCGCGGCATATAATCTTTGATTTCATAATCTCCGACAACCGTCTGTGTCAGCAAAGCCTTCAAAAAATCATCCGACAAATTTTTTTCTTCTTTTTCATCTACAGGCTCCTTTATGTACTGCCACGCATATGCATAATGAATGGTCTGCCCTAAGCGGTTGAACCCTTCTTCTGTAACCATTGCCACATCAAACTTGATTGCATCAAACATCAGGTCGGTACTTTTTTCATGGAGTGTGGAATAATTAACATAGGCAATCAATCCTACAACCTGATAAGGCTGTCCGCCGACCGTCACGGTATCTCCCACTTCAATTCCGGCATTATCCGCATGCATACGGTCGATGGCAATTTCATCTTCCGCCCCAGGAAAACTGCCTTCCATCAGACAGGCCAGATTGACTTCTTGTGTCGCAGCATATACCCGGACAGTTCCATCTGCTACACCGTCATTATCATTATCTTCTTCCTCATTCCTGTAAAAATTTTCATATACATTGACAGGAACCGATTCAAACCTAGGATCATCTAATTCGTACTTTTCTTCGGCTTCCACATATTCTTCATCAATTTCATCCCGGATTTCTTCCCATGCCTCATCATAGGCCTCAGGATATGCATCATCATAAGCTTCCCGGTAAGCTTCTTCATATGCAATATCATAGGATTCCCGGTATACCTCATCATAGGCATTGTCATAAGCAGATTGATAAGTTCCCTCCCGCTTTGCCTGCGCAATAACTTCAGGCAGCATAGCATCTGCCGTAGCCTCATTCATTCCCTGAACAAGCATAATCTGTTTTACCTGTCCTGTGAACGATTCATCAAACTGTGCCGGAAATTCGGCATTGAATTGTTCTGTAAACTCTTTTTCAAATTCGTCATTGAATTCTTTCGTGAATTTCCGTTCGAACTCGTCATCAAATTTTTCATCCAGTTCTTCTTTGGCTTCGTCCAGATAATATTGTTTTATATCTGCCTTTTTTCCGGTCTCTATAGCCGCAAGCAGTTCTTCATTCGCCTTGGCATCCAGTTCAAAATGTCCGTCTTCCAGTTTATACTTGGTAATACCCTCATCCGCCGCTTTCATCATACTTCCGTTGGCAACATACATACCGGATACAAATCCAATCGTAAGGATTAAAAACAGACTAACCAGCAGATATTTTTTCCAATCACCGAGCAATTCTTTGGGAATTCGTTTTAACAGAGGATTTCTGACTTTTTTTCTACGATTGTTTCTTACATTTTTCATATTCGTCACGCCCCTTACCACTCCAGATCCGCTGCCGAGATTTTATTGTCATTGATTTCATTACGACGTACCATTCCGTCCCTAAGCTTGATTACATGATCTGCCATGTTTTTAATCGCCTCATTGTGCGTGACCATAATAACGGTATTCCCGTATTTTGCATTAACATCCTCAATCAGTTTCAGAATTTCCTTGGATGTATTGTAATCCAATGCACCGGTGGGCTCATCGCAAAGCAGGATATCCGGGTTCTTCACAATGGCGCGGCCAATGGAAACACGCTGCTGTTGCCCGCCGGAAAGTTGATTTGGCAATTTATATCTGTGATCATAAAGTCCAAGCGTATTCAATAGTTCATCAATATCCAGCGGATCATCTGAAAGATATGCACCAACTTCAATATTTTCCTTTACATTTAAATTTCCGATCAGATTATACATCTGAAAAACATATCCAAGGTGTTTTCTGCGGTACTGCGTCAGTTTCTTCTCTCCCAGATCTTCCAGTTTGTCACCGTTTATAGATATATATCCCGAATCGGCACTGTCTATCCCACCAAGGATGTTAAGCAGTGTGGATTTCCCGGAACCGGAAGGACCTAAAAGCACACAAAATTCTCCTTTTGCCACCGAGAAATTCATACCCCGCAGTACTTCCTGCCGGGTTTCCCCGCTTCCAAACCCCTTCTTTAAATCTACAATTTCCAAAAATTTTCTTTCTTCCTCAGACATTTTATCTCCCTTCCCAACCTGAACGAATGCTCAGATTGTCTCCTCATTTTATTTAAATTCAAATAAGATATTAAACATATGAGCATTTATTCATATGTTTAATTAAATTTATACCTTGTTTCTTTGATTCTGTCAAATTAATTTTATCTAATGATGTCTTTTGCCTCTGATTTCATATAATAACGCGATAGCCCAGTTTCTCAATTTTCTGTATAATAACAGAATCTTCCATATGTATCCCAAGTTTTACAACCACTTCTTTTCGCTTTAAACTGACTTTTGCATTGACCTGGTCCATGGAATTCAATTCATTCTCAATTCGTTTTATGCAGTTATCACAGCTCATACCCTCAATTTTAAATGTCTTCGTTTCTCTGATCTCTTTGAGTTTCATTTTTCTGACTTTCGGTCCTGAACTTCCTCCACAACAACCTCCCTCTCCTTTAAAATGCTTTATGCTGGAACGTATTCCGATGATTACTAAGATGAGCAATATGCCTAAAATGATAATATCTGCCATTTTATTCTGCTCCTTTCAAAATCTCTTTTCCCAAATGTATTTCTTTTTTGTAGTTCTTTATACCAAAAGTAAAATAAACGATATGAAACAGCCATACAAGGCCAAGCACAATTCTGCCTATCGTCACTTGGTCCATCATAATAAAACCAACAGACATTAGTATTGTAACCAAAATCATAATTCTGATTTTGGTTTTCCATGTCATTCCCTGTCCCTTTACAAAACTTTCCAAATTGTTTTTATACAGTTTTGTATTTTTAAACCAATTATCCAATTTTTCAGAGCTTCTGGCAAAGCAGAATGCCGCTAACATCAAAAACGGGAATGCCGGTAACAACGGTAAAACTCCGATAAATTCTATCTTTCCATTTAGATATAATACAGCTGATACAAACAATATAAGAAAGTCATAAAACAAAATGACTGTATTGGTAACAGCCTGATTCCTGCCGGATGTTCGTTTCATCCTCTGTTCATCACAAGATAAATCTTTAAAGTTGTAAGCCCCTGCAGATTTTCCAGAAAGGTATCACCAAGAGCAGTATATTGTCCCCAGTATTTTGCCAGCAATTTTTTTGCCCATTTCTGAACGACAATGATTGCTACCGGAATTAACGGAACACATAACAGTAAGGTAACCGCGCATGGAATATTTACAAAACACAAAACTGCGAACAAAGTTAACGGTGCCAGCATGGCATAGAAAAACTGAGGAAGATATGAACCAAAATAAGTTTCAAGCTGATCCACGCCTTCTACCGCTACCTGTACTACCTCGGAAGTTTTCACCTGTTCGTTGTAGGATGTTCCCAGTTGCAACAACTTTTTATATATCATTTCCCGCAGAGTTTTCTTTACTGCCTTTGAAGAAAGATAACTCATTTTACTTGACATGAAAGTGAAGACATAACGTACTGCCACTGCAGTGATAGCGATCGTTAAGGTTGTAATCAAATGCTTTGTTTCTAAATTTTTTTCATATAGTTTTCCTAAAAAAGTTGTTATGTCAATCATTATAGCAATGTTTGCCACAAGCGATATCCATTGGCATATCACATTCCCGGCAATATATTTTTTACTTTCACCGACTGTTCCTATCAGCCTCTTATTGATCATCATTTTGTTTATGTCCTTCCAGATATTTTTCACACAAATGTTTTATACCGTAAGTCAGGGCAATAAAACTTACCACGATAACAACCGTCAGTAAAATTTCTTTGAATTCCATTACCTCGTCCAGCCCTTTCAAATTCTATCTGATGCTTTATCATCAATACATATCAGTAATACAACTCCGAATAACTTTTTGTTTTAATGCAGTATTATATTCAGTTAGTTTTCACTAACCCATTCTATCATCCGATTTTTGTTATGTACAGATATCTACTTGATAATATTTCTCAATATGTCTATCAAAACAAATTTGGCAAATGAAATCGCGCAAGAACATAATTTAGGTAATTGCGAAACTCGATAAGCTCGTTCGCAATCTTGATTAAAAACAAGGATGAATTCGTACATGGTACGAATTCTGGAATGAAATGTGGATAATGGGACATTTTAGGCGCACTTTAATAAGCCTTTGGCTTTATGGA
>JAGAJL010000015.1 GCA_017626095.1 Lachnospiraceae bacterium
AAAAGATTGCAGCAATAAAAAATCACATTTGGGGTTTGTAAAAGAAAATAAACAGGATATAATGATGGAGAAATCTTTAATTCTAAAACAGATCTTGGTGATACTCTGTCTATTAAATTCCTACAGTAAATTTACGCTATCGACGTTTTTTAATTTCTTGCATCAAATTCTGATTTTAGCTATAATAAATAGTGTAAAACATGAACATTTTTATATAGAAATGGAGGTATTTTTATGAATACAATCATTACAATCGGCAGACAATTTGGTTCAGGCGGAAGAGAAATCGGTGCAAAACTGGCAAACGAATTGGTGATTCCATTTTATGATAAAGAACTGTTGACAAGAGCCGCAAAGGAGAGTGGCTATTGTGAAGAAATGATTCAGATGCATGATGAAAGACCAACCAACAGTTTTCTTTATAATCTGGTTATGGATACCTATTCTTTTGGCTATAATTCTGCAGCCATGGTAGATATGCCAATCAGTCAAAAGGTCTTTTTAGCGCAATTTGATGCTATTAAGAAAATTGCAGACGAGGGACCTTGTGTTATTGTAGGAAGGTGTGCAGATTATGCGCTTTCTGATTACAATAACTGTCTGAATATCTTTATTCACGGTGATGAAAAGTGTAAAATCAATCGTATCATGGAAAAATATAATCTCAGTGAAACCAAAGCCAGAGATATGATGATTAAAAAAGACAAACAACGACAAAGTTATTATAATTATTATTCATCTAAAAAATGGGGCAGAGCGGATTCATATGATTTATCCGTTAACAGTTCTATTTTAGGTATTGAAGGTTCTGTTAATCTGATCAAACAGTTTATCTCTGATTTTGAAAATAAATAAAATATAATCTATGCTTTTTAATCAGCATCAGAACGTAACTTGACAGCATTACGTGCCATTCTGCGTCTAGAATCAGATTGTGCAGCGTAATGCTTTCTTGTTGTATCAACATTTTTATGGCCTAAAACATCTGCAACCAGATAAATATCTCCGGTTTCCTGATATAAACTAGTTCCATATGTACTGCGTAATTTATGAGGTGTTATTTTTTTTAGCGATGTTACTTTTTCAGCATATTTTTTTACCATTTTTTCAACAGCACGAACGGTCATTCTTTTATTCTGCATGGATAAAAACAGGGCATCTTCATGTCCGGAAAGCGGAATAATCTCATTTCTTTGCAAAAGATAGGCCTGTAGTGCATCTTCAACCTCATCACCGAAATATACAACTGCTTCATAACCACCTTTTCTTTGAATTTTAATACCGCAATTATCAAAATCTACATTATTCAGATTCAAACCGACACATTCTGAAACACGAATGCCGGTACCTAAAAGAAGAGTAAGGATTGCTAAATCCCGTATCTTTGTTTTATTATGATAACGTTTTTCATTTTCTGTCAAATTGTCGCCATTTTCAACCGCTTCCAATAATATTGCAACCTCATTCGGATCTAAGCGGATGATTTCTTTTTCATGAATTTTAGGTGATTTTACCATTGATGCAGGATTTTTGGTGATTTTTTCTGCAGTATAATAGAAGTTGTAAAAACTCTTTAATGATGCAATCTTACGTGCTTTTCCCTGTTCATCATTTGTGTAAGCTTTTCCATTTTTTTCATAATAGGTTAAATATTCCATATATTCTTCAATGTCATCCTTTGTGACCTGGTCCAATATTTCTATTTTAAAATCACGTACATCCTGTGTTTTTAAGGTTGGATTATTATCATGTAAAAAATCAAAAAATATACGTAAATCAAGTGCGTAGCCAAGTTTTGTCCTGGCAGACATCGTACTATTCATACCAAGAAAAAATGATTTGCAAAAGATCGGAAGAGTTTCCATGACTTCACGCAATTTTTTTGTCTGATTGATTTTTACCTGCTCGTGATAATTCATTTCATTATTATTCATATTTTTATTGCTCCTAAATATATGATTTAATTACTTTTCTTAATTGTGCCAAAATGTTAATAAAATTATAATAACCATGTTAAAATTATAGCAAAAAAAATCCATTGAAAAATGTTCTAATGTAAAAAGAATTTATAATGTTTCGTAGAATTTTAAAAATGCATATGCTATAATTTTTTATATACATCATGGTTAGGAGGCTTTATAACTTTGAAATTTCAATGGGATAAAAAATATCTATACTGGGGCATAACGGCTTTTTGTGTAATTGCTTTATCAATTGTATTTTATTATGTCCTTTTTCATCCAACCAGATTTTTGCAAATATTCTCATCTATATCCAAAACCTGTGCTCCCATTATTTCGGGACTTGTTTTGGCTTATTTATTAACGCCAATCTGTTCATTTTTTGAAAACTATCTTTTAATTCCATTATACAAAAAATGCAACTTAAATATTAAAGATATGAAACCAAAAAAACGAATTCGTGGTTTAGCTATTTTACTTACTTTATTTGTTGTAATATATTTGCTTTATATTTTCTTTTCCATTGTGTTAAAGGAAATCATATCCAGTATTCAGAGTATTGTGCTGCAATTTCCCATTTACATCAAAAATCTTGAAAAATGGATTGATTCGACCTTGTCATTAAATCAGGAAATCGAATCATTTGCCAACAATATGCTGGATACGTATTATGTTGAATTAAATGATTGGCTAAACAACAGCTTACTTCCACAGGTAAATGTTATTGTAAAAGAAGTATCCTTAAGCTTAATCAGTGTTGCAAAAGGCCTATGGAACCTGATTATAGGATTAATTGTATCGGTTTATGTGTTATTTAGTAAAGAGCAGTTTGCCGGACAGAGCAAAAAAATAATATATGCTTTTTTTCCAAAAAAGAAAGCAAATGAAATTATTAGTGATATACGTTATGCCAATAAAACCTTTGGAGCTTATGTCAGCGGAAAAATCATAGATTCCATAATTATCGGTTTTTTGTGCTTCTTTTTAATGAAACTATTAAAAATCAATTATCCGATTTTAATCAGTGTAATTATCGGAATAACCAATGTCATACCATTTTTTGGACCTTTTATCGGTGCAATTCCAAGTATTTTATTGATATTGTTAATCAATCCGTTTAACGGCATTAAATTCTTAATTCTCATTATTTTGTTACAGGCTTTTGACGGTAATATTCTTGGTCCTAAGATACTTGGTGATTCAACCGGATTATCCAGTTTCTGGGTTATTTTCTCCATTACCATATTTGGTGCATATTTTGGTGTCGTTGGTATGGCAGTCGGTGTACCGATTTTTGCACTTATTTATGCTGCCTTTAAGCGAAAAGTCAACCGCAATTTGATTTCAAAACATCTGCCGATAAATACGCTTGAATACCATTATCTGAATAGGGTTTCAGAAGATGATAATAGCTTAATCCCGTTAACAGAAGAAGAGAAGCGGAATTCAAGAAAAGCTGTGAACAAAAATAATAAATCAAAAAGCATATTTAAATTTGGTGACAAATCGAATCAATCAGGCAATGATCAATAAATCACAAATTATTGATATTGATTGGTATATTTATATAACTAATCAAAAACAAATAAAAAAATAGAAATATTTTTCTAATTAAATGCTTGCAATATTTTTAATTTAAAGGATTAATTTCAATGAAATTTGTAATTCAAAACGTATTAAATGCTTCTGTATCTGTTGACCAAAAAATTGTCGGACAAATTAATCAAGGTTACGTTGTATTCATCGGAATATCAAACGATGACAATGAAGAAACGGCCAATAAAATGATACAAAAAATGCTAAATCTACGAATTTTTCAGGATGAAAACGGCAAAACCAATTTATCATTAGAACAAATATCCGGAGAGCTATTATTAATTTCTCAATTTACATTATATGCAGATTGTAAGCATGGAAATCGACCGTCATTTATTAAAGCCGGTAAACCGGAACATGCCCAAAAGCTATATAATTACATTATTGAACAATGTAAAATGAAAGTTCCTAATGTCCAAACAGGTATATTTGGCGCCGATATGAAAGTAAGCCTCACAAATGACGGACCATTTACCATTGTGTTGGATTCTACTGAGATTTTCGGCATATAGCAACAATATTGAGCTTTGTTCTAAAATAATGCTAACTATTCGTTAAACTGTCCTTTTGCGAATAGTTCTAAATCTATATACATACCATACTACATTACTTTTTATTTTGCAAGACCTTAACATTCTCGGAATAGAGTTTCCTAAATTATATTAATAAATATTATTTAAAGGCAGAAGAAGCAAACGCTTTTCTGCCTTTTTTACTCTACTCATATCGCAACGCTTCAATAGGGTTCATTTTAGCCGCTTTATTAGCCGGATAATAACCAAAAGTAACACCAATCAACATAGAAAATACAACTGAGAATACGATACTTTGAACAGATGCATTCGCATCATAACCCAATATAGTAACTGCAAAAGAGCCCAATATGATTCCCAATACAATACCTATGAAACCGCCTACCAGACAAATTACAACGGCTTCTGTAATAAATTGTAATTGTATCGAAGCATTTGTTGCTCCCAAAGCTTTACGTGTACCAATTTCTCTGGTTCTTTCTGTGATGGAAACAAGCATGATTATGATAAGACAATAAATTACTTTAATTCATCCGAATAATAAGGCAACATAATATAGGTTCCGTTTGTGATATGCTCACCATTGATTTTATTAATCTTTTGGATTTCTTTTGCATATTCTTTCACAGAACTGTAATGATTATAGTCAATATTAGCTTCAGCAATGTTCCACAAGGTATCTCCCGGAACGATACAATAATTAGCATAATATTTGTAATCACCTGCACCTTTGGAGGAATTAGCTTTCGCATTCATGGAAAATACGGAACCTGCAAAAACAATAACAAATAATGCAGACATAACAGAAAAAACAAATTTTCTCCTCAATTCCTGTCTTTTTCTTATCTTATATGAAATCTTTTTAACATATAAACTGTCTTTCTCTCGCATTCCATTTTTCATTTCATTTCTCATATCAATTTCTCCTCTTTTGATCTTGCAAAACAATCTATATCGAACATTTGTTGTGAACATCTGTTCTATTTTTCATTATAAGAACATCTGTTTGTTTTGTCAAGCTAAAATCGAACATAAAATCGAACAAATTTTCGGAATATATGTTTGCTTTTTTCTTTAGACAATGTTATACTAGTTATAGTAATGAAGATACATACGCTTACATAATATTGATTTTGTTCATTTTTATTGCTATTTACATTTATTATTTCTGGAGGTTCTGCATATGAGTCAGGGAAAGATTTCTACCAAACAACAACAAATCCTGGAATTTATGAAAGATGAGATATTGGTCAAAGGTTATCCACCGTCAGTGCGAGAAATATGCGAAGCTGTTAATTTAAAATCGACATCATCCGTGCACTCCCATTTGGAAACTTTGGAGAAAAACGGTTATATTCGTCGTGACCCTACCAAGCCTCGCGCAATTGAAATTGTCGATGATGGATTTCAGATGGTTCGCCGTGAGACATCAAGCATTCCGATTGTCGGAACGGTTGCTGCCGGTCAACCCATTTTTGCACAGCAGAATATTGAAGGCTATTTTCCTATTCCTGCAGACTTTATTCCTTCCGGAACAGGCGATACCTTTGTTTTAAAAGTAAAAGGTGAAAGCATGATTAATGTCGGTATTTTTGAAGGGGATCAGATTTTTGTCCAGCAATGCAATAATGTCAGAAATGGCGATATTGTTGTAGCTCTTGTTGAAGATTCGGCTACTGTCAAGACCTTTTATAAAGAAAACGGTCACATCCGTTTACAGCCTGAAAATGACACAATGGAACCCATTATAGTGGATGATTGTACAATATTAGGAAAAGTATTCGGTGTGTTCCGTTTATGTTAATTTTCAAGTATATCAACATATATTATAGATTAAAAAGCGTCTGCAGATATGATATAGATCTGCAGACGCTTTTTATACAGAATGATTTCAATAAAGAATGATTTCAATACAATTTGAGACAATTTTAATGTATTTATTATAAAGCTGATTTATTTAGATACAGCATAAAAACTGTCTTTTAAATTGCTAAAATCACTATTATCCCACTGTGCAAATGTAATTGCGGCAATACGGGTTCCTTTCTTTACCGCATAAACTCTTTCATATACTTTATGTCCGGAAAAATCACCGGAAATAGAAATAGCTTTACGCTTTTTACCCATAAAGTTTTCTTCAATCACACTCATGTCTGTTACGGTAATGCCCATTGATTCTAAGGATGCTTTTAAATCATCATTTGCAGCAGAATCAATATAATCATCTTCAGAAAACATAGACTGTGCTAACTCAAGTTTTTGAACATTAATATTAACGGTATCCATTCCATTAGAATGAACAGCCATCATATCAATATAATAGCTTTTTTCCGTAAAATACTTTTTATAGTCTTCGCCAACCATGTCTTTTGTCATATCATTGACTTCTAAAATCTGTTCTTCATTATAAAAATTCCAGTTTTTGTCAAGTTCACATCCAATTCCGATAAAACTGTTTTCATACACATTTCCGTTGACTGTTCCCAAAAGAAAATCCTTATCATCAGAATTTCCACATGCCACCATTGAAATCATGATCCCAATAATCATAATTAACGATAAAATTTTTTTCTTCATTTATCTTTCTCCCTCATAAGTTAAAATTTTATTAAAAAGTTATATCCAATTATCCATGGAACTAACTTTTATAACTGTGCAATATCCATTCTCTTTCCATCTCTCCAAATTCTTTCCAGATCATAAAAAAGACGGTTCTCTTTATCAAAAATATGGATTACGACATCATGGTAATCCAATAAAATCCAGTTACCGCTCTCATATCCTTCGCATTGTTTTTTATCAATCCCCATTCTTCCAAGCTTTTCTTCTACATTATCACACAAAGCCTGAACCTGGTTACGATTTGAACCGGATACCATAATAAAATAATCCGCAAGTGTTGATATCTCGGTAATATCAATTACACTGATGTCTTCTCCTTTTTTATCCTCTAAGGCTTCAATCACTGCCTTTACCATAGTAAGAGATGATATTTCCTGATTGCTCATACTTCCTCCTGTTTTGATAATAATTCTTTATAATAATGATAAGTTTCCTGTGTTTTTATATCAATTTCCGCATTTTTATCCATTAAATACGAAAGCGTGCTTTCCAAAATTAACAAAATTGTTTGATCCAGATTACGAAATGCCATTTTCCGGACTTCATCAAGCATTGGTAATGGACGTCTGTTTGGTTCAATATAATCTGCAATATAAAGGATTTTATCCAATACAGACATCTTTGGCTTTCCGGTTGTGTGGCACGCAATGGCCGAAAAAATATCTTCATCGTCAATGTGAAAAACGTCTTTAAGGCGATATGCCCCGAGTTTAGCATGGATTAATTCCGGATTTTTTTCCTCGGCAGAGTTTAAAATAATTTGATACTTTTTACAAAGATTTCGTTTTTCAACTGTAGGAATACACTTGGCATTATCATGCAATAATCCGGCCAAATAAGCCTGTTTCATGTTGGCGCCATATGACATAGCCAAACATAGAGAAACGTCAGCTACGCCCTTTGTATGGACATATCGTTTACGGTCCAAATCCTTTTTTAATCTTTTTCTGATATTTTTATAAAGTTCTTCATCCGTATTAAATGATTCCAAATTATAATCTCCCGCTGTTACTGTATTAATATTTTTTAGTAAAATAACTTTTCTGAACAACTTTTCCGAATAAAACGATCTTGAAAAATTTTTTCTTAATAATACACTACATATATGAAAACGACCACTAATTGATATATAACTGTCTTTCTTGTATTATTTTATACACGTTTCCCGGCAACTTATCGGCAACTTCATCAGGCTGCATAATATGCTCCCGAATCCACGTAGATGAGATATCAACCTTATCCATATGCATGAGATATATCTTTGCCTGATATTTTTCTTCTAAATCAACCTTTTTATCATTAAGTGCATGTAAATCACAATCATCACGCACCGCAACCAGTAAGCATACATGCTCAAAAATAATCTCCGGATGATACCATTTTTCGATTGAAAATAGAGAATCAGCACCCATAATAAAGAAATATTCATGTTCCGGATGCTCTTTATGGAGTTGTTGTACCGTATTGCATGTATAAGAATTTCCTCCGGCATTCATTTCAATATAAGATATCTCAAAACGTGGTTCATCCGCAATTGCAGCAAGGACCATATCCACACGTTCCTGATCATCAGTAATCTTCCGTCCGCTTTTCATCCACGGGATATGATTCGGAATAAACAAAACCCGATCCAGCCCAAACTCTGTCAAAGCTTGTTTTGCCAAAAAAAGATGACCGTTGTGAATCGGATCAAACGTTCCACCCATTAAACCGATTTTCGCCATACTAATTCCCCTTATCTGGGTAATTCAATTTTTTTGTGATCTTTATTTTCTTTATATAAAACAATTTTCTTTCCGATTACCTGTACTACCTCGGAATGAGTTCGCTCAGCAAGAACCACGGCAATCTCACGCGGATCATCCAGGCAGTTTTTTAAAACTGCAATTTTAATCAATTCATGTGTGTTAAACGATTCACTGACCGCATTAGTTACTTCCGGTGTCAGACTGGATTTCCCAACCTGGAATATCGGTTCAATATTCATTGCCAGACCTTTTAAATATGCTCTTTGTTTACTGGTCATAGTATTATCCTCTTCTCGCAATTCCCGAACATCTTTTACTACCATAAAATGCCGTATTTACGTCATTTTATTCCGTAAACAATGTTCGATGTGTCAAATCAAATTATTTGTAATAGTCAAACTTTAATCCATACATCCGTACGGTGTCGCCTTCTTTGATATCTAATGCTTCGAGCTTGTCTAAAATCTCATTTTCTTTCATAAATCGCTGGAAAAAAGCAAACCCTTTTTCGCTATCCAGATTGGTATAACCAAGCATCTTTTCAACACGGGGTCCTTCTACCACGTACTCATTTTCTTCCTCATCATAATATACTTCAAAAGGCTCATTTCCCGAAATAAACATTTCATCCGGATTAATTTCCGATTCAAACACAATCGGGGGCTCATCAATCTCATCCAGCATACTTTTTACTGCATATAACAGTTCGTTCAAGCCTTGTCCGGTCACACCTGATATTGGGAATACTTTTATACCTTTCGGTTCAAATTCAGCCTTCAGTGCAGCAATCGGATCTTCTGCGCCCTCATAAATTGCATCAATTTTGTTGGCTGCAATGACCTGCGGACGATGTGCAATGTCCACATTATATGCTTCTAATTCTTTGTTGATGGTATAAACATCCTCAATAGGATTTCGACCTTCCGTTCCTGCGGCATCCACCATATGGATGATGACACGTGTTCTTTCTATATGACGTAAAAACTCATGTCCGAGACCAACACCTTCCGATGCGCCTTCAATCAATCCGGGAATATCGGCAATTACAAAACCGCCGCCTTCTAAATCTACGACACCAAGATGCGGATTTAAGGTTGTAAAATGATAATTGGCAACTTTTGGACGCGCATTTGTTACACGACTTAATAACGTGGATTTTCCGACATTCGGATAACCAACCAGACCAACATCCGCAATCACCTTTAATTCCATCAGAATATTTAATTCTTTTGCCGGTTGTCCAGGTTGTGCATATTTGGGAGCCTGCATGGTACTTGTAGCATAGTGCTGGTTTCCGTTCCCGCCTTTTCCGCCGGTAAGTAAAACAATCCTTCTGTTATCGCCGGACATATCAGCAATAATCTTACCGCTTTCTTCTTCTTTTAAAACAGTGCCTTCGGGTACCTTAATGACAATGTCTTTACCATTTTTACCTCTGCAGTTTCTTTTTCCACCCTGTTCACCATGCTCTGCACAGTATTTTCTGATGTGCCTGAAGTCAGTCAGTGTATTTAATCCTTCATCGATTTCGATTATTACACTGCCTCCATCGCCTCCATCACCGCCGTCAGGACCACCGTTTGGCACATATTTTTCACGACGGAACGACACATGTCCGTCTCCGCCTTTTCCACTTCTGACATAGATTTTAGCTCTATCTGCAAACATATATTACTCCTCTTTGCATCTTAAAAAAACGACTATTAATTGCATAAGATGTATTTGGATTTCTCCATTACTACGCAATTCTCGCAATCCACGAACACATCATATCACCATTATTAACAAATGTAACAAATGTTAATCCGTTTTTATGAGAATAAAAAGAGCCTCAAACCGCGTGGTTTGAAGCTCTCACTTTCATCGAATTAGTCTTCTACCGGATATACGGAAGCCTGTTTTTTATCTCTTCCTTTTCTTTCGAATCTTAATACGCCATCAACTAAAGCGAATAATGTATCATCTCCGCCTTTTCCTACATTAACACCGGGATGAATTTTGGTTCCACGCTGTCTATATAAAATGTTTCCGGCTTTTACAAACTGTCCGTCAGCTCTTTTCGCACCTAATCTCTTAGATTCGGAATCTCTACCGTTCTTTGTAGAGCCCACACCTTTTTTATGAGCGAAAAATTGAAGGTTCATTTTTAACATGGGTATTACACCTCCTTGATTCTCAATGTAACAAAATTATCGTACTCTTCTGCGATACCCTCAAATCCCAAATATGCAGAGGCTAAAAGCAGACTGGCATCATGTGAAGGAGTATCTTTTATCAGAAATTTCATATAGCCGGTCTCTTCATCACATTTCTGTTCAAAAGAATCCTGACAAAATTTCTCAATTGCATTTTGGGTATTCACTGCCAAAACAGAAACGGATGCACATACAATATCGCTTCCGTATTCAGCACTTTCAGCATGTCCGGATACCTCAAATCCTTTCACAACATGGGATGACTTATCGCAAAAAATCTTTATGGCTGTCATTTATGCCACCTTTAAATTAAGCATTAATTTTCTCAATTTTAACCTGAGTGTATGCTTGTCTATGACCATTTTTCTTGTGATAACCTGATTTTCTCTTATATTTGTAAACGATAACTTTTTTACCTTTACCCTGACCCATAACAGTTGCTGTAACTGTAGATGAAGCAACGTCAGCACCAACCTTTAAGCCGTTATCACTTACTGCAAGAACCTGGTCAAATGTTACAGTACTACCATCTTCAACATCTAATTTTTCAATTTTAACGATGTCACCTTCGGAAACTTTGTACTGTTTTCCACCTGTTGCAATAATTGCGTACATAAGGCACCTCCTACTAATTACTCGCTGACTTCGGTGATATCAGAAGACATACTTTTACCTCGTCATGCGGCATACCGTAGTATAATATCATGCATTCTCATGATTTGTCAAGCAGTTCAAATGCATTTTTTGTAAAGAAATATACCATAACCTGACAGCGAGAGGAAAACTCTGCTGTATCCAGTAATTGTCGGCATTCTTCTTTTGTATAAAAGGCTGCCTGTATCTTTTCATTTTCCGACGTATGATCCTCAATATTACCTTCTGCTTCCAATACAACAATCTGTGTTCGGATATCCGAAATGGCCACGGCAGCAAAAGACGGATTTAAAATATCAATAATCCGTTTCAACTGCAAACCTGTCTCTTCGTATAATTCACGTCGAATACAGTCTTCTATGGTTTCTCCGGGCTCAATCATTCCTGCACACAAGTTATAGATTTCTTTATTGATTCCCATCCGAAATTCTTTAAGTAACAAAAGCTTTCCGTCATTTAAAACAGCCATGGAAATACCGCTTGTTGAATTTCCCAAATCCGCAGGACTGTCAATCTCGTGATGACTTACGATCTCATATTTCTTTTCTCTACCGCTTTTATTTTCATAAACCAGTTCATATTTCTTAAGATATCTTCCACCGTCTTTTTTATCAATTCTCAATAATTTCATATAATTCAGCCTCTTTTATCTTGGACAAAAGCAAAACATCTTTCTTTTGTCTTGTAATTTCCACCAAGCCCAGCTTGGTAACATCAACAACATCGGCTTTGTTGCAATCTAAGGAAAGTCTTTTTTTTAATAACTCCATAAACTCTTCTTCGTCTTTTGGCGATGCCGTGTTAATAAAATCAACCACAACAATGCCACTGATATTATTAACAGAGAGAAGAAAAGGAATGATTTCTGCTGCTTCTAAGTTTGTTTTTTGGACAAGTTCTGACTTACTCATCTTTTGGATGTTTTTGCCGGAATTCACATCGATTACCGTCAAAGCCTCGGTGGGTTCCACAACGAGATATCCACCGGATTTTAACCAGACTTTCTTTGAAATCATACCATGAATCCGGGATTTTATTTCATAAAGCAACGAAAGCGGGAGCTTTTGGTTTTCATCGTGATAAGCCAAATGCTCTGACATACAGGAAGGAAGAATGGATTTTAAATAGTCATATTCTTCTGCCGAATCGGTTATAATTCTGTCTGTCTTTAAAAAATCAATTTTTGACAAAGACTGAATCACAAAATCTGACTTATCATAGATACAACTAAAGCAAGTCCTGCTTTTTGCTTTTAAAACAATTTGATGCATTTCTTCCGATAAACTGCAAAGTTCATCCTTAAGAAGATCCAGTTCGGTTTCTAAAAGAGCTGCCGTATTAGATCGAATGATGTAAGAAAATGATTCGTCAACGATATCGGTTAATGCCTGTTTTATGACTTTTTTTTGCGTATCTTTGATTTTTTTGGAAAAATGGATGCCACCGGGTGTATTGGTCACAACACAATAAATGCCGGGAAGTGATAACTCTACAGCTAACATTGCTTCTTTTGTTTTTAAAGGAGCAGTCTTTAGCTGCACCGGTAATACCATTCCGTTTTTGATTTCAATACCTTCAGCCCGATGTTTCTTGGGGGTTGGTAAAAAGCCCTGTTTTCCTTTTTCATATTCGACAAAGGAAGCATCCAGATTCTGTACGGTATTTGCCACGCGTCCGACATATATTTTCCCGGGAATCATAGTACTTTCCGTAGAAAAATCTGCCAGTCTGAGCATATTATCCTGAATTGCGAAAAAACCTCTCGTATTTCCGATCTTAGTAAATACAACCTGTTCTCCCATTATAAATCCTCACCAACTGCATCAAGTGAAATCAATTGACCGTTTTGGTCACGCGTGTAGGTTTCTTCTCTGGTAATGACAAATTCAAATGCCTCCGGTTTTTTTTGCAAAAACTGATAGTATGCTTCCATCACAAGTCCCGGTTTAATATTGCCGCTACTGCTGGCATCAACTAAAAGATAAATTGAATCAGCATCTGCTTTATAATCAAATATAAACTCTTTCAGATTAAGAACCTTGGAGCTTTTCTTCGTTTCTTTTTCTATCAAAATTTCATTCTGCGACATGAAACGATCAAATTCTTTCGTAAATGAAAAATCATCCCTCTCATGTCCTTTTCTGATTTTAACCGTATAAGAAGCAGCCGCAACACTTGCCATGGCATTTCCGGCATCCTTTGGCAGTACTTTCACAGAAAGAATATCGACACCTTCCACCATTACTTCCTGTAGACGCTTTTTACATTCTGCTGTTTTTATCTCTGACGTAAATTCCAGATCAGCATATTCGCCGTTACTAAACAATCCAACTCCCAACGGCGCGGCAAAGGATAAAATCTGATGTGGACTAAAACCGGTCGAATAAGCAATCGGCAGCCCCGCACGACGAATGGCTTTTTGAAAATACCGCATCATATCCAGATGACCAATAAAAACCATGGAACTGTATTTTGAAAATTTAATTCTGTATTTCATAAAGTAATCAATCTTTCTTCAAAATTCTATCTATCACTTAATTCTTCTTATCAAAACAGATACCTGTTTTAAAACGTGCAGCACCGCATCCCTGACACTGCATCTTACAATTGGGTGTCACGGTTTCTGCTTTGGCTCTTTCCCATTCTCGAATAAAGAAAGCCTTCTCGACGCCACAACTGATAAAATCCCATGGAAGAACTTCGTCCACAGACCTTTCTCTTGTTGTATAGAAATCAACATTAAGACCACATTCCTCAAATGCCTCATCCCACAGCTCCTGCTTAAAAAATTCACTCCACGCATCATAAATACAACCTTTTTGGTATGCTTTATAGATGACATCACTAATCTTTCGGTCACCACGCGCAAAAGCACCTTCTAATACCGATACATCTGCTTCATGATAAATATAGCGGATACTTTTCTTGTTTAATTGCTCTAAAACCGTATCCTTTAGTGTATGTGCCTTATCCAAAAATTCCTGCGCATATCCCATAGGAGCCCACTGAAATGGCGTAAACGGCTTAGGAATAAAAAAGGATGTACTTATGGTAATCTGAACTTTACCATTGCGTTTTTCTTTCGGAACCGTCTCGTAATATACCTTAGCAACTTCGTTTGCCAATTCCGCTATCCCTTTGACATCTGCAATGGTTTCCGTCGGCAGACCAAGCATAAAATATAATTTTACCTTATTCCATCCGCCTTCAAATGCAAGTCTCGCGCCATTTAGAATGACTTCTTCGGTCAATCCTTTGTTGATAACATTGCGCATACGCTGTGTTCCGGCTTCCGGAGCAAATGTCAGACTGCTTTTTTTCACATCCTGAACCTTACTCATGACATCTAAGGAAAAGGCATCAATCCGCAAAGAAGGAAGGGAAATATTCACATGCTTGTCCTTACACTTTTCAATCAGAAAATCCATAAATTCCGAAAGATTTGAATAATCGCTGGAACTTAGCGAACTTAAGGAGATTTCCTCATGTCCCGTATTGTCGAGCATTTCTATTGCATATTCTTTTAAAAAATCCAAAGAGCGCTCACGAACCGGACGATAGAGCTGACCTGCTTGGCAAAATCTGCACCCACGGATACATCCACGCTGAATTTCCAAAACAACACGGTCCTGTGTCACTTTGATAAAAGGAACGACCGGTTTCTTGGGATAAGGAACCTGATTCACATCCGTTACCAGTTCTTTCATAATAGTCTTTGGGATATCATCATAAAGAGGATAAAACACTTTTATCGTGCCATCAGCATGATAGGTTACATCATAGAGCATCGGACAATAGATTCCGGGGATTTGTGCAGCCTTATGCAGAAAATCCATCCTGTCATATCCGTCTTTTTGACAGTTTTTGTATAAATCCAATAATGCGCGGTACTGTGTCTCTCCTTCGCCAATATAAAACAGGTCAAAAAATGCCGCAATCGGTTCCGGATTGTATGCGCAGGGACCGCCACCGATGACAATCGGATGCTCATTGGTTCTTTCCTTTGCAAAAATCGGAATATTTGATAAATCCAAAACCTGCAGGATATTGGTATAACACATCTCATATTGAAGGGTAATACCGATAAAATCAAAATCCGAAACCGGATCCTGACTTTCCAATGCAAATAATGGGATTTGTTCCTTTCTCATAATTGCATCTAAATCCATCCAGGGTGAATAAACACGCTCACACCACACATCTTCATAGGAATTCAGTAAATCATATAAAATCTGAATGCCCAGATGTGACATTCCAATTTCATAAACATCCGGAAAACACATCACAAAACGAATCAACTCTTCCTTGTTCTCCTTCATAACGGAGTTGACCTCGCCACCAATGTAACGTGCCGGTTTTTCAATTGTTAATAATATTTCATCATTTAATGCCAATTTTCTCATAATCTAAAGTATACGGTATATCTTTTATAAAATCAATTACGGACACAGAATAATCAATTTGAATTTCTTTGTCAAATTTCTGATAAAAGCTTTGCGGTAATTGAAAAAAAACATATCGGTCCAGTAAAACTGCAGCAAATAAGAATACACAAAAAATCAGACGAGCTTTCAATCCATACTTTTCATCTCTCGTCTGATTCTTTCTTTTCACATAATCTGCATCTTCCGAATACATATTTTCTTCCGAAAACATATCATTCTTATGATGTTCAAAAATATCATGCTCGGAATACTTTCCATATCCCATAATATCCGACAGTGCGTTCATATGCACTTTATTATTTTTTTCAAATTCCTTCAACCGAAGAATTTTTTCGGTCCGGTTTTCTGCTGCTTTTACATCATTCATGATATCCATTCCCTCCAACCATATAATCCTTTGATACATCAAAAACAGGTAATGTTGTTTCTTTAATACAAACATATTCAGACAGGTTGAAAATATGAAAATGATGAAAGAATCGATTTTCAAAAATCGAAAAAACTTTTATTCTGCAACCAGACTTCGGTAAAAACAGGAAAAATTGCCGGTATGACAGGCAGCACCGATTTGTTTTACCCTTGCCAAAATCGTATCGTTATCACAATCAATCATGATACTCTGGATATATTGAAAATGACCGCTTGTCATGCCTTTTATCCACAATTCATTCCGGCTTCTGCTGTAATACGTCATACGTCCGGTTTCGCAGGTCATGTTATAGGCTTCTTCATTCATATAGGCTACCATAAGTACCTGATTGGTTTCATCATCCTGTACGACAACACAAACAAGTCCGTCGGCACCTTTTTTTAATTCCGAAAAAGGCATAATCGGCTGAAATTTACCAATTCCGTTTTCTGTTTTTGCTTTGATTTTTTGTTCCATATCTTTTATTCCTTATTCTAACGCACCTTTCGTACTGGGCACATCCTTACAACGGGGTTCTAATGCAACAGCCATATCCAGAGCCTTTCCAAAAGCCTTAAACATAGCCTCACAGATATGATGGTCATTTGCACCAAACAAAAGTTTGAAATGCAAATTCATGCCTGCAGCATATGAGACAGAATAGAAAAATTCTTTGATTAACTGGGTGTCCAGATCTCCCATCTTTTCTCCCCGGAATACAACATCGGAAGAATAATAAGGTCTTCCGCACAAGTCAACTGCACAAATCACAAGCGCTTCATCCATGGGAAGTACAAAATATCCATATCGGTTAATTCCTTTTTTATCTCCAACCGCTTTTGCGATGGCATTACCTAAAACAATGCCGCAGTCTTCCACTGTATGGTGACCATCCACTTCCAAATCGCCCTTAGCTTTTAAGTCCAAATCAAAATATCCATGCTTTGCAAAGCCGGATAACATATGATCAAAAAATCCGATCCCCGTTGATATCTCAAAATCTCCCGTGCCATCCAAATTCAGGGAAAGGGAGATATCAGTCTCTTTTGTTGTACGTTTGATACTTGCTGTTCTTTCCATATGATTACCTCTTAAATTTTCTTTCTGTCATTTTGTATCTGGGAAAGTTTGTATATTCTACTCACAGACTGTATGACAACGTCAGCACTTAATGAGCAATTTATTGCGAATTTAGTACTGCTTCGTTGTCATCCAAATGAGAACGCGTCTGTGATAGAATATGCAAATTTCTCAGATACAAAATGATTTATCACAGTTGTTCTTTTAACCGATGAATAATATCCTTGATTCGTTCTGATTCCATTTTCATACTGACCTGATTGACAATCATACGGGCAGAAAGTGGACAGATTTCTTCTAAAACCACCAGCCCGTTTTCTTTTAATGTCGAACCGGTTTCCACAATATCCACAATGACATCCGATAAACCGACAATCGGCCCAAGCTCAACAGAACCGTTTAATTTAATGATATCAACGGTCTGATGTTTTTTATTGTAAAAATAGTCCTTTGCGATTTTCGGATATTTACTTGCAACACGTATCATTTCATGATGTTGTAATAATTCTCTTGCACTTTCCGGACCACAGACGCACATACGGCATTTTCCAAAGCCCAAATCCAATACCTCATATGCTCTTCTGCCTTCTTCCAATAAGGTGTCTTTTCCGACAACACCAATATCGGCAGCACCGTATTCTACGTATGTTGGCACATCCGGACCCTTAGATAAGAAAAACTTCAATTTCAGTTCTTCGTTAACAAAAATCAGCTTTCTGGTATCCTTATCTTTCATCTCTTCACAATAAATGCCGATTTGTTCCAACAAGGCAAGTGTTTTATTTGCCAGTCTTCCTTTGCCAAGCGCAAAGGTTAAATATCTCATATCTTCACTCATAATCATTCTCCTAAGCCTTATATAGCTCTTTTATCCCTTTTGAGGACAATT
Organism: Lachnospiraceae bacterium; assembly: GCA_017626095.1. Classification (GTDB taxonomy): domain Bacteria; phylum Bacillota; class Clostridia; order Lachnospirales; family Lachnospiraceae; genus UBA2882. Next base: position 18,133 of record JAGAJL010000015.1, read on the forward strand.
TTACTACGGATGTATTGGGTCTTTTCTTTGCATATTCCACAAAATAGGTATCATCGTGTTCTGCATCCAATTGCAGTAACTCACAGTTTTTAGAAAGACTTCTTAACTCTCCTGCATAACGGATTGCATCACTTTCACATCCCTTTTCGTAAATAATCAATGTCATCAAAGGATAAATATCCGGTAAAAGCTTACGCGATGCCATTGCCTGCATCAGACCATCTACGTTAATAACAAAACCGATGGAAGCAGAGTTTTTACCAAAGTAAGAAAGCAAAGCATCATAACGACCGCCTGTAACAATTGCATCGCCGGTTCCATAGGTATAGCCTTTAAAAATAATACCGGTATAATAATGATATTTGCTGACAAGTCCTAAATCAAAAGAAATATACCTTTCATCATGATAAATCTGCAACAATTCATAAAGACGCATCAGACGGTCAATCGCGCATTTACTTTGGGCATTATGAACCAGTTCTTTCGCCTCTGATAATATTTCTACAGAACCAAACAATTCCGTGATTTTTAAAATGGATTCAACCTGCTTTTGAGACAGATTTTTATCGGAAAGCAATTCTTCTGCACCAAAATAGTTTTTGTTGGATATATTTTCTCTTAACTGTGCTTCCGTATCTTCATCCAATTGCAATTCCCTGCAAATACCCTTAAAAAATCCGATTTCACCGATACTGATCTGAAAATCAGATAAACCGGCAGCTTTTAAAGAAGAAACCGCAATGTGAATCATTTCTGCATCAGCCATAACGGAATCATCCCCGATCAATTCCACACCCATCTGCGTGGTTTCTTTTAATTTCCCCTGAAGATTTGACGTATTAGTAAAAGTATTACCAAGATATGTAAGTCTGACAGGTAGAGATTCTTCCATAAAATACTTTGCTGCACATCTTCCGATAGAAGGCGTAAAATCCGGTCTCAACACTAACGTATTTCCTTCTTTATCAAAAAATTTATATAATTCCTTACTGGCTGTTGTTCCGATTTCTTTGCCGAAAACATCAAAAAATTCAAACGTCGGTGTTTCAATATCCTGATAACCGAATCGCAGAATATTCTCATGTATTTTGCCCTGCAAAAAATGTTTTCTCTGACATTCATTTCCATAAATATCTCTTACACCTTCCGGCGTATGTACCACTTTTTTCATAAAAATAGTTTTCCTTCCACATTTGCTCTAAACTTTCGCGAATTAAAGTGCTAATTCGCTAATATACTGACGCGTTTTTTAGTATACTGAAATCTGCATGATTTGTCAATCATTTTAAAATCTGTCTGTAGCAGCTCACTCTGTCGAATCTGTATCGTCATCCAATATTTCACGTTCGTTTAAGTCTTTTTGAAGTGTGTCCAGATAGGGAACAAAAAGTCCCGCTTTATGCTTCAGTTCATAAGATAAATCCAATTCATCAATACGAAAGCTCTTTCTGCCACCGTTTTGCGCTCTTTCCCAGAAAACCTGCAGATGACGAAACGGCAGATAATACAACATATCACGATGCGTAAAATGGATCAGAAAAAATGCAACCCCGTCCTGTTTTTCAAAATCTGCCATAAAAGCCACCTGATGTGGATGGATGTTTTGCAACTGAAAGGTATCGGATGCACATTCTTTTGCATCAAAACAAATGGGGATCCCCTGTACCGCTCCAATATAATCTACCGTCGATTTCTGATCAAAATAGGCCAGCGTAATATGTCTGGTCTCTTTATCGATTTTTATCGGTGTAATCGGTGTCGGAACCTTTTGAATTAAGGCAAGGCCTTTTTCCCTGTATTTCTCATTGGTACGATTAATCAATTCTTCCAACGCGGACCCACGAAGTCCGCGGCTATTCCATGTTCCCATCTTTTAACAACCTTACTATTTTTTCATAATCTTGTGAGAATGCAGCATAAAACCTTTTGTCTGCAAGATACAAAAATTTATCATGCCGGATCTGACAGGCAGCCGGAAAGCATATTTCAAAAGAGTGTAATAACTGATGTCTTATTGGAAACGGATTTAAGACAGTCCTATTGCCATATTTCGTATCACCGATCAAGGGATGTCCGATGTTAGCAAGATGGGCACGAATCTGATGTGTCTTTCCGGTAATAAGCTCTACCCTGACTTCCGTATACACTTCTCCCTGATATGAAAAATGCTCTAAAGGCTCAATTTTTGTTTTAATATAATCTCCGTCATTATCTTTATCCTCTGATATGGAGACTTTATTTGTTTTTTCATTTTTCTTTAAATAGCCGTCTAAAAACAGCGGTTTTGCTATTTCACCCAAAACGATGGTCCGATAAAACTTGTGCAAGGTTCTTTCTTTGAGGATTTCGGAAAGAAATTGCAGTCCGATAAGGGATTTTCCACACAATACAGCTCCTGTGGTATTCCGGTCAATCCGATTGGCAATGGATGGTTTAAACGTAGTTAAATCGCCGGGATTTATCATATGTTCCGTTAGCATATATCCAATCAGATATTCATTTAGGGAAACGTCCTCAGGGCGTGCCTTTTGCGAAAGCATTCCTGCCGGTTTATTAAAAATCAGAATATCATCGTCTTCATAAATAATGGATAGGGAAAGTAAAGACAACTCACTCTTTGCTAGGTTCGGATAGTTATAATTTGCCTGATTCATCTGATTGAATCCTGCACTGCTAAACTTTGCAAAGGTATCATCTGAAACAAAGAGTTTCACACAATCTCCCTGTTTTAAGATTTCTTTTCCGTCTGCCTTTTTTCCATTCAATGTAAAATTCTTTTTCCTAAGCATTTTATAGATAAATCCCATGGAAGCTTCTGAAAATACTTTTCCAAGATATTTATCAAAACGCTGTCCGGCTTCATTCCGGTTAATAATCAGTTCTTTCATAATTATAATGACAGTTGAAGCATCAAATTCAACAATGCTTCATCATTTGCTCTGTCTTCATCATCCTTTTTTTCTAAATCTGATAATCGTTTTAAATAATCATCTTTATTTGTAAAGACACCGGCCATACCTTTTAAGCCGTTTTGACGAATCATGTCGGATATATGCTTTTTTAATTCATCCGCATCATTTGGGTGATTGGAAATACACGCATATACATAACCGTTTTTAACGATACAGGCGCAAGCTTCATAATTCTTTTTGTACGTTGTAAATACCAGACCATAGGCATGCACAAATGAGTCGACATTTTGCTTCAACAGCTCATAATCATCGGTAGTGCAACCATGATATCGCAAATACATGACCATGGAAACCGCACTTTTACTCGCCGGAAGCATGCCCAGCACCGCAACAATAGTTAAAAGGTTTTTATTACTTCCGGTCGTTACATATCCGATGACATAAAGTCCGATGGATAATGCAAAATAAAGAACAGTCAGAAACACGACCATTTTTTTCTTGTAATTATAATAGGCAAAATCTCCTTTTTGCACTTTTTTCATAGTGACTTTCTCCTGTTGACTTTAATTGTATTATTACTATTTCTTTTGTTATTTCTTTTGTTGTTACTTTTTCTTATATTGTTTTTATTTTCGCTTTTTTCGATTGACTGTATTGCTGTTATTTTTACTGCTCATCTTGTTTTTACCGCTGTTTCCGGTTTTAATGCCTTTGCCATTTTTATGTTTCTGATTTTTGAAATTGGCATTCTTTTGACCAAGATTTTGGGCTTTTCCCTTCTTTTCCATTTTCCTTGGCGGAATCAGACACTTAGGGCCAAATCCGATTAAATCTTCCCTGTGCATTTTTAATAAAGCTTCTTTTACCAGTTCATAATTTTCCGGATTTTTATATTGTATCAAGGCTCTTTGCATAGCCTTTTCATGTGGATTTTTTACAACATAAACCGGTTTCATATCCCGTGGATCAATACCGGTATAATACATCACCGTTGACATGGTTGAAGGCGTCGGATAAAAATCCTGAACCTGCTGTGGCATATATCCGAGATCCCTGATATATTCCGCTAGTTCTATGGCTTCTTTTAGAGTAGAACCGGGGTGCGAGGACATCAGATACGGAACCAGATATTGTTTTTTTCCGATCTTTTCATTGTAATCCTCATATTTTTTCATAAAGCGCTCATATACAGCATTTTCAGGTTTCCCCATACGACAAAGCACAGCATCCGAAATATGCTCGGGAGCAACCTTTAACTGCCCACTGACATGATATCGCAACAATTCATGAAAGAAAGTATCATCTTTGTCACAGAGTAGATAATCAAAGCGAATTCCGGAACGGATAAAAACTTTTTTTACGTTCGGAAGCTTTCGAAGCTTACGAAGCAATGACACATAATCACTGTGATCGGCTTTTAAATTGGAACATGGCTTTGGAAAAAGGCATTGTTTGTTTTTGCAAACGCCGTACTGTAATTGTTTTTCACAGGAAGGTGCCCTGAAATTGGCCGTCGGTCCGCCCACATCGTGAATATATCCTTTAAAGTCCGGATCCTCTGTCATACTGACTGCCTCTTTAATAATCGATTCATGGCTCCTGGTCTGTACAATCCTTCCCTGATGAAAAGTCAGTGCACAAAAATTACAGCCTCCGAAACATCCACGGTTACTGATTAAGGAAAACTGTATTTCTTTTGTGGCAGGGACTCCGCCCAAAGCATCATAAGAGGGATGCGAACGCCTCATATAAGGGAGTGCGTAAATATCATCCATTTCCATTTCCGTCAGTGGAAAGGAAGGCGGATTTTGTATCACATATACATCATGTTCATATGGTTCAATCAGTGTTTTACCGGAATACGGGTCCGTATTTTCATATTGGATTGCAAAAGATTGTGCATACTGCTTCTTTTCTTCTTTCAACTCCATAAAAGACGGAAGCATAACTCCATCACATACATGTTCCGTATTACGTGCTTTATATACGGTTCCGCGGATAAATGTCAAATCTTTTACATCCATACCGCTATTTAGGGCATCTGCAATCTCGACAATTGATTTTTCACCCATTCCATAAGAAATCAAATCTGCACCGCTATCAAGTAAAATGGAACGTTTCAACGAATCAGACCAATAATCGTAATGTGCCATTCTGCGAAGACTCGCTTCAATCCCGCCTAAAATAATCGGTGTATCTTTATATTGACTGCGGACCAGATTACTATATACTACCGCAGCATGATCCGGTCGTCTGTTGCATGCACCGCCGGGCGTATAGGCATCAATCGTTCTTCTTTTTTTACTGACATAATAATGATTTACCATCGAATCCATATTACCGGCCGTAATCAAAAAAGCAAGGCGCGGTTTTCCAAGCACCTTAATGCTGTCCGGATTCTTCCAGTCAGGCTGGGAAATGATTCCGACCGTATATCCAAAAGATTCTAAAACTCTGGAAATAATGGCATGTCCGAATGACGGATGGTCTACATATGCATCCCCTATAATATAAACAAAATCCAGTTGTTCAACATTCTGCTTTTGACATTCTTCTAATGTCATAGGTAAAAAAGGCATTTTATTTCTCTCTTTGATGATAATTTAATAATTCTAATTCTTTATCCGTAAGCGCCCGAAACTCCCCGGCAGACAAGTTATCATCCAGACGTATTTTTCCGATGGAAATACGTTTCAGATATGTAACCTCAACTCCAAGGACCTTCATCATACGTTTTACCTGATGATATCTTCCTTCGGTAATGGATAATACACCTAGTATCTGATCAGCATCTGTCCTTAGTATTTTTAAGGTAGCAGGCTTCGTAGGCGTTTCGTCTCCGATATCCATGCCGGAGGCCACCATATCGCAAGCCTCATCACAAAGATGACCTCGTGCACAAAAATAATAGGATTTTTCAACATGTTTTTTAGGAGCCATCAGATGATGAACAAACGCACCGTCATCGGTCAAAAATAAAAGACCTTCCGTATCTTTATCCAATCGACCTACAATCAACAGACGCTTTTTTATTTCAGACGGAAAATAATCTAAGACCGTCTTGTGCATCGAATCCGACAAAGCGCAGACACACCCCGCCGGTTTATGAAACATAAGATAAAGTTGTTTTTGTAACTTGATAGGTTTTTGATCAAAAACAACACTATCCTCATCACGTACATGAAATGCCTCATCCGTGATGAGGATATCATTTACCAAAACTCTGCCTTGTCGGATATATTTTTTGCATTTGCTTCTTGTATCGATGCCGCAATCGGACAAATATTTATCTAAACGCATAATTTACACAAAAACCCTAACCACTTATACTTTTGACACTTACATCATAGAATTAAGTATATACTATTTTGAAAGTTCGTGGGCTTTTTTATGAAACATTTTATAAAAAACTTCGTATTTGCATCGATGTTTACCATTCTTTTTATGATTTTACTCATTCATGCACAGGATACGAAATACTATGCATTTACCGGATTGAATATCTGGTATCAGCATATGCTACCAGCATTACTGCCGTTTATGATTTTATCAGGACTAATGATTGATTTGAAACTGGATGGATATATCATCAAACCATTTAGATTTATTATCCGTCCCCTTTTTCAAATATCAGATGCCGGAATTTACAACCTGTTTATGGGGTTTTTATGTGGTTTTCCAATGGGTGCCAAAATTGCCTCAATGGAATATCAAGAAGGAAACATCTCACAAAAGGAAGCCGAATATCTTTTATGCTTTTGCAACAATTTCGGTCCTGCATACTATTTTTCTTTTATCTGCAATAACATTTATTCTCAAAAACTCATGCTATCCGGAATATTTGTTTTATATGTTTTACCTTTATTATACGGTTTACTTTTAAGATACAGCATTTATAAAAATGAAAATTTCTGCAGACAAAAAGATATTCATAATGATATTCATAATGACATTTATAATTACAAAAACGAAAAAAGAAAGTCTGGGCCATCCTTAAAAAATCTGATTACATATACAAATTCCAATATCGTAAAAAGCTTATGCCAGATTGGTTTGCTTGGCGGATATATGATCCTTTGCAACATGCTGATGTCTGCTGTTTTGGTTTTTATCAATCATCTTCCATCCTTGATATCACCGGATACTGCAAAAAGATTGGAAACCTTTTTTTATTGTATACTGGAAATATCGGGAGGCGTTCTATCCATAAAATCCCTACATCTATCCGAAGCCGGTTCTTTTGTGGTAGCGCATGCGGCATTGGCTTTTAACGGGCTGTCCTGTCATTTGCAGACTATTCATTTAATAAACGATTGTCCGTTTTCCAGGAAAAAATATATGCTGCATAAGATAATCCTATGCAGCATAACATGTATTCTGTTATTCATATTTTTAAAGAATAAATAACAACTTATGATTCTTCATCAAAAACAGAAGTATCAACCGGTTCTGCCGGATACAATTCCGCACGGTTAGCAGTTACAATACTATAGCAGTCATTCAAGGAAGTAATCAGACTCTCATATTTTGCAGTATTGATTTCAAGAGATGTACAGATGATTTTTTCTACATTGCCAAGCAGAGTGTCCGTATACTGGATGGCAGCTGCTTTCACCTGATTTGCTTCGTTGGTCGCTGCATCCACAATTTCCTGTGCCTGCTTCGTAGCAAGAGCAACGATTTCTTCTGCCTGACCGTATGCCTGCTGTGTAACCGCTTCCTGATTCACCAGTTCGCTTGTTTTGGCAGTTGCATCATTAATCAGACCAGTCGCCTTTTTCTTGGCATCCTCTAAGATTGCTTCCTGATTGCTGATAATCTTCTGACAACGTTTGATTTCCTCTGGTGTTGTCATACGAAGTTCTCTCAACAATTCATCAATTTCTTCTTTATTAACGACGATATTATTGCTGTTTAATAAAGTTGGTTTACAACTATCAATATAATCTTCGATTTCATCAATTAACTGCTCGATTTTACTGGTCATCATTTTACTGCTCATAGCCGGTCTCCTTCATAATACTCTATTATTTTTCATGATATTTTTTGTATATTTCTTTTGCCACAAAATCGGGAACACAGGGCGAAACATCGCCATGAAAATATGCAATTTCCTTAACAGAAGAAGAACTTAAATATGCATATTCCAGTGCTGTTGTCAAAAACATGGTGTCCAGTTCACCGCCTGAAAGCTTATGATTTGTCTGTGCGATCTGCAATTCATATTCAAAGTCGGTAATAGCTCTTAAGCCACGGATAACAACATGAACATTCTTTTTTTTGGCATAGTCAATCGTCAGACCACTAAACGAATCAATCCGTACATTCGGCAAATCTTTTGTCGCTTCTTCTAGCATTTTAACACGTTCTTCGACAGAAAACAATGACGACTTCATAACATTATATGAGACACAAACCGTTAATTCATCAAAAATATTAGCAGCTCTCTTTATAACGTCCAAATGACCATACGTTACAGGATCAAAGCTCCCAGGATAAATTGCACTCTTCATTTTAATGACTCCTTTTTACAAAAACATGCATATTGGTTTTATATTGTTTAATTTTCATTACTTCATAAGGCAGTCTGTCAAGAAAAGAAAGATCTGTATCCAGTGCAGCCTCAAAAATAATTGTCGTATCTGAATCAATAATCGATGATGTTCCCAGATATTCCAAAACACGTTGTTCCAATTCCTTATGATAAGGCGGATCCATTAAAACAAAATCAAATTTTTTCTGATATTCCATTCTTGATAAGGCAACAAAAACATCCTGTTTATATACACTTGCCTTATCGTTAAGCTTCGTATGCGTCAGATTACTTTTGATGCATTCTTCTGCTTTCGTAGAAGAATCCACAAAACAGGCATAGCTTGCACCCCTGCTTAACGCCTCAATTCCGATTGCGCCGCTTCCGGCAAATAAATCCAGAAAAGACGCATCCTGAAGATCAAACTGCAGCATGTTAAATAATGTTTCCTTAATACGGTCAGTGGTCGGTCTGGTGTCTGTTCCTTCGGGAGTGACTAACTTTAGACTTCTGGCCGTTCCGGCTATTACTCTCATATTTTATCTCCACTATATTTTCCATAATAATTTCCATAAAATTTTCATTATTATTTCCGTTATATATCCCGTTATGATACTCCAAAATATTTATTTCAGAATTATTCTCCGTTATTACCTTCTTCAATTATACACGAACCTTAATACCTTTCGAATCTCTCTTTCCAAGTTTCATTTTATTAAGTTCAAGCGTTTTCTCTTTGTATTCTATATTCTGCTCAATCGCATTTTGTGTATAATATACATTTTCGATATAATCAGAAGTTCCGAGTTTCATTCCGCGAACTCCGATTGCATTTTTCTTTTTCTCCGGAATTTCTTCTATGACAAATTTCAGGAAATATCCCTCTTTGGATTGTAACACGATATTTCTCTGACAAATCAAAGGCACAATGCTGACAACTTCATCATCATCCATCAGCTTTGTTGCGGCAACAGTACGTTTTGCCACATCAAACTCACCACCATCAACCACTTTACACATCGATAGCTTTGTCACAAAGAGGATGCGATATAAATTGACATCACTTTGAGAACATACAAATATAATACGTTCTTTTCCGGTGTCAAAATTACTGATATTGTCAACCACAACACCCTTATCACGGAATTTACCCATCGGTATGTCTTTTACCTTGGCGGTATGCATCTGACCTTCTGCTGTAAATACACAGATTTTTCCGGTGTTTTTACATTTTATGACAAAGCGATTTTCTGCTTCTGCCGTTTCTTTATTGCGTTCATAGGTAGCTTCATCGATACAGCGAACATATCCAAAACGATCCATCAAAACATATAAATCCATTTCTTCCTGTTCTTTTTCTACATAAACTGCTTCTTCGGCATTTGTAATCTGTGTTTTTCTTTTTTGACCGAATTTCTTTTTAAATTCATCCAGTTCCTGAATCAAAACCTGAATCATAGAAGAATGACTTGACAAAATATCCTCATATTTATAGATATTTGCCATGGTATCCTCATGCTCTTTGATTAAAGCGTTGATTTCCAGACCAATCAGGCGATAAAGACGCATTTCTAAGATGGCATTCGCCTGTTTTTCGGTAAACATTAACTGCGCTGCCATGACTTTGGATTCTTTGGATTTGAATTTTATTCCGTCCGTCACACCATTTACCAGACATTCTTTCGCCATGGCACGGTCTTTTGAACCACGTAAGATTTCAATAATTAAGTCAATCAGATTGCATGCCTTAATCAGACCTTCCTGAATCTCTCTCTTTTCCTGTTCTTTTGCAAGAAGAGTCTGATATTTTCTTGTAGCAACTTCAAATTGAAAATCTGCACATTGTTTAAAGATTTGTTGCAGGCTCAATGTCTCCGGTCTGCCGTTAGAAACCGCTAACATGTTGACTCCAAAGGTATCTTCCAGCTTCGTCTTTTTATAGAGCATATTGATAAACTGCTCGGTATCTGTATCACGTTTGCATTCAATTACAATGCGAATACCTTCTTTGCCGGATTGATTTGAAATATCAACAATATCATTTGTTTTCTTGGTTTCTGCCAATGCGGCAACATCCATCAAAAATTTGGAAATTCCGGTCCCGATCATCGTATAAGGGATTTCAGAGATGACAATATTGACATGACCGCCTTTTCCTTTTTCCACATCTACTTTACCACGAACCTTAATTTTTCCGTTACCTGTTTCATATATGGAAAGAAGCTCGTCCTGATTGCATACAATTCCGCCGGTCGGAAAATCCGGACCTTTTACGTACTTCATCAACTGTCTCGTAGTCAAGGTCGGATCCTGCATATAAGCTTTTAGTCCGTCGATAACTTCCGATAAATTGTGCGTCGGTATACTCGTTGCCATACCAACGGCAATACCTTCTGCACCATTGATCAGAATATTGGGCACTTTTACCGGTAAAACAGACGGTTCCTGCTCCGTTTCATCAAAATTCGGAACAAAATCCACCACATCTTTGTCCAGATCAGCAAGATATGCTTCCTGCGTAATCTGAGCCAGTCTTGCTTCCGTATAACGCATGGCAGCGGCTGAATCGCCTTCTATAGAACCAAAATTACCATGTCCGTCAACAAGCGGAATTCCCTTTTTAAAATCCTGAGCGAGAACAACAAGCGCATCATAAATGGAGCTGTCTCCGTGCGGATGATATTTACCCATGGTATCACCAACAATACGGGCACATTTACGATAAGGACCATCATATTTAATGCGGAGTTCATGCATATCATATAAAGTCCTGCGCTGTACCGGTTTTAATCCGTCTCTGACATCCGGAAGCGCACGTGCAATAATAACGCTCATCGCATAATCAATATAGGATTGCTCCATTACCTCGGAATATTCTGTTCTGATAATTGATTCACTCATAATTTTATCTTTCTCTTTCTGAATAATAAGAAAACAACATCGTATAAAAAGAAGTTATCAGATATCCAATAATGCTTCCTTTGCATGATCGTAGATATATTTTTTACGTGGCGGAACCTCTGTTCCCATTAACATTTCCGTAATCCTGTCTGCCTGAAAATTATCATCAATTTCCACCAGCTTTAACTTTCTGGTCTCCGGATTTAATGTAGTTTCCCATAATTGTTCCGCATCCATTTCACCAAGACCTTTATATCGCTGCAGGGTAAACGGTCCCTTATGCGTCTTTCGGTATTTATCCAATGCCTTATCATCATATAAATACTCTTCCTGTCCTTTGGAAGGCATAGCCTTGTATAAAGGCGGCATGGCAATATAAACATGTCCGGAACTGATCAACTCCGGCATAAAACGGTAAAATAAAGTCAAAAGCAATGTGGAAATATGAGCACCATCCACATCGGCATCCGCCATAATAATAATTTTGTCATAACGAAGCTTTGTGATATCAAAGTCGTTTCCGTATCCTTCCGAAAAACCACATCCAAATGCATTAATCATGGTCTTTATTTCTGCATTTGCCAATACTTTATCGATGCTGGCTTTTTCCACATTCAAAATTTTACCGCGGATTGGCAGAATTGCCTGATATTTTCGATTTCTCGCTGTCTTTGCGGAACCGCCGGCAGAATCACCTTCGACAATAAAAATCTCACACAATTTAGGATCTCGGGACTCACAATTGGCAAGTTTTCCATTGGAATCAAACGAATATTTCTGTTTGGAAAGCATGTTGGTTTTCGCTTTCTCTTCCGATTTGCGGATTTTAGCAGATTTTTCGGCACAACTGATAACTGCTTTTAAATTGTCCAGATTACGGTCAAAATAGCGTACGACTTCGTCGGATGTGATTTTACTGACGACTTTCGATGCATCCTGATTATCCAGTTTTGTCTTGGTCTGACCTTCAAAACGGGGATCGGGATGCTTGATGGAAATGACAGCTGTCATACCGTTACGAACATCGGCACCGGTAAAATTCTGGTCTTTTTCTTTCAGAATATTTAATTCGCGGGCATAATTATTGATAACATTGGTAAATGCCGATTTAAAGCCCGTAATATGCGTACCGCCTTCCGCATTATAAATGTTATTACAAAAGCCCAATACATTTTCATGGAATTCGTTTACATACTGAAAAGCACATTCAACTTCTATATTTTCCAGTTCAGATTTAAAATAAACAACATCACAAACCGACTCTTTTGAACCATTCATGGCTTTTACAAAACCAACCAGACCTTCCGGTTCATGAAATACGGCATAATCTGTTTCTTCCCCTCTGCGATCCTCAAATTCAATCGTCAAATTCGGATTTAAATAGGCTGTTTCATGGAGTCTGCTCTTAACATCCTCCGCCTTAAAATATGTTTTATCAAAAATCGTGTCATCCGGCAGGAAATTAATCGTCGTACCGGTTTCTTTTGTTTTTCCGATAACCGGCAACAATCCGTCAACCAGTTCCTGCACCGGAACACCCTTTTCGTATTTATCTTCATAGATATGACCGTTGCGCGAAATACGGACCGTCATATAATTGGATAATGCATTTACTACCGAAGAACCGACACCATGCAGACCACCACTTGTTTTATAGGCAGAATCATCAAATTTACCACCGGCATGCAGAGTTGTAAAAACAACACGTTCTGCGCTGATGCCTTTTTCATGCATCTCAACCGGAATACCACGTCCGTTATCCATGATTGTCGCAGAACCGTCCTTTTCCAGATAAACTTTAATGACAGTACAAAATCCTGCCAAGTGTTCATCGACCGAATTATCAACAATTTCATAAATCAGGTGATTTAATCCCTTAGTAGATACACTTCCGATATACATTCCGGGACGGACTCTGACCGCCTCTAACCCTTCTAAAACCTTTATACTCGAAGCACCATAATCTGTGGACTTTGCCATAGTAAGTGTTCCTCCCTGTAAATAGTAAGCCAAATGATAATCATTCTTGTTGTATATGTATATTTGCACATTTATGCACATGAAAAAAAGGCATGTAAACATACACACCTTTATAATATACCATAATTTGAATATTTTTCAAACAAAAATACCAAATCTTGTGGTCGTTATAATGCTTTCTCATTTTCAGTATCCGGCTAAATCCCTTTATATGGTTTTCAGATATCCGTTTTCAGAGACTTCATGCCAACGATTTCTCAAATTGGAAAGTTCTTCTCCCTCCAATAGAGGATTATCCGCCATTAATTTAGAAACGTCTTCGTTTGCCAGATATAACATATCTGCATCATCATAAAGATCCGCATAAACAAAACCTGCATCTCCGCTTTGTAGCGTGCCGGAAAGTTCACCGGGACCACGCATTTTTAAATCGGCATTGGCAATTTCAAAACCATCATTTGTTTTTCCCAATATATCAAGTCGTTTCCTGCTCTTATCAGTGGAAGATGAGTCCACAAAAATACAATAAGACTGGCTATTCCCCCTGCCGACACGTCCTCTTAACTGATGCAGGGTTGCCAGACCAAAGCGATCCGCATTTTCTATCATCATAACCGTTGCATTCGGAACATTGATTCCAACCTCTACAACCGTTGTTGATACCAGAATATCAATTTCATGTCCCGCAAAAGCATTCAGAATCTGATTTTTATTCGCGCCTTTCATTTTGCCGTGCAGAATGGCAATTCGAACATTCGGATCAAAATATGGCTTTATTTTTTCGGCATACTCTTCTACATTTTCCAGATTTTCTGATATTCCGGCTTCCACCATCGGACAAATAATATAAATCTGATGACCTTCTAAAATCTGTTGCTGCATAAAGTGATACGCACTTTTGCGATATCCGATATCCACAACTGCGTTTTTAATTGGAATACGCTCGGCAGGGAGCTCCGGTATTGTTGAAACAGACAATCCGCCATACAAAATCATTGCTAACGAACGAGGTATTGGAGTTGCAGACATAACAATGGTATGCACATCTTTTCCCTTTGCATTTAAAATGGCACGTTGCCTCACTCCAAACCGATGCTGTTCATCAGTAACAACCAGGCCAAGATTTTGAAATTCTACAGCGTCTTCTAAAAGTGCATGGGTACCAATTACCAGATTTATGCTTCCGTTTAATAAACCTTCATAAATCTGCTTTTTTTCTTTTTCTTTCACACTTCCGGTTAATAGCGCAATCTGAAATGGCATATTGTACTTTTGACACATTTCCTGAATAGATTGATAATGCTGAACGGCAAGAACCTCCGTCGGTGCCATGAGTGCCCCCTGCTTATGATTGAGTACACAACAATATAATGCCAAAACTGCAATCATGGTTTTTCCGCATCCGACATCGCCCTGAACCAGACGGTTACAAACAACACCACCATATAAATCAGCTTGAATTTCATCCCAGACCTTTTTTTGGGAATTGGTCAATTGAAAGGGAAGGCTTTCAATCAACCGGTCCGTTTCTTCGTATTTTTTGAAACAATTGATTTGGGTATGATACACCTGTTTGCTCTCGTTTTGTTTGGTGGAAAGCAGAAAAAAGAAAAACTCTTCATAAGCCAGTCGCTTTTTTGCCCAATAGACTTCTTCCATAGAATCGGGATTGTGCATAATCCGAATCATATCGCGATATATGGGAAAACCTCTTTTTTTCATCAGCCCTTCCGGGAAAAAATCGATAATCCGATTCTCCAAAATGGCATAAGCCTGTTTGATGTATTTGCTGATAGTATCATTGGACAGACCTTTTGTGCACTGATATATAGGAAAGTATCCTTTTAGCAAAGATTCATAATCCTCTTTTTTAAACAACCTGGGCTGATCCATTGTCAATTGATCCTTCCCGGCAGAAAATTTTCCGTAAAAAACAAAGTTTTGACCGGCATGTAGCGTTTTTTTCATATAAGGCATGTTAAAAATACGCACCAAAAAGCGACCACCATTTTCATCCATTGCAATAAAATGGACAATTTGATAGCGTTTCACACGGACAAGAGTTGGTTGTGTCTTGATCATTGCAAAAACAGCTGCTCTTTTTTCGTTGTCGCAATGTGTTGCATAAGATAAAGCCGGATAAGATTCATAGGCACGCGGATAATATGTTATCAGATCCTTTAAAGTATCAATATTCAGTTTATGAAAAAGGGCACCGTTTTTATCTCCGATGCCCTTAAGTTCTTTTATACTTGTTTGAAAATCCATCATCATTTTAACGCTCTAAACAAAACAATTCATTATACAAACAATTATTCTCTGTTATTCAGCAGAAACAATATAGTAGTAAACAGGCTGCCCGCCATACTGCAGTTCCACATCACAATCACCATGTGATTCGCTGACAAGGTCTGCCAAAGCTTCTGCAGCCTCTTTCGTCACATCAGCGCCATAATAAATACTAATGAGCTCTGCATCGGATTCCTCAATCATTTTATCAATCATTTCAACCGTAGTAGCATTTACTTCGGTTCCGACAGCAAGCATTTTATGATCACCAATTCCCATGATGTCATTTTCATGAATCACCATACCATCAATCTCTGTATCACGGACTGCATATGTCACCTGTCCGGTCTGTACATTTTCGATTTCTGAATTCATGTTTTCTTCATTTTCTTCAGCGCTCATTTCGGGCACATAACTGATAATGGCTGTAATTCCCTGCGGAATATTTTTGGTCGGAATGACAATCACTTTTTTGTCTTCTACCATTGCCTGTGCCTGATTTGCAGCCATGATAATATTTTTATTGTTCGGTAAAACAAATACCGTATCCGCATTCACTTTGTCAATCGCATTGATAATATCATCTGTACTGGGATTCATCGTCTGTCCGCCTTCAATAATGCGATCAACACCTAAATCTTTAAATATGGCATTGACACCTTCACCGACAGAAACAGAGATAAATCCAACTTCTTTATGCTCCATAGCAACTTCACTGCTGATTGCTTCTGCTTTTTCCTGTTCTTTAAAAAGCTTTTCCTGATGCTCTAAGCGCATATTATCAATTTTCATATTGGAAAGCGGACCATAAGTCAAAGCTCTCTGGATGGCAAGACCGGGATCGTTGGTATGGACATGAACTTTAACAAGCTCTTCATCTGCAACAACCACAATCGAATCACCGATTGATTCCAAAAATGCTTTAAAATCTTTTTCCATTTTGGCACTGAATACTTTATCAAGCATGATAATAAATTCTGTACAATAGCCAAATTTAATATCCGAAGTATCTACAGACATGCTGTCAACACGAGGACTTTCACCTGAAGCAGTCGGCTGAATAGTAAAATCAATTTCTTCTCCACGAAATGCCTTCTGTGCACCTGCAAGAAATGTAACCAGACCATATCCGCCGGAATCAACAACTCCTGCCTGTTTTAAAACAGGTAACATTTCCGGTGTTTTATCAAGAACCTCTTTTGCGTATGAAATTGCCATGTCAATCAGGGTATCCATATCAATTTCGGGATCTGCGGAAAGCTCAACCACCTTTTCACATACGCCTTTTGCCACGGTCAAAATCGTACCTTCTTTTGGCTTCATAACTGCTTTGTAAGCACTTTCAACAGCTTTTTCACAAGCTCTTGCAAGAATTTCTTTATCAATTACTTCTACTTCACCAATAACTTTGGCAAAACCTCTGCATAACTGAGAAAGAATAACACCGGAATTTCCTCTTGCTCCACGTAAAGAACCGGAAGAAATTGCCTTGGCAATAACTTTCATCTCCGTTGCATCATCAAGCCCAGCCACTTCTTTTGCTGCTGACATGATCGTCATGGTCATATTCGTTCCCGTATCTCCGTCCGGAACAGGGAAAACATTTAATTCATTAATATATTCTTTGTTGGCTTCCAGATTCTTTGCACCAGCTAAAAACATTTTGCAAAGTAAACTGTTATCAATTGTATTCGCAGCCACAGTTATATCCTCCTATTAATCGATTACTCGAACACCTTCCACAAAGATGTTGACTTTTTCTACTTTTAAACCTGTAAATTCCTCAACTTTATATTTAACAGTGCTCATTAAATTATCTGATACGGCAAGAATATTAACACCATAGGCAACAATTAAATGAAAATCAATGCTGATCCCGGAATTCTTGATAACAACAGAAATACCGGTTGATAAACTTTCCTGCTTTAAAAGTTTTACCAATCCATCTTTTACATTTACGTTAGCCATTCCGACAACACCGAAACATTCATTGGCTACCGTTCCTGCATAATTAGCAATAACTTCACTATCGATGGAAATATTACCAAGATGTGTATTCATGGTACTCTTCATGCCAAATACCTCCTTAAAGTCATAATATAGTTATTATAACAACTTTTATAAAAAAATGGAATATATAATTCATGGAATAAAAATAAACATGTTGCCTATATTTTCAATAATTAAAAAAAAATCATTTTTTTGTTGCAAATTAATTATAAATCTGCTAGTATATGTTTGTTGTGAGTCAATTTTTGTTAGGAGGTGCAATTATGGCAAAATGTGATATCTGTGGTAAAGGCGCTCATTTTGGAAATAACGTCAGCCATTCTCATAGAAGATCTAATCGTATTTGGAATGCAAACATCAGAAATGTAAAATGTAAAGTCAAAGGTGCAACAAAGACTATGCATGTTTGCACATCTTGTTTAAAATCCGGATTAGTTGAAAGAGCTTAATTTCAAAGTTTAGATTTAAAAATGAAAGGATCGTATTAGTACGGTCCTTTTTTTATTATTCTAAACCCTTTTCGGATTTGTATTCCCACTATAAATGTGCCGAAAGTGCGATATATGGATTTTGTAGACTGATTATGCAGACGCTCTGCCACGTTTCTCACATTTTATTATTCGCAACTTTGGGGACATAGCCAGTCACCAAAACAAAAATTGTATATTTCTTGAACAAGAAAACTATCGGCTTATTTATTTTGTCGATAGTTTTTCTTTCATAATCTCATATTCTTTATTAATGCACGCAACAGTAAATGAATCTCCGTACTTATTGTCCGGATGATAAATCTTCATCAATTCTTTATATCTCTTTCTCAATGAATTTATACCCGTAACTCCGCTAAAAAATCCGGGGCCCGTAAACCCACTAAGCTTATTCCGGTGATGAAAAGATTTTTCTTTTTCACATTCTTTTTCGCATTCTGCTTCATAACGCATGGCGTTAATTTTGGCTTTTTCTTTTTTCATCTCAGCCATGAACGTCTCTTTATCGGCCGCAAGCTTTTTAAACCCTATTTCCAAAGCTTTTTTCTGCTGTTCAAAATTTTTCTTCTCTTCCTGAAGGACTTTCTCCTTGTGCTCGAGTTCATCAGACCATTTTCGCAATCTGATATTTTCCGAAAACAACCATTCTTTGTCTTTATCCATAATCACTCCGGTTATCCGCAAAATAGATTATAACCAACCAATAATAGTATTGCGATAAAAATTACCGCTATAAAATGATGTTCTAAAAACAACATAATAAACATGCCAATCGCAATCATAAAACAACTATATCCAATTATTTTTTTCACACATACCGAACCAGACTTATGCTATTTATATTATTATATGATTTAAGTGTCAAAAGTATAATTTATGATAATTTATGAACGTGCTTGCACAAATATGCAATAATTTACGAATTCACTTGTACAAATATGCATTAATTGGCGAATGTGCATGTTTGATAATCAGAATACAATTGAAGTATCGGTTGTATCATCCGGGAATGCCAAATCGACCGCTTCATCATCACTGACCGGAATATCTTCTTTTGATGCTGTAAATTTATCCACAAGATCCGGAATTAAATCAATAATTTTAGTAACCATATCCTGATTTTTGATGTTTACCAGTTTTGTCTGTCCATTTCGAATCACTAAAACAGCGCTGGGCATCATCTTTCCGGACATACCTCCGCCTCCGGCATTTTTTGCATCATTGGCATTTGCGCCTGCTCCCACACCGAATGTTACATCCACCAAAGGAAGGATAATGGTATCTCCAACCTGTGTAGGCTCACCAACAACCGTCTTTGTTGACAAAAACGTTTCCATACCTTTCATAAGAGATGTAATTACATTTCCAAAATTATTTTCATTCATAGCGTTTCCTCCGTTTTATTTTATAAAGAATCCACTTCTGCTATTATTTTCCTCAAATATATCAAATCCGGATCAAAAAGTACTTTTAATCCAATCAAAACAAATGTAATCATACAAATATTACCTTTTGCTTTTAATTCGCCTTCCATAACTTTATTTTCAAAATCAGGAAGACAGGTGACGTGATTTGCCAAAATACCGATAAACATCCAGCAATAACCCAAAATCTGTGCCGTAGTCGCCGGATCATCCATACCAAAATGAACATAAGCACTCCATTTTCTGGGAAGAATGGTCTGCAGCATTTTTATCAGAATATCTTTACATTTACTGAGTGCGTTTTTTGTCCTGTTTCTTTTTAAAACAGTTATCCATTTTCTGCCCTGCTCTTGTAAATCAATCTGTTTTTCACGGACAGTCCGGATTTTTCTTTGTAAAGACAAAACAGCTTCTTTAATTCTTATGAAAAAAGAAATAATTTTTTCAAAAATTCCGGCATCTTTTGGTGTATCATCTTCTGACAAGGTCGAATCATCATACTGTGTGACAGATTCCGACATTTTTTTTGATTGTTCGGTTCGTTCTAATTGTTTTGAATGCTTGGTCTCATCCCTTTTGGTATCAGATTTCTTCTTACGCTTTTTTTCTTTCCGTGGTTTCGGATGAAACAAATCTAAAATACAGATCCCAAAAACTTTTATCCGGCATTTTTTATCATCTTTTGAAATACACAGGCTGACGGATATGGCATGAAGAAGCCAACTGACCGTTGCCTGAATATCTGCCGTATCATAATAACTTGCATGAATACGATATCGAAATGGTACAAACAGAATTATGAGTAATGCCAATAAAAGCAAAGCCAACAATCCCAAAAGGACTATTCCTATTATTTTTAGTATTAAAAACAAAACACCCATAAATATTATTTCCTGTTATATCCGGTAAAATTCATCTCTTTTTCCTGCATCAGAAAATCTTTAAATTGGTACGTACCGTATTTTTCAAAAAATACCCCAATCATCTTTATCACCAATATAACGGCACTATCATATCCATCTGCAAGTCCAATGATATGCAAATCTTTTATTGGATATGCTTTTTGTTTTAAAACATATCCGGGAATCAGATCAAAATAATCATTTCCATTTGCCAATGCAATGACATAAGTCGATGTCAGTCCGGCATGATATTTAATTTTACGTATAATTTTTTTGCGTTTACCCTGACAAACATCATCGCAAAACATACTTTTATAAATATGCATATTAATACCTGATTATTTGGCTTTTGCAGGCTTCACTATAGGAATAAAATAAGGAAGGCCAAAGCCTTCCTTGTAGTAACGGAAATATTCTTATAAATATTTGTGTCCCCACAAGTTAGCCTTTTTTAATTCTAAATACTCGGCATATGCCTGCTCTAAAATTTGTTTTTCATTACTAAACTTTAGCAAATGATAAGCCTCATGAAATTTATAAAATCCAGAGTCGACAAAATGTTCTTCACGTTGTGGTTTGCTGTAATAACTGTCAGCCATCATTAAAAACCAATGGACATCCTTTGATACCATGTCTTCCGGTACACGAAAGGTATATTCGCTCTTATTGATATACTTAATAATGGTAGCTTTCGAACCGGTTTCTTCTAAAACTTCACGCAAAGCGGTTTCTTCATGTGTTTCACCAAATTCCACCGTTCCTTTCGGAAGAACCCATCCGTCATACTTATTTTTATAGCTTTTATAAAGAAGTAATACTTTACCTCTGAAAATAACCACGCCGCCACAGCTCGTTGCTTCGATCATATGCAATTCCTCCTGTCGGGCGAATCTTAAAATATATTCATCATCCGGTAATTACGAAAGCTTATTGATAACTGAAACAATTTCTTCTTTATCAAAAGGTTTTGTCAAAAATTCATTGGCTCCCAATTTGATACAATCGATCATTTTACTTTTCTGTCCGGCTGCAGTAACCATAACCACTTTCATATCCGGTTTTAAAGCTTTAATCATCTTTAATGCTTCCATTCCATCTAAAACCGGCATGGTAATATCCATAGTAACAATATCCGGTTTGCAAGCCTGAAACTTCTGCACACCTTCCTGTCCGTTGACAGCCTCATCAACAACTTCATGGCCGCCTTCTTCTAAAATACCTCTAAGTACTTTTCTGGATGTCCGAGAATCGTCCACAATTAATATTTTTGCCACTTTTCGTTCCTCCCTAAGCAATTTTCAATTCTGAATCGATACTCAGAATAAAATTAATTACATTATATCCGATTGTAATCGGAAATACACAAAATTGATTACCGGAAATCGTAACCGGATGATCATAGAATTCCGGGGGAAGCATATCAATATCGACACCTTCCTTACTTAATTCTGATGCAAAAAGACCATTAATACAGTTTGTAAATTCACCAACAGCGTCCAATGCATCTAAATCCACAGCATCAAACTCCTCACCGGCAAAAGGATTTGCAATCGCCAAAAGACTGTCTGAGCAACCTGCAAAACCGGATATCAGGTAATGATCTCCTTCCATTGCCTGCATAGCAAAATTGTCTGCCACAATCTGATCTACTAAAAAAGCTTTGGAAACATACGAACCCGAATTAACAAGACGAATCAGGGTACGAATAGCGATACCACAAAGGCGATCATGTAATTCGGTGTTTGCAGGAAGGAATAATTTAACAATCCGCTCAATATCACCACTTACAAGATCACTCATATCAGAATCTGTAAATCCTTGCGTATCCTGATATTCTTTTAATGAATTCTCAATATCTTCCATTGTCATGATTTCCTGATCAATCAAAGTCTGAACAAAAATCATGTAAGCATTTCCCTGTTTTTTCAGCAATTGACCCACCTGATCATCCGTCAAATACCCCTTTTCAACGGCAATATCACCAAAGCGCTTGTCCATAACTGCCTGTAATTGATTAACCTCTTCAGCCTGTTTATCGGTCATTAACTTTTCGGCAACAGCAATTGTACCCAGTTTTACTCTGACAGAACTCTCATATTCAATGACTGCATCCAGCTTTTCCTGAGATAATTTGCCTGCTTGTACCAAATAGTTTCCAAAAATCTGATCAAACATGCCATAACCCTCCTTAACTATATTAAGACTATTTTACTATACAATTTCTAAAAAAGATAGTTGAAATTCGTATTTCAATTCTTTTTTAATTGAGGCCTTTAATCTGAAAATATGTATCAAAAATACGTTTTGCCATCGGAACGGCATATTCACCCCCTGAGCCGGCACCTTCCACAATAATGGTAACGCAGACACGCGGATTTTCTACCGGAGCAAATCCGGTAAACCATGCGTGACTGTCCGTCTTTACTGCATTATACTCTGCAGAACCGGTTTTACCTGCAGCAGTATAAGAAAGACCTTTTAACTTCGTTGCAGTACCTCTTTCCACAACACCGGTCATCATCTCTTTTAAGAATTCTGCCTCATCTTCCGTCATTATCGTTTTATAATCTTCCGAAGAATAGGTTTTTACATTTGTACCATTATAACTTTCAATCCGATCAATCAGATAAGGTGTTTTGACAGTTCCCTTATTGGCTATGGCACATGTTATCATATTAAGTTGTAACGGTGTAATCTGTGTTTTTCCCTGTCCGATGGATGTCTGCATAACATCATAGGATCCGGCATTGGTGCCAAGCACATATTTGCTTTGTCCGGTTAAAAATTTCAAATCCAGATCTTCATTAAACAAAAGATCATTACATGTACTTTCCAACTCACCTAAATCTAAAGACAAACCGATATTGGCATAGGAAGAATTGCACGATTTAGCAAAGCTCGTTGCAAAATCAACGCTTCCATGATTAGAACCATGATAGCAATTGATACGGTCACCGTTATAGGTAAATGATCCATTACAATTATAATGATAATTGGAAACATTTCCTCCATTTTGTCTGTAATAAGCCAAAGAAGTAATTATTTTAAACGTCGAACCGGGCGGATACAACCCCTGTGTTGCCCGATTTAACAATACACTACTGGAATCGTCATTCACAAGCCCATCCCACATTTCTACAATGTTGTTGGGATCAAAATCAGGCTTCGAAACCATTGCCAATATCTTACCGGTAGACGGTTCCGAAACAATAATAGCACCATCATAAACACCAAGTGCTTCATAAGCAACTTTTTGTAACTCTACATTTAAAGTCGTAACAACATTATCACCAATTGTTTTCTCTGCTGAAATTTCTTTTTGTATTTTTTCACCTAAAGACGCATTAGACGTAAGCATGTTCATATTACCAAGATATTCGATTCCGGTTTTACCTTTCGTAGAAAATCCCACAACATGAGCAAACAGATTGGAGTAGGGATACACTCTTTTTTCCGTGCCGTCTTTTGCACGCACGGTTTGAGCCAATACCGTTTTATCATCAGCAAGAATAGAACCACGTACATTTTTCTGAGCAAGAATTTCCTGTCTCGGATTATAAGAATTGTTAATTACGGTTTCACTGTCCGTATAGACAAAACGAATCTCATTTCCAATGACGGTAAGCATCAAAAAGATAAAGATATAAGTAACTACCCAAAGTTCCCGATTGCGATATTTATCTTTTTTATTTATCTGCTTCTTTCTTTTTTTCTTTTTGGGAAGCGGTTCTTCATCATATAATTCATCATCTTCGAATTCTCTAATCGTCCTCTTCGACCCTGACATGACGTCCTCCTTCCTCTGCACGTATACAATACAATCCCTGAATTATGCAAAACATGATAATCGTCGTCAACACACTGCTTCCACCATAACTGACCAGCGGCAGTGTAACACCGGTAAGAGGAATAAACTTTGTTCCTCCGCCAATCGTTAAAAAGATTTGAAAAATGTAGGTAACAGCCAATCCCACTGCCACATTACGATAGAACTCGTTTTTCAGGCGCATGGCAATATTAATAAAACCAATAAAACAACTTAAGCAGACTAAAACCAAACAGATGCTGAAAATAACTCCCATCTCTTCCGCTATGGCAGAAAAAATAAAGTCAGCCTCCACATATGGAATTGCCGTCGGATCTCCCTGGTACAACCCCATGCCAAACCAGCCACCGGTTCCGATAGCAAACAAAGATTGCGTAATCTGATAACCTTTTCCGTCAATATATGACCAGGGGTCTCTCCAGGCCTGCACACGTACTTGAACATGTGTAAACAATTTGTATGCTATTATACCGGCACCGCATCCACACAAAGAACCTACAATCAGATAAAAATAATTGTGTGTCGCAACAAAAACCATGGCAACATAGACGACAAAAAAGATTAATGCACTACCTAAGTCTTTGGATGCAACCAAAATAATAACATGCGCCGCCGCAACACATGAAGTAATCACAATCTGCAGAAAACTTTTGGATTTTGCAAGCATGGCGGCAACAAAGAACACAAATATGATTTTTACAAATTCTGACGGTTGAAATGTATATCCGGCAATTGTATAGGAAATCTTCGATCCATGCGTCAAGGAACCAAGACAAAGTACAATTCCCAATGCTGCTATACCAATCAAAGCATACAACCATGAGAAACGATCCAGAAAACGGAACTTTTTCATAAGATAAGGAATAACCATGCAGAGTACCAGAGAAATTGCAACAATCCGAAATTGTTTTAATGCTTTATCATAATCCAAACGGGTAAGAACCACAAAGCCGATTGACAATAACATACACATATTGTTTAACAGAAGTTTACTGACATCCTTATATAAAACACGGTATATGGCAATGGTTGCAAACAATAAAATCTGCTGAAAGCCATAAAAAATGATGTAAGATAAATCACTTGTTTCCAAACATATGGCTGCAAAGGAGACAAAGTGAACTAAAAACATACAAATTACCTGTCTGGTATAGATGCCTTCTTTTTTTTCCTCATCTTTTCCGTTAAAAGCGGTAAACGCCTCAAATGTATAAATTGCCATAAATACGGCAATGACATATTTTGACATGTCCGAAATAACCAATGCCATGATTACTCGATTCCTTTCTTAAAATGCCCTTTTGTATACTCATACAAAGCATCTTTTTGTTTCTTCATAAATAAATCCAAAACCTGAGCCATTTGATTTTCATCTTCCATTGTGAATGAAATTCTCAAATAATCCGTTTCTATTTTATCGGTATCACCATGCAAAGAAAGCGGAATACTGTTATAAATTGTATTTTCACATACTTCACACTGATTGAAAACAGAAATATTCTTTTGAGTCCTGTCCTTAATGGTAATCACTTCATTTTTATGGTTACATTTACCAAATGTTTTTTTAATACAATTGGCAGTCCTCATAAACGGAAGATAACCATATACTAAGTATTCTGAGCAAAAAGGATAAGCCGATTTATCCGCTTCCTTTTTCTGAATATCCAACCATTCATAATATGTTAATTCATATGGTACAACCATCCCGGATATTCCATATTGAGAAAGAAACTCTATTGCTTTTTGATTAAACACATACAAGCCATAGTCAGCCACGATAACTTTCTCATCCGGCAACCTGCATTCTAACAAAAAAGAAAGCGTATCAAGACTGTTACAAAAAAATCCATAAAATAAATCTGTTGCCATCAGATCCCGATACGGCAAAAACCAGTCGGCCGCTTTTTGCCTGAACACCGGAGGAAAGACAAGATAATAGTCGATTTCATAAGTCTTGGCTTCTTTCAATTTCTCAATCAAAGCATCCGACAATTCCTGTAACAAAAAAGCATTGACCTCAATTGCAGCAATCTGCGGATATTGTGGTAATATCTGAAGCAAAAACAACAATTGCTGCATGCTCTGACAATAAACCCTGTATCGGGAAGAAAGCTTTTTGTGATGAACAGTCTCATCATTTATATCCGATATTGCAATCTCTTGGGATATCCATTCGTCATGAGTACTTTCATCATGAGTATTTTTATCCTGAATGCTTTGCATCTGCATACGCGGATTCGAAATATCCACCAGTTGTTTCCAAAACAGACTAAGAACATCTCTCCTGATTTCACCCAGCGCTTTCAAAGAAACAAAAACGTTATCATCCATTATAACAGAAATGGTTTCAAAATAAAACGGAGTATTTCCCGTCTTGTTTAATTGTTTTAAGACATCCTCTTTTAATACCGGACGTTTTTGGGCAGCCAAAACAATTTCTTCCATGCACAAAGAGGTTGTATTCCCTTTTTCATCCCATATTGTGATAAAAAGCTTTTCTCCGATTTTTAAACGTATCTTTGCAAATAATTTTATCTTTTTGTCACAATCCAAATATTTTTCTTTGATGGAAAGGAATTCTTTCTCATCAGCAGAATGATAACCGGGCTTTTTTATCGTTATCATTTCTCTGCCATTGTGTCTATGATAATATCCTTCTTGTAAATCAACTCGAAGATAGAGTTTTTTCAACAACTCCATATCCTTTTCAGATATCCGGACAGTACCATTTGAATCTGTATTTTCCATGTATAAATCAATATATTTCCGATATATGGATGTAACACCCGCAACATAGTACGGATTTTTCATTCGCCCTTCTATTTTAAAAGAATCAATGCCGGAATCGAGCAATTGCACAAGTATAGAAACCGTACACATATCTTTTAAACTCAAAGGATAAACATCTTTTTTTCCAAATACTTCAAAAGGAAGTCTGCAAGGACCTGCGCAACGACCTCTGTTTCCACTTCTGCCTCCGAGAAAACTGCTGTATAAACAGTGACCGGAATAACAATAACACATCGCACCGTGAATAAAACTTTCAATATCAATACCGACACGTTGCTTTATATCACATATTTCATCTAAAGATAATTCTCTGGCAGGTACAACCCGGCATACTCCAAAATCCTTTAACAGCTTTGCTCCATAAGAACCGGAAATTCCCATTTGGGTGCTGGCATGCAGTTCCAAACCGGGAAAGCTTTCTTTGAGTTGTAACAGGACACCAAGATCCTGCACAATGACTCCATCCAGACCATGTTCATAAAATGGTTTTATAAAAGAAACAAGATGGTCAAACTCCCTTTCCTTTACCAAAGTGTTAACCGTCAGATAAACTTTAACTCCGAATAAATGCGCATAAGAAACAGCCTCACACAATTCTTCTTTTGAAAAATTGGAGGCATAAGCTCTTGCACCATATTCTTCTCCGCCTAAATATATTGCATCAGCACCTGCATTGATTGCTGCCATAAAACACGCCATATCTCCTGCGGGCGCCAATAATTCCGGTTTATTCAATGACATTCTCCTGTTTTTCATAGAAAAAGGTTGTCGCACCAACACAACAACCCATAAAAACCACTATCAATTAAGCGTTTGCGCCTTTAATCTGCGCCTCTAAACGAACAATCTTTTTGGTATTGTCGTTTACCTCAGATTGCAGGGACTTAACGCTTTTTTCTGCATTATCTAATTTGATTTGTGAAGAAATCAGCTCATGCTTTAAGTCGTATAATTCCTTTTCCTTACGCTCTAATTCTTCTTCCAAATCTACAATTTTCTGTTTTGCTTTAAAAAGATCATCTGCAATATTTAATTCCAGCAAAATATTGCGAAACTCAGAGGATTGTTTTCGAAAACTTTCGATTTTATTGTATTCTGACAGTTTATTATTAATATAAAAGGCAACACGCTGCAAATATTCCGCACTTTCGCTGCCACTTAATGTATAAGATTTTCCGCCGATAACCACTTCTGTTTCTGTCTTAATTGACATATCATTTTCTCCCTGATATAACACAAAATATCTATCAACACAATATATGCCCATGAAGCCACGGGCCACATACAAGATATATTATATCAGAATATTATGAGAAAACAACCGTTTTTCGATATTTTTCCTGAAATTTTCCTGAAATATTCAGCAAAAATATTTAGAAAAAATAGTCAAATAAGATGCTCCGGCAAATCCAGCCCAAAATGAAGATAGGCATTTTTGGTAACTACCCGACCTCTGGGTGTCCGGTTAATCAAACCATTTTTAATCAGATAAGGCTCATTTACATCTTCTATCGTGCCTGCATCCTCTCCGGTAGCTGCAGCTAATGTATCAAGTCCTACCGGTCCACCGCCAAATTTATCAATCATGGTAAGCAGAAGATTCCTGTCAACATGATCCAATCCAAGCTTATCCACATCGAGCATATCCAATGCTTCTTTTGCAACACGTTCTGTTATCACACCATCATAACGAACCTGAGCAAAATCCCTTACTCGTTTTAATAAACGGTTGGCAATTCGAGGAGTGCCTCTGCTCCTTCTTGCCATTTCCACGGCACCGTTTGCTTCAATCTGAATATCAAAAACGGAAGCCGAACGCGTAATGATGGCTACAAGCTCCTCAATACTGTAAAACTCCAGACGATTGATAACACCAAAACGATCTCTGAGCGGAGCAGACAGTAATCCCGCTCTGGTTGTTGCGCCAATTAGTGTAAATTTGGGTAGATCCAGACGAATGGATTTTGCAGTCGGACCTTTTCCAATCATAATATCAATACAATAATCCTCCATTGCAGGATACAATACTTCTTCAACCTGTTTGTTTAATCGATGAATTTCATCCACAAACAGGACATCTCCGTCTGAAAGACCGCTTAAAATAGCAGCCATATCTCCCGGCTTTTCAATTGCCGGTCCACTGGTCACTTTCAGATGTGCATCCATTTCATTGGCTATGACACCGGCAAGAGTCGTCTTACCAAGACCGGGCGGCCCATAAAATAATATATGATCCAGTGCATCTTCTCTTTGCTTTGCAGCTTCAATAAAAATTTTCAATGTTTCTTTTGCTTTACTTTGACCAATGTAGTCATCCATGAACTGCGGACGAAGCGTTGATTCTATTTTCTTATCTTCTTCCAAAACAGAAGTCTCAATAATTCTTTGTGGCATAATTCATTCCTTTAAAATAGATATTTTAATGATTGTTTTAAAATGGCATCTGCAGTCATTCCATCCGTCATTTCAACCTTGGAAACTGCCTTTACGGCTTCACCGGAACTATAACCAAGTGCAGTTAATGCTTCAATAGCATCCCTTCTTTGTTCATCAAAACCGGTTAATGCTACATCATTTCCCTTTAATAAAGCAGACGGCATATCAGGGCTGTCTGATAATTTAATCTTATCCTTCAAATCCAAAATCACACGCTCTGCCGTCTTTTTACCAATGCCGTTTGCCTTAGCAATCGCGCCGGCATCCTCATGATAAATTGCAAAACGAAGATCTGTTGTACTCATACAGGATAAAATTGCAAGAGCACCTTTGGGTCCGATTCCATTTACCGTCAAAAGCATTTTAAACAATACAAGCTGTTCTTTATCTTCAAAACCGAATAAAGAAAAGGCATCTTCCTTTACATTGGTATAGGTATAAATCTTTACATTTTGTCCTATGCTGTATTGATAACCTGAGGCAACAAAAACATTAAATCCCATTCCGTTTGTTTCAATTACAACAGAATCCTCTGAAATATCCGTTATTTCACCAATAATATAAGCAATCATAACAATCTCCGTTTCAAAATAAATTCACCAATCCATCCGATTGCATATCCGGTAAGTGCACCACTAAATAACAATACCGGGAAATAATAAAATACAGTTGTATTTTGCACTAAAGCATATGCGACAAAAAGTTGTGCAATATTATGAAAAATCCCACCGAACATACTGTTTCCGGGGACATCAATCCACTTCACCTTTTTGAGCAGATACATTATAAGCAGACTAATTCCCGCACCGGCCAATGAAAAAAGACATCCAAACAAATTTCCAAACAAAAGGGAACTAAGCAAAATACGGCAGAGTTGAAACAGAATACAATATGTAATGCCATAGGAATAGAGCAATAAAACAACCAATGCATTCGACAAACCGATTTTTATCCCGGGAATCGTAGGAACTAATACGACCAATGTTTCTACATAAGAAAAAATCATGCCAAGACAGATGAAAAGTCCCATTTTCGCAATCTTATCAGTAGGCAATGGCATCAACCTCCTTATCCTGACCTGATACAATTTTGATAATCAGTCCATGCGGCAGGCAGGTAATAATCTGACCGTTTTTATGAATCTGTCCGGTCTGTACACAGATTTGATTCCCGCAATCAGCTTCCGTAACAGATACACACCCCTCTTTGACCGTAATCATATTATAGCCACCGGGAGTATCAACCCGCTTCACACAATCCTCAAAAAGAGGTAGTCTGGCAACAATCTCTCCCTGCACATTAACTTCACAAAAAGCTCCGTCATCACTTTTGAAAAAAAAGAGATAAACAACGAAAATCATGCATATAAAGATAAAGAGTAAAAAACTGATAAGATGTCTGTTTTCTTTTTTCATAACGTTATTATATCATAGCAAGCGCAAAATGTGAACACATGTTTGTGTTTTGTTTGAATTTAGTTTGCGTTGTGTGTGTGTTACTTTTAATATGATTTTTTCATATCATGTTTACTATTTTTCCAGTTCTCCATTCCAGTCAAGGATACCACCGATTTCAATAATATTGGTATATCCCATTTGAACAAGCTTATCTGCTGCTTCTTTACTTCTTCTGCCACTTCGACAATAGACATATATGGTCTGTTCTAAATCCGGCAGTACTTCAGGTTTATCTTGTAAAATATCCTCATTTGCATAATTGATTGCTCCCGGTATGTGCCCCTCGGAAAATTCATCAGCTCTTCTGACATCCAGAATAATATAGTCACCACTATTTTGAAAAATATCTTTTGCTTCTTCCATCGTAATCGATGTATATGTCATATTCTTTTCTCCTTTCGGTAATTTACCGGCAATAAAAACTGCTGTCGGACCGTCTGAACCACTCATTGATATGGAAATACCATTGGAAGTAATTTTAATATGATTTTTAATAAAAATATATGTGCCAACCAATAAGACAGCAACGATTCCTATCAGTATCATTTTTGTTCGTTTTTTCATGTTCTATTCCTCATCAATAATAATTATATATTATACTACTGCCAACCTATATTTCCCGTCAACAAACCATATGAATATGGAAGATAAAAACACACCACATAAATATGGAAGAAAAATGCCGGATTTTGAAGTGAGACACGCCCCACGAATGAAGAGATGTCCGCACAACGAAATCCGGCATTAATTAAGTGCATAATACTATTTTGCAAGGACAACTTGTATCCTTCAAAAATCTTTATTTGGCATTGATATAATTTACAAGACCTTCTGCATCAATGATTTTCTGCATAAATGGTGGAAAAGCCTGACCCTGATATTCTGTACCTTTTGTCAGATCGTAAATCTTTCCGGAATCAAAATCAACTTCCACTTCATCTCCTGCTTCAATCTCATTGGCAGCATCTGCACATTCGATAATCGGCAATCCAATGTTGATGGCGTTACGGTAAAAAATTCGTGCAAATGTATCTGCAATCACACAACTGATACCGGATGCTTTAATGGCAATTGGTGCATGTTCACGGGAAGAACCACATCCAAAGTTTTTGGTTGCAACCATGATATCACCTATTTTTACTTTTTTTACAAACTCCTTATCAATATCTTCCATGCAGTGTGTTGCAAGCTCTGCCGGATCGGAAGAATTCAAATATCTTGCCGGAATAATAACATCCGTATCCACATTATCACCATATTTAAAAACAATACCTTTTGCGTTTTCCATGACAATCTCCTTATCTTTTTCTTATCAAGCTATATCTACGTGATCAAATATTTCTTTCCTCGACCTATTAATATCAATAGCCACTGTTTGTTACTCTCAATTTTATAAACGACATGGGCATGAAATCTTCCCTGCAACTGCACTTGCTGCTGCAACTGCAGGAGAAGCCAGATATATCTCCGAATCGACATGACCCATACGTCCGACAAAATTACGGTTAGTTGTGGCAACACATCTCTCACCGGCTGCTAAAATACCCATATATCCGCCTAAGCATGGACCGCAGGTCGGTGTAGAAACAACAGCACCGGCTTCAATAAAGGTTTTTAAAAGCCCTTCTTCCATTGCCTGCAGATAAATGGCCTGCGTTGCCGGAATAATAATACAGCGAATTCCGGATGCTACTTTTTTATCTTTTAATACCTTTGCCGCGCATCTCAAATCGTCAATACGTCCGTTTGTACAAGAACCGATAACAACCTGATCGATTTTAATATCTTCTGTAATTTCATCAATTGTCTTTGTGTTTTCCGGTAAATGTGGAAATGCAATCGTAGGACGAAGTGAATTTAAATCAATGGTATATACTTCATCATAAATAGCGTCCTCATCTGCTTCATAAACCGTATATTGTTTTGTGGAGTGCTCATCCATGTAAGCCTTGGCTAATTCATCAACAGGGAAAATACCGTTTTTAGCACCTGCTTCAATTGCCATATTAGCAATGGTAAAACGATCATCCATAGAAAGGCTCTTAACACCTTCACCGACAAATTCCATAGATTTGTATAATGCACCATCCACACCAATCATTCCGATGATATGAAGAATCAGGTCTTTACCGCTGACCCATTCCGGAAGTGAACCGGTTAACTCAAATTTGATTGCTCCAGGAACCTTAAACCAGGCTTTCCCGGTTGCCATTCCGGCAGCCATATCCGTACTTCCGACACCGGTAGAAAATGCTCCTAAGGCACCATAAGTACAAGTATGAGAATCAGCACCGATAATCACATCACCGGCAACAGTCAGACCTTTTTCAGGTAATAAAGCATGTTCAATCCCCATCTGTCCTACTTCAAAATAATTGGTAATCTGATTACGATATGCAAATTCCCTGACGCATTTGCAATGCTCTGCGGATTTAATATCCTTATTCGGAACAAAATGATCCGGTACTAGTGCAATTTTATCCTTATCAAAAACCCCTTCAACTTTCATTTTATCCATTTCTTTAATGGCTACAGGGCTTGTTATATCATTTCCTAAAACAAGATCTAAATCTGCCTCAATCAGTTGTCCGGCTTCAACCTTATCAAGTCCGGCATGTGCAGCTAAAATCTTTTGTGTCATCGTCATTCCCATGATATAAACCTCCTATTATTTGATAGTGACAGTATAGCACAATACATGAATATAAATAAAATACATAATATTCATATTTACTATAATTTGTGGTTATGATAAGATGGATATATCATTTCCCCAATGCACTCATAATTATTTCGTTATTTACTTGACAGAAAGGTACATCCTATGGAGAACAATTTAAATCTATATCATATTTTTTATACGGTAGCAAAAAACAAGAACATTTCGGGGGCAGCCAAAGAACTATTCATCAGCCAACCCGCTATCAGCAAAGCCATAGCAAAACTCGAAAACAATTTAGACACGAAGCTTTTTATGCGAAGTTCCCGTGGTGTTACATTAACAAACGAAGGCGTAATCCTATACGAACAGGTAAAAAATGCTTTTATGGCTATCCAGAGTGGCGAAGATCAGTTACACAAAATCGCAACCCTTGGTGTTTCTCATTTATCCATTGGGGTCAGCATAACTTTATGCAAATATGTTCTTCTCCCCTATTTGCAGGAATTCATCAGACAAAATCCTCATATTACAATCTCTATAACCTGTCATCCTTCCATGGAAACCATACAGGACATAGAAAAAGGCGTAACAGAAATCGGTCTGGTCGGTATTCCTTCCAATCCCGGGCATTTACTATGCTATGAGCCCATAAAAGAGATACAGGATACTTTTATTGCAACCGACAATTACTTAAAAAACCTACGTATCAGAGAAGGCAACGGAAAAGCATCCCTATTATCCAGTGCTAACTTTATGATGCTAAACAAAGAAAATGTATCCCGCATGTTTGTTGACCAATATCTTGCCGCACATCAGATCACTATGACTAATATCTTAGAAATCAACACGATGGATCTTTTAATTGAATTAGCCAAAATTGATTTGGGAATTGCCTGTGTTATCCGTGATTTCGTTAAAGAAGACATAGAAAATGGCACATTTAAAGAACTAACCTTTAAACGTACCATTCCTAAACGAAAAATCGGTTTTACATACAGAGAAGATCTGCCCATGTCAGATTCTCTGAAAAAATTCATTGATTTTATACATTCGTTCTCTGAGGAAGATAACCAAATGCCGCAATAATCATTGCAAGTGTGATCATAGTCCGGATAAATGCCGGAATCGTAATTGCAACCGGCAGAACCGATAACAGACATGCAACCACAGTCATTAACACTTTCGCATATACACTTGCTTTAAACAATACTCCGGCTGCTATATCTCTATGGAATATCTTTGCACAAATCATTGCAATTAACATATAAATCATCGCACAGAAGAAATACCAAAAGCTTCTCGCAATATAATAAAAAATAAAGCAAACGGAAACAAATACAAATAATCCGGGAATCAGACTGTCAATAATCCAGTCCTTATCAAAAGAAATCGTCCCAAAATCTTTAAAACTCAACTGATTATACTCTCCATCCGATTCAAGCACAAGATTGGTTCTGGATATTAACATAACCGAATCATAGCCTTCCGTATGCAATTCTTCCGCATCACCTAACGAAAAAGAGTCGTAATCATCCGAGAAATAAACATACACCTCTTTATTGGGATCATCATACTCAAAATCCTCTTCAATATAAAATTCGCCATCATCAACCTTAAAATACGGAAAAACATCCATCACTTCATTGAACGCTTCCGTGTCATTGAAAGAAATTGCAAAACCAATATAAGTTACCAAAGTACAGACAGCAAGCAATAACGCAACAAATCCAATCATTGCCCCAGTATTGATATTAGATAAAACACCATATTTTGTAGGATTAAATGCGTATGGAAATTGCATAAAAAAATGGGGTTTTTCAGGTTCCTCATAAGTTTGATACATTTGACCATTGGTATTGTAAGTACTCTCGTATCCGTTTACCAGCGGTTCCTGATATGGATTTTGATGCGGATTGTTGTATGTATTCTGCATAAAATCCTGATTATTATTATCTGAATTAAATGAATCCATGGAATTCTCCTTTACCTTTTCATTGTAGCAATCCGTTGATATCATGGGGATAAAATACCTTTTGACCTCAACATCATTATATTAAAATATAAAATAAACAGTTTATTTCAATAAAAAAGGCTTTTGCATAATCATTTATGAAACAAAACTACACAAAAGCCCCATTTTAATAATACAATCTAAAACAACCAATCTTTAAGCCGTCAGACCATGTATTAGTTGTTGATTAATTTCTCATCGTCGTTGTTCCAGCTGTAAAGTTTACGGATTTCTTCACCGACAACTTCTGAAGGATGTTCTGCAGCTAATTTTCTCATAGCTTTGAAATGAACCTGTTTTCCTGCCGGAGACATATCCAATAAGAATTCTTTTGCAAAAGAACCATCCTGAATATCAGAAAGGATCTTCTTCATTGCTTTCTTGGTATCTTCTGTAATGATCTTCGGTCCTGTAATATAATCACCGTACTCAGCAGTGTTAGAGATAGAATATCTCATTCCTGCGAATCCTGACTGATAAATCAAGTCAACAATGAGTTTCATCTCATGGATACATTCAAAGTATGCATTACGAGGATCATATCCTGCTTCTACCAATGTTTCAAAACCAGCCTGCATTAATGCACAAACACCACCGCAAAGAACAGCCTGCTCACCAAAAAGGTCTGTTTCTGTTTCGGTACGGAATGTTGTCTCTAATACACCGGCTCTTGCTCCACCGATTGCCAATGCATATGCTAATGCAATATCCTGTGCTTTTCCGGTTGCATCCTGATGAACAGCGATCAGACAAGGAACACCTTTTCCGGCCTGGTATTCACTACGAACGGTATGTCCGGGTCCTTTAGGAGCAATCATGGTAACGTCAACATCAGCCGGAGGTACAATACAACCAAAATGGATATTAAAACCATGTGCGAACATTAACATATTACCGGGCTCTAAGTTGGGCTCGATATCATTTTTGTATAAATCAGCCTGTTTCTCATCGTTAATCAAAATCATAATGATATCAGCTTTTTTCGCAGCTTCTGCAGCAGTATAAACTTCAAATCCCTGCTTAACGGCTTTATCCCATGATTTAGAACCTTCGTATAATCCAATGATAACATTGCAGCCTGATTCTTTTGCATTTAATGCATGTGCATGACCCTGGCTACCATAACCGATAACTGCGATTGTCTTTCCTTCCAATAAAGATAAATTACAATCTTCCTGATAAAAAATCTTTGCGTCCTGTGACATTTTAAAATCCTCCTAGTAAAATAAATATTTATATTTAGAAAGTTATTTCCTGCTAACATATCTTCGCAAAAGCGATAAAACGTATCAGAATTAACTTCTTAAACACTATGGTAAATAGGTAACATTATCCGTGCCGCGGCCAAGACCAATTAAACCGGTACGAGCAAGCTCCAAAATCTCATATCCTTCCAGCAAATTGATGAAATTATCAATCTTGCTGTCGCTGATACCTTTTACTTCCATCTCAACGGTCAGACTTTCTTTAGAAACATCCACGATTCTCGCTTTAAAACTGTCTACCAAACCGATAACGGAAAGTCTGTTTTCGGAAGTTACCCTGATTTTGATTAAAACCAGTTCACGGTAAACGGATTCGTCCGGTTCCAACACCTTGATATCCCGTACATCAACAAGCTTACCAACCTGTTTTTCAATCTGGTCCAAAATCTCATCGTCGCCACTTGTAACAATGGTAATACGGGTATAATTCGGATCTGCCGTAACACCTGCCGTAATGCTTTCAATATTGTATCCGCGACGGCTGAATAAACCGGAAATACGGCTTAATACACCGGAGGTATTATCTACTAACAACTGAAATACTTTCTTTTGCATAATTTCCATTCCTTTCATGCTGAATTTCATTTTATCAGCATATGATTTGCTTTGTCAACGTATGAACAGCCCTTATGCTTTTCATAACCACGAGTTATAATAGCACCTTCAACTATTCGTTTTCACTGCATTTGGGAAGAGCCAGGGTTCCGGTTCTTGCTACCTCTACAATGCTGACAGATGCAAACATATCAATTAACAGTTTGATTTTTTCAGGGACATCACAAATCTGGATAATCATGTATGTCTTACTCATATCAACAATATCTGCCTTCATGATTTCACATATTTCCATAATATCGCGGCGATTGTTTTTGTTGTATTTTACCTTCATTAACATCATTTCACGGGATATACTGTGACTTTCATCGAAGGTTTTTACTTTGATAATATCCAGTTTTTTATTTAACTGCTTTTCTATCTGCTGTAAAGTCCGTTCATTTCCGGAACTGACAATGGTCATACAGGATACGGTGGGATCATCGGTTTCACCCACTGCAAGCGAATCAATATTAAAACTTCTTCTAGAGAACAGACCGGATACTTTTGCAAGTACACCGGAACGGTTTTCAACTAAAACGGAATATATTTTTTTCATTTATCTGTACCTCTCAAACCATCTACTATACCAGATCCATGGGATCAATTAACACTTCCATCAGACATGCAGAATCATTATTTAAAAATGCATCCAGCATATCTTCCATCTCATCCATGGAAGTCAGTCTGAAAAACGGCATATTGTAAGCTGCCGATATGTGTTCCAAATCAGGACTGCCTGTCAAATCAACAACCGAATAATTGTCTTTGTACGTAAAGTGCTGGTATTGACGGACCATTCCAAGGTAATTATTCTTTAACACAATCACTTTACTGTTAATACCATGCTGACGCATCGTGGCAAGTTCCATCATGGACATCTGGAAAGAACCGTCTCCACATACCGCAATAACCTGTTTATCCTTTAAAGCGTATTTTGCCCCCATGGCAGCAGGAATGGAATATCCCATCGTTCCCATACCACCGGATGTTAAAAATCTTCCATTCTTTACCACATGATAAGCACAGGACCAGATTTGGTTTTGTCCGACATCTGCAACATAAATGGCATCATCTTCCATTTTCTCGGATAATCTGGTAATAAATTTAGCCGGATCCACAAAACCGGGATGCTCCGGACGTTTGGGTTCCATTTCTTCCCGGTATCTGTTTAAGGTTTCAACCCATGCATCCGAATCACAGTAAAAATCATGTTCCTCAAAATCTTTAAAAATGTGCTTTGCATCACCTACCAAAGGAATGGTAGGACCAACATTTTTACCGATTTCTGCAGGATCCACATCCATATGTACCAAGACTTTATTGTCGAAAATCAAATCCGGCTGGCTGATAGCTCTATCTGCCACACGCGCGCCGGCCATAATAATCAGATCAGCCTCGTTCATAGCACGATTTGCATAAGGTTTTCCGTTATTTCCGACCATTCCGAAATACAATGGATGTTTGGTCGGCATAATACCAATTCCCATCATCGTGGATACAACCGGAATTCTATGATGCTCAGCAAACTCGATCAGTTCTTTATCTGCCTGCGATAAAGCAACACCACCGCCCACACAGATAATTGGACGTTTCACTTTCTGTAATTCCTTGATAACACGCTTAATCTGCTGGGAATGACCTTTTACTGTCGGTTTATAAGTTCTTAATGATATTTCTTCCGGATATTCAAAATTACTGATTTTGGCATTTTGAACATCAATCGGAACATCGATTAAGACAGGTCCTTTTCGTCCCGTTGTTGCAATATAAAATGCTTCTTTAAAAATACGCGGAATATCATTCACGTCTTTTACCAAATAACTATATTTCACAAAAGATTCTACTGCTCCGGTAATATCTGCTTCCTGGAACACATCACTTCCGAGCAATTCACTGTTTACCTGACCGGTAATGCAGATCATCGGAATACTGTCTGCAAATGCGGTTGCTATTCCCGTAATCAGGTTGGTTGCACCGGGACCGCTTGTGACTGCACATACGCCAATTCCATCCGTAACCCTTGCCAGACCGCTTGCCGCATGAGCCGCATTTTGTTCAGTTCTGACCAAAACGCTTTCAATCTCCGAATCCAAAATACTGTTATAAAATGGACAAATGGCAACACCAGGATATCCAAAAACAACTTTTACGCCTTCTTTTTCCAAGCATTTAACCATTGCATCTGCACCTATCATTTTTTCTGTTTCCTCCTGTATTTTATATAGCTAAATTGTTCTCTTTATTTTTTGAATACATTTCATATTTACATTTATTCTCATAAATTAATCGGATTAATTTGACAATTAATCATTTTATCTCATTAATTTTTTCGAAAGAATTTGATATTTACTTATTATCTCAACAATATGCACAAATTGTTTCGCACAATATATATGTTGCATATGGATTGATTCGTTACTACATAATTATCGCAATTCACAAATACCTCATACTATCAAACTTTGAAAAAACGTATCAAGATTCACACAATTTCTGCGCCAGCTTGACGGCATCGGCAGCATCCTTAGAATAACCGTCCGCACCGATTTCATCCGCATATTCCTGTGTAATGACCGCACCGCCAATCATGACTTTTGCAGTAACGCCTTCTTCTTTGGCTAAATTAATGACATTTTTCATTTCCTGCATCGTTGTTGTCATCAAAGCAGAAAGCGCAATGATACTTGCGTGTTTTTCCCGTGCCACCTTAATAATTTCCTCTCTGGGAACATCTTTACCAAGATCGACGACGGTAAATCCATGATTTTTTAACATCAATGCTACCAGATTTTTACCAATATCATGAATATCGCCTTTGACAGTGGCAATCACAATAGTAGGCATATCTGCTTCCACGCCTTCCGATTTTAACATCGGCTCTAAATAGTCAATAGACTTTTTCATAGTCTCGGCACTTGCAATCAACTGGGGAAGAAAATACTTTCCCTGATCGAAAAGCTCACCCACCTCATTAATTGCAGGCATTAATGCTTCGTTTAAAATCTGCTGCGGGTCATAAGAAGCCG
Source organism: Lachnospiraceae bacterium (assembly GCA_017626095.1). Lineage (GTDB taxonomy): Bacteria > Bacillota > Clostridia > Lachnospirales > Lachnospiraceae > UBA2882. Next base: position 58,642 of record JAGAJL010000015.1, read on the forward strand.
ATACAGCTGCTTCTGTCAATTTGACAATATCTCGTTGTTTTCCTTTTAAAACAGCATCTTTTACATCTTTCAAAGCATCCGAAACTTGTCCGGTCTGCACAGCATTATTCAATACTGTATCTTGCAAGGCCATTTTCGTCTCTTTACCATTCGCCTGATTTATTGAAAGCTTCGTCAAAGCATTTGGTGCTGTAACCGTATTTGTCATCTCCGGATGATTTGACAAAAATGCTTCTCTTGCCTCTTTAATGGCATTCATACGATCAATATATAAAAGATCAGCACCTTCTTTTGCCATTAAAATATCAGCTGAATATGCCGCATTTACAAGCATTTCCTGATTCGGATTGGCAATTGCCATTGTAAGACCTTCTTGAATTGCCATTGTAAGAAAAGCACTGTTGATATTCATTCGTTCCGGCAGACCAAAAGATATATTAGACAAACCACAGGTGGTTGCAATGCCGTTTTCTTTACAATATCGTATCGTCTGGAGTGTTTCTCTTGCCGCAAGAGGATTTGCTGCAACCGTTGCCACCAGACCATCAACAATAATATCATCCTTTGTCATTCCAAGCGCAATAGCCTTATCCATGACTTTATGAATAATTGCTATCTTTTCATCCGTATCTTTGGGCAATCCTTCATCTGATAAAGGTAATAGAATAAACATAGCACCATATTTTTTTGCAATCGGCAAAAGTTTATCTACTTTTTCTTTTTCAAAGGATATGGAATTAATCAAAGCACGTCCCGGATATCTGCGAAGTGCGGCTTCAATCACATCCACATGGGAAGAATCAATCGATAATGGCAAGGAAGTAATATTGGCAACTTCCTCTAACACGGTCAACATCATGGATTTTTCATCAATGCCGCTCATTCCCATATTGATATCCAGAATTTTTGCACCGCATTCTTCCTGTTCAATCGCAAACTGATCAACTAAATCCAGTTTGCCTTCCCGGATTTCAGCCTGAAGCTTTTTCTTACCAGTAGGATTGATTCGTTCTCCTACAACCATAAAGCAATCATTCAATCCAAATTCCAGACTCTGTCTTTCCGAACATAGAAAATGTCTTCCTGTTAAATCACGTTTTTGCACAGATAAATTACGCGTTTTTTCAACCAGTTTCTGAATGTACTCAGGACTAGTACCACAACATCCGCCTAAAATAGAGGCTCCGGATTCTACGATTTCCACCATCTGAGAAGAAAAAGTATCACTGTCCATATCGTATACGGTATTTCCTTCTCCATCCAATGACGGAAGTCCGGCATTAGGCTTTGCTATTAACGGAAGACTGGTTACTTCTGCCATCGCTTTTATAATTTTACACATCTGATCCGGGCCGGTGGAACAATTAGCACCAATCGCATCCACATGTAAGTGTGACAATGTAATGGCAGCAGACTTTGCATCCGAACCAAAGAGAGTTCTTCCGTCACTCTCAAAGGTAAGGGTAGCCATAACAGGCAAGTTGCTGACTTCCATTGCAGCAATCGCCGCCGCCCTGGTCTCCTGCAAACTCATCATGGTTTCGATTACAATCAAATCAACTCCGGCTTTTTCCACATACCGTATCTGTTCTTTATAGATTTCAATCAATTCCTCAAAATCCAATGGTCCCATCGGCTTTAATTGCTTACCTGTCATAGTGAGATCGGCTGCAACCAGTGCCTTTGTACCTGCTGTCTTTTTGGAAAGCTGAATTAACCTGGTATTGATTTCTTCAATCTGATCTTCTAAATGATACTCCGCCAGTTTTACACGATTTGCAGTAAAAGTAGGAGCATATAAAATATTCGTTCCTGCTTCGATATAAGCTGTCTGTAAATCAACCAGTGCCTGCTCATGCTCTAATATCCATTTTTCAGGACATACTCCCATGGGCATTCCGGCTTTCATCAAATTAGAGCCTGTTGCACCGTCTAAATATATAATCTGCTTCTCACAAAGCTGTTGAAATTCCTGTTTTGTCACTATAATACCTCTGTCTCTTTTTATCTCATGCAAAGTATGTCAAATAAACAAACCTTGCCATCCACAACATAATAAAACTCTGTATGTAAGCCACATACAGAGTTTTATTATATCATTTTTCAATTGTATACACAATACTCTTGGTTATGTCAATAGGGCAAATCCTGGTTATATCTGGTCATTTCCCATATCCTGCATATACGGGTTCTCACTTGTGTTTTCATCCTCTATCTTATTATCCATATATGGATTGCTATCTGTCAAAACAGGAGTGCTTGTGAAATTATTCATCGGCTGATAAGCACTCTGCGGCTGATAATAATCAGGCTGTGTAAAGGAATTTGGCTCAAAGGAATTGGGTGTATTGGGTGTATATGCTGCGGCACCGCCTGTTGTGTAGATTTCCTGATTGCGAAGTACTACATAATATCCGGCAGAAGTCAACATCATATAAGGTACTACATAAAAGAATGAAAGAAGGCCAAATGTAAATACACTTAACAATGCCCAACCGATAAAACTCAAATGCATAACAAATAAATCCATTTTATGACCATTTGTCATTTGTTTGGATTTTTCCAATGCCTCTGTTGCATCAATTTCAGGTTGATCCATTAAAATATAGGGAGCCATAAAATATGCATATCCTTTGATAATTCCCGGAATATATAATAATAAAGTCCAAAGAAAAATGAACAAATACATATACCAATAGCCACCAAGATTATGTCCGAAATTCTGAAATCCATTAAACAAATCAGAGAACTCAACCTTTTCTCCACGATATAATCGCACCAACAGATTCATCATACCAATCATAACAACCGGAACAACAATCATGCATGCTATTCCACCTATATATGGAACCATTCCACATACAAATGAAATCAGAGAATAGACTGCAAATGTTCCAATGATCACGCCATAATTCGCAGACAACACTGATTTTGCATGTTGCTTTATTGTTTTACGATCCAACATAATAGTATTCCTCCATAATACAAAATCCGGGCCATTCGGAAAAATCCAAATAGCCCGTCTATTATCCTAATAATATATCTTCTTAGAATTTTCCTGCTGTAGCAGCTTCCTCGATAGAAACAGCTGTTGAAACAGTCATACCAACCATAGGGTTGTTACCTGCACCGATTAAGCCCATCATTTCTACGTGAGCCGGTACAGAAGAAGAACCTGCAAACTGTGCATCAGAATGCATACGTCCCATTGTATCTGTCATACCATAAGATGCAGGACCTGCAGCCATGTTATCGGGATGTAAGGTACGTCCTGTACCACCACCGGAAGCAACTGAGAAGTATTTCTTACCAGCTTCGATTCTTTCTTTTTTATAAGTGCCTGCAACAGGATGCTGGAATCTGGTAGGATTTGTAGAGTTACCTGTGATAGATACGTCTACATTTTCTTTCCACATGATTGCTACACCTTCACAAACATCGTTAGCGCCGTAGCAGTTAACTTTTGCACGAGGGCTGTTTGCATCCTTTGAGTAGCATTTTCTGGAAACTTCTTTTACTGTATTGGTATAAGGATCATATTCTGTTTCAACAAATGTAAATCCGTTGATACGTGAAATGATTTGTGCAGCATCTTTTCCAAGACCGTTTAAGATAACACGAAGAGGTGTTTTACGAACTTTGTTAGCTTTTTCTGCGATACCGATAGCACCTTCAGCAGCTGCGAATGATTCGTGACCTGCTAAGAAAGCGAAACATTCTGTTTCTTCTTCCAATAACATTTTACCAAGGTTACCATGTCCAAGACCTACTTTACGTGTATCAGCAACTGATCCGGGGATACAGAAAGCCTGAAGACCTTCACCGATTGCTGCAGCAGCGTCAGCAGCTTTACGGCAGTTTTTCTTAATAGCAATTGCAGCGCCTACTGTATAAGCCCATTTTGCATTTTCGAAACAAATCGGCTGAATGCCTTCGATTAAGCTATATACATCGATACCGGCAGCCATTGTAATATCTTTACATTCCTCAATTGAATTAATGCCATACTGTTTTAATACAGCAAGAATCTGAGGTTCTCTTCTTTCATATGATTCAAATAAAGCCATGTGTTTTCTCCTCCTAATCCTTACTCTTTTCTAGGGTCAATTACACGTACAGCATCCTGTACACGACCATACTGACCAGAAGCTTTTTCAAGTGCTGTTGCAGCGTCATCACCGGCTTTGATGAAATCCATCATCTTACCGAAGTTAACGTATTTGTATCCGATGATCTGATCATCTTCATCAAGTGCAACACCTGTGATATAACCATCTGTAAGTTCAAGGTATCTGGGTCCCTTTGAAAGTGTACCATATGTAGTACCAACCATAGAACGAGAACCTTTACCTAAATCTTCAAGACCTGCGCCGATTGCAAGACCGCCTTCAGAGAAAGCTGACTGTGTACGACCATAAACGATCTGTAAGAATAATTCTCTCATTGCTGTATTGATAGCATCACAAACAAGGTCTGTATTCAATGCTTCCATAACGGTTAATCCGGGAAGAATTTCTGCAGCCATAGCAGCTGAATGAGTCATACCGGAACAACCGATTGTCTCAACTAATGCTTCCTGAATAATTCCTTCCTTAACATTTAAGGATAATTTGCAGGCACCCTGCTGAGGTGCACACCAGCCAATACCATGTGTATAACCGGAAATATCCTTAACTTCTTTTGCCTTAACCCATTTTGCTTCTTCCGGGATAGGAGCACAGCCGTGATGAACGCCCTGTGCTACCGGGCACATTTCTTCCACTTCTTTTGAATAAATCATGTGAAATCTCCTTTCAATTATGTAGAATAATATATTGACCAAGCGACCATATCTGATTGCTTGTCACATTCTTCGAATATTTTCTCACATTTCCTAAAAAAAATCTAGTCATTATATATAAAAGTTTCTATAAATATTACAAGGTAATTATGCACCACATAGTTCTTGTGACATGCGTTGTTTTCTACTCCGTGCACGCATCTTTTCGCTCCAGCTATCGCAAAACTCGCCCTTCGGGCTCAAACATGCGTCCGCTGTCGCTATTAGCGTGCACATCCCAACAAAAACAACGCAAAATGTCACTGCGAATCTATGTGGCGCACAATTATATTGCAATGAATACAATTATAAATTTTCTACATAAAAACATTTTGGATATCCTGAACAACCATAAAATTGTTTTCCTGCAAATTCTCCTTTTTTAGAAACTCGTATCACTAATTTCTTTCCACATTTAGGACATATTTTATTATTCGTAATACTATCTTTCAATATTGCATCTTTTTTCTTTTCTTTTTCAACTCTTTCAAGCATTTCATTGTATTTTTTTGAATAATCTGATTTATTTGGCTTAGACATTGATAAGAAGAACTGAGCATACTCTTTCATCTCAGTATCTGAAAATGTAGTATATCTCTCATTATTATCTATTTCTTTTATATATCTAATTAATTGGTCTGCACGAATAACCATATCTCTTATTTCTTTTTTAGCAAATTTATCATTTAAAATTGTCTTAGGATTTGCCAAACATACTATAGACCTATAATTATTCGAAAAATTCTTTTCAAATATAGGCTTTAACAATGCATTTATAGTAGACATACGTATATTTTTTATTACATTTAAATGTCTTTCATTCTGAGTAATAGGTGAATATATTCCTTCTTTTATTTTTTTACCAAATGCATCAAATGAACGTATAAAATTTCCATTATTATCAATTTCAATATTTCCAATAAGATTTTTACATTCAATAACATATAGATGTCTTTTAGTAATAACCAAAAAATCAATCTGTGCAGACAAATCTTCAAATTCTAAATAAATATCATGAAGAATATACATGTCAATGCCACTATTTTTTAGTTCAAAAGCAATATTCTTTTCTCCCATTTCGCCATAAGATGCTAATTTAATCTGGAGTTCAATTTCTTTCTTTAAATCTCCTGTAGTTTTTTTAGAAAGAATTTCCATTTTCTCAATGAACTCAGAAGTATCACTATTTTCTTTTAAAAAAACAGGTCCTATTCCACCAAATAATCCTATTTTATAATCCTCCCATTGTTATATAGACATTAAACAAAAAAGAGCAAAACAAACGTTTTACCCTTTTTTCATTCATTAGTTTGTCAGCATCATACGGTCGTTTGCGAATTCTCCACCACTGACCTCCTCGAATTTCTTGAGTAAGTCTGATACATGAAGATTTTTCTTTTCTTCACCACGAACATCATAGATAACACGTCCTTCATGCATCATAATCAGACGATTGCCATGGGCAATAGCATCTTTCATGTTGTGGGTAATCATCAAAGTAGTAAGATGATCCCTGTTTACAATGACTTCTGTTGTTTCCAATACTTTTGCAGCTGTTTTCGGATCAAGTGCTGCTGTATGTTCATCTAAAAGCAACAATTTGGGTTTGACCAAAGTAGCCATAAGAAGCGTTAACGCCTGTCTCTGTCCACCCGACAAAAGTCCGACTTTGGATGTCAGACGTTCTTCCAAACCAAGACCTAATATCTTTAATAACTCTTTGTATTCTTCACGTTCTTTTTTAGAAGTGCCGCCCTTTAAACTTCTGAATTTCCCGCGACGTTTTGCAAGTGCCAGATTTTCATCAATCCCCATGGTTGCAGCAGTTCCCGTCATCGGATCCTGAAAAACACGACCAAGATATTTTGCTCTTTTATGTTCGGATAACTTTGTTACATCCACACCATCGATTAAAATCTGTCCGGCATCAACAGGCCAGACACCGGCAATGGCATTCATCATGGTGGATTTGCCTGCGCCGTTTCCTCCGATAACTGTTACGAAATCACCTTCTTCAAGAGTAAGGGAAAAATCATTTAATGCAACTTTTTCGTTTACGGTACCGGGATTAAATACTTTTGTAACATTTCTAATTTCCAGCATTCTGATTTTCTCCTTTCTTGATGGTGGGTTTTGTAAAATACTTTCCTTTCCAATAAGGGATTGCCAAAAATACAGCAACAACCAATGCAGAAAGCAGTTTTAACAAGTCGGTATCAATACCCATCCAGATGACAACTTGAAGAACGATATAATATAAAATAGAACCAAGAGCTACGCCTAATAACTTCAAAGCAAAATTCCGGAATATCTTACCAAAAATAGCCTCTCCGATAATAACGGCAGCCAAACCGATTACAATTGCACCACGTCCCATATTGATATCCGCAAAACCTTGGTACTGCGACAACAATCCACCGGATAAGGCAACCAGTCCGTTAGAAATCACAAGGCCAAGCACTTTTGACATATTGGTATTAATACCCTGCGCTCTGGACATATTGGAATTACATCCTGTTGCTCTTAATGCACAACCAAGCTCTGTTCCAAAAAACCAATATAAAGCCGCGATTAATAAAACTATGATGATTGCAACAACAAAAATCGTATTTTTATAAAATGCAACATTTTTTATGTAACGAAGGGAAACCAATAAATCATATTTATCAACATTGATTGCCTGATTGGATTTACCCATGATTTTTAGGTTCACAGAATATAAACCAAGCTGTGTCAGAATACCGGCAAGAATTGCAGGAATTCCCATAAAGGTATGAAAAATACCAGTTGCTAATCCTGCAGCCATACCGGCAAGGGTGGCAACCAGCAAAGAAACAAAGACATTCTGACCTGATAACATCATCATGATACATACGGCACCGCCCGTACAAAGTGAACCGTCAACCGATAAATCAGCAATGTCCAAAATACGAAATGTAATATAAATTCCGATTGAAGTGATACCCCAAATCAATCCTTGGGCAACTGCACCCGGCATTGCCGCGAATAAATTCAAAATATTCATCGCAACCTCCTATTTTCTCATCAAAGTCAACCTTTATTATCATAACATGTTTTTAATATTTGTAAAACAATATTTTAACCGTTTTATTTTACAGTTTTATTTTGGCATAAGATAAAGTTGCAAAAAAAAGGACATTCTGTTCGAATGCCCTTTTATACTTAATGATCCTATTTAATTGCAATGCAGTTTGATAAATTTATTCTTCTGTTTCAATTGCAACGTAATCAGAAGGAACAGTAATTCCTAACTCTTCACAGTTAGATACATTGTATTCTTTTGTGAACTTAGGAGCATATTCGATCGGCATGGTTCCGATATCTTCACCCTGTAATACTTTGATACCCATCTTACCTGTTGCATATCCTAAATCATAGTAATCAATGGATAATGTTGCAATACCGCATCCGGCACAAATTCCTTCTTCGCCTGCAACAACGGGAACACCTGCAGGAAGGCAGATATTCTGGATGATTTCTGTATTTGATGCAACAGTATTATCTGTAGGAACATAAATTACATCTGATTCGTTTGCTGCTGTTGTAACAACAGTTGCTAAATCATTTGAATCTGAGAATGCATAATATGTACATGTATATCCCATTCCTTCCAGATAGCCTTTGATTGTATCAACCTGGTACTGTGAGTTAGCTTCTGCAGAGCAGTATAATAATCCAACGTTTTTAGCATCCGGGCAAAGCTCATGTAACATATCAGCCTGACCATCTAAGGGTGCTAAATCTGAAGTACCGGAAATATTTCCGCCAACTGTTCCGTTAAAATCTGATAAATCAAGACCGGTTGCATAATCAGTTACAGAAGTACCAAGTACAGGAATTGTATCTGTACCTGCCTGAGCTGCCTGTAAAGCAGGAGTTGCATTTGCCAAAATCAAATTTACATTGTTTGATACAAAACTGTTGATGATAGTTGAACAGGTATTAGAATCACCCTGTGCATTCTGTTCATCAAATACAACAGCATCACCGAATTCTTCTGTTAATGCATCTTTAAATCCCTGTGTAGCTGCATCTAAAGCAGGATGCTGAACCAACTGGCAAATACCAACGGTATATGTAGTACCTTCTGTTGCTTCTGTTGTCTCTTCTACTTCTGCAGTATCTTCTGTTTCAGTTTCTTCTGTTTCAGTCACTTCTGTTGTCTCTGTAGTTTCTGTAGTAGTTGTTTCTGTAGAACCACAACCAACCAGTAATGAAACAGCCATAACACCTGCTAAAAGCATTGCTGTTAATTTTTTCATAACTTTTCCTCCATTTTTACTTTGTTAAAACTTGTCTGACAAAACCACATGTCGAAAAAAATATACAACACTTAACGTTCATCGTCAATAGTTTTTTATGGGAGAAAAATCATGATATAAATAGTTTAACACTTAAAAACGCAAAAAACAGATAGCCCATTTCATAAAATCCGAGGCATTAAATCAACTGTGTAATCTTACTTTCGTTTTTATATACAGAATTTTCATCAATCCAACCGCGAAGAGAATTTAAAGGATAAATTCTGGTGTTTTTACCAATAACTGTACCGGGATTCAACACACAATTGCATCCAACCTGTACACCATCACCAATAATGGCGCCCAATTTTCTCATTTCGGTTTCTAAAGAACCCAAAGGAAAATGAATCTCAACATTGCGTTTATCATTTTTGATATTTGAGGTAATAGCACCAGCACCAAGATGAGATTTATAACCCAAAATACTGTCTCCTACATAATTAAAATGAGGAGCTTCTACTTCATCAAAAAGCAGACTGTTTTTAACTTCACAGGAATTACCAACGACAGTTTCTTTCCCTACAATGACATTTCCTCTGATAAAAGCACAATGTCTGATTTCTGCATTCGAATCAATGATACAGGGACCTGTAATACTTGCACTCGGTGCAACCTTAGCCGATCTGGCAATCCAGACATTTTCCGATACCTGTTCAAATTCATCAGACGGCAACATCGGTCCTAACACCTGAATAAACGATTCTAAACGCGGAATCACTTCCCACGGATATTCAACCCCATCAAACAAAGGTGTAGCCAGTGTTTTACTGAGGTCAAAGTATTTTTTGATACTAAACATTTCCAACATAACCCTAATCTCCTTCTCTTTTTAATAATATGATATCTACAGATTTTAGTGCCTTTTGCTTCTACAATCCCGGAACTTGCAAAAACATCCTAATCGAGTTCTTACCATTATGATAAATTTTTCTGCTTTCATTTTTTATCATTTTGGTACCTTTATATTTTCATTTATAAATTTTCATTTTTGGGCTTTCGCCTTTACGCCTTTTTTAGATGTTGCATAAAAGCTTTTTACATAAGGCGTACATTGATTTAGATACGCCCTGTTATCATATTTTTTCACATAATCCGTCCGCCGGTTAATAAAGCCTTTGAGTTTATCCATATACTCTTCGGAAGAAATTTCACCATTTGCAACCTGTGTAAGCCCCTTTTCCCAACTGGCAGTCAAAGTAGGTTCTAACATGGATTTAATGGAACATTTTACTACTTCATAAATCAGTTCCCCCATACAGGTCGGCGTAATAATCTGTGTCTTTTTATTCAGATTTAAATAATCTATGGCAACCAGCTTTTTTAATATCTCTGCCCTGGTAGCTGATGTACCAATTCCGCTTCCTTTTATCAGTTCACGGAGTTCTTCTTCTTCAATCAGCTGACCGGCATTTTCCATTGCCAAAATCAACGAACCGGAATTATAACGCTTAGGAGGCGACGTTTCACCTTCCTTAATTTCAAATTTTGTCACCGGAATTTCATCGCCCTTTTTCACACCCGATAACAGAGCAAAAAATTCCGGATCAATTTTTGTTTCTTTGTTTTCTTTTGAATCCGCATCATCACCCTTATCGGATATCGCATTTCCATCCTGTCCGTTTTTTTCAGCTGAAATATCTTTTTTCTTGAAAAACGAATACTCCGTTACTGCAAGATAACCTTTGGATACCTGTACTTTGAAATTGGCAAAGAAGGATTCATTGAGACATTGCATGGTCAAAGAAATCTTCTCATATTCAGCCGGTGGATAAAAGATACTTAAAAATCTGCCACAAATCAACTCATATACCTTTGCTGATGTCGGATGAAGACCGGATAGCGCATTCAATCCCTGTCCTGTCGGGATAATGGCATAGTGATCGGTAATCATCTTATCATTGACATATTTTGTCTTGGCAATATTCACATAAGACTTCTTATCCAGTACATAAAGAGCCTTCTCTGCCATAGGTGCATAATTGGTAAGCCCTTTGATATTTTTATAAATTTCCTTGGCTACGGCAGTAGATAAAACCCTCGCATCCGTACGCGGATATGTCGTTAATTTCTTTTCATATAATTCCTGCGCAATTCTTAAGGTTTCATCAGGACTGATTTTAAATAAACGGGAACAATCATTCTGCAATTCAGCCAGATTATATAATAAAGGCGGATTTTTCTTTTCTTTTTTCTTTTCGATCCGTTTTACGGTCATCGTATTAGAGGGACTGCATTTTGCAATCAACTCACGGGCATTTTCTTCTTTTTTAAACCCATTTTCCTTGTACAAAAGAGGAGAATTGAAGTAATCGGAACCCTCAACAGCCTTCCACTCTCCTTCAAATTCCTTATCAGAAAGCTTTAAGGAGGCTACGACACGATAAAACGGTGTCTTATCAAAGTGTCTGATTTCACGTTCCCTGTCAACAACCATGCCAAGCACACAGGTCATAACTCTTCCGACCGAAATCACGGCATTTTTATCCATTGCTAACGCATGCTTTACAAAATCTCCGTATTTTAAAGTAAGCAAACGGGAAAAATTAATTCCCATTAAATAATCTTCTTTTGCCCGCAGATATGCAGAATCGCTTAAATGATCATATTCCGAAAGATCTTTTGCTTCCCGGATTCCCCTTAAAATTTCTTCTTCCGTCTGCGAATCAATCCAAACTCTTTTTCGCGTTTTCCCCTGTACATGGGCTTCCTGTTCAACTAAACGATAAATATATTCTCCTTCGCGTCCGGAGTCGGTACAAACATAGATACAGGAAACATCTTCTCTGTTTAATAAGCCACTGACAATGGAAAACTGAGCTTTTACATTATCAATTACATGATATTTAAACTGATCATCCGGTGGAAAAAAAGGCAGTGTTCCCATGGTCCACCGCTTCAAACTTTCATCATAAGCATCCGGATAGCTCATGGTAACCAGATGTCCGACACACCATGTCACAATACAATGCTCCGATTCCATATAGCCGTTCGTAGAACGCATCGGTTCTTTTAATGCTTTTGCAAATTCCTTTGCAACGCTGGGCTTTTCCGCAATAAATAGATTTTTACCCATAAAACTTCCTTTCTTTAAAACTGCTCCAAAATATCTGCAAAAGAAAGTAAGTGTATATTCTTTTTCATACGTGCCTCTAACGTAAGCTTCTCATCAAAATCTCGAAAAGACACGATATAATATTCTTTCTCTCTCATCTTTGCCTCATCGGCTGCCTGAATCAGACGTTCGTAATCCTCATATGTCATCATCATTTTCAACTCATCACATAATACAACATGATAAACAGCATGTTTTTTCCACACGAACGGAATCTGATTCTTTTTCCCCAAAAAACAATCGGAAGATGTTTTATCCGCCGGATCTAATATTCCCTGCAGATAAAAATATTCTTTAACAACATCTTTCAAATATTTTCCACAATATGCCAACAATTCCTCTTTTATGATTTTATCATAAAAAGACTTTCCATCCATCTGCAAAAGGTAATCTTCATTGTAATAAATGAATTTAAACCAAAATGCAGTAAAATGACAGGAAATATCATAAATCCCCTTCTGACTGTTGTCATGACCAACACAGTCAATGGAATAAATCTTATTAATCTGCTCCTGCTCCATTAAGGTCTTCAGATAAACACTGATTTTCGCACGGGAAAATCCGGTAATACGATACAAATCATTTAACTTCGTATTGCCATTAGCCATACACAATAAAATTGTATCATATACACCACTTTCACGCAAACCGGTCATACAATAAGAATAGCCGACCTGACGCAAATATGATTTGGAAGATAGAATATTTTCAATCATATTTTCTTCCACCGACAGCTCGGGATCAAAATAATTCCACAATCCCGGAATACCACCAAATATGGCATACATAATAAATAAATTTGCACGATTATAGTTTTGATAGATCTGACATATATTCTGAAATGACAATGGCTTTATTTTATAAAATCCACTGATGGATGCGACACTACGACCAAAGGCCTTAACCATAGATGTTTCCACCCAGTTAACTTCTGATGATACTAAAACAATTAATATCTTTTCATCTTTCAACAATTGTAATAAAACGGGCATAAACTCATCACATTTTGCGAATCCCTGAAACTCATCAACGATCAAAACCTTTTTCGTCTCTGAAGGCTTGTTCTTAAGTTTATCAATTTCCTGTATAACCCCTTCCAGCATCCATTCTTTAACAATCGGTTTCACAAGAAAATAAGAATACGTCAAGTCTTTGCAAAAATCCAGTAAAAACGATGTTTTACCCATGAATTTCTGTCCGTAAAACACCACCATCTGACTGCCATCACGGTTCATATAGTCTTCAAAGTATGTATATTCCCGATTACGACCAACTAACATAAATACCCCTTATTCGTCTGTACTATCCATTATGTTCCATCAGGCTAACCAGCTCTTCTTCCGGCATAGGCTTACCCAAAAGAAATCCCTGAATATTATCACATTCAATTTTTTTCAAATATTCAAATTGTTCTTCGGTTTCCACTCCTTCGGCAACCGTTTCGTAACCAAGTTTTTTTACCATGGAAACAATCGATTCGGTAATGACCTGTGTACTTTCATCATCAATAACCGTATCAATAAAGGATTTATCAATTTTTAAGGTATCAATCGGCAAGCCCTTTAAATATGAAAGAGAAGAAAAACCGGTTCCAAAATCATCTAATGAAATTTTAATGCCATAATCCTTAATCACATGAAGTTTTTCAACAACCTGATCAAAATCATCAATCAGAACGCTTTCTGTAATTTCCAACTCAATATCCTTGGGATTAACCTGATACTTTTCCAATAAATCAAACAAATTATTTACAAAATCCTGACGTTTGTACTGCAGCGCAGAAATATTTAAAGATAATACCATATTACAATCATACTTTTTACGCCATTCAGCATATTTTTTGATGCCCTCTTCCAAAACCCAGCTTCCGATCGGTACAATCAATCCACTTTTTTCTGCCAATGGAATAAAACAACCGGGACTGATCATCTTTCCGTTTTCATCCTTCCAACGAATCAATGCTTCAACACCGCGTAAGTCACCTGATTTGGAATCATACTGAGGTTGATAATACAAAACAAACCGATTCATGGAAATCGCTTCTTTTAGTCTGTTTTCCAAATTCACATTATCCAGGAAATCTTTATAAATGGGAGCCTCGAAATATTTTAACTGGTTCGTTCCAAGTTCTTTGGCACGAAACATGACAACTTCCGCACAATTAATTAATTCCAGACTGTTTGTTGCCGTTTCCGGATACTCTGCAACCCCCGCACACAGAGTGATATATATTTCATGTCCACCAAGCAGGCGGAAAGGCTTTTCCAGTCTCTTTAAAACCTGTGTAAAAATATAATCCACACTATGATTACCAATCGGATTTTTAATGGCCATATAAAAGGTATCATCATTGACATGTGCCGCAATCATTCTGTCATCCAGCATATCTCTTATGAATAGACCAAACGACTGTACCAGTTCATCTCCAGCTACCAGCCCTAAGCCATCATTAATCTTTTTAAAATCATCAAAATCCAGACACATAACGGCAATGGATTCATTATCACTTTCCGCATTACGGATCCATTCACTTAATACGCGCACAAAATAATTGCGGTTATATAAGCCGGTCAATGTATCATAATAGGCCATATACTGTAATTCTTCATTCTGTTTTTTCGATTTCGAAATATCCCGGATACGAACAACCTTTTCTATCGGACTTCCATCCTGATAAATAATGGTACATTCAAATTCCAGCCACTTATCTTTTCCTTCCAGCTTGCACTCTAAGGAATCATTCTCTTTATGAGTTCTTTCAAAAAATAAAAGCTTTTGTAAGTCATTTTTATAACCATCTTCCACCGTCTCGATGATTTTGATCAGATCGCTTTCATTTGAAATAGTAAAATCGAAAAAACTTGACCTGTTGCCTAAAACACTAAGACTTTTCTTTAAAAAATCCACATAAATAAAAGCATTTCTGGAGGTAGAACAAACCAATTGATACATTTTCTCTTTGCTGTCTAAATGTTGAATAACAGACTGAGCCATGTCCAATTGAAACTGTAAATCGTTCATAAAATATACCCCCGAAATGCTTTTCTAATTAAATCAATTTAAGAATTCTACTTTTTATTAATAAAACCTTTTGCTTTTAATAATTCCGCACAAAGTACGGCACCGCCTGCAGCTCCTCTTACTGTATTATGGGAAAGACCTACAAACTTGTAATCATAAATGGTATCTTCACGTAAACGTCCGATTGAGATTCCCATACCTTTTTCATAGTCTACATCAACCTGAACCTGCGGTCTGTTATCTTCTTCCATATAGCGGATAAACTGCTTCGGTGCAGAAGGCAGTTCCAACTCCTGAGGAAGACCACTGAAGGATACTAACTTTTCAATCAACTGTTCTTTTGTAGGTTTCTTTCTGAATTTCACAAATACCGCTGCAGTATGTCCGTTTAATACAGGAACACGAATACACTGGCAGGAAATCTTAGGCTCAGTAGCCGGTACAATTTCACCATTTTCAACCTTACCATAAATTCTTAACGGCTCTTTTTCACTCTTTTCTTCCTCTCCACCGATGTAAGGAATGATATTTTCAACCATTTCCGGCCAGTCTTTAAAGGTCTTGCCGGCACCGGAAATTGCCTGATAAGTTGTTGCGATTACTTCATAAGGCTCAAACTCTCTCCATGCATATAATACAGGTGCATAACTCTGGATGGAGCAATTGGGTTTTACGGCAACAAAACCTTTGGTTGTTCCAAGACGTTTCTTTTGTGCTTCAATCACATCGGTGTGATCCGGATTGATTTCCGGAATAATCATCGGAACATCCGGTGTCCATCTGTGTGCAGAGTTATTGGAAACAACAGGTGTTTCAGTCTTTGCATAAGCATCTTCAATTGCTCTGATTTCTTCCTTGGTCATATCAACGGCAGAAAATACAAAATCAACTTCAGCAGCAACAGCTTCAACTTCATTTACATTTTTAACAATCAGTTTTTTGACTGCTTCCGGCATAGGGGTTGTCATTTTCCATCTGTCACCAACTGCCTCTTCATATGTCTTTCCGGCACTTCTCGGACTTGCTGCAATCGTTGTTACCTCAAACCATGGATGATTTTCCAACAGAGAAATAAATCTCTGACCGACCATACCGGTTCCACCTAAAATACCGACTTTTAATTTTTCACTCATTTTTTCTAATCTCCTCGTAAATAATTATATTTTGGACAATTGCATACTATTTCTACAGTAAATATAGATTATAATGCGCATCTACAATACCGCTTTATAAATCTGCAATTGTTAATAATAACAAAATCCTTAGTATATCCGTCCGCTGTCTTTCCAATCGCTTTCCAGATATTCCTTTTCCATGGCAATCACCTGATCCATGGCAGCTTTTCCCGGAGCACCTATTGTCAAACGTTTTTCCACACAGGTTTTTAAACTGACCGCATCATAGATATCCGGTTCAAATACATCACTGATTTCTTTGAACTCTTCCATGGTAAGATCCAGTATTGCTTTGTTTTTTTCGATACAGGTAAGCACCAGCTTACCGATAATACTATGTGCATCACGGAACGGAACACCGTGATTTACTAAATAATCAGCTGCATCGGTTGCATTCGTAAAACCGTTCATGGCACTCTTTTCCATCACATCTTTACGGAATTTCATGGTGGTAATCATACCATTAAATAAGCTCAGGCAACCTTTTACCGTATCAATCGCATCGAAAGTGAGTTCCTTATCCTCCTGCATGTCTTTGTTATATGCAAGCGGAATTCCCTTCAATGTTGTCAGCATGGAAATTAAAGCTCCATAAACACGGCCGGTCTTTCCTCTGACTAACTCTGCAATATCCGGATTTTTCTTTTGTGGCATAATACTGCTTCCGGTTGAATATGCATCATCAATCTCCACAAACTGATATTCATTGGAATTCCAGATGATGATTTCCTCACAAAACCGGCTCAAATGCATCATTATCGTAGATAATGCACTCAAAAATTCCACGACATAATCCCTGTCTGCTACCGAATCCATACTGTTTAACGTCGGACCCTCAAATCCAAGTAAAGAAGCCGTATAAACTCTATCTAACGGATAGGTAGTTCCTGCTAACGCACCGGAGCCCAGAGGGCAATAATTCATGCGATGATAAATGTCCCTTAAACGCAGTCTGTCTCTTTTAAACATTTCAAAATATGCACCAAAATGATGTGCCAGTGTCACCGGCTGAGCCTTTTGCAAATGCGTAAATCCGGGCATATAGGTTTCCGTGTTTTCTTCCATGATTTTCAAAAGAGAATACAATAATTTCTTTAATATATCATCAACATTTAAAAGCTCCGACCGGATATAAAGTTTCATATCCAAAGCAACCTGGTCATTGCGGCTCCTGCCGGTATGAAGCTTTTTACCAACATCACCGATCCGGTCAATTAAATTTGCCTCTACAAAGGAATGAATATCTTCATATTTGTCTGTAATCTCAAGCTTACCGCTTTCCACGTCATCACGGATCCCTGTAAGACCTTTTACGATGGCATCTTTTTCATCCTTGGTCAGAATGCCTTGTTTTTGCAACATGACTACATGTGCAATACTTCCTTCTATATCCTGACTGAAAAATTTCTGATCAAAGGAAATAGATGCATTGAACCGATATACCAGTTCATCCGTATCCTTTGTAAATCGTCCTCCCCAAAGCTGTGCCATGTCGTTCCTCCGATTCTATGTTAAAACTAAATTTGATAATATCATACAAGCCTTGTTTTTTCAAGATGATATGAACAAAGCCTTGATTTTACCATACAATAATAAAAAAAGAGGAAATGAAATATGGATACCATGATTCAATTAAAAAACATTTCCTTTTCCTATCACAGACAGGATGGAGAAATCAAAGCACTTTCCGATATTTCTTTTTCCGTAAAGAAAGGGGAATTCGTCTCCATTGTTGGTCCAAGCGGTTGTGGAAAATCAACTATTTTATCCATTTTAGCAGGTCTGTTGGAAAAAGAAAGCGGAAATATGCAAATGAATTCCTCTGTCAAATTCGGCTATATGTTTCAACAGGATTTGTTATTACCGTATCTAACTCTTTGGAAAAACGTCTGCCTTGGTCCATCTATTCACCATCAACTAACCGGTGAAGTTTGTAAATATATCGAAGACTTATTAAGAAAATACGGATTAATTAATTTTAGAAATAAATATCCATCTCAATTGTCCGGCGGAATGCGTCAAAGAGCCGCATTAATCCGTACACTGGCACTCAATCCGGATGTTCTACTATTGGATGAGCCTTTTAGTGCTCTGGATTATCAGACCAGGCTGTTAGTCGCTGATGATATCGGAAGCATTATCCGAAAAGAAAATAAAACAGCAGTATTGGTTACACATGATTTATCAGAAGCAATCAGTTTGTCTGACAAAATCATTATTTTATCCAAACGTCCGGCAAGTGTCATTGATATTGTTAATATTTCAATTCCGGGAAAAGAAAATGGCTCTCTCTACGTCAGGGAGCAAAAAGAATTCGGAGACTATTTTCAAATACTTTGGAAGGAGATGAATACGCATGACAAATGCACATGAAGAATATTTAAAGAAGCTTTCCAAGTACCGTAAAACAATAAAAATGACACGTGGTCTGGTTTTGATTATTTTCCTCTCTATTTGGGAAACTGCGGCAAGACTAAACCTAATTGATGAATTTTTCTTCAGTTCTCCTATGGGTATTGCCAAATGGTACTATAAAGCAATAACAACCGGAGAATTATTTACGCATATCGGATGTACCTTGTTTGAAACCATCTTAAGTTTCTTTCTGGTTATGCTTTTTTCAATCTTAATTGCATCGATTTTGTGGTTTTCAAAACCATTAGCTGATATTTTCGAACCATCATTAGTCATTTTAAACAGCCTTCCAAAATCAGCGTTGGCACCGCTCATCATTGTATGGCTCGGAACCGGAACTAAAACGATTGTCATAGCCGGCATATCTGTCGCTGTATTTGGTTCCGTCATTAATTTATTTACACAATTTAAGCAAACGGACGAAGAAAGGGAAAAGCTGATTATTACACTGGGTGGTAACCGCCTTGATGTTTATAAAAAAATCGTTCTCCCCTACTCCATTCCGACCCTGATCAACTTGATGAAAGTCAACATCGGGCTCTCCCTTGTCGGCGTCATAATCGGCGAATTTCTTGCCGCCAGAAAAGGACTGGGCTATTTGATTATCTATGGCACACAGGTATTCAAGCTTGATATGGTGATTTCAGCCATTATATTATTATGTTTTATTGCCTATGGTCTTTATTTTTTGATTCAGATTTTGGAAAAACATATACCGTTTATGATGGAGGAATAAGGTGATTTTATTGCACTATTATTGTTATTATATTTAAATTGCTGTATTATATTATGAAGAGGGTCCTTTGCTAGATAGGCGAGGGGTCCTCATTTCAATAGTTTCTAAAAACAAAAAATAGCTATACAGAACAATATTCCATATAGCTATTTATATTATTTATAATCGAAAAACTATAAATTCTACAATTTAATCCGATCAATATTCTTTTTCAAATCGATGGCAACGGAATTAACGCCCTGCGCATCTTTACCAATCTTGCGTATGATTGCATTTGCCTCAGTCGCACAGGCAAGAGTTTCCTCTGTACTTGCAGCATTTTC
This sequence comes from Lachnospiraceae bacterium, assembly GCA_017626095.1. GTDB lineage: Bacteria > Bacillota > Clostridia > Lachnospirales > Lachnospiraceae > UBA2882. Next base: position 78,565 of record JAGAJL010000015.1, read on the forward strand.
CTCGGCAATGGCAGACAAATCGGAAACAATATCAACAACCTTCACTCTTGCAGAATCAAGCTGCATTGTACGATCTGTAATATTTTCAATTCCCTGAAGGGATGATGCAATACCGCTTTTTACCTTTTTGAAAGCATCCTGGGTTGCCAGAACATCCTGATTTTGCTGCTCAATAACATTTTTAATCTCTTCCATGACGGCAACAGATTTTTCAGACTCTTGCGTAATCTTGGAGATGATTTCAGCAATCTGCTTGGCAGAAGTATTGGACTGCTCGGCAAGCTTTTGTATTTCTGCCGCAACAACCGCAAAACCTCTTCCAGCTTCACCGGCTCTGGCAGCTTCTATGGAAGCATTTAAAGACAACAAATTGGTCTCACTGGCAATTTCTGTAATCATTTCTACCGCAGCCTGAATTTCAGAAACACATTCATTGGTGACATTGGTCTGTTCTGATACGAGTTCCACAGCGGATCTTGTTTTATCATTGATAGCACTTAACTGTGTCAAAATCTTGGTGGCTTCATCGCCTGCAGCATTCATCTCACGGGAATTGTTCCTTAATACATCAACTTCGTTGGTCGTATCAACAATCATGTTGCCCATCGTAATGACGTTTTCTGTTGCAAGCTGTGTTTCTTCCGCCTGGTTACCGGCTCCGGTTGCAATCTCATTAGTTGCATGCTCAACTTGTCCTACGGTCTCAATACTATCCACAACGCTCTGAGTCATGCTGTCAGATGCTTTATAAACCTGATCTGCCAGATTTTTAATTTCAATCATGACATCATTCAGTTTATCTTCCAATGCAATCACAGAAGCACTGATTTCACCGCTTTCATCTTTTCTGGCTGAAAGCTTGTCTAAATCCGGATTTCTCGTAAAATCAAGATCGGCCAGTTTCTTAATTTCGAGATTTAATATCGTAATCGGTTTAACAATTTTAATAGCAATAATTGCTGTTACACCTATGTAAAACAACAATACAAAAAAGGCTACAACACCACCTGCAATCGTCAAATTTCGTACGCCACTAAAAATATCACTTTCATCTGCCGTCACTACAACAATAAAGGATGCAGAAGGATTGATATAATAAGAAGCGTATTTTGCAACTCCTTTAAATTTATATTTAATCAATGAAGGTTCCGGAACATTACCACTTTCAATCTCTGAAACCAAATGCTTGACTGCATCATTTTCAACCGGTTTTCCAATTTTATCGGCAGTCGGATGATACAACATAATGCCCTCTCCGGAAACCACGTATGTATAACTTGAAGGAATATCCTTTACTGCAATATTTCTGACAACCCTTGAGAGTGTCCCCATATTAAATGCAACGTCGTTTCCCTTTTCCGCTCTAATGCTATCAATCTGTTCTCCTGCTATAGTAGCAAGATCAATCATGTAATTCTCTGTTACGGATGATATATTATTTTTTGCCTTTGGAATAATAATACTCATCACAATACAAACAACAACAATCATGGAAACAGAAACCAAGGCTACAACCTTGCCTGTAATAGAAGTTATTTTTTTCATGCTTTTTTCCCCCATAACATATACATTATTTTTTGTATAGTCCTTAAGGACAAAAGGCTTTTATAGCCTAACCTTATTTGTCATATATTTTATCAAATTTTTGTATAAAATACAACGTTACAAACCTAATAAAAGCAGAATAATTTGTTATTAAAAAAAACACACTTGCAAGACAAAGCAAATGTGTTTAAAAAAGCTCCCTATCGGACTCGAACCGACGACCTTCTCATTACGAGTGAGACGCACTACCGACTGTGCTAAGGAAGCAATCAAAATATATAATATTCAGACCAAAGTACATTATATACAAAGATTTTAAAGAATGCAACCGCTTTATGATTTTTCATTGGAAACAATGTGTAAATCCAACTGCGGAAAAGGGATCAAGACTCCGGCTTCATCCAGTGCACCTTTGATTCCTTCCAAAATCTGAGCCCGCAACGTCCAATAATCATCGGTTTTGACATAACATTTCACAGATAAATTGATAGAGCTTTCTGCCAACTCATCGACTGAAATAATAATATCTCGGTCTTTGATAACCAGTTCATTTGCATAAACATAATCATATAATGCTTTTCTTGCGATCTTAATATCCGCATCATAGGAAATACCAACTGTAACATCCAGTCTACGGAACTGTGCCGTCGTATAGTTGACCAGACTGGTATTTGCAAGTGTACCGTTTGGCAATACAACCGTACGTCCGTCTACCGTCAGAAGCTTTGTATAAAACATCTGAATTTCGGTGACATTACCTTCGTTTCCTTTGGAATCTTCTTTAATATAATCACCAACACGGAACGGTTTTAAAATCAAAATCAAAATGCCGCCAGCAAAATTTGACAGACTTCCCTGAAGTGCCAGACCGATTGCCACTCCTGCAGAGCCCACAACAGCAACGACGCTTGCAGCATCCAGACCAAAACTGCTGGCAATCATAAACAATAAAATGACATATAAACAAACCTTAATAAATGAATCGGTAAACTGGATCACGCCCGTGTCCACTTTTGCTTTTGTCATGGAATGCTTTACAATCTTGCGGATCATTTTGATAATCCACATACCGATTGCCAAAAACAATAAAGCAAGAAGGATGCGCACCCCCAGATTTAATACTTTCTGAGGGAGCTGTTCCATATAAGCTTTGAAAATATTGACTTTTTCTTCTACCTCTTCCGGTGTCAGTTCTTCAAAATTTGTAGTTGTCAAATCATCAATCGAAACGCTCATTGTGGGAAACATATTAGATCATTTCCTCCTCAAACTTTTTACGCTTATTCTCCATATCTTTTGCTCTTTTTTCTAAATCCTGTGCTTTTTGTGCCGCATCCATGGATTTTTTCAATGCATCCTTTGCTATGAGTTCTGCTTCCTGTGCAACAGCTCTTGCGGCAATGGCAGCCTCTTTTATCTCATCCTCCTGTGCAATCAGCTCCTGAAGCTTACGGGATTCCTCTCGTTTTTGTTTTGCAATGGCACGTTTTTCTTCAATTGCCATTTTTTCTTTTTCCGTAAAAGGAATATAGGAAAATGCCACGACACTAAATGCAGGTGAGATAATCTTAATGGATTCTTCTCTTTCATCACATTCATCCAGATCACTGCTTATGGCTTTCGCATTGCTATAACCGTTTCCACCATATTTTTTCAAATCGGAATTAAAGATTTCTTTGTATTTACCGGGATAAGGAACACCAATCTTGTAGTCTTTCCGATCCACACCTGAGAAATTACATACAACAACCAGCATATCTTTTACATTTTTTGCTTTTCTTAAAAAGACCAGTATGTTTTCATTGCCGGATATATTGTTAATCCATTCAAATCCGTCCGATGATTCATCAAGCTCATACAAAGCCGGATGTGATGTGTAAAACTCGTTTAGTGCCGTCACATACTGATGCATGTTTTTATGGTCATCGTATTTTAAGAGATCCCATTCTACGCTTCGTTCCTCATTCCATTCATCAAATTCAGCCAGATCCTGCCCCATAAATAACAGCTTTTTGCCGGGATGCATCATCATATATCCATAGGATGCTCTTAAATTGGCAAATTTTTCCGGAATATCGCCGGGCATTTTCCCAATCAGAGATGCCTTACCATGTACAACTTCATCATGAGAAAGGGAAAGAATAAATCTTTCACTATAAGCATAAATCATGCTAAATGTCAGCTCCCCATGACGGCCTGCACGAAACAGGGGATCACACTTGATATAATCTAAGAAATCATTCATCCATCCCATATTCCATTTATAATCAAAACCAAGGCTCTCTTTCTTGACATCTCCTGTTACATTCGGCCATGCGGTTGATTCTTCCGCAATCATCAAAACAGAAGAATCCTCTTTCTTGACAACACTGTTTAGATGTTTTAAAAACTCCACTGCCTCTAAGTTTTCTTTTCCGCCGTACATATTCGGAAGCCAGTCACCATCATTTCTTCCATAATCCAGATATAACATGGAAGCAACTGCATCCATACGAATTCCGTCTGCATGATACTCTTTAATCCAATACAAGGCATTGGCAATCAGATAATTTTTTACTTCCGGTCTGCCGTAATCGAAAATTAATGTTCCCCAGTGCGGGTGCTCTGCTCTTCTTCTGTCTGTCGGTTCATACAAATGTGTTCCGTCAAAACCGCAAAGACCATGTGTATCACGCGGAAAATGAGCCGGAACCCAGTCTAAAATCACACCAATGCCTTCTTTGTGGAGATAATTCACAAAATACTGGAAATCTTCCGGTTTGCCATAGCGGGATGTCGGTGCATAATAGCCGATTACCTGATATCCCCAGGAACCATCAAACGGATGCTCCATAACCGGCATCAGTTCCACATGCGTATATCCGGTTTCTTTTGCATATTTGGCAACTTTTTCAGCAAGTTCACGATAATTGTAAAAATCTCTTCCGTCATCCGGTTTTGCAAAGGAACCAAGATGAATTTCTAAAACACTCATCGGCTTTTTATGAATATCGGACTTTTTACGATTGGAAATCCATTCGTCATCCGTCCATGAAAAGCCTGTTAAATCATAGACAACAGAAGCATTGTCCGGACGTTTCTGACTTAAAACAGCATAGGGATCTGCTTTTAAAAAGGTCAGACCGCCTTTTGCTTTAATTTCAAATTTGTAATTATCCCCAATATTGGCTTTCGGAATAAACAATTCAAAAATACCGGAATCCCATAAACGACGCATCTGATGAATGCGTCCATCCCAGTGGTTAAAATCACCGACCACACTGACACGCATAGCATTGGGAGCCCACACGGCAAATAAAACTCCATTCACATCATCAATCACATAAGGATGCGCACCTAACAAATGGTATATTTCGTAATGAATACCGGCATTAAATTTTTCCGTATCCTTTTTTGAGATAACCGGCTCATAAGCATAAGAATCATAAAATGTATCCGTTGATCCATCTTCTAATTTTACGGAAAAACTATATTTTTCCAAAGATACGGTCTTTGGAATTAATACAGCAAAAAATCCGGCATCATCCGCCATTTCCATCGCATATTCTTTGTTTTTGGTATGTAAAGTAGCTTCTATCGCTTCCGGATAAAACATCTGTACCAGATTACCACCGGTCACCGGATGAACACCAAGGATATTTTGCGGCTGATCTTCTTCGGAATAAACAATTCCTTCAATCGCTGCCCAATCCATTAATTTGTATAATTTATTCGTCATATTGCTTTTCTCCTCTTGTTATGTCATGTATAAATAATCCGCTTCTAAGCTTTGGCTCAAACCATGTTGATTTGGGCGGCATCAGACGATGCTCATCCGCTACTGCAAACAGTTCGGCAATGGAAGTCGGATACATGGAAAAAGCACACGCAGCTCCGGCATCTACTCTGTTTTCCAATTCCTTTAATCCACGAATTCCACCAACAAATTCAATACGCTTATCGGTCTTGGGATCCTGAATATCAAAAATTCTTTCTAAAACATATGTCTGAAGGATTGAAACATCAAGCCCTTCTACCACATCCTCACTCAAGACATGTGCCTTCGCCGTCATCTGATACCAGGTATGATCCAAATATAAACCAAACGTTCCTTTTATTTGTGGTGCATAAGGACTGCAATCTGCTTTCGCAATATCAAAATCCTGTTCAAGCGCCTGCAAAAGTGTTTCTTTTGTATAGCCATTCCATTCTTTTAAAACACGGTTATAATCCAGAATCTTTAATTCTTCATCCGGGAACAAAACAGAAAGGAAATAGTGATAAGCCTCTGCCGGATCATCATCCGGATACTGCTCCTTACGTTTAAGGGATACCTTGACAGCAGATGCACATCTATGATGACCGTCAGCGATATAGATAGAATCCATTTTTTCAAAACAGCTCATAATTTCCCTGATATCTTCGCTATCATCAATGATCCAGACTTTATGCCCCACCAAATCTTCTGAAATAAAATCATAAATCGGTGCTTTCATCATATTTTTGGAAATCAGTTCCTGTAACCGGACATTTTTCCGATAAGCCAAAAAAATCGGTCCGGTCTGTGCATTGGTTGTCTCGACATGTCTGATTCGATCCAGTTCTTTATCGGCTCTGGTATTTTCATGACGCTTGATGGTCTGATTCACATAATCCTCAACTTGTGAGCATCCTACCAGTCCGGTCTGTGCTCTTCCATCCATCGTCAACTGATAGATATAATAACAGGATTTGTCTTCTTTTATAAAACGTCCGTCGTCAATCATCGCATGCAGCAGTTCATTTGCTTTCTGGTAAACACAATCGGAATACATATCAACATCATCCTCAAATTGCGTCTCCGCGCGATCAATATTTAAAAACATATCCGGTCGTCCCTTTACAACTTCTTTCGCCTCTTTACGACTATATACATCATAGGGTAATGATGCAATCTTAGCCTCATATCCGGCCGCAGGGCGAATCGCTTTAAATGGTCTGATTTCTGCCATATTTTCCTCCGTAAAATAAATATATGCAAAGCATGAAAAGTATAACCTTTTTTATTTCCATGATACCACGGATTGCTTCGCACTTTGTGCTCTCGCAATCCTAAAACATTCGAAATCCGCCCTATTCGGGCTACTTTCTCATGTTTTTGCGGGTCCCAAAGTTATACTTTTTCATGCAAGCATGAAAAGTATAACCTTTTGACCCTGATATCATAAATTATAACAAAGGTAAAAACAAATGTGAAGCAAAATCAATATACAGATAGCGATTGATTATCATAAGCATAGAGTATTTTGACACGCCTTAAAAGGAGTGCTAGTATATAGAATCAAAGGAGTGAAACAAAATGACAGAACAAGATAAAGAATTTTTAGACCGCATAACTTCTTATGCAAATGATGTATGTAAAGATATTGATCCGCAAAAAACACAGATCAGTGTCCAGCTTGAACGCTTAATGCCCGTCCTTAATGAAATTGCCAAAGAAAACAATCAGGCACCTGAAGATGTTTTTATCAGATACATGGATTTGGCTAATGAAGCGATGGTTTTAACCGAACAAAAATTACAGGAAACTCTATCCGATATCCCGGACAACGGTTCCGGTATCAGCGGAAAAAACTTCATGCATTAAAAATTGGGATGGTAGTCGTCCTAACAAAATTATATATCTTTGCCACTTCATACTTCGGTTTCCGACATTTCTAAGCGGCATGCTCACAAAGTATTTATTAAATGCCCGGTTTCCAAACTCAGACTTCGTCTTCAGCCAGTTGAAACCGGGCATAATTTTTGTTCGCTTATGCCGCTAAGAAATACCAGGAAACCTCGCAAAATTCAGCGGCAAAGATATATATTACTGTTGGGGCGACTATCATTTTATTTCTGTATCAATTCAGTTGCAAAGGCCAATGCATCATCAATGTGTGCACAGAAATGGTCGGCACCAACTTTTTCGATAAAGCCGTCTTTTTCCATCGTATGGTACGGTTGTTCATTGACATGGGAAAAGACAAGTTCCACATCACTTTTCTGACACTTCTCCAGCAAATTCTCCAGAGAATGCATTGCTGTTGCATCCAAAGCCGGAACACCACGCATACGAATGACCAGAACTTTTGTGAAATCCTTTAATGTAATTTCGGTAATACGGTCGGCTGCGCCGAAGAACATCGGTCCGCTGATTTCATAGACACGAACCTGTTGCGGCACACTTCTTAAATCGATGGCATCGGGATCATTATCATCGTCAAAATATTTCCATCCACGAACTTCTGCTTCGTCACTCATGCGTTTCATAAATAAAACGCAGGCTGCAAGCATACCAAATTCAATTGCCATAACCAAGTCAAATACAACGGTTAATCCAAATGTCATGACCAAAACAAAAATATCACTTTTGGGAGATGTTTTGCATAGATGGACAAAGGTACGCCAACCACACATATTATAAGCAACCATAAAAAGGATTGCGGCAATGGTCGGCATGGGAATTAATGCTGCATAAGGCATCAGCACAATCAAAACAAGAACCAGTGTAATGGAATGAACCATACCCGCAATGGGAGTTCTACCACCGTTTTTAATATTAGCTGCCGTTCTGGCAATAGCACCGGTCGCCGGAATTCCACCAAATAAAGCAGAGCCGACATTACCAATCCCTTGTGCAACCAACTCCATATTGGAACGATGTCTGGAATTAATCATACTGTCTGCTACCACACAGGAAAGTAACGATTCGATAGCAGCCAAAATCGCAATAGTAAGACCGTCTGTAAATTCCGCCCGAATTACACCCAAAGTAATATGTGGAAGATGAAATGACGGCAGAGACGAATTGATGGTATATAAATCGCCAATGGTATTAACCGGCAGATTGAGCAGTTTTACCATGAGAATCCCACCAATTACGGCAATTAGGGAGCCCGGTATCTTTTTACTGATAAAAGGCCAGATAATTAAAATAGCCAGACTAACAACTCCAACCAAAACAGCCATCCAATTGATTGTCGAAATAAATTCTGCAACAGCCCTAATCTTTTCCATTGTTTCAATGGTTACTGTACCTTCTGCATAGGTCAGTCCCATAAAATCCTTTAACTGTCCGATGACAATCGTAACCGCAATACCGGCAGTAAAACCGGTTGTGATTGTATAGGGAATAAACTTGATCAGACTACCCAGTCTGCACAAACCCATAATAATCAACAATGCCCCTGCAATTAAGGTTGCAACAATCAGACCATCCATACCGTTTTTGGCAACAATACCGGCAACAATCGTGGCAAATGCCGCTGTCGGACCTGCAATCTGGACACGGCTTCCACCAAAAAATGAAATTAAAAATCCCGCAATAATTGCCGTATAAATTCCCTGCTCAGGTGAAACACCGGAAGCAAGTGCCAAGGCGATGGACAATGGCAATGCAATAATTGCCACAATGATTCCGGCAACAACATCCTTGATAAATTGTTCTTTTGTGTAGGTCTTCATAACACTAAACAATTTCGGCTTTAACTTTTCTTTTCCCATTTTTCAAACTCTCCTCATAAGTATTTACGCAAAACGATGCTTTGGACTAATCCTCCAAAGCATCGGCTAAAACTTGTCTCATATTCTCAACAACATGTTGGGGAGCAAGTATTTTAACCTCTTTCCCCAAACCGATTATCCAACCGAAAAACTGTCTGCTGACTGCAACGGATACCGAAACGGTTGAATAATCCTTTCCCTTCGGCACAATCATGATGTCCTTGCCAAAACGGTCAATAAATACACCTGCCAGATCATTGGGAAATAAAATCTTTACCTTTTCTACTTCTCCGCCAAACATTCCAAAACTTTTATTGGAATACGTAGCAATGTTTTCCTGTTCAAATAATTCTTTTCCTTCTCGCCCCTTATTTAGCATAATAATATAAAGCATTTTGTCAACCCTATAATGCTTAATTTTTTTATTTTTTCCATCAAAAGCGATTAAATAATAGTTTCCATCATTAAATGAAAGCATCCATGGTGATACTTCATAATATTCACCATTCTGTCGAAGTTGTTTTTCTTTTTTGACATTCCACTGGAAATAATGAAATTGAATCATACAATCATTGGCAATTGCCGACTGAATGGCATCCACCGAATAATATATGCTTTCATTATCGGATTTTACACGATCCTGGACATATACCTGTCGCTGCAACGTTTTTGCATCATAGTCACTGCAAAGCGTCTCCAGTTTTTTAATCAGTTCATTGGATTTTTTGGCTGTCACAAATTTGGATGTCTGAATTAAATCCACCAAGAGTTTTAATTCTGCCAGTTCAAAGTCTCTGGTCAACAATCGGTATTCATAAGAAGATCCCACTTTTTCACCGACAACTTCATATCCCATCTTTTCTAAATCACGCAAATCAGCATAAATGCTTTTTCTTTCTGCGGAAATGTCATGTGCCTGTAGTTCTTCTAAAATTTCCGGCATCGTCACAGCATGTTCTTCATCGGTTTTCCTTTGTAAAAACTTCAGAAGATAATAAAGCTTTAATTTTTGATTACTTCCTTTTGCCATTATTTTTCCTATAATTTCAAGTTGTTTTGTCTTTTTATCAAATATAACCACCGGAAAATATTTCAAGGATAGAAAACCCATTTATCCGGCAGAACAATTTAACGTAAAATAAATAATCAGGATAAAAATCCCTTTAATTCACCATATGCATCAATGCCAATCAGATCACATAACTTTTCATCATCTTCTGTTGCAATCCTTGCTAACTCATCCACAAATTCATACTCTGTCTTTTCCAAAATCTGGGTAATGGTATACATAGAAAGTGCACTGTCTTTGATCGCGATTCGAACCGGTTCTTTTTCTTCTTCAACGGGTTGTTCTACAACTTCCTCTTTGGGCTCTTCTTTTTCTGCCTTGGCAACAATGGGTTCAATGTATTCCGTACGGAACTTTTCACGAATCTCGGCAAGGCATCTGCCCAGGGCATTATCCTTTAAATCACCGCTTTGCAAAGGAAGCTCTTTTGTCGCCATGAGTTTTCCTCGAAGCGCAGGATTCTGAGAGTATTTTGCATAATTTGCCTTTAAGAGCAGTTTTTCATATTCATTGACATCAAACAGGTTTTCCGCTTTTTCGGCTTTTAAGTACTCTGAAACCGATTCATAGGGAAGACCGTCTACCACAAAATGAGCCGGATATGCATTGCTGAAGAAATGGTTTTCATCTTCTTTTTCCGCTCCGATTTTTACCATTTCTTCCTCGACATCATATTTACTGAACAAATCATTTAAGTTTGCTTTATTGGCTTCTTTTAAGGCCTGATCATACACATATTTGGTGTGGGAATCAAATAATACAAACACAACCTCATCAATGTCATTCTGATGATCATTTATAAAAGTTTTTACTGCTTTTACTGCAATTTCGGCAGCAAGATGTGTCGGAAAGCGATATGCTCCCGTAGAAATGGACGGGAACGCAATTCTGCGGATATTATTCTGTACGGCAAGTTTCAATGAATTCTGGTAGCAGGCATATAACAATGCTCTTTCATCGTTGTTTCCACCATGCCAGATCGGACCTACCGTATGTATTACATATTTGCATGGCAGATTGTAAGCGCCAGAGATTTTTGCCTGTCCGGTCTTGCAGCCATCCAGTAATTTGCACTCTTTTAACAGTTCCGGACCAGCAGCGGCATGAATTGCAGCATCAACACCACCTCCACCGAGCAATGTCTTATTTGCAGCATTTACAATCGCATCCATTCCCTGCATTTTTGTAATGTCACCAAGTTTTGTTCTGATCATAAATCATCCTCCATAAATGTTTTCAAAAAGATTCTGAAGTTTTCTCTCGCTTCATCTATCAGTTCCTGTTTCCTGGTATCAAGTGCATCGTCAAATTTTTGTAATTCACGCTCAATTAGTTTTCGGTCATTGCCGAGACACTCTTCATATAAACGTTCTCCTTTTAAGAGTAACAATTTATTTTCTTCTTTTTCTCTCGGATGAATTTTTAAGTATGCAATTTCTTTCATACGTTCTGCAATTTCCTCATCCGAAATATCATTGTGACCGCCTTTGATAATCTGCTTTTTCTTTTCACCGGTCGATATGATCGTAACCTCAACTTCCAAAATAGAATTGATGTCATAGGTATAGGTAACATCCACCGCTTCCTCTCCGGCCGGAGCCTTAGGAACCGATACTTCTATTTTTCCAAGAAGCAGATTATTTTCCGCAAAACGGCTTTCTCCCTGCAAAATCTTGATATTCAGTTTGGTCTGGTTATCTCTTATGGTATAAAGCCGTTCGGTACGGCTCGCAGGTATCGTGGTATTTCTCTCGATAATCGGGCAAAAATGACCGCCTTCATAGACGTTTTCATCTTTTTCAACAACGACCTCCGTACCCAGAGTAAACGGACAAACATCCGTCAGTACGACTTCGCGGATGGCCTCGTTTCGCTCCTTCATGGCACCCTGAATAGCGGCACCGAGAGCTACCGCTTCATCCGGATTAATGGATGTATCCGGCAAAGAACGGAAAATTTTTCCAACAAAGCGCCGAATAAAGGAAAGCTTGGTTGCACCTCCGATTAAAACCACTTTATCGATGTCCTTTACCTTGATATGGGCATCCAACAAGGTCCGTTTAATCGGCGTCTTCATCTTTTCCAATAAATCACTGCAGGCTGCCTCATAGGCCTCCAAAGTCAGAGCAAATTCTATCTGCTCTCCATCCACATTGCAGCTCATCTTTGAAGAATTGCCGTCCGCAAAACCTATCTTACACAATTCAGCCTGCTTATGGATGTGACGCAGTGTACGATAAGATAATTTACTCTTATCAATCTGGATATTTTTATCAAAAAACATATCTTCGATGACTTTGGTAAAATCTTCACCACCCAGATAATTGTCACCGGCAACAGCACGTACTTCGATAATATTATCGTTTAACTCCAGAATGGATACATCAAAGGTTCCGCCGCCTAAGTCAAAGACCAGATATTTGGCATCTTCCTGATTCTGATATAATCCATATGCAATTGCAGCAGCGGTTGGCTCACTGATAATACGTTCAACCTTTAATCCGGCAAGCTCACCGGCTCTTTTGGTAGCCTTACGTCTATCATCGTTAAAATATGCCGGTACACTGATGACCGCTTCTGTTACCTCTTCTCCGAGATAGTTTTCCGCATCTTCTTTTAACGCTTTCAAAACCAATGCCGATAATTCTTCCGGTCGAAACTGCTTATGCAAAAGCTGAAATTTACGTGAGCTTCCCATATCTCTTTTGAATACAGATGCAGCACTGTCAGGATATAAAAGCATGCGTTCCTTTGCCGTTTCTCCTACATAAATCTGTTCTTCTTCATCCATACTTACAACCGAAGGTGTCAGATGATTTCCTAAACGATTGGGAATAATCCTGGGTCCTTCTTCTGTAAAATACGCAATCAAAGAATTTGTTGTTCCTAAATCTATACCTACTATCATAATGTTTAATTAATCTTTCTTTCTATAAAATATGTCTATTTTTTCCATTCCTGTTTGGAAGCTATGACGATTTTCTTTGCTTCAGGGTCTGATTTCACCAATGTTAAAGCCTCGTGATATAATTTCATAGCCTGAATTTTTTTACCGTCCAAATAAAGGTACTTAGCTTTATGATAACACAATTCATACTTTTTGATAAAGCATAATTCAAAAAGTTTCTGATATGCCTTAATCACATCCTGATATTGTCCGAGTCTATCATAAAACTCCACCAGTCTCATCCATAAATCCCTGTCTTTTTTGTATCGACTAAGCTGTTTTACAGCATAGGTTGCGGCTAATTGATAATCACCTTTTTTCTCATATAAATCAATCAAATATTCATAAACCATTGTCGGTTCATCATCATTTTCAAGCTTTAATGCACATAATAGTTCTTGCTCTGCTTCAGACACTTTATTTAGTTTCAGATAAACATTACCGGCATTGTTATGTGCATATATATTATCCGCTTCCATGGACATAGCCTGTTTGTACAACATAAGTGCCTGCTCATATTCATGATGAAATTCATAAACCAACCCCAGTTCAATGGCATTGAATGCATTTTTCTCCAAGTCATAGAGACATTTTGCATAATGCAAAGAACAGCCATAAGCATCGTCCTGTTCTTTGTCAGACGGCATAAGCAGAGTTTTCTTTCTGAATATTCTCGTCAGATAATACAGGTTTTCTTGACCCTTTGGGTCAACTTCATAAGCATTCTTAAAACATTGAATTGCCTGTTTCATTGTGTCATCATAGGCATTTCCGAGCTTTTTATAATAATACTTACCCAGCATCAGATAGATATTATAACTCTTAATTCCCATATTGACCAATTTGGTATAACACTGATATGCTTCTTCCTGTCGATTTGCATCCCAAAGACAGTCCGCCTTTAATTCCAGAAGCCCAACACAACCGGGATAAAGCTTTAGCCCTTCATTGATACTTTCCATAGCTGATCTGTCGTCATGCAATGCCAGTCTGAATAAAGCATCTTCTAAATATAAATCCTCCGGATTCGCGATATCAGATCCTTCTTCATCGTCCTGAATACTTTGTCGTTTTTCTTTATTCAAAGCCGCTTTTTGTTTCTCCAGACAACTGTTTTTAAACTGATAGAATTCACGTATCAAAGGACGCAGTTTTTCTATATCCTTTTCACTGCATCGTTTAGTTTTAAAATAGTAAAGCTGTAATTCATCACTTTCCAGATTTTGTTCCTTTGCCTGTTCATAGATATTTATGGCATCTGAATACTGTCTTGCAAAATAAAACACCTTCATAGCCAGAACATATGGCTTCACATATCCGGGAAACAATCTTTTGCATTGATAAAAATCATCAATTACATCCTGACCCTTGTGTAATTCAAAGGCAGCCTCCTGCCGTCTTAAATATGCCGGATAAAAGTTTTCATCTTTTTTAATTAAATCCGTACAAAGATCATAGGCTTTCTCATACGCATGATCCAACAAATAGAACTGAGACAACTGGTCATAGTAAGACATGGCATACTGCGATGCATTTTCCAACTCGATACCGTCTTTGATCTCTTTTTCTCCCAAATCCTTCTGTCCGAGATTCCAATGGCACAATCCAACCGAAAAGTGCGAAAATCCCTTGCGGTTTAGCTTCTTTTTACTGTCTTTTGTCCCATCATCCTCCGTGGCATCAATCATACTTCTCCAGCAAAGCAGATAAGAAATGGCTTTATCATACTGCTCCATTGCCAGATAATTCCGGCCCATCAGATTTGTATAATCATATTCCTTGAACTTTTCTTTCTCGACAGAAGTTAATACCTCTTCTACTTTGTCAAATCTCTGCTGTTGGAAATAACACCATCCAAGCTCAATGATGGTTTCTGTATCCTCCGGATTTTCTTTAAGCTTTTCCTCATATTGGGGAACCAGACAATCATTGAGTTCATCTAACAATACATTTAATTCCGGATTGCGGTCTTCCGTATCTAAAAGGTCCAGGCAATTTTCCTTTGCATCCGCATACTCTCCGGCCTTTTTCTGTGTTTTGAGCATACCCAGTTTTGCCAGATAAGAATCGTCTTGTATCTCCAACAATTCTGTAAAAAGCTGTTTTGCTATTTCAACCTTATCAAATTCCAGAAATGTAAGTCCTGCATAATAGCCAATATAAAAGTTATCCGGATAATCAGATGCTAACCGGTCAGCAATATCAAGAGCTTCCTGCGGCATTTTCTTATCCTCTGACAGACGCAGCCAGAAATGAAGTTTTTCTGCATCTGCAAAAGGATGGTGGATATCATATTCATCCAGCACTTCAAAATCATGAGTAATCTGAGAAACTACAGCCGTATCATGGATATCTTCGAGTTGTTCGATTTTGGTTTTCAAATCCAGATAACGATTGATGTACTCATCCACATGATGTGATGTATCCCCTTCAAAAAGATCAAAATCAATAAAGGCATCATGCGAAATATAATAATTGATATATCCAAGGAAATTTTCCGGAAACTTTTCTTTTAAGATTTCTGTCTCGGCCTGAATATGAAATTTCTCGTCCAGCTTTTTCCAAATAGCCCAGGGAAACTGGTGGTGACTCATGATATAAACCAAAACTCTTTCCTGTAATTCCCCATCTAAATCGTCATCATAGGAGTTTAACAATGCGCTCCATTCATCTTCATCCTTCCGGCTCTCCAAATCTTCGTATAGCAGATTCATCCGATAGATAAATTGATCTACTTCTGTTCCGTCTTTTAGTTTTTCATATTCATCAGAGACTACAACATCGCCCGGATTTTCAGCATAATCAACTGCTCTCTCGTAAGCTTCCCGTAGCTGCATAAAACCGGCCTGGTCATCTTCCGGATTTACGTCCTTTAATTTGTCATGATAAACTTTTTTGATAAGCTCCGTATCCTTTGTTTCCTCAATCCCCAGAACTTTCCATACAACATGCATATCCATATGATCTTCCTCTTTTACTATCTATATTTATCCATAGTCCAATTATGTAACTATGAAATTTGTTATTCTCTATTTTTTGATGTTGGGGTCAAAAGGTATTTTGCCCCATGATACCAACGGATTGCTGCGCACTTTGTGCTCTCTCAATATATATCATACCATTATATGTAAATTTTTCATAATAAAAACTGTATAAAATATAAATCTATGTTCGCCGGCTTTTACGAGGTTTTATGACTTTCTTAGCGTCATGACAAACAAAAATATGCCCGGTTTCAACTGTTTGAAGACAAAATCTGAGTTTTGAAACCGGGCACATTACTTTTTTGTAAGCATATCGCTTAGAAATTCAAAAAACTGAAGTACGAGGCGACATGAAAATTTTTTTCTGTAATGACGAATTGCATAACCATCCTTATTTTACAACACGGACACGGAATACACCTTCAACTGCATTTAATTTTTCGATTACATCATCTGTTGCAGGTGCTTCAATATCAAACATGGATACCGCATAATCACCACGTGATTTATTTGTCATATCAGAAATATTGATATTTACATCGCCAAAACAAGCGGCAAGCTTGGTAATGGTATTGGCAATATTCTTGTGGAATACGGCAACTCGGCCGGCCTTTGAACAAATTCCCATATCAATGGCAGGATAATTGACAGAATGTGTGATATTACCATTTTCCAGATAATCAACCATTTCTTTTACACCCATTACCGCGCAGTTATCTTCAGATTCTTCTGTAGAAGCACCGATATGAGGTGTTACAATACATCCTGCTTTACCGGTTGTAATGGTATTCGGGAAATCGGTTACATATTTGCGGACCTTGCCTTCTTCAATAGCAGCGAGCACGTCCTGTTCGTTGCATAATACGTCTCTTGCAAAGTTTAAGATTACAACACCGTCTTTCATCATATCAATGGCGGCTTTATTAATCATGCCCTTTGTAGAATCCAAAGCCGGTACATGTACCGTAATGAAATCGCATTCTTTATAGATATCCTCCACATTAACAACATGCTTAACAGCACGTGATAAACTCCATGCTGCATCTACAGAAAGATAAGGATCATATCCGTATACTTCCATGCCTAAATTAATGGCTGCATTGGCAATTTTTGCTCCAATGGCACCAAGTCCGATGACGCCAAGCTTTTTACCGTCAATTTCGGTTCCGGCAAATTTCTTCTTTTCTTTTTCTGCAGCTTTTGCCACATCAGGGTTATCAGTCTGTGGTTTTACCCATTCAATACCACCAACAACATCACGGGATGCCAATAACATTCCGCAAAGAACCAGTTCTTTTACAGCATTGGAGTTTGCACCGGGTGTATTAAATACAACCACACCTTTTTTTGCGAGTTCATCCAGAGGAATATTATTAACACCCGCACCTGCTCTGACAACAGCCAAAAGGTTATCAGAAAACTCCATGGAATGCATATCTGCACTTCTGACTAAGATACCCTGTGCTTCATTGATATCTTCTGTTTTTGTGTATCCTTCTCCAAAATGGTTAAGACCAACCTGGGCAATGGGATTTAAGCAATAATACTGATACATTTTTTATAATCCTTCTTTCCTGAAACAAATTGTTCCATGATAATATTGATATCTAACCGGCTCATTATCATCATAATACGAACCATTTAAATCTTAAAAAATTATACGAATTGATGCACTTCATTTATGAATTCTTTGCTTCGAAATCTTTCATAAATGCAACTAACTTCTCAACGCCTTCATTGGGCATTGCGTTGTAGATAGAAGCTCTCATACCGCCAACACTTCTGTGTCCTTTTAAGTTTACAAATCCGGCTTCTGCTGCTTCTTTTACAAATTTAGCATCTAAATCTGCATCACCGGTAACAAACGGAACATTCATTAATGATCTGTCTTCTTTTACAACCGTTCCCTTGAACATCTTGCTTTCATCCAGGAAATCATATAAGATTTTGGCTTTTTCTTCATTTTTTTCTTTCATGGCTGAAAGGCCGCCCATCTTCTTTAACCATTTGAATACTTTTCCGCAAATATAAATGCCATAGCAGGGAGGTGTATTGTATAAAGATTCTGCATCTGCATGGATTTTATATTTCATCATGGTAGGTGTTCCGGGAAGTACATCTTCTGTAATTAAATCTTCACGGATAATCACAATTACGACACCGGCAGGTCCGATGTTTTTCTGAACGCCACCGTAAATCACACCATATTTGGTTACATCAACAGGCTCTGAAAGGAAGCAGGAAGAAAGGTCTGCTACCAAAATTTTACCTTTTGTGTTGGGTAACGTTTTGTATTTTGTACCATAAATGGTGTTGTTTTCGCAGATATACACATAATCTAAATCATCGGCAATATCAAGGTCGCTACAATCAGGAATATAGGAGAATGTTTTATCTGCACTGGAAGCAAGTTCTACAGCCTCACCGTAGATTTTAGCTTCCTGATATGCTTTCTTCGCCCACTGTCCTGTTACAATATAGCCGGCTTTTTTATTTTTCATAAGATTCATGGGAATCATGGCGAACTGCAACGAAGCACCGCCCTGTAAAAATAACACTTTATAATTATCGGGAATGTTCATTAATTCTCTTAAATCTGCTTCTGCTTCTTTAATGATGTTGTCATATACTTTGGAACGATGGCTCATCTCCATAACGGACATACCGCTTCCTTTGTAATCCAACATCTCATCTGCAGCTTCTTTTAATACTTCTTCAGGTAAAACTGCCGGACCTGCTGAAAAGTTATATACTCTAGACACTTAGAGTCCCTCCTCTATATTATATTATTAATCTATGTTACAGAATGTGCGGTTGCACACTCCAAAAACCATTGTAGTCTCGTATAAAATTTTAGTCAAGGAAATATATAAAATACCTGTTACCGATGTAAAATCAAGTTTCATATAAACGATATAAACAATTTAAAATTATGCTAGTAAAACAGCAAAACCGGAGTCCCTACTTCTGCCATATCGTAAAGCTTACTTACCTCTGAAGTCGGCGTATTGATACATCCGTGTGATCCGTTTGTCTTATATATTTCTCCTCCGAATTTGCCACGCCAGTTTGCATCATGAATACCAATGTTATTATAAACAGCCATCCAATAAGAAACCGGGGTGCGATAATCCGGACCGATCAAAACACGATTACGTTGCTTAAAATAGATATAACATACCCGTTCAGGTGTTCCATTGCCCCTGCCCGTACACCCGGTTACAACGGGAGTTTTTAGTTTGAGCTTTCCTTTAACATAGTAATAAAGCATCTGGTTAGTCATATCTACCTCAATATAGGTATTTCCGATATCACTCGTTCCTTTTCCCCAGCCCTTTTGACTGTAGATAACATCCGCTGTATCGCTCTTTTTAGCATTGATTAATCCTATCAGATATTCTTTTTGCTTTTTTTGATCCAATTTATAGCCATAGGTTCCCTTTTCAATGGTAACCGTACCGCCTCTGGTCGGATGGAATGTCCACGGGCCACCAACACTGTCGTGTTTCTCGGCCCATCTCTCCACCGTCTTACCGATTGCTTCCTCATCAATCAGAAGTTTGCCATCCTCGTCCATGGCAAAATCACCGTTTTCATCTTTCACAATCCAGGAAGCTATCACGGAAGCATCCACATGCTCGTTTCCATTATAAAAACGACAGACAATTTCTGTGCTCTGTAGGTCATCAATTTTTTTCCAAAGCCTTAGAGTTTTTCTCATTTTAGCCGTGTATTCCATGGTTATATAGCACGCTTCTTCTTCCAGATTAACATTGGGCTTTCCTGCCAAAACGGCATCCACAATGGTATCAACCGTCAAATCTACATCTAAAAGATTTTTGGTTTCGTCAATCAGCATGTAACCATCCTGCGTACGCACAATCTCTACTCTTACTTTCTTCGGGTCAATCTGATTTTTGATCAAATCCATCCCGGTAAGATATTCCCGCAATTGCGTTTCATCACAGATCCCCATAGGCTCAATCGTTTCATTTTGAACCGTTCCGTTGATTAAATTAATACCCCACATAAGCGGATTCTGTTTTTTCAAAATCCGTTTCAAATCATCCAGATAGGAATAGGTATAATCCATTTCATCAATGGGAATATCTATTACATTTCCGAATTTGTCTACTACAGAAAAAGTTGCCTTTTCAGTCTTTTCGACCAAATGCTCATTCACTTCCTCCGGTGTCATGCCTTCCGCATAGATACCATTGATCATCACACCGTTCATATACCTACTTTGATATCGCCACGACATAAACAAATAAATGCCCAGCCAAAGTATAATCGGAGTAAAAATGACAATTGCAAAAACTGTAATGACCTTTTTCATCTTATGTACCTTTTGTTTTTTTCAAATTGCGCATCTGGAGAAGTTTGCGTATTCTACTCACAGACTGTATGACAACGCGTCTGTGATAGAATATGCAAATTCGGAAGATGCACAATTTGAAAAAGAGACTTTCTATTTATTTATTTTCAGCCAGATCATCGGCATCAAATACGTCACTGATTGGTGCACCAGGTGAAACCATGGGGAATACCTTATCATCCTCATGGATAACAACTTCAATAAGAGCAGGCTGTTTACATTCCAGTGCTGCCTGAATTGCTGTAGCTACATCTTCTTTTGTCTCTACTTTAAATGCTTTACAGCCTAAAGCTTCTGCAACTTTACAATAGTCAACCGCATCATTTAAAATCGTCTGCGAATAACGGTGACCATAGAAAAGTGTCTGCCATTGTCTTACCATACCAAGCACCTGATTATTGATAACAACTTCAATAATCGGGATATTGTATCTGGATGCAGTTGCTAACTCCTGCATATTCATGCGGAAACAGCCATCCCCCGCAATGTTGATAACGGTTTTATCCGGTCTGCCGAGTTTCGCTCCAATACAGGCTCCAAGTCCATATCCCATCGTACCGAGACCGCCGGATGATAAAAATGTGCGCGGTTCTGAATAGTGATAAAACTGTGCTGCCCACATCTGATGCTGACCAACATCTGTTGTAATAATCGCTTCTCCCTTGGTCTCCCGATCTAAAGCTTCAATAAAATACGGGCAACTCAAAGTAGAATCATCATATTTTAACGGATATTTCTCCTTTAATTCTAAAATATGCGCCATCCAGTCTTTATGCTCTGTTTTGGTCACTTTTTCATTCAGTTTTAACAGAATTTCTTTCAGATCACCAATCAAAGCTGCATCTGTTTTGATATTTTTGTTGATTTCCGCAGCATCAATATCGATATGTATAATCTTTGCACCTTCCGCAAATCTTTTGGGATTTCCGATAACACGGTCAGAAAAACGGACACCAAGTGCAATTAAGCAGTCACATTCCGATACGCCAAGATTGGATGTCTTGGTACCGTGCATACCGAGCATTCCGGTATAATGAGCATCATTTCCGTTAAAAGCACCTTTTCCAAGTAAGGAATCACATACCGGAGCATCTATTTTTGCAACAAGCGCTCTTACTTCATCAGAAGCACCGGAAAGAATGGCACCGCCACCAACAAAAATGTACGGTTTTTCTGCCTCATTAATCATCTTTGCTACTTCATCAATCTGAGAAGTGGTGTATTTGCTCTTTTTCTCAATTTTAAGCGGTTCTACTTTGGTATATTCGGTCGTATTTGCCGTAACATCTTTGGTAATATCCACAAGAACCGGTCCGGGTCTGCCGCTTTGTGCAATATAAAAGGCCTTTCGAATGGTATCGGCAAGCTTTGTAACATCTTTTACAATAAAACTGTGCTTGGTAATCGGCATGGTAACACCGGCGATATCCACTTCCTGAAAGGAATCTTTTCCAAGCGCAGGAAGAACAACATTTGCGGTAATGGCAACAACCGGAATGGAATCCATATATGCCGTAGCGATACCGGTTACTAAGTTGGTTGCACCCGGACCACTGGTTGCCATGCAGACACCAACTTTTCCGGTAGCTCTTGCATAACCGTCTGCCGCATGCGCAGCTCCCTGTTCATGGGAAGTCAACACATGTCTGATTTCAGCACTGTGTTTATATAATGCGTCATATACATTTAAGATGGTTCCTCCCGGATATCCGAAAACCGTATCAACGCCTTGTTCTTTTAAGCATTCAATTACAATTTCTGAACCTGTTAATTGCATTTTCTACTCTCCCTTAATTATAATACATATTTCAAATAACTATATGTAATATGATACCAGAGTCAAAAGGTCATAATTTGTGCGTAGCAATCCGTGGTATCATTTGGACATCTCTTGAATTAGTTACTATAACATTCCTTACATTAGTCATTTTTCTTTACTTCTAAAATTGCACCTCTGTTACCGCTTGTAACAAGTTCTTTGTATCTGGCAAGATAACCGGTCGTCACTTTTGGTTCACGAGGCTGCCATTTTGCTTTTCTTGCTGCTAATTCTTCATCTGACACTTTGAAATCCAGTTTCATTTCCGGAATATTGATTGAAATAATGTCGCCTTCTTCTACAAGCGCAATCGGACCTCCTACCGCTGCTTCCGGTGAAACATGTCCGATGGATGCTCCTCTGGATGCACCGGAGAAACGACCGTCTGTAATCAAAGCAACGCTCGCTCCCAGACCCATTCCGGCAATCGCGGATGTCGGATTTAACATTTCTCTCATACCGGGACCGCCTTTGGGACCTTCATAACGAATGACAACAACATCTCCGGCAACGATCTTTCCGCCTTTAATAGCCGCAATTGCGTCTTCTTCACAATCAAATACTCTGGCAGGACCTTCATGTACAAGCATTTCCTCTGCAACAGCAGAACGCTTAACAACACTGCCGTCAGGAGCCAGATTGCCTTTTAATACGGCAAGACCACCTGTCTTACTATACGGATTATCGACCGGTCTGATTACCTCGGGATTTTTATTAACTGCATTTTTAATATTTTCACCAATGGTCTTTCCGGTTACAGTCATACAATCGGTATTTAACAATCCGATATCGGCTAGTTCTTTCATAACGGCATAAACACCGCCGGCTTCATTTAAGTCCTCCATATAAGTCGGACCTGCAGGAGCCAGATGACAGAGGTTCGGTGTTTTTTCACTAATCGGATTTGCAAATGCAATATCAAAATCAAATCCGATTTCATGAGCAATGGCAGGAAGATGTAACATACTGTTTGTAGAACAACCAAGTGCCATATCCACAGTCAGTGCGTTTAAAACAGCTTCTTTAGTCATAATATCACGAGGACGAATATTTTTGCGATACATTTCCATAACCGCCATACCCGCATGCTTTGCAAGCTTAATACGCTCAGAGTAAACGGCAGGAATGGTTCCGTTTCCACCAAGGCCCATACCCAATGCTTCTGTTAAACAGTTCATGGAATTTGCGGTATACATACCGGAGCAGGAGCCACAGGTAGGACAAACCTTTTCTTCAAATTCACGAACTTCTTCTTCACTCATAGTACCGGCAGCATGAGAACCGACTGCCTCGAACATGGAAGAAAGACTTCTTTTTTGACCTTTTACATGACCTGCAAGCATTGGACCACCGGATACAAATACGGTAGGAACATTGATACGTGCAGCAGCCATCAATAAACCGGGGACATTTTTATCACAGTTGGGAACCATGACTAAAGCATCAAACTGATGCGCCAAAGCCATACATTCTGTGGAATCGGCAATCAGATCTCTGGTAACCAAAGAATATTTCATTCCGATGTGTCCCATAGCAATTCCGTCACAAACAGCAATTGCAGGAAATACAACCGGCACACCGCCTGCTTCTGCAACACCTAGTTTTACGGCATTAACAATTTTATCCAGGTTCATATGTCCGGGAACAATTTCATTGTACGAACTTACGATACCTACCATGGGCTTTTTCATTTCTTCTTCGGTAAAACCCAATGCATTGAACAAACTTCTGTGAGGTGCCTGCGACATCCCTGTTTTAACATTATCACTCTTCATTATCATTACCTGCCTTTTTAACAAATCTCAAAACTTATATTTTTTAAAACATTTAAATTATATATGTATATCAATATTTCAATATATAAATATTTTTCATTACTTTTTTATATTTTTACATTTCAATATTATATATTTTTATCTTTTCTAAAGTATTGCCAATATACATTACACTCTCTGTGCCAGCAAATCTCCCATCTGTTTGCAGCCCACCAGTGTAAAGCTACTTCTTTGCGCTTCATCCTGTGGCATGATATCAATGGTACGATAGCCTTCTTTTAATACCATGGAGACAGCGTTTTCTATCGCATCTGCTTCTTTATCCAAATCAAACGAATAACGAAGCATCATGGCTGCGGAAAGGATTGTGGCAATCGGATTGGCGATATCTTTTCCGGCAATATCCGGTGCACTTCCGTGACTGGGCTCATATAAACCGAATTTCGTATCATTTAAAGATGCCGATGCTAACATACCGATGGAACCGGTTACCATACTTGCTTCATCCGATAAAATGTCACCAAACATATTTTCCGTCAAAATCACATCAAACTGAGCCGGATCTTTCACAAGCTGCATTGCACAGTTGTCAACCAGCATATGTTCCAGTGTGACTTTCGGATAATCTTTTGCCACTTCCGTAACAATTTTTCTCCAAAGTCTGGAAGAATCCAAAACGTTTGCTTTATCAACACTGGTGACTTTTTTGCGTCTCTTCATCGCAATGTCAAATCCCTTAATGGCAATGCGGCGAATCTCATCTTCGGAATAAGTCAGGGTATCTACAGCGACCATTTTTCCGTCAATCTCTTCTGTCTTACGTTCACCGAAATACAAACCACCGGTCAGCTCTCTCATAATCATCATATCAAAACCGGCTTTTGAAATTTCTTCTTTTAACGGACATGCCGACGCAAGTTCATCATACAACACGGCCG
This sequence comes from Lachnospiraceae bacterium, assembly GCA_017626095.1. Taxonomy (GTDB): domain Bacteria; phylum Bacillota; class Clostridia; order Lachnospirales; family Lachnospiraceae; genus UBA2882. Next base: position 103,523 of record JAGAJL010000015.1, read on the forward strand.
GTCGAAGATTCGCAAACAAATTCAGCTCCTTGCGGATTTTTAATAAACCTGCCTCCGGTCTTAAATTGGGTGCCAGTTTATACCAAGGGCTGGTTGTGGTATTTCCGCCAATGGAACCCATCAACACCGCATCTGCGGACTTCGCTGTTGCAATCGCCTCATCCGTAAGCGGTACGCCATGCACATCAATGGACGCCCCGCCCATCAGAATATCCGTAAAATCCATTTCATGTCCGAATTTTGCTCCGACGGCATCCAATACTTTTTTTGCCTCATTCACGATTTCCGGACCAATTCCATCACCGGGAATACATACAATATTTAATTTCATCATCTATCCTCATCTTTCTAAATGATCATCATTCCAATTTTAAGCATAAGTATCTTGTCAGAATGCAATCATTTTTCATAATTTAACGCTTTTAACATGTGTTCAAAAATATATAGATAATTTTTGACCCCTATATCATACTATCATAATAGAAACCGTTTCAAATATCAACAATTTTCATACTAATTAGTCATTCTATAACTTCATGTAATAATTTATATAAATCATGGTTATTGCACTCAAAAAGGTCAAAGGCTTTCACGGAAATGTCATATTGATAAGCACTTGACAAGGATTAATAATCCTCATCTGATTTTATTCCAATTATCACACAAAAATGGCTATGCGAATTTCGCATAGCCATAACTTGTCTTTTCCAAATGAGAAAAATATCTCTTTTATTTTTCTTTCTTTTTCTCTTTTTTATCTTCTGCAGGAGCAGGTGCACCGGCTTTTTCAATCTGCGCAATTGCACTTTTGCTCATCGGAATACGACAGTTTTTATTGCTACCGAATTCCACAATGACAGTGTCATCCGTAATATCAATAATCATACCGTAAAAACCGCTTGTTGTTAAAACACTGTCACCAATCTGCATTTCAGCGAGCATTGCATTGATTCTCTTCTGCTCTTTTCTCTGTGAGCCACCCATCAACCAAAACATTGCTACAATTGCTACAATCCATACAACTATATAAACAACGGTATTCATTGGGCTCATTCCTGCATTTGCTGCATCAGCTGTACCTGATAATAAAATTCCCATAATTGGACCTCCTGTAAATTCAACTAAAAAACATCATACACAAAACCCTGCTTTTCTTCAAGTAGTTTTGTAAATTTCATAAGTTTTTTAGAATTATACCGGGATTGCAATAGCACAAAGTGCATAGCAATCCGATGGTATCTAAAATTATTGTTTCTTCATAGAATCCAGCATTTCTTTTTTAAACTGTGAAAATCTTCCTTCATCGAGAGCCTGTCTGATTTGTTCCATCAGATGATTGTAAAAATACAAATTATGCATGACACAAAAACGCATGCCTAACATTTCTTTGGCCTTTAGCAAATGTCTGACATAGGCTCTGCTGTATCTGCGACATGCCGGGCACTGACAGCCTTCTTCGATTGGTCTATCATCCAGTTCGTATTTTGCATTTAATAAATTTAACTTGCCATTTGCCGTATAAACATTGGCATGCCTGCCGTTTCTTGTCGGATATACACAATCAAAGAAGTCAATTCCGCGATCAACCGCTTCCAAAATATTTTCCGGTGTTCCGACGCCCATTAAATAAGTCGGCTTATTCTGAGGCAGAAACGGAACCGTCTCATCCAGTATATGATACATCTGTTCATGCGTTTCCCCTACGGCAAGACCACCAATCGCATAACCGGGAAGATCAAACTCAGCAATGCGTTTTGCATGTTCAATACGGATATCATCATAAATAGCCCCCTGATTGATACCAAACAGCATCTGCTCCTTGTTAATCGTATCATCCAGGCTATTCAACCGCGCCATTTCATTTTTACAGCGTTCGAGCCATCTGGTTGTACGCTCCACAGATTTTACCACATAATTTTTATCAGCCAGTGCCGGTGCGCATTCGTCAAACGCCATTGCTATCGTCGATGCCAAATTTGACTGAATCTGCATACTCTCTTCCGGTCCCATAAAAATTTTATGGCCATCGATATGAGACTGAAATGTTACCCCTTCTTCTTTGATGCTGCGAAGCTTTGCAAGTGAAAAAACCTGAAATCCTCCCGAATCAGTCAAAATTGGTTTGTTCCAGCTCACGAACTTATGTAAACCGCCTAGTTTTTTTACAATTTCATCTCCGGGACGCACATGAAGGTGATAGGTATTGGATAACTGCACCTGTGTCCCAAGGCCTTCTAAATCTTCTGTTGAAACAGCACCTTTGATTGCTGCAACCGTACCTACGTTCATAAAAACGGGGGTTTCAATCACTCCGTGAGGCGTATGAAAACGACCTCGTTTTGCACGTCCTTCTGTTTTTAATAATTCATACATATGCTTATCTCTTTAACTTTCTTTTATATCTATATATCTTGTCTAACACAATCTTTCAATCACTTAGTCTTTCATCAATTCCGTAAATTCCTCCAGACAAAGATTCTGTTCCTTCATAACTTTTGCAGCTTTCTTTCCTACATATCGAAAATGCCACGGTTCAAATTCAATTCCGGTAATGCTTTCTTTTCCGAGCGGATAACGAATGACAAAACCATATTCCGTACAGTGCTTTTCCAGCCATATTCCCGCATCCGATGCTCCAAATCCTTCATTTAAGCCGGAATATTTATCTGAAACAATGTCCAAGGCAAGACCAATTTCATGCTCGCTGGCTCCCGGAATGGTAACGGCCTGCGCCGTCAGATAATAAGCATCCATATAGGAATTGCCTTGTTTTATATATTTTTTAACCTTTTTATCAAACAGATAGTCCTGACGGCTGCTCGGCCTGTATGGCGAACAAACAACCAGATTAATTCCTTCTTCTTTCGCATCCTCAAACATCTTATTCAAATCAGAAATAATCCTTCGATCACATTTCATGCGACCGCGCGGAGTGCTGATACTTCCAAGCTTTAATTCATAATCATCCGGTATCGGATGCTGTTTATTGACTAAAATCAAACGCCAGTCATTCACTCTGAATTCTGAATAATCCACTTCTGACGAATCAATCAGTTGTTCCGTCTTTTTTTCACTTTTTTCTTTTTGAATATTATCACCAGATGCTTGTCCGATTGCCTGTTCTAGCGGTTGTTTCGTATGCACTGATGCTTGGTTTGAAAAAGTCTCAACAACAGCTTCGCCACTTATAATTTCTTCTTCATAAAAGTAATTCTGCAAAGCAGACCACATCACACTACAATTACAAACAAAAAGCAAAAAAGCAAAGGAAACAATAATCAATTTTCCATAAAATATCCCCAAAGCACAGGACTTTTCTTTTGTTTTTTCTTCCATGCTTCCACCATATAAATCACATATTTAACATGCATTGATTATTCTATCATGTTTTTTGATTTTTAGCAGTTATTTTTTCTCACAATATAATTCTTTAAAATACTATCAAAAACTATCATTTTTTCAAAATCTATCAAATTATTTCAAATTGTTTCAAACGAAATTCTCACTCTCTGTCTGCATGATGATATCAGAATACTCCGGATATTTCCTTAAAAATCGATTAATAACCTGTGGATTATTCCAATAATGCATAGGATAAATATGCCGCACATTTATTTTCTTCAAAAAATAAAGCATTCCCTTTGCATAATCCTGCTCCTGTCTTGGGTCTAAAGGCAGAAATGCTACATCCAGCATATTATTTATGTCATTTTCTTGCAAGTAAGCATTTAACAAATCAATCTCATGACGATAGTTTCCGGTCATTTGTTTATTATACTGTTCGCTTTCTCCTTCCCATACCCAGTCGTTTAAATCTCCTGCATGATAGATATTTCCTTCCGGGCATTGCACCAAAAAAGCCACGCCGGCATCCGTGGAATGTAATGTTCTTAAAATTGTGTTGCACGGCAGCTCATAGGTTTCATGAAATGTAACCTTTTGAATCGCCACGTCGTCAGGATATAGCTTAGGCGAAATATCTTTTGCAAGCACGGCAGTCACATGTTTCATTCCCATATTTTTCAAAAGAGAAAAGACCTCTTTATTGTAATGGTCTCTATGACTGTGACTGGCAAAAACCAAAATCTGCTTATTCTCATCCAAAGATGGCAAAGAGCCTTTATAATAATCAAACAGATAATAGCATTCTTTTGTTTCCACCAAAAATCCACTGTGATAAATATAGGTTATCTTCATTTTCATTCAATCTTCCTGAAAAAATAAACTCTCCCGGTTAAAGGAGAGCATTATTGTCTTGGTACATTTACGCACACCATTATAATATGCCATTTATGATATATTTTCAAGGCCTTCCCGGCTAATATGAAATACTTTGTTGTCCATGAGTATTGCTCCTCATCACACTTCCTTTGCCATAAAAATCACATGCTCGCAATGAATGAAATTGTTCTTTTTTCTTACGTTCATTCATTTTCCCCTCTCACATAATCTACAATCGGATTGATATACATTTTATCTGCTATGTCATAAGACTTTGAAAGCATCTCACCCATAATTTTTTCCTGTTCAGTTGCATCCTTTTTCTTTCTTACCATGGATGCAAATGCCTTCATAGCCAATTTCATAGTCAGTTTCATCTTTTCATAGGAAATTCCACCCTGACAATAAAATGCCTTCGCATATTTACGCTCTTCGTCAGTCAATGCATTATGAAGAGCCACATCAACTTCGGGATTTTCATTGGGACTTGCCCCCACACAGAAAAGTACCAGTTTTTTCTCCTTCCAGTCAGGAATACGTTGTGTAAACCATTCACAGTTTACAATTTTTCCGCCCATGGCCCAGCCACCGTATATGATAACATCCGCTGTATCAAAATATTGAGTATCCTGCTTCTTGGCCTCCTCTAATGTCATGGCATCTGCCTTCAGTTCCTCTGCCAGCCAGTCGGCATATCGTTTGGTAAATCCTGTTTGTGATGTATAAACGATTAATGTTTTCATGATTTTTTTAAATTCCTTTCCATTTGTAATATTGTCTGTATTGTTGTGATAATCTGTTCTTCTGTTATCCCTTCATACATCTGATTCATTTTGATTTCACTAGCTTTGTCATTTTTACTGCAAAAATCCATACATTTTTTTGTTGTAACAATTCTCTGCTTTCTTCGATCCGTCTCGTCAGCCAGAATTTCTATAAATCCCTTTTTTTCTAATTTCAATAAAATCTGTTTGACATTCTGATGTGAACTTGCCATGATATCCGATAATTCATTTATAGTAGGATTGTCCTTGCATAAATTTATGCAGATAATAGCAAAAAACTGTTTCCATGTAATCTCCTCGAAAAACGAATCTGCAACCGTCTGAAAACAATTATCAAAGGCACTAAGCAGTCCAATTAAAAAAGTTCCCGGCGGCATCTGTCCAAATTCAACATTGCTGTTTTGAACCATTGCATTATAATCCATAAAGCCCCTCCTCGTAATATGATACCAGGGTAAAAAGCTTTAGAATCCGCAAAACATTTCAAAAAACTTTTTTCCCAAATATCATGATACAAAACACATATGTAATATATTACCCATGTAATATATGTAACATATTACTCATTTCTTGTCAATATGATTAATATCTACTTATTACATAATTTCCCTTCCGAATTTGTGTTCCTAATATATATCTTTACCGTCGGCTTTTACAAAAGATATTTGAAATTATTAAAAAAACGCATTCCAAACGGTTTCCTTATTGCGACAGATTTAAAAATTCTATATAATGGATGAGTATTAATTGCAAATACCAAGATAAGAGTTATAGAGAGGAAATCATAATGGCCGGTTCTATTTTCGGAAAACATTTTACAATACAAACATTTGGCGAATCACACGGAGAAGGTCTGGGAGTTGTTGTTGATGGTGTTCCCGCAGGTTTAGCCCTGTGCGAAGAGGACATCCAAATATTCTTGGACAGAAGAAAACCCGGAAGCTCCCGCTATGCAACGAAACGTGCCGAAGGGGATCTGGTTGAGATTATTTCCGGTGTATTCGAAGGAAAAACAACCGGCACTCCGATTGCAATGCTTGTAAGAAACACCTCACAGCGTTCCGGAGACTACAGTGAAATTGCATCCTATTACCGTCCCGGTCATGCAGATTATACCTTTGATGAAAAGTTTGGTTTTCGTGATTACCGGGGTGGCGGACGTTCATCCGGCCGTGAAACAATCGGACGTGTGGCCGGTGGTGCCATTGCCATAAAAATACTAAAAGAACTGGGAATTGAACTCTATGCATACACCAAATCCATAGGCCCCATTGCGATTCAATACGACCGTTTCGATAAATCCCTGATTACTATCACACCGACTGCCATGCCGGACGCAAAAGCCGATGCAGAGGCATCCGCTTTTTTGGAACAATGCATGAAAGAAACCGATTCAGCCGGTGGCGTTATAGAATGCATGATTAAAAATGTTCCGGCAGGTATCGGTGAACCTGTTTTTGATAAACTGGATGCCCGGTTGGGACAGGCGATTATGTCTATCGGAGCTGTGAAAGCTTTTGAAATCGGTGATGGTTTTGAAGTATCACAAAGAAAAGGCAGTGCAAATAACGATTCTTTTGTTTTATCCGATGATGAGAAAAAGATTAGCAAAAAGACCAACCATGCCGGTGGAATCCTTGGTGGAATCAGTGACGGTGACGATATTGTATTACGAGCACATTTCAAACCTACGCCATCCATTTTCAAAACCCAGCAGACAGTCAACAAAGACCTCAATGAAATCGATATCAACATCAAAGGCAGACATGATCCGATTATTGTTCCCCGTGCAGTTGTTGTTGTTGAGGCAATGTCAGCTCTTACCATTCTCGATCTGATGATGGAAAATATGAATTCACGTATGGATCATTTGAAAACGATATATAAGAGATAGTCCAAAAAGTAACATTTCATATCGACATGCTCACAAAACATATTAAATGCCCGGTTTCAAAAATCAGACTTCGTCTTAAAACAGTTGAAACCGGGCAATATTTTTGTTTGCTTATGCCTCTAAAAATGTCAGCAAACCTGCTAAATTTTGTGAGCAAAGATATAAAACTACACTTCACTATCCAGTTTATGGAAAATCACACAATTGGGGCGATCGATTTTTAACTCTTTTCCATTCATTGCAATCACACCCTTTGTAGTATCCACATGGAAAAATGTCATGGTATTCGATTCATGATTGAGGGAAACCAGATTTTTGTTATCCGGAAATAAGGCTGCATCCTTGGGATATTCTCCACTGATAGGCAGGCAGAATAATTTATTTAATTCTCCTGTCTTATGATCAATCTTAAATAACACAACACTGTTATCTCCTGCGGTTGAACTCAAGAGATACTTCTCATCCTCTGAAAAATTCAAAGCACTTGCCGCAGAACCACCGGCATGATAATCATTTAATGTCGGATAGGTGGCTATTTTATTAAACTCCGGATTTCCATCAGCTATTTCTTCATAAGAATAAACATCAATATAATTCTTTATTTCATGAACAATATAGACATATTTTCCGTCCTTTGTCATTTTGATATGACGCGGTGCTGATTCCAGTTCGCTTCGGATCACATCTACCAGTCTCAATTTTCCTGTTTCATGATTTAACTGATAAATATTGGTATGATCCATTCCCAAATCTGCAGCCATCAAGTACTTATTGTCTCTAGTCATCTTCACACAACTGACATGTGGTCTGAAATTCCGCTCCGCAATACTTCCAAGACCTTTGTGAAAAATCTCATCAGTGATTGCTCCGACACCACCATCCTCATTCAACTTTAATACCGTAATTTTTCCATCATGGTATCCGGCAACAAACAAAAATCTGTCTGTATAATCCGTTGATAAATAGCACCCCCGCATTCCGTTTATGGATGCATGATTTATCAATTCCAGACTTCCGTCTTTTAAAATCTTGAATGATTCAACTCCGAAGTCGGTAATGGAATACAAATATTTTTGGTTGTGTGAAATTGTCAAATAAGAGGAATTGGTAATCTCAACCTGTGATTTTTTTTCAAAACGTCCGTTTTTGACATCCACATCATAAATGGTAATTCCATGATTATCATTCATTGTATAAGTGGAAACATAAGCTACATATTTGTCTTTACTACTCATTGGGTATCGCTCCGTTTCATATCTTATCTATTAGCCATAGCTATTAAAAAAAGTATAGCATGTATCAAAAATCTTGTTAAGCAAAATTATTCATCGGACTGCATTTCACAGCAATGACTTGAGCCGTCATTTCCTCTTTGGAATGGCATCGTCTGCATTTGCTCCGGACAATATTCTTTTTTACATCCGCAATCATTTTTGCGTTCATTGTCTCTTCTGCAATCGTTGTCTCTCCTGCAATCACAGTCTCTCCTACGACCACAGTCATTTCTGCGTCCACAACCATCTCTGTCTTCACAATCACATTGATTATGATTGCAGCAACATAACAAAATTAAAATCCACCAGATACTATTCATATTTTCACTCTCCTTTACCATAACCTATGCGGACTTTGTGAAAATGTGAATATCACCTGAGATTGTATGGAGGTCAAAAGGAATTTTGCCCCATGATACCAACGGATTGCTACACACTTTGTTTTCTCGCAATCCTGATATTATAGTATTATTTCTATTTATTTAAAATAACATGCTTAACAAACCAAAATGTGTTATCTTCTCCCTCATCTGCCAGCATTTTTAACAGAATATACAACTGCTTTTTGGTTTTGGGATGCATAGCGCAGTCAATTCCTTTTTTGAAATACTTAAGCGGCGCATCATCTGTATACTGATCTTTTAAATATACTTTTGATGCAGCAATCCTATCCATCATCATTTCCACAACATAACGTACCGGCATCGGCGCAGGAGCCATACCTCCTTCTATTTCATGCGCACTGTAATCAATCCAGTATTCAAAATGATGCTTATTCCTTCCTTTATGATGCAACCATGCAGAAGAATAACCAATATCCTCACGTTCTGCATTGTTGGGACTACGATCCCCTTGAAAATACTTTGCTCCAACCATAAATTCGGTAGGCGAAAACTTGGACAAATCATGACAAATCCCCTGTCTGTAAAGTCCAACCTTAAAACATCCCTGCATAACCAGATATTTATGATAACAAATTGTCTTTAGATGCTGTAATGCTTTCATCTTTTTTCTCCATCAATGGTGTTTTACCGTTTTTCTTTTTAATACCAATACAGATGGCCATGGAACGAGGCGGTAATTTCATATGATTAACTCGCTCATCTTCTTTTTCAAGCTGCAATTCCACCTTTGTATCTGCACAGGTTGATAAAGAAAGCGTCCATTCTTCATCGTCCGGTAATGTCGGCAAGGCAAATTCATGATCAATCCAGTGCGTATTATATGCGGCAAAAATGAAATTGTCCTCTGTTATTTTGCTTGTCTTTATATCTGCCTTTTCATCTGACATGATATCTTTTTTAACAAACTTTCCGCAATACATAACCGCAAAATGGCGATTATAATTCTGCATTCCGGTATACCATGCCTGTTCACAATGGTACGATAAGTCCGGATATCCGACAGAAAGGTAATCGCTTTGGCGGAATGCCTCTTCCATATGCAAAATCGGATGCGCCTTGCGGAAAGCAATCATTTTTTTGGTAAATTCCAATATGGCATTTCCATAAGAAGTTTCTTTCCAATTGAGCCAGCTAATGGCATTATCCTGACAATAAGGATTATTATTTCCGTCTGCCGTATTACCAAATTCATCACCCGCAAGCAAAATCGGTGTACCCTGTGCGCTTAAAAGCAAAAATAAAGCATTTTTACTTTGCTGCTCACGTAAAGCTAAAACAGCCTTTTTCTTCGTTTTGCCTTCAATGCCGCAGTTCCAGCTGAAATTGTAATCGCTTCCGTCCCGGTTTTCTTCTCCATTTAACTCATTGTGCTTGCGTTCATAAGAAACCAGATCCGCTAATGTGAAGCCCTGATATGACGTGATTTCATTTAAAACTGCATACTCACAAGGATTCTCTCTAAGCCTTTCCATTACGGTACGAAGCATATCTTCATCGCCCTTTAAATACTTACGCATATCATATGGGAAACCACCGGAAATAACAGCCACATTTTTATATTCAGAAACAGCTTCAAAAGTGATACCGTTTAGCGATTCAAAAATCAATTTGGTATGTTTTAAATACGGGTCAGTTGTAAGAAGCATTATAGGAAGATTACATCCCATCAGTTTAAATCCATCCAAATGATATTCTCTGACCCAGTATCTGCACACTTCTAAAATAAACCAATGCGGAATCTTGGGCGGAAAATAGAAGTCAGCCAAAAACTCCAGCCCTTCTTTGTGAAAAGCCTTAATCATATCTTTCAATTCCAAATCGGGACGATTTGATGAAGCATAGGCTCTTTTGGGTGCAAAATAATAGCCGTCCGTATATCCCCAGTAATTCACTTTATACTTCCATGTATTTTCTTCCTGGTCAAGATAGGGTAGCAAATCATCCTCTATCTGTGAAAATAACGGATTAAAAATAACATCATCAAACTCATAAATCGGCATGGATTCAACTGCCGTAATCCCCAATTCTTTCAAATATGCAATTTTATCTTTTAAACCGGCAAAAGTCCCCTTTGCAGATACCTGAGATGACGCATGTTTGGTAAATCCACGCATATGAATTTTGTAAATAATGGTATCATGATATGGTGTTTCCGGCATTTTATCATCTTCCCAATCAAAAGGTTCGGAAACAAACAAAGATACTACATCACAATGCTTTATTGTCGCGTCACCGAATTTGGAAGACGCTTTTACCAGACGAGCATTTTTATCAGCGACCGGTTCATCATCTGCAAAAAATTGATATTCAAAATTGTTATATGGAAAATCCGGAAGAAAAATACAATACAATCCATTTACCAGATATTCTTGTGTAAATAAAATCCTATATTCTTTCTTCACCCTGTTTTTCTTTATATACAGGATGATTCCGCTATTCTTTTTTCCTTTGATGTCACTGACAATTGAAATTCCACCGTCTACTCTGTGCACACCCAGCGGATACAATTGCCCTTTTATGATACGTAAGCTTTCTTCCACTATTTTTCTCCCGTGTTTTGGATCTATAATAACCTATTAGTCATTATCTCTTAAAATCAACAATTAATTATAGCATATTTTTTATATACATCAAAACTAAAATACTGAGTTTCCATATACTTTCTCCAAAACTTATGCTACAATTTTCAAAGCAGATAAAAATACACGGAGGGAAATAATATGGCTGATGAAAATAAATTTGAAGAAATCGAAGGGGAAGAAATGATCGTTACTCTTGATCTTGATGACGGTAGCGTTGATTGTGCGGTAGTAACCATTATCACAGTAGAGGGAAAAGACTATATTGCGCTGATGCCCCTTGATGAAAACGGCGAAAACGAAGATGGCGAAGTCTGGTTTTACGGTTATAAAGAAAATCAGGATGATCCCAATGAAGAGCCGGAATTAATCTACATTGAAGATGATGCAGAATACGAAAAAGTGGAAGAAGCATTTGATGAATATCTGGATAACTGTGAATTCGACGAATTAATCTAACAATTCCTGCAAAAACGGAGAGCCAATCTGACTTGTATCACGAAAAAGCCAGAGGCTCTCTTTTGCTCTGGTACATGCAACATAAAACATCCTTCTTTCTTCTTCTAAATCTTTTTCGGTCAACATTCTTCCATGCGGTACTTTTCCATATTCCAGATCCGGCAGATAAACCCGGTCAAACTCTAAACCTTTCGATGCATGATAAGTCATTACAAAAAACTTTTCTGTCATTTGTACAGACTTTACATCTGTCTCATATTCTCTTTTCAATTCTTCCAGACTCGTACAGCTTTTCAATTTATTCACAAACACAGCAAATGCATCTCCGGTACTTGCCGAATTTTCATTCCTCTGCAAATTCTCCTTATAATATGTTTCATAGCCCATAGCTTTATAAATATATCTTGCCTGCCCCGGCAAATCCAGTTTTCTAACATATTCAACCTGCATCTCCAGTTCTGCCAGACGTTGGGCAATCCATGGTTTATCCAGTAATCTTCGTTTTAAAAGTGGAAAACTGACAACCGGCTCTGCCACTACTCCAAAAGGAATATATCGCACCGGCTTATTCATAATTTTTAAAAAATCCGAACGTTTTTGTCCACAATTGATAAACTGCAGATAAGCAAGCATATCCAATGCCAATATCCGATCCTCGCATTCCTCTGATGCCATATTTTGATAGGCATAGGCAAGATGATTTGTTCTGGTTAAAACAGCCTGCGTTTTTTGCGGATATTTTTTTTTATAATGTTGTATTTCATTCCGAATTGCAGATAACACTTCTTTCTTTGACGGCTTTTGTAAAAGATGAATGCTGTTATCTTCCCGATTAATTGCAACAATACGCTTATCAAACCTATTTTTGTTGTGTGAAATAAAATGCATGGATGCTTCCACGATATCTTTATGACTTCTGTAATTACAGGATAAACATATGGTTTTTGCCTGATAATCCTGCACGAATTTTTTCATCATCTCCGGATTGGAACCACGAAATGAATAGATTGCCTGATCATCGTCCCCCACCGCAAAAATATTCTGATTATTACTTAAGAGACGGATGGTTTCATATTGCATCTGATTAATATCCTGAAATTCGTCAATCAGAATATGTGAAAAACGGTTTTGCCAATATTCTCTTAAACGGACATCCTGTTTCAATTGTTGATAACATAATTTAATCATATCGTCAAAATCGAGTTTTTGATTATCCGCAAGCCATTCTTCATATAAACGATAAACATTCTGATATTTTTCTGATAGAATTCCCATTCTTTCACTATCTAAATTATCTACATTTGATTTCATATTTATTTTGTATGTATTGTTTGCATCATCGTCCGTATTCTTTAAATCCGTAAAACAGGAGTTCTTATAGATACTGATTTCTTTAATACAGTTTTCTGTTTCCTGCATAAGATCGGTGTTTTTTTCAACAAAGTCTTCTTTTTGTATAATCTCTTTTATAATGGATATTCGTTCCTGATCGGTTGCCAATTGATAGTTTCTATTGGGATTTGATAATTTCAGAATATGATAGAAAATAGAATGAAAGGTTCCAAACTGGACATAGGAACATGGTTTATACGCTTTTGTTGCCCGATTTTGCATTTCCAAAGCCGCGGCTTTTGTAAAAGTAATTACCAGAATGTTGTTGGGGGGAATTTGACACTCAGATATGAGATGTATAATGCGATGTGTGATGACATAAGTTTTGCCGGAACCGGGTCCTGCTAATACTAACAGCGGCCCGGTTCCGAACTGAATTGCATGTTGCTGCTCTTTATTGTGCATTGGCGAGCAGTTCGATTCCTTTTTTAATACGTGCAATGGATTCTTCCTTGCCAATAATCTCCATGATTTCCGTAGCACCGGCAGGTGTCATCTGCTTGCCGGATACAGCGGTACGGATTGGCCAGAGCACATATCCGTTTTTATATTCCTTTTCTGCTACAAAAGCGGAAATGGTTGCATAGATGCTGTCATTGGAATAATCATCCAGAGCTTCCAGCACTGGTAATATTTCTTGTAAAACCTGCAACGAAGATTCCGTATTCGTCTTCATCTTTTTATGTGTATACATCGCAACATCATATTCCGGTAACTCTTCAAAGAAATCAATCAAAGCCGGAATATCCGGGAATATTTCAATACGAGTCTTAACCATTTCTGCAATTTTTTTCACATCCAGTTCCTTTTTTATCACCTGTCTGATATAGGGAAGTGCTCTCTCATAGAAACGGTCAAAATCCATAGCCTTGATGTATTCCCCATTCATCCATTTAAGTTTGCCAAAATCGAAAACCGCCGGTGATTTGGACATATGATGATAGTCAAATGCTTTAATCAATTCATCCAGTGACATGATTTCCTGATTATCTTCCGGGCTCCAGCCAAGCAATGCGACAAAATTAACAACTGCCTCGGATACAAATCCCTGCTCAATCAAATCTTCATAAGATGAATGTCCACATCTTTTGGATAATTTATGATGTTCTTCATCCGTAATCAACGGACAATGAACATAAACGGGAACATCCCAGCCGAATGCCTCATATAAAAGATTATATTTAGGCGAAGAAGATAAATACTCGTTGCCTCTGACAACATGTGTAATTCCCATCAGATGATCATCTATAACATTGGCAAAATTATAGGTAGGAAAACCATCTGATTTAATTAAAATCATATCATCTAATTCGTTATTATTTACGGTAATATCTCCATAAATATCATCGTGAAAAGTTGTGGTTCCTTCAGTCGGAACGTTTTGTCTGATAACATAGGGCTTGTTGGCAGCAAGATTTGCTTCTACTTCTTCTTTAGAAAGTGATAGACAATGCTTGTCATATACATTGATTTCTTTAGTCTCTCCGTTTTCCAACTGAATGACTTTATGGCATTCTTCCAGTCTCTCTTTATCGCAGAAACAATAGTATGCTTTTCCTTTTTCAACTAACTCTTTTGCATATTTCAGATATAAGCCCTGAGCCTGACGTTCACTTTGAACATAAGGGCCATAACCCTTATCTTTGTCGGGACCTTCATCATGTATCAGTCCGGTCGCAGATAAAGTACGTTTAATAATATCAACGGCTCCCTCTACTTCTCTTTCCTGATCGGTATCCTCGATACGCAAAATAAAATCTCCGTCTTCATGCTTGGTAATCAGATAAGCATAAAGAGCAGTCCTTAAATTACCCACATGCATACGTCCGGTAGGACTTGGTGCAAAACGGGTTCTAATCTTTGTCATTACTCTATTTCCTCCTGTTTCATGGCATCCATAGACGGTATTTTAACATCCGACTCTGCCTTAAATGTATTCACTGCTTTTGTAGCCTGCGGAATTCCGATACAAGTTCCCGCACCGGCAACACATCCTCCCGGACATGCCATACCTTCAATCAAGCAGCCGTTCTTTTTGCCAACCTTAGCCAGCATTAAAACCTTTTTACATTCTGCAAGACTTTCCGCATGCTCAATATTAACTTCAACATCCGGATAGTATTCTCTGATAACGGTTTCGATTGCACTTGCAACACCTCCGGCTACACCATAACCTCTTCCGGCTCCGGTAGCTCCATCTAAAACTTCATCATCTTCTATCTCTGATAAAACAATACCCTTTGCTTCAAATATTCCGCTTAATTCCTCAAAGGTAATAACAAAATCTACATCCGAGCGAACGGTTCTGCGAGATGCTTCCAGTTTTTTGGACGCACATGGTCCAATAAAAACTATTTTGGCATCGGGATGTTCTTTTTTGATCACACGAGCAGTTGCAACCATTGGCGTCAATTCATTAGAAATGTTGCCTATGGTTTCCGGGAAAAATTTCTTGGCAAGCATGGACCAGGAAGGACAACAGCTGGTTAACAAAAATGGCAGTTCCTTCGTTGCAACCTTTTCCACATAATGATGTGCCTCAGCCATCGCTCCCATGTCGGCGCCGATAGCTGTCTCATATACATCTGCAAAGCCAAGCATTTTTAAAGCTTTTTTTAATTTATTGGGTGTTACATCAGGACCAAACTGACCCACAAATGCAGGAGCTACCTGTGCAATAATCATAGCACCACTCTGAATTGCCCTAATCAACTGGAAAATCTGTGACTTATCGGCAATCGCACCAAACGGGCAACTTACCATACATTGACCGCATGATACGCACATATCACTATCAATACATGCTCGGCCATAAGCATCGTTTTTAATCGCATTGACACCACAAGCCGCCGCACAGGGTCGAACCTGATGCGAAATTGCGTCATATGGACACACAGCCTTACATTTACCGCATTTGATACATTTTTCCGGATCAATATGAGATTTTCCATGAACCATGGAAATCGCACCTCTCGGGCAAACCTCACGACAGGGATGTGCCGTACATCCCATACAACGATCCGTAACAATATAAGCATTCTCCGGACATTTATTACATGCAGACGGAATTACCTGCATCAGCGGTGGCTCATAATATTTTTCTGCAATATTACTTTCCTCGACACCCTCGGACACATGAACCGGTGCATTTTCCGGACGCAAAGACATTCCCATTGCCAGACGTACACGTTCTCTTACGATTGCACGTTTACGATATACATCATCAGCGCTATCCGGATCTATCGTGTCAACAATTTTATACGGAAGGGCTTCCATATCATCAATCAAATTCGTTGAATCATATGCAAGCTGCGCTACCTCTTTAAATATTCTTTTTCGTGATTTACGAACCTCAGTATCTATCCCTCTCATGCGAGACCTCCTACATTCGTTAATATTTTGACACAAACACAACAGAAAATCAAGACAGGCAATATAAAAACCGACACATACAAATAATCAGCAACAAATCAACTGTCTTAAAACATAAAAACTGTCAGGCAAAAGCCTGACAGTTATCATTCTTGTATAATTCGAAATCAAATACATGATTAAAAGTAATTGAAACGAAATCTTAGAAAATACTAACCAGTTTTTTCTTTTCTTCAATATATTCTTCTTCGCTCAGAATACCATTGTCACGTAATACTTTTAATTTTTTAATCTTTGTCTCAAATTCAGATAAATCTTCTGCCATACCGGATAATGCTACTGTTGAAACATCTTCTTCCTTTGCAGAAGGTGTAGGAATAGAAGCAGGTTTGGGAGCTGATACCGGTGCAGATGCTGCCGGAGCAGGTGATGCAGATGCGGATGAGCCGCCTGCAGGAGCAAGACCTTTCTGCTGACGAATACGATCAGTCAGAGTCTCAGCTTTTGTCTTAGCGTCATTAATTGCAGCTGTCAAACCTGCCATATCATCTAAGTTGGGAAGATACAAATATCTGGTAAACTTTGTGGCAGGATTCTCGATTGTAACCATAATCGCTTTTTTACCTGAATATGTAGTCTCTTCAACAGATTTTACATTTAATAAATAATGTGATACGTTATCTACTCTTGTATTTAATGCTTTCGGGTTATCAGACATCGGTAATCTACCGCTGATTCGAAGATTTGAAACTGCGACTCTTAAATCTTCTGCTTTACCAATCAGGCCGGCTTTAAAAGACCATTCTTTCTGAAATATAATTTTTTCAAGTCTGATACACTGGTTACAAACTTCACCAGCTGATTCACCACCACAGATTAAACATTTCATATGTGTTCACTCCCTATTACAAATATTTTAAATCACAATAATGTGGATTTATATACTACTTCTATTATAATCATGGATTAAAAATTTGTAAACAACAAAGTTAGAATATTTTTAAATATCTGATTATAATTCAACAATTATGTTAAGTTTACCATAAGCCCATCTTTTATGCAAGAAACCGTAAAGATTTTGTTTCACATTTCGTCCTTTTGACATAACTTATTAATAAAACAATATCAAAAGGAAAGGTTATGAAAGAAGCAAATTTTTTAAAAAACAAAACAGAGTTTCCGGTAGGAATGGCTTATGTTCCCTGGCAAAACATGGAACATGTATATGAAAATCTCGAAGAAGCCTTTATCATCGGCACTCTGTTTCCGGAACTCAACAAACCCTTCGAAGGGAGGCGCAGAAAATGATATATTCCGATTCTATGAATATTCCCAATAGATCCAGACAGCAGCATATGCTGAAAGAAATATCCATGGTCGATTTCGCCATTGTTGAATTAACCGAATATTTGGATACACATCCGGACGACGAAGATGCAGTATCCTATATAAAACAATATATGACTATTTTACGTAAGTTAAAAGAGGAATATGCATCATTATATGGTCCTCTTACCCTTTATGATTCAACTTTCTCAACCAATAAAAACTGGGGTTGGGCCAAAATGCCGTTGCCCTGGGAAGGAGGTATGTGTTAAATGTGGAATTATGAAAAAAGACTGCAATTTCCCATTGATATTAAAACTCCCAACGCTGAAATTGCAAAAATTATTATTACACAATATGGAGGTCCTGATGGTGAGCTTAGTGCATCCATGCGCTATCTTTCCCAACGCTATACCATACCATATAAAGAAGTTGCCGGACTATTAACCGATATCGGTACGGAGGAACTGGCACATTTTGAGATGATAGGAGCTATTGTTTATCAGCTTACCAAAAACCTGAGTATGGAAGAAATTGAAAAGCAGGGATTTTCGCCTTATTACGTTGATCACACGCTGGCACTTTGGCCACAGGCAGCAGGAGGTATACCGTTTAATGCATGTGAATTCCAGTCAAAAGGTGATATCATTACTGATTTGACAGAAGATCTGGCAGCCGAACAGAAAGCACGCACCACCTATGACAATATTCTGCGACTTGTAAAAGATCCGGATGTATGTGCACCAATCCGCTTTTTACGTGCAAGGGAAATCGTACACTTCCAACGTTTCGGCGAAGCATTGCGAAGAGTCCAGGAAAATCTTGATCCTGTCAACTTTTATCAGTACAATCCCGAATTTGATACAAATCCAAATAGATAATCTTAATCCATTAGTATTATAAAAAAGGAGGTATACTTTTCATGCATCATGAAAAAGTATACCCCTTTTTATCGTTTATGCTCAGATTTCAATTAATTCCAAATCCGGAATCGAATATTCTTTTTTTGCTTTTACCGTTTCGGAAGGATAACTGGTCTCCTCTAATATCTCAATATTGGAAATCCATGACATCATCCCTTTGTTTTTGAGCAGATACTGAACCTTTCCATAAAAAATAGTATTGGGATTATTGTTTTTTCCACGTTTATTGTTTCTGCCCTTTTTGTTTTGATTTTCGGCATGCTGAACAGCTGATGCGTATAATTTCCTTTGCTGCGCCGCGTAATTATCGGAACTGACAACCTCAAAACTGTTTTTTGAAACAATATAAATCGTATGATCTGCACTTTTTTTATTAATATAATCCAAAACTTTCACGAAGCAATCTCCTCATAACGCATAATAAATAGTAACTTCCCTTAAAGAGAACGAACGAATGCGCATGTATATTATAACAAAGACCTTTTTCTTTTTCAATTTCTACTCAAAAAAATTTCATCACATAATGCTATAAAAAAGCACGAAAAAACGAAATTTTTACGTGCTAAATGAGTGGAGTACCCGAAATGGAAACCGAACACCATGGGTTCGGTTACGGATACCAAAGTGGAGTAGACGGGAGTCGAACCCGTGTCCAAAAGCCTATTCCCTGTCCTTCTACTATCATAGTCTGTTTTTTGACATTCCCTTCATCAAACGGGAACAAACACCCTTTTGACTTTGGTAGCTTCATGATACGCCCATGACCGCAAAGCTTAAGCCATGTCGTTTCCTACATAGTCGATGCCCGGTTCTTAAAGTGTAGGTGCCCTAAGTCGGACAGCTGCCAATTAGGCAGCGTATGCTAAATTATCTTCAGCGTTTATATTTATTTTTGCCATTTAACGCATTGCGTGCGGATAGCTTCTCCAGCTGCAAAACCCCTGTCGAAACCTTTACTACCCCGAATATGAAATTGTGTTATCAGAGATAATCTCTGCGTCTTTAAAATATAACCGAAACAATATGGTAAGTCAACCTTTTTCCGGAAATTAAACTACAAGTTTAATTATAAGTTTCATTAAAGTTTACTATGAAAACCGGCTATTGCATTTTTTGAAAATCCATTTATAAATTCCGGATTTTAAACTCCCTCTCTGTTTCCCTTCGCAAATCCTTTTTGGCGATATCTTCACGCTTGTCATAGAGCTTCTTACCTCTTGCAAGACCTATTTCCACTTTTGCTTTTCCGTCTTTAAAATAAACCTGAAGCGGAACTATCGTATATCCCTTTTCTGACATTTTTCCGCCCAGCTTGCGAATTTCAACTTTATGGAGAAGCAATTTTTTAATGCGTAACGGATCTTTGTTGAAAATATTGCCCTTTTCATAGGGGCTGATATTCATACCGTAAATAAATGCCTCTCCGTTTTCAATTCGTACAAAAGCCTCTTTGATGCTGCACTTTCCCATGCGAAGCGATTTTACTTCCGTGCCGCGCAGTTCGATACCGGCCTCATATTTTTCATCAATAAAGAAATCATGGTATGCTTTTTTATTGTTTGCTACCAGTTTCATGGATTCTTTTGGCATTACTCTTCCTCCTCATCATACAGTAAAAAATAAACCGTATTTGAGACAAAATCAACATCATTTACTATAACTTCGACAGTCTGTCCGAGTTTAAATGTCTGTTTTGTCTTTTCACCGTATATTTCATAATTCGTCTCATCAAAAATGTAGTAATCACCCGGAATTTTGGAAATATGAATCAGTCCTTCGACGGTGTTATCCAGTTCCACATAGATTCCCCATGCTGTCACACCGGAAACGACACCTTTATAGTGTTTACCAATCCGCTCTCCCATATACTGAGCTTTCTTACACTTCTCTGTTTCTCTCTCCGCTTCATCAGCACGTCTCTCCAATTCGGAGGACTTTTTACATACGGTATCCAGAATACTCCTATAGTGTTCCATCTGTTCCTCTGTCAGCCGTCCTCGCAGGTATTCTTTTATAATCCTGTGAATCTGCAAATCCGGATACCTACGAATCGGTGAAGTAAAATGACAGTAATATGGACAAGCTAATCCAAAGTGTCCGGTACAATCCGGCGAATATCTAGCCTGTTTCATGCTGCGCAGTGTCAGGCGGCTGATTAAGTTTTCTTCTTCCGTCCCTTCTATCGAAGCCAACAGCTTTTGCAGTTCTTTCGGATGAATATCCTCCTGTGATGATTTCAGATGATATCCGAAATTGGAAATAAAAAGTGCCAGTTTCTTAATTTTTTCAGGATCGGGCGATTCATGTGTCCGGTAGACAAAAGGCGTCTCAAGCCAATAAAAATGCGAAGCTACCGTTTCGTTGGCTATCAGCATAAAATCCTCAATCAGTTTTGTGGCAACATTTCGCTCATATGGCTTAATATCGGTCGGTCTGCCCTCTGAATCCAAAATAATCTTGCTTTCTTCAAAATCAAAATCAATAGATCCCCTTTTCTTACGTTTGTTTCTAAGAATAGCTGCTAACTTAGCCATTTCTTCAAACATCGGAACAAAGTCGCGGTATTCTTCACAAAGAGCTTCATCATGATTTTCCAGAATATCCGCAACCACGCGATAGCTCATGCGTCTGTCAACACGAATCACGGTTTCTGCAATCCTATAATCTACCACTTCACCTTTTTCATTGATGTCCATCAGACAGCTTTGTGCCAGACGGTCCTCTTTTTCATTCAGAGAACAGATTCCGTTTGATAACGTATGCGGAAGCATCGGGATAACCCTGTCTACGAGATATACACTCGTCCCTCTCTTTAACGCTTCTCTATCAAGCGCTGAGTTTTCCTGTACATAGTTGGACACGTCCGCAATATGGACACCTAAGTGATAGCCATTTTCATCCACAGTAAGACTGACTGCATCATCTAAATCCTTGGCATCTTCCCCATCAATGGTAACCATTAAACCATCTCTTAAATCCAGTCTGCCTTCCATATCAGCTTTTGATACCGGATTCGATACCCGCATAGCCTGATTCATTACTTTTTCCGGAAATTCCATAGGCAAATCAAAGCCTTTTACAATGGAAAGAATATCAACTCCTGGATCATTGATATGACCAAGAATTTCAGTAATCTTTCCTTCAGGATTTTTATTATCTTTTCCATAATTCAGAATTTCAACAACCACTTTATGACCGTCAACAGCCCCATTTATATGTTCTTTTGCAATAAAAATATCCTGCGCAATCTTTAAATTGTCGGGAACAACAAATCCGAAATTCTTCTGTTTTTGAAAAGTTCCGACCACAGATGACACAGATCTTTCTACAATCCGAATAACCTCTGCTTCCTGCCTTTTTCCACGCTGTCCCGGCAAAAGACGGATAGCTACCTTGTCCTGATGAAAAGCCCCATTCACTTTGCTCTCCGGAACATAATAATCTTCCTCATGTCCTTCTACTTCCACAAAGCCAAATCCTTTTGCATTGGAAATAAATGTTCCGGTTATAATTTTTTCCTCAGGTTTGATATATCTTCCTCTTTTTGTCAACTGCAAACGATTTTCCATAAGCAGTTCTTCCAAAGCTCTTTTAAATTCAGCCCGATCATCCGGATGAACCTGCAGCATGATAGCCAGTTCTTTTTCTTTCATCGGAACGTAGAGTTCACTTAAAACAAACTGTTCAATTGTCTTTTTTCTTTCTTCAAAATTTTTCATATCTTTTTCCTACTAAAAAAGCACTCTTAATGAAGAGTGCTTTTGTCTAAAACAGGTTTAAGTTTAATACTACCGAAAATACCATAAACAAGACTGCGGAAACGGTTGTAACCATAACCAGTTTTCCTTCTTTTGATCTTGCCTTGTTCTTGGACCAATAACTTTCGTTACCTCCGCCAATGGCTCCCAGTCCCTGTGATTTGCCTTCTTGCATTAATACGACTACTAATAAAAATACACAATCTATTATATAAAGAATCGTTAAAACTAAACGTAATGTACTCATTGATTGACCTCCTTATGTCACACAAAGGTAATCATAGCATATCAAACTTATAATTTCAAGGACTAATTTATGAACATTTTCATGATTTATGAACATTTTCATGATTTTCATGAACCTTTTCATACTTCTTATTGCACCAATAATTGTTATATTCATGAGATGAAAATGTACAGATTGAACCCCAGTATTTGATATAACATAAAAATTACATAACTTTGTTCATAAAACGCTCCCACTCCACAATCGTCTGTTCACAAGAAATATCAATCCAATAGGTATCATCCTCATTTAAATCAATTCCAACCTGATACACATAACCACTATCACTTTCAGACAATGCAACAACGTCAAATAAAGCGACTTCTTTACATTTTTTAAGAAGTATATCAATGTCGGTCAGTAAAACAGGTTCATCCGGTTTTTCTTCCAATAAATTTCCGTTTGCATCATAGTATTTATAACCTTCTTTTACAACATTAGAAATTTGACCACCTACAAACCGCAGGTTTGCCGTGTCAACAAAACGATCCACACACTCCTCATTATTCGGATTATTTCCCTTTACAATTAACCCATTCATCACCAATGTCACGCTGTTTGCAGATACATCAATATCCATAATGGTAACTTCTTCAAAAATAAAGTAACGCAAATTGTTTTTTGTTTCAAATCTCATAACAAAGGATTTCCTTTCTCTATTTATCTCATGAGTTGCCCGACAAATGGACAACTTTAGCACTTTGAAAACTTAACACATTAGCCTCAAATAAAGTATAATAGAAACAGATTTTAAACGAGGAGTGTACAACAAATGTCATTTGCTACAAATCAATCGCAACAGATTAGTCTCTTTGATGCC
>JAGAJL010000031.1 GCA_017626095.1 Lachnospiraceae bacterium
ACTGTAGATTTGGTGATTTTTGATGTTTGTCATCATATATGTTGCATAAAATTCCGGGACTTCCGGAAACAGTGTGAAATCAAGAATTCCAATCTGAATGGCCGTTTTTACATGGATATAATCCTCGCCGCTTTGCAGGTTATCATAAGAGCGACAGAGATAGCTAAGAGAGCGTTCTGGCCAGTTGTGCTGATTGACGACCTGCATTTCAAGATTAATGATGGTGTTGTCGTTGAGCAGACAGCGGATGTCCAAAATGAAATCTTTGTTGTCAATATATTCTCCTAGTACAATGGGATTGAGAATTGTGACAGATGTAACTTCCTCCGGTTTCAAATGTAAAAGGGCGCAGATAAGTCCTTTTAAGACGTGATTGTTCTTCTGCAATAATGCACGGAAAAGATAGTCATTTGTCATGGGGATCTGTACCGGTCCGGTTGCCTGATCGAGAGTGATGATTACCTGGTTTGATTTGGAAGATGTGTTAAAATGGGGTGCTTTCATAGATGTGTTCCTTTCTTTTGTGAGAAGACAGAGTAGTGGCGTAATACAATGTACAATGCACGAAAACTGTCGTTCAATGATTGTGATTATATAAAATTTACTTCATGGGAATTGTGACCGAGATGGTCAGATTTGTTCCTAGAAACAATTTTGTAGATTGCTTTTTGTACCATTTTAACAAAAAACATGATTGATTATGAACGAAATATTATATAGTAATCCTACTATATATATATTAAAATATATCTAAAGTCTGCGATGACGATTAGACTTTTTAAATCACAAGATTGGAAATATTTATGAGAAAGCGGTTATTCGAAATAATTGAAGTTGCAAAAGAAAATGACAGATGGAGTCAGGCATATGATTTTATTATGATTTTTGTTATTTTTCTCAGTCTGATGCCTCTGACGGTAAAAGAGCAGACACCATTTCTGAATGTTGTTGATAAGATAACTGCTTCTATTTTTGTGATAGATTATTTATTCCGTCTTATTACGGCAGATTTCAAGTTGGAACAGGGGAAATTGTCTTTTGTCAGATATCCGTTTACGTTTATGGCAATTGTAGATTTGGTTTCCATTCTTCCTTCTATTACGTTTATAAATAATGGTTTTCGTGTATTAAAGGTATCCCGATTATTTCGTTCTCTCAGAGTGTTTCGAATATTCAAATCATTTCGTTATTCGAAGAATGTCGCCTTGATTGTGAGGGTGTTTTCTAAGCAAAAGGATTCTCTAATGGTTGTTATATGGTTTGCTCTTGGATATATTGTGATATCGGCACTTGTTATTTTCAATGTAGAGCCGGAAACGTTTGATACCTTTTTTGATGCCATATATTGGGCAACGGTATCTTTAACAACGATGGGATATGGTGATATCTATCCGGTATCGACGATTGGGCGGATTGTGACAATGTTGTCTTCCTTTATCGGAATTGCGATTGTTGCATTGCCGGCAGGTATTATTACGGCGGGATATATGGAAGAATTGGAAAAATAGTATGATTTTCAAGAATAGATATTGATGTGTGCCGGAGGTGGAAATATAATATATGGAAGAAAGAAGAATCGAAGGTCTTTGGGATTGTGTCTATTGTGGGACAAAGGCAATCAAGGCCCGTTATGATGCGTGCACGTCATGTGGAAATCCGCGAGGCGTGGAGACGATGTTTTATTTACCGCAGGATTTGGATGCGGCAACTCTGACAGCGGAAGAAAAAGCGAAAACGACCGATGCACCGGACTGGCTATGTGAATATTGCGGGTCATATAACCGCTCGGATTGTTCCTGTTGTACCAAGTGTGGAAGCGATAAAGCTTCATCGAAGCACAATTATGGCAGACTACACAAGCTGACAGGCAAATTATTTGGTAGAAACAATTAGGTTGGAGATAAAAAATGGCAGTACAGTTAATTGCGGATTTGTATGGATGTTCGCAAATGATTGATGATGTGGAAGCGGTAAAAAAAGCTGCGCATATGGCGATAGAGTTTGTGGGTGCACAAATTGTTGAAGAGTGCGTGCATGAGTTTGAACCGATCGGTGTCACATATTTTGCAGTGATTTCTACATCTCATTTTTCAATACATACATGGCCCGAATACGGATATGCGGCAATTGATATTTTTTCCTGCAAGGATGAGGTTGTTGATGGAATATCAGAAAAGCTGAAAGAATTGTTTGAGGCCGAACGAATTGAGCTTCATTTGGTAGAACGTAAAATTAATAGTTAATCAGGAATTGTTTTAATTTAAATAATGTGAATGATTATATTTTTAAGAAGGGGGTAGAACATTGTTTTATCGAGTTGGTACGATATTAAAGGTCAATGGGATAGATGGAACCGTTATTGGTTATATCAAATATTCCAATCCACAGGATGGAAATAAGGAATGGACAGAATATCGAATAAGAACGCAAAATGGAGAACGTTGGCTTTCCTGTGATGAATGCTATAATGAGTATTCGCTTTCCTGGCCGGCGAACGATATCAGAGGTCAGATCGGACCGGAGTGGCACAAGGTTGATGAGGGTACACAAATTGTACGGGAATTTGGTGGAGATGTGGATGTAGATCCCGGTGAACGTGCAAATTTTGTGGAATACGAGGATGAAGCAGAAGAAAAGACGCTTTCTGTTGAAATCTGGAGTGATGGTGCCGAATACTCCCGCGGCGTCTATATTGAGTCAACAGACATTGTGGTGTTGGGCTATAAAGAACCAAAGAAAACGAATTCAAAAAAGCTGGTATGGGTTTTTGTCAGTGTCTTTATTGGTATGTATGTTCTTAGTATGCTATCAACCATTATTTCGGCTTCCGGTTCGAATAATAAAGCGATAGCCAAATATTTGAAAGGTTCGTCTGATTATTATTATGAAACGACGATCACCGGAAATGAAAAGCAGGAAGCCATGGTTTATTCCTATCATCCCTTTGGAAGTGAAAGTACAACGGATGCCGTTGCCAAAGATATTATTGATGGGATTGAAGGAAAGACAGAGTCTGTTACGCAAAAGGATGATGTGACGGATGCAGAAATTGCAATCCTTACAAGTGGCGAGTATTGTTTGATTTATCATCCGGAAGGGGAAGCCGATATGGTTTACGTTCAGGTGTCGCCCAGAAAGTACAACTATACCTCGGACAATGCCCCTTACAAATGCTCTGATAGTGATACGAAATGGTATCGCAGTCATTATTACAGCAGTGGACATTCTACCGATTCCGGCAAGTATAAGAGTTCACCATCTGCATATACAATGTATAGCGGTTCCACGGTGCACAATATCGGAAACGGATATTTTGACAGTTATTCCAATTCTGTCAGACAGTCCAGCGTGAATAATAGAAGTTCTTCAAGCGGTGGCATTAGTAGTGGTAAGTAGTTTAAGTTTTTTTAAGAAAAGGAGAAAAATATGTTAACAATTATTCTTGAAACAGTCGTTTATCTTGCTATTGGTCTTGTAATGATGATGCTTGGTTATTGGATCATCGATTTGTGCATTCCGGTTGATTTCCCGCAGGAAATTAATGATGGAAATAAAGCGGTAGGCTGGGTATCTGCCGGTATCTATGCAGGGCTTGGATTTGTCATTCGCTCAGCAATTATTTCATTTTCTGCCGGTGAAGCAGCCGAACTTTTGCAAGGTTCTATCGATACCGTTGTTTATTCCGCTATCGGAATTGTTGCATTTATTCTTGCTTACTTTATTGTTGATATCATCAACAGAAAATTCAACTTCAATGTTGCTTTAAAAGAAAAAAATGAAGCAGCCGGCATTATGATTTTTGGTATGTTTGTTGGTATCGCATTTATCGTAAGTGGTGTAATCCAGTAAAATATAAATAGAAATCAAAGAAAAGGTATTAACATGAGTAAAAAGTACAGACTTTTGATGCTGACAACTCTGATTATTTCAGGCTGTTCGATGTGTTATGAGTTAATCATCAGTGCGGTCAGCTCTTATCTGTTGGGAAACAGCACCCTGCAGTATTCAATTACTATCGGCTTATATATGGCGGCACTGGGTTTTGGATCCTACATATCAAAATATTTTAAAAAGAACTTG
Organism: Lachnospiraceae bacterium; assembly: GCA_017626095.1. Classification (GTDB taxonomy): domain Bacteria; phylum Bacillota; class Clostridia; order Lachnospirales; family Lachnospiraceae; genus UBA2882. Next base: position 4,081 of record JAGAJL010000031.1, read on the forward strand.
TTTAATATCTTTGTCACAATCGAATTGAGTATTGGCATAGTTGGGGGCGTAAGCTCCCTTCTGCTTTTCTTATCCAATATTTACATTTCCAATTATGCAGCCGTGATGTATTTGGAAATTATATTAATTGGAACACTGGCCGGTGCCGAAATTCCGATTATGACAAGGATTATTGAAGCGGATGAAAATGACCTATCTGTCACATTGTCCTCAATTTTCAGTTTCGATTATATCGGAGGGCTGCTTGGTGCGATTGCATTTCCGCTCCTACTATTGCCGAAGCTTGGCTATTTTGCAACCTCGTTTCTTTGCGGACTGCTCAATATCGTTGCGGCAATGCTTATTTTGTGGCGGTTTGGAGAGCGTGTCCGGGAGATTAAAATTTATCGTCTGTTAGCTGCCTGCATTGCTCTATTTATGGTTTTGGGAATGATATTTGCAGATAATATTTCTGAAGGTGTAGAAGGAGGCTTGTATCGCGATCATATCATTTATATGGAGCAGACGGAATATCAGAAAATTGTGATGACCAAACATCGGGATGATGTGCGCCTTTATATTGACGGCAATTGTCAGTTTTCGACAGCAGATGAATACCGCTATCATGAGGCATTGGTTCATATCCCTATGACTGAACTTAATAATCGATCTGATGTATTGATTTTAGGCGGTGGCGACGGACTGGCTGTCCGCGAAGTATTAAAGTATGACGAGGTAGAAAAAATTGATCTGGTGGATTTGGATTCGGAGATGATTCGGATTTGTTCTACCAATGAAAACATTACTTCCATTAATCAGGACAGTCTGAAATCAGAGAAGCTTTTCGTGCACAATGAAGATGCTTATGAATATCTGGAGTCTTGTAAAGAAAAGTATGATTTGATTATTGTGGATTTGCCGGATCCAAACTGTGAATCGCTCAACAAATTATATTCTAATATCTTTTACAGAATGTGTGGCGGCTGCTTAAAGGATGACGGCGTCATGGTCGTGCAGTCTACCAGTCCGTATTATGCGACAAAGGCTTTCTGGTGTATCAATAAAACAATAGAAAGTGAAGGCTTTTTGGTAAAGCCTTATCATCTTCAGGTTCCGGCGTTCGGAGACTGGGGATTTAATATGGCTAGCAAAAAAGAACTCACAAGCGAGCTTACTTTTGATGTGGAAACCAAATATCTGACCACGGAAAATGTTTCGGCGCTTTTTTTGTTTGGCAAGGATGAAATGGACGAGAGCGTAGAAATCAATCGACTGACAAAGCCTGTATTGATGGATTACTACAACAAGGCAGTGGAAGAGTGGAACTAAGGAAGATTTGTTCTTGGATTGATTATAGCAAGGTGATATGAGGATGCCCAAAGGTGGGAAGGAATTTATAAAATTCCAGTATATTTTTTGGTGAAAAAACAGACAAAATATCGTTGCAATCATTTTTTGCCTGTGATAGAATTGGATTATGGAAAGTGCCCATGACAGGGTGGTAGCCTCCCAGCTTTGAAAACCGGTTAGCCGGAATACATAGGAAGGGAGGTGACGCTAAGAGAAACAAGCGAAAATAAAAATGCCTATTCTGTCTCACCCACAGGATAGGCCGTGCCCTTAAAGGCATTAATCTTATGCCAGAAACATCCACCTTTGGAGTGGGTGCTTTCTTTAGTTACAAGATAGCACAGTTTATTTGAAAGTTCAAGCATAATTATTGTGATGCTTGTGAAAGCGCAAGTGGCAGTTTATGGCGTGTTTTTGGAATTAAAGGAGGATCAATTATGTTTCAACCCGATCATTATGCAATCAGCGTAGGAGATGTAGAGAAAAGCATTTCATTTTATGAAAAACTGGAGTTTGAAGTAATCAAGGATTTTCGTGCCGAGGACGGTTCGGTCAGAATTGTGCAGATGAAAAACGGAAACTTTATTCTGGAAATGTTTTGCTATCCGGACAGTGAGAAGCTGCCGGATTTTGTCAATACACTGGGAGAGGATTTGAAAGTTAAGGGTGCAAAGCACTTAGGTTTACAGGTAGAGGATGTTAAAAAGGCGGCTGCGCACCTGAAAGAAATTGGTTTGGTAGATGAGATGCCTTCGATTTCCGAGGGCAGGCTCGGAAGACCGTATTTCTTTATCAAAGACCCGGATGGGATTTTTGTGGAAATTATTTCTGCAGGGTAAAATAAAATTTCCCTTTCGTATTGTGTTCCCAATATATATCTTTGTTCGCCGGCTTTCACGAGGTTTTTTGTTTTTCTTAGCGGCATAGCAAACAAAATAATGACCGGTTTCAACTGTTTGAAGACGAAGTCTGAGTTTTGAAACCGGTCATTTCATAATATTTTGTGAGCATGCCGCTTAGAAAAGCTTGAAACCGAAGTGCGAGGCGAACAAAGATATATATTGGGACCACAAATCCGAAAAGGAAATATTAAATGCAATATTTTTGATAAAAAGCACAAAAAAAGAAGAAAAATTTCTACATGTATTAGAAGATTTTTACATATTTTATATATACGTAAGGATAGGACAAATGTTATAATAAGGATAGTGTGTAACACAATTTCTATCTAAATTATTTATCTAAGGGGGTTAGAAAATGTCTAACAAATGGGTATATCTATTTGAAGAAGGAAATGCCGATATGAGAAATCTGCTCGGAGGAAAAGGAGCCAATCTTGCTGAGATGACCAATCTCGGTTTGCCAATTCCCCAGGGCTTTACTGTTACAACAGAGGCTTGTACCGAATATTATAACAGTGGCAAGACCATTCCGCAGGAAGTGCAGGATCAGATTTTTGAAGCTTTGGCTGATCTGGAGAAAAAACAGGGTAAAAAATTTGGAGATACAGAAAATCCGTTATTGGTTTCTGTTCGTTCCGGTGCGAGAGCATCCATGCCCGGTATGATGGACACCATTTTAAATTTAGGTTTAAATGATGTGGCAGTGGAAGGTTTTGCAAAGAAAACAGGCAATGAACGTTTTGCATATGATTCTTATCGCCGTTTCATTCAGATGTTTTCAGATGTTGTAATGGAAGTTCCCAAATCTCATTTTGAGAGAGTATTGGATGAAGAAAAAGACAAAAAGAGAGCAGTTCTTGGAAGAGGCGCAGATGAAGCGGTATATGATACCGACTTGACCGCCGATGATTTAAAAGAAATTATTGCTATTTTCAAAGGTATTTATAGGGATGCCATGGGTGAAGAATTCCCGCAGGATCCCAAGGTACAGTTGATGGAAGCTGTAAAAGCGGTATTCCGCAGTTGGGACAATGAAAGAGCTATTGTTTACAGACGTATGAATGATATTCCCGGTGACTGGGGCACAGCCGTTAATGTACAGGCTATGGTATTTGGTAATATGGGCGACACATCAGGTACCGGTGTTGCATTTACCCGTAATCCCTCTACCGGTGAAAAGGGTATCTTTGGCGAGTACTTAATCAATGCACAGGGTGAAGATGTGGTTGCCGGTGTCCGTACGCCTCAGCCGATCACCAGACTGGAGCAGGATATGCCGGAATGCTTTAAACAGTTTATGGATATTGCCAACAAACTGGAAGAGCATTATCGCGATATGCAGGATATGGAGTTTACCATTGAAGATCAGAAACTGTATTTCTTACAGACACGTAATGGTAAGCGTACAGCACAGGCCGCTTTACAGATTGCATGTGATCTGGTAGATGAAGGAAAGATTACACCCAAAGAAGCAGTTATGCGTATTGAAGCAAAATCATTGGATCAGTTACTGCATCCGACCTTCGATCCGGAAGCATTAAAGAAAGGTGAAGTCATCGGTCACGGACTTCCTGCATCACCCGGAGCAGGAGCCGGTAAGGTTTACTTTACAGCAGAAGATGCGAAAAATCATCATGAAGCAACTGGTGACAGAGTTATCCTTGTTCGTCTTGAGACATCACCGGAAGATATCGAAGGTATGCACGCTTCCGAAGGCGTTTTGACCGTTCGTGGCGGTATGACAAGCCATGCTGCCGTTGTTGCCAGAGGTATGGGAACCTGTTGCGTATCCGGCTGTGGCGAAATTGCAATTAATGAAGAGGAAAAAGTATTCTCACTTGGTGGTCATGAAATTCATGAAGGTGATTATATTTCCTTAGACGGTTCTACCGGAAATATTTATTATGGTGACATTCCTACCGTAGAAGCAAGTGTATCCGGCAACTTTGGACGCATTATGGGCTGGGCAGATGAATATCGTAAATTACAGGTTCGTACCAATGCAGATACACCGGCTGATGCAGCAGTAGCTGTTAAATTTGGTGCAGAGGGTATCGGACTTTGCCGTACAGAGCATATGTTCTTTGATCCGGAACGTATTCCCCGTATCCGTCAGATGATTTTGGCTCGTACCTTAGAGCAGAGAGAAAAAGCATTAAATGCTTTGATTCCTTATCAGAAAGGTGACTTCAAAGCATTATATGAGACCATGGAAGGAAGACCGGTTACCATTCGTTTCTTAGATCCTCCGCTCCATGAATTTGTTCCTACAGAGCAGGCTGATATTGATGACTTGGCAGTAGAGATGATGATGACTAGCGAAGAAGTTCAGGAAATCTGTGATTCTTTACATGAATTCAATCCGATGATGGGACATCGTGGATGCCGTCTTGCGGTTACCTATCCGGAAATTGCCAAGATGCAGACAAGAGCTGTTATGGAAGCTGCAATTGAAGTAAAAGCTGAAAAAGGATATGACATCGTTCCTGAAATTATGATCCCGTTGGTAGGCGAAAAGAAAGAATTAAAGTTTGTAAAAGATGTTGTTGTAGAAACAGCAGAGCTTGTTAAGAAAGAAAAAGGTTCTGATATTACATATCACATCGGTACGATGATTGAGATTCCCAGAGCTGCTCTGACAGCAGATCAGATTGCAACCGAAGCAGAGTTCTTCTCATTTGGTACCAATGACTTAACCCAGATGACATTCGGTTTCTCTCGTGATGATGCAGGTAAATTCTTAGATGACTATTACAAGAGAAAAATCTACGAATCCGATCCTTTCGCAAGACTGGATCAGACCGGTGTCGGACAGTTAGTGCAGATGGCCGCTGAAAAAGGACGTAGTGTTCGCCCTGACATTAAGCTGGGTATCTGCGGTGAGCATGGCGGAGATCCTTCATCTGTTGAATTCTGCCACAAAGTAGGTTTGACTTATGTTTCATGTTCTCCTTACCGTGTACCGATTGCAAGACTTGCTGCTGCTCAGGCTGCTATAGCTAGTAAGTAGGGTTAAGCAAAAAATAGCCTAAAAACCTAGTATTTATGCCCCTTAGAGCCTTTTGGTTCTAAGGGGTTTTTTATTGCCTTGAGATACTTGAAATTTTCAAAAATTCTAAAATCATTACTTAAAAGGATGATTTCGTTTTTAAATCGTTACTATAAAGGACGATATCTTATTTTTATCCCAGTTATAATAAGCTTAACAATTGAACAGCAATTACAGCACGAGAAAATCCGGTTGGAAATCAGAATTCAAATTTATTGGCGTGAGTTTGAAGTTAGTTTGCGATGAGACTCAGTACCGAGAGGGAAAAGGTGTAGCGAGCACTGATAAGGTAAC
>JAGAJL010000016.1 GCA_017626095.1 Lachnospiraceae bacterium
AGTCCATACATATCGGCTTCGGTGACGCGACTCTGTTCACTTTGGCAAAATCAAACGCGGTGCAAACGAAAGGGCAGTTTTTCTATTGTTCAAGACTGCTTTTTCGTTTACACCGCTATTGATTGTAGCCTAAAGAATTTTGTTGTTGTAAAGAGCGTGACAACTTCAAATATTTTCTTGTAATTATGTTTTTATCGGGTATAGGAGAAAGTGATTTGATTTCCATACCCCGTTTGCCGCTTCAAAACAAGATAAAAATGCCTAAAACAGGGTACAAGATTGAGATTTAGCCACATATACCCTGTTGCGAGCAAAAATTGCGCAAGATATTTAATTGAAACGGGGTACAGATGACAGTAATCCTTGCATATACCCCACAGGCAAGAAACCAGATAGTGGGGCGTATCATCAAAAATGGTGGTACGTCTTTTTGAAGTTGTGACTTCACTAAAATTGCAATCGAGATAAGTTTATCTTGACAATGAAAACGGTCGTTAACTATAATAAAGAAAACGCTCGTTAACATATGCAGCTGCGAATTTGACCGTTTCATGAATGGAGGGAATTATGTGTACAAGTTTTGTAGTAAATAAAAGAAAAACACTGGTAGGTTGGAACTTGGATATTCTTGATATGATACATAGAGTTCGAACTGATGATAATGGGGTTTATATTGAAATACTGGATGAAAAAGAGGGATGGCTGCCTCTGTTTGGTGCAAATTCGAGGGGGGATTTTGTGGGAATGCCTACCTGTCATCCATTTGATGAGAGGAGTAATCCGAAAGCGGACGCACCTATTTCAATGATGCTTGATATTGATTTATTGCAACAGAAGAAAACCTTTCAAGAAATAAAATCAATTGCAGAAAATGGACCAGTCTATAGTATTCCGGGTGTTACCTTCATGTCGGCACTTTCTGATAGAAATGGGAATGTGCTTCATATCATTCCGGGACAAGGATATAAATATTATGAAAAGCCCGAGTATGTGATACTTACAAATTTTTCACCCTTCAAAGGGGATAGTGAAAAACATCCATGGATGGGAATGGATCGATATCAAACTTCGGAAGAGTTACTTTCAAAGGCTACAGAAAATTTTGATGTAAAAGAATGTTTTGATATACTTAAGGCGTGTTCACAAGTAGTATGTCCTACTGTTGTTTCAATGGTATTTGATGTAAATGAAATGATAGTATATTGGTGTGAAAATCGTCAGTGGGATAAAATAGAAAGTAAGAAGTTTTCCAATAGAAAGTGATTCTATTGATTTACAAAAGGATGATGTTCTGCAGATACACTTTGAAACTGTGAAGGGATCTCTATATATGGAAATCAAAACTCCGGATGAAACTACAATTTATCGCGGAGATGGAAAGGAAACGACTGGTTTTACTGTAAATATTCCGGAAAGTGGAGTTTATGCAGTCGTTGATGAAGCACGTCGTGCAAGAGGAACGATTCATATCCAGTGTGCGCAGATTACTAATTCATAAGTTAAAAAGCTTGTTGGTATAATTTGTGAAGGTGGTGAAGCATATGCTACATATCATAGAAACTTCTATTGACAATCCTGACGCAAAAGACCTGATTTTGGAACTAAATCATAGACTTTATCAAATCACAGGAGATGATGGAACAACGAGCTTTCATACGGAGGATGTCAAGACAGAGAAATCCTTATTTTTGATTGCCTATTTGGATGGTGTTCCATATGGATGTGGCGCGTTAAGAAAGATATCCGATAATACCGCAGAAATAAAGCGGGTTTATGCAAGAAGAAACAATGCCGGCGTTGGAAGAGCAATTATAAATCAGTTGGAAGAAAAAGCAATTGAATTTGGATATACAAAGATACTTTTGGAAACGAGAAAGCAAAATGAACATGCGATTCATTTTTATACCCTGTGTGGGTATCTTCCGTGCCCTGCTTATGGCAAATACTGTGGAAAAGAGAATGCATATTGTTTTGAAAAGGAATTGATGAAATAACTTGCAGTTTCTTGAAGAAGCAGCTACAAGAATTGTCAATTCCTATATGGTATTATGTGCGCGAGATAATGGCAGAGCAGTTGGCGTTATGCGCCTTCTTTGGGATGGCGGATATATTGCATTTTTATCAGATGTGATTGTGGATCCGGAATCTTTTTATGAATAATTTGGCTTTTCGAGGCGTCCAAACGACAATCTGGGAGCCGGTATGGACCAATGGATTACATTTGAGGGATAGCATATTAAAGACCGATAAGTGATTGAAGCTATGGGGAGTTATAATGGAGATTAGATATGTCAATAAAAACGATGATCCTCTTGAAATAAGCAACATATATGAAAGTAGTTGGAAATACGCATATAAGGGAATTATTCCTAAAGATTACCTTAACAGTATTCCAACGGGACAATGGGCTAACAGTATCAATAAATTGGGCTTAAATACACTTGTTTTGACAGAACATGGGAGAATTATTGGGACTGCAAGTTTTTGCAAATCAAGATGGGAAAAGTATAGTGATTATGGTGAAGTTGTATCCATATACTTTCTGCCTGATTACATTGGAAAAGGCTATGGTAGTTTATTGCTTAAAAAATGTATGGAAGAATTAAAACAACGCGGATTTGATAAAGTGCTTTTATGGGTTTTAGAGGATAATCATAGGGCAAGAAAATTTTATGAAAAATTCGGTTTTGTCTATTCGGAAGTGTTTATGGATGATAACATCGGCGGGAAAGATGTAAGAGAGGTCTTGTATTTACTTGTTTAGAAAACAATGAAATTGCGGAACAAAAGAGATGTTTAGAGAGGTGAAGAAATGCTTGAAATAAGATTTGTTCAATCAAAAGATAAAGAGTTTTGGTATAGTCTTGATAAGCATTTGCCAAAACAAGAATTTGATCATAAAGTTAGGGATAAAAGAGGATACGTTTTATTAGATGATAATAAACCAATAGGACTGTTAAGATATAATCTTTTTTGGGATAATACCCCTTTTTGTACAATGTTATTTGTTGAATGGAATTATCAAGGAAAAGGTTATGGGAAAAAACTTATGGAGCATTGGGAAGCTGATATGAAATCTCAAGGATATGGTTTGCTTTTGACATCTACACAGGTTGATGAAGAAGCACAGCATTTCTATAGAAAATTAGGATATAAAGATTGTGGTGGTTTTGTTATTGATGTTCCTGGGTATGAACAACCAATGGAAATGTTTCTTATTAAGAGAATTTAGCAAAACCAATATGACCAGAATGTATATTCGCCGATAATTTCCAATTTGGCAAAAACTACTCTATATAGAAGGTAATTTGATTGTGCACAGGATTACTGGTCTGAAGGGAAAAAATTCAATCTTACATTGCTATCTGTTTTGCAGAAGACTGTTCATACGTTGTAGAATACTGATAGGATGAAAATTTCAAATTGAAAAATTATGGAGATGTTGCAATGGTTAGAGAAGTTTATGAAAACGAATTAAGTAAAGTATTAGAATTATATTTACATTTGCACGAGGAAACAATCCCGGAAATGTCAGAGCATTTGGAAAACACTTGGAATACGATTATGCAAGATAAAAACCATCACATTATTGTCAAGGAAATAGATGGGAAAATAGTGTCTTCTTGCGTCTGTGTGATTATTCCAAATTTAACAAGAAATATAAGACCCTATGCGTTTATTGAAAATGTTGTTACACATTCAGATTATCGTGGAAAAGGGTATGCAACAGAATGCCTGAATTATGCAAAGAGCATAGCAGAAAACACAAACTGCTATAAAATGATGTTACTTACAGGTTCAAAGAAAGAAACGACATTGAATTTTTATGGAAATGCAGGATATAACAGTACGGATAAAACAGCTTTTATTCAATGGCTTGAATAATACATGAAATATGAAATTGGCAAAATCTATCTGTTTGTGACGTTTTTTGAATAATGCGGTTGAGGAGAATATTTATGAAGTTTGAACTTTTCCCTTTTAATTCTTTTCAAAGCTATTTTTCTGCAGATGTTATAGCTTTGTATAAAGGAAAATGGCTATTGTGTATGCACAAAGAGCGTACCACTTGGGAGCATCCAAGCGGATGGATTGAAGAAGGTGAAACGCCTTTAGAAGCCGCCAAAAGAGAATTATATGAAGAAACAAGCGCAGTTTCGTTCGATATGGAACCATTATGTGACTACACGATTGACGGAGAACTGGGTGGTTATTACTACAAAGGAAATGGACAAGTGTATTTTGCAATTGTGCACTCATTAGAGGAAATACCGTCAAACAGTGAAATGGAAAAGATTGGGCTATTCGATTCACTGCCAGATGAATTAACATATCCGATTTTGCGTGACTATTTTGAAATTGCAGAACAAAAGCGGTGTTTAGAGGAAGCAAAAGTGATTGAAAGGAGAATGGAAGATGGAAAATATACTTGATTTTATGCAGGCGGCATTGCCGTGGATCGCAATGGGACTTTTGCTGGCAATTTTTTCTGCCAGAAGTGCCGCCAAAAAAAGGAAAAATGAGAATGAGGAAACGAGCGACGATTACGGTGCAGAAGGAATGTGTCTTGGAATGTGCATGGGCACTGCGATTGGATCCTCTTTTGGTAATAATACCGGCATAGGTATATCCCTTGGTATGTTGATTGGTCTGGCGATAGGAACCAGCATTAAAAAAGAGAAAGAGGATAAAGACAGTGATGAAAGACAGCATAATAGCAAAACTGACATCTAAAGATGATAAATGTGCGTGTGCGTTTGCTGATAAAATCATCTTAGAAAGCCAGGAAACGGATGAATGGTATGAGTATTTCAATACTTTCGCGTCCTTGCTTAACCACCCAAAGTCATTGGTAAGAAATCGTGTGTTATATATTCTCGCTGCCAATGCACAGTGGGATGAGGACAATCATTTTGATGCGATTCTTGATGATTACCTCGCTCATGTCACAGACGAAAAACCGATTACAGCAAGACAATGTATTAAGGCTCTTGCACAAGTGGGTTTGGCAAAACCCCAGTATATTCCGAAGATATTATCATGCCTGGAGAATGTTGATTTATCAAAATATAAGGACAGTATGCGCCCGCTGATTGAAAAGGATATTACAGAAACCGAAAAAGTTTTGAACTCCAAATTTATGAATTTGTTCAATTGGAATGGGGTTAACGAAAGGATAGATGTGTATGATAGAAACTGAGAGACTGATACTTAGAAAATGGACTGAGGCAGATGCTGACAGCTTGTTTGAATATGCAAAGGATCCGGATGTTGGACCTATTGCAGGATGGCCACCCCACAAGTCAATAAATGAAAGCCTTGACGTAATTCGAAATGTGCTCAATGGTGCAGAGTGTTATGCAATCTGCGAAAAATGTAGCAGGAAAGCGATTGGAGCGATTGAGCTTAAATTGAATGGACATACGGATATGACAGAGCGAGATGATGAGTGTGAATTGGGCTATTGGCTTGGCAAAGCATTTTGGGGCAGAGGCTATATGCCGGAAGCAGCAAGAGAAATCATTCGCCATGGATTTGAAGATATTGGCATGACTAAAATCTGGTGTGGATACTATGAAGGCAATCAGAAATCAAAAAGAGTTCAGGAAAAGGTTGGATTTATATATCATCACACATGCGAAAATGTACCGGTACCGTTGATGAATGAGGTACGAGTTGGATATACAAATGTAATGACTAAGGAACATTGGGAAGAAATACACAGGTGAAAATCGTTGTTTGTCGATTTGCTCAATTCCTATTTGTGGAGATGGTTTATTAATATGTTTTGCAAATTAAAATATGGATATATCGCGTAAACTGAAATTGTAGACCCAAAACAAGAAATGCAGTCAGTTTGGCATGACGTACCGCAAAAAGATGTAGACCCGAAACGAGAAATGAGTATTGAAATTATTCTCTTTACAGAAAGAGATCAATGTGTTATTTTGCTTATAGACAACTTGTCGGTAAGGGGCGCGTATTATGAGAATTGTAAAAGAAGCCGCCGAGCGAAGAAATGAAATTCTGGATGTGGCAGAAAGACTGTTTTGCACCAATGGATATGACAATACCAGCACAAATGATATTCTGGCAGAGATTGGAATTGCCAGAGGGACGCTGTATTATCATTTCAAAAATAAAGAAGACATTCTGGATGCAATGATTGACCGGATCTTGGATGAAACCATTAAAAAGGCAGAGAAGATTGCACTTGATGCATCCGTGCCGGTTTTGGAGAGGCTTACAAAAACCGTGCTTGCGGCCAATGTAGATACAAAGACAGGTAGCATGATTTTAGAACAGGTTCATAAACCACAGAATGCCCTGATGCATGCAAAGATGCAGGAAAGACTGCTAAGCCGATTGATACCTCTTTTTGTCAAAATCATTGAGGATGGAATTTCTCAAAATCTGATGCAGACAGATTACCCGGAGGAAACCATGCAGATGCTTCTTTTGTATGCCAACACGGTATTTGATGATTTCATAGAATATACTGAAGAAGAAAAAAAGAAAATGGTTCTTGCATTTATCAGCAATTCGGAAATTTTACTTCATATGGAAAAGGGAAGTATGCTTGAGGCCATGCTTCCAATGTTCTACAGAAAATAGGGCTCAGTAACTATTCTATTTTAGGATAGTTACTATATTTTTACAACATGACCGACAATCTGTCGGTTATGCGGAATAAACGAGAAATGTGAAAGAAAGTAGATTTTTCAATACTATTTGTGCTATTGGACGAAGATTGATGGAATGGAGATTAAAATGAAAAAATCATATTTTAGAAAATTTATATTACTATGGATAGGTCAATTGATATCTGCCATAGGAGGAGGTCTTACAAGCTTTGGACTTGGCGTTTATGTTTTTGAGAAGACGGGAAGTGCAGCAGGAATGGCGCTTGTTACCCTGTTGGGATTTCTTCCAACGCTTTTGCTTAGTGTTCCGGCGGGCGTACTGGCAGACCGGTATGACAGAAGACTTCTCATGATGCTGGGTGACGGATTTTCCGGGATAGGGGTGCTTTATATTCTGGTCTGTATGATGCGAGGTGAGGCTTCTCTGATCCATATATGTATTGGAGTATTTATTTCTGCCGTATTTTCTTCCTTGCTGGACCCGGCATACAAGGCAACCGTTTCCGACTTATTAACAGAGGATGAATATTCCAAGGCCAGTGGACTTATTTCTCTGGCGGGAAGTGCCAGATATCTGGTTTCTCCGGTGATAGCAGGGATTTTGTTGTCAGTCAGCGATGTAAAGCTTTTGTTGGTTATTGATATCTGTACATTTATTTTAACTGTAATTTCAACATTTGCTGTAAAAAGAGGCATTAAAGCAGGAAAGTGTTTGGAGCAGATTTCCTTTAAAAAGAGCATGAAGGACGGATGGAATGCAATCAGCAAAAAGAGAGGTGTATTATTGCTCGTTATGGTATCTTCTCTGCTGACACTTTTTATCGGTGTATTTCAGATTTTGGCGGAGCCGTTAATTTTGTCTATAGCAGATGCGAAGACACTGGGAATTGCAGAAACCATCTGTGCCAGTGGAATGTTAGTGTCAAGTCTGTATCTTGGAATCCGAGGTATTCATGGCGGATATGTAAAGGTACTCAGCCTGTCGCTGGCACTGGCAGGAGTATGTATTTTGGGTTTTGGAATATTAGAAAGTATTGTGTTTATTACGCTTTCAGGTTTTGGATTTTTTATGATGCTGCCGTTTGCAAATAATTGTCTCGACTTCTTAGTTAGAACAAATACACCGGTAGAATTGCAGGGACGTGTATGGGGCATTGTGGGATTTATGTCACAGATTGGATATGTCATTGCATATGGGTGCAGCGGGATTCTGGCTGACTGGATAGCAAAATGTGGTGGAATAAGTGTAGGAAGAGGTGCCGGGATGGTAATATCTTTTGCAGGTGTGGCACTCGTGATTGTTTCGGTAAGTATCCTGTTTGTAAAAGAAATACGGTTTTTGGAACGATAATTGGAATGAAACAAAAAACGACGGTTTCTGTAAAGGTTGTATATGTAGATGAGGATTTCTTACAACCAGAACCTTGCGCACTGTCATAATATTGTAATATTTTTACTTTGCGCACTATTAAGAAATGTGTAAAAATAAACTTACTAGCTTTCCATATGGTTTTTGTGACGGATCCGGCTTGTGTGCAACGTCGTAATGTATTTTAGTGTTATAAATGATGAGATATGCAGATGAATATATTATTTGGTGAGGCATCGAAAGATGATATAAATGAATTGATTAGATTAAGAATTGCATATATGATTGATGATTTCGGTGGGGTGAGTGATCATGAAAGAGAATGTATGGAGAAGCAGTTGCCGGATTATTTTAACAGAAAACTAGGTAATGAACTTGTTGTATTTATAGCAAAAGATGATAATCGAATCGTTTCCGTTGCATATTTACATATTATTGAAATGCCTGCTAATTCAATATTGCTGAACGGATTATATGGAGAGGTCTTGAATGTATATACCGAACCGGAGTATAGAGGGAAGGGGATATGCACTCAGCTCATCAAAAAACTAATTGAATATGGGAAAAAACGTGGTTTGGGTAGAGTAGATTTAAGCGCAACAAAGGAAGGATATCCAATATATAAGAAAGTAGGCTTTGTTGATAAGGAACATCGATATACGGATATGAGATATAAATACTAATTGGACTTCATTGACAATTTAAAAGGTGTGAACATGAAAAAGTGCTGAATCCACACCAGAACATAAATCGAAATTAACGATGCAGTTAAAAAATAACGCAGCGTGATATATTGCTTGTCACGCTGCGTTATATACTAATATGGTCCTTGAAAGGAGGCAGGATATGTCATTATATACAACAGGAGAACTTGCAAAGAAGTGCAATGTTTCCGTAAGAACTATTCAGTACTATGATGAAAGAGGTATTCTTGTACCAACGGATTTGACAGAGGGAGGACGAAGGCTTTTTTCTGAAGAGGATGTTGCTACATTGGAAACAATTTGTTTTTTAAGAGACTTAGATATCTCAATTAAAGATATTGCTGAAATATTAGAATCCGATGAGTCAAAAAAAGTAATTGAACTTTTGCTTGATGAACAGGATAAAAACATTGCGGAGGATATTAAGAGAAAAACGGAGCAATTAGAAAAAATAAAAAGTATAAGAAGTTCTTTGGCTTTTTTCAAGGATGGATCGCAAAAAACAATTCATGACATATCGCGGCTTATGGAAGAAAAAGAAAAACGCAAGAAAATGTACAAAAAAATAGCGATAATAGCAATTCCGTTAGAAATTGCAGGAATTGTTACTTTTGTTATTGGTATATTAAAAGGAATTTGGATACCATTTTTTGTAACGATGGCAGTGTATTTTATTTGTATGGCATTCATGGTTAACTATTGGTACAAACAGATAGAGTATATTTGTCCTGAATGTCATACCAGATTTCAGCCAAAGAAAATAGAAGCAGTATTCGGAAATCATACTCCAAAAATGAGAAAGTTATCTTGTCCTAATTGTAAGAGAAAAATTTGGAGTCTTGAAGTATACAGGAAAGGGGTTAATTCATGATGAAAAAAACAAAAACGAGTAGAAAGCAATTTGTGATATATATGATAGTGGCATTTGGTCTGGCCTGGGTTTTAGAAATTATTGCAAGTATTTATAGCAACAAAGGAAATCAAATGGTATTTAAAATTAATTTGATGATTACCATGTTTATGCCTTTTCTGGGAGTACTCATAGCAAGAATTCCACTAAAAGGCATGGGATGGGTGCCGCATCTTAAAAACAAAATTCGATATGTATTTTTTGCGCTTTGGATGCCGGCTTTACTAAGCATTGTTGGTGGTGTTTTGTTTTTTGTATTTTTTCCGGATGCATATGATTCAGAATTTTTGACCTTGCGCGGCATTTTAGAAGAGGCTGGTGCGCTTCAACAGTTAGAAGCACAGGGATTAACGATACCGATGTATCTATTGATCTCTACAATTCAGGCGCTTACATATGGACCATTTATTAATATGTTTGTGGCTTTAGGAGAAGAGGTCGGTTGGAGAGGTGCTATGTATCCATATTTGAAGGAAAAATTTGGTGTCACCAAGGGACGTATTGTGGGTGGTACAATCTGGGGTGCTTGGCACTGGCCGATTATGATTTTTGCGGGCTATGAATATGGTAAAGAATATATTGGCGCACCGGTACTCGGACCGATCGTATTCTGTATCAGTACTGTTATGATGGGTATTTTGTTTGATTATGTGTATGAAAAGACAGAAACTATCTGGCTTCCGTCACTGATGCATGGTGCAGTCAATGCATTTACCATATTTGCTTATCTTTCTAAATCTGAATATGCAGATATGGCAATCTTTGGTCCGGCATATATTGGTATCATCAGTATGATCCCTATGATTATTATGGCAGTCGTCATTTGTATAAAGCAGAGAAAAATGGAGTGTTAAAAATATATTCAATTATTAGAGAGAAAAAATCGGGATTTGTGCGTTTCTACAAGCGGTGCGCAGCTAGGATAGAATACAGACGTGGGGAGCTTGCTCACCAAAGGATGTATTCTGTCCTAGCTGCATAGCGCGACAGCGCGACATGAGCATGTAGCGTAGCGAAATGCGAATGGGTACCGCATCATTAACTTCCGGTTTGTAGGGAAGAACGCAAACCTATTTTTAGTGTAAATGCTTGAAAAAAGAATTATCTTATCTTGAGTGGTGCAAAGAGGCGAAAGAACAGATTAAGAAGTGGGAGAAGAAATAAAAACGGCAATCGTAAGTGCTGTTATAGGAAAGATTTGCGAGAAGACCTATATTGAAAAGTTCCACTTAATCTGGTTTTAAACTAAGATTAAGTGGAACTATTTCATTACAAAAATTGCGCCATATGAACCGGTAAGTATTCAAGGTCTCCATCTCGCATATAGTCTTTTGTATAAATCATAATCTTTCGAATAATTCTTGATGAAAATTTTTCAGTAAATGCATTTATAGATGGATGTGTCTTATAACCGGAACTTTTAACTTCTATTGGACATATCTTATTTTTTTCAGCAATTAAAAAGTCAATTTCGTAATTATGTTTTGATTTCTCATTCAAGAAAGTGTGGTAATACAAATTGTGTCCATTAGTTGCCAGTGTTTGGGCAATTACATTTTCATAAACATATCCCAAATTAGCCTGCAGCTTATCACTAAGTAATCGGGTATAAATATCGTTTTCAGTAAAACTTTTATCCTTAAATGCAAGTGTTACAAATAGACCTATATCCGTTGTAAAGAGTTTAAATCTTTCCAAATCTTTAGTTTGAGCCATCCCCGGACCAGGATCATTCGCATGATATGCTACAAGTACGGTCCCAGAATCCTTAAGTTCTGTAATCTGCTCCAAAATATCTCCTGATCTACTTCCTGCCAAAACACTTGAAACCTGATATCGTGATGCATTCCCCATAAGCTGAGCGGGAATTGCATCAAATAAAGCGGAAAGCTTGCCTGTGGGATCTATTTTTCTAAAATCATCCTCATACAAAGTAAGGATATCTCTTTTTATGCTATCAACCTTGCTAAAATCATTGGTTGAGATATATGTTTCCACTGCCTGTGGCATTCCTCCAACAAGCATGTATAATCTAAAATCTCTCAACATTTTACGATTTGCTGCCTGCCCTAGTGGCTTTTTCTCATCATAAAATTGTCTTAGCATATTAACTGACACTTCATCCCCGAGTGCCCATCTAAACTCCTCATAGTCCATGGGATACATATGAAGTTTTCTTTCTTCGCTGGGAATTAAAATATCTTTGACATTTTTGTGTATAGAAATTAATGAACCTGTCTCGATATAATCATATCTTCCATCATTAACCAATGCTTTAATCGCCTGTCTGGCTTTAGGGCATAACTGAACCTCATCAAATACAATACAAGATTTTCTTTCTTTTAAACTTGTTTGATAAGTAAGCTGCAACTGAAGAAATATATAATTTATATCAGACAAATCATCAAATAGTTTTTTTGTGGCAGATGAAGCTCTATAGAAATCAACAATGATGAAACTCTCGTATTCGTTTCGTACAAATTCTTCAACTATTGTGGATTTACCGACACGCCTTGCTCCTTCTACCAGTAAAGCTGTTTTCCCGTTTGATTCCGCTTTCCATTGTAGTAATTGATTATATATTTTTCTCTTAAACAGAATAAATCCCCCCCCTATGCAAAATCGTTAATTTTATTTTAAGCATTTTCTGCAAAATCGTCAATTTTATTCTTGGGTTTTTTATCATAATCGTCAATTTTTTATGGGTCAATTTATATTTTAACCAATTTATCAATGTTTTATTATCAGGAAATTGGCAGTTCACACAGTCTCGGTATTTGTCTAACTGATAAAATTAAACACAAATCCCACTACTCAAAAAAGTAGTGGGATATTTTATTACGTGGGGGTCGATATTTGGAACTAAAAGTAATCATTCTAGGAAGCAGACCGATACAATTGGTAAGAAAGGTTTTGGCGGCAAGACTTTTAGTTACATTACAAATAGAATGTAGCGAGAGTAAAGTTAAAATAATAAAAATAGCACTTGACAATCTAACGACTGTTAGGTAGCATGAATCTAACATTTGTTAGATGGAGGTGACAAGATGAATACACGAGAAAAAATATTAGAGGTTTCATTGGACATGTTTGCAAAACAAGGTTATACAGCTGTGTCTATAAGAGATATATGTAAACAGGTAGGAATCAAAGAAAGCTCGGTATATTATCATTTTAAAAATAAGCAAAGCATATTTGATGAGTTTATAAACAAATTCACTGAAATCGCAAATGGTATGATCATACAGTTAGAAAATGGATTAACAGATGGAGAAGGTTCATTTTCGGATAGTTTCAATTCCGTTGCAAATGTGTTCTTTGAAAAATATCTTATGGATGATTTTTGTAATAAGGTTATGCGTGTAATGCTCATTGAGCAGTTGGGAAATGATGATATACGCAAACTGTATCGGGAATGGCTCCTTGATAAACCGTTACAAATTCAAATCAAAATCTTTCAAACGTTGATGAACTTTGGCATAATTCCAAATTGTGATAGTCAATATCTTGCAATAAAATATTATTCGCCTATTTATTTTTATGCAAATAAGTGGTTATTCAGTGAGGAACTTACTGAGGAAAATAAAACAGCTTTTCGTGAAGCTGCATACAAACATATTCAAATGTTTTTTATGGAAATGGGAGGAAATAGATAATGGCAAATATAATTATAACAGGAGCAAATGAAGGTATTGGATACTATATGATAGAAAAATTACTTGCTGATGGAAATAGGGTATCCGTTCTAGATATTGAAACCCAAAATCTTGCAAACCTAAAAAATCAGTACAATAGCAATCTTATTTTTTATAAGGTTGACTTGAGAAATAATGAAGAGGTAAAAATGGCAGTAGATAAAACAGCTAAAGAGTTTGGTATTATTGATATTGCTGTACATAATGCATGTAAATGTACTTTTAAAAGCGAAATTGAAACAGATTTTGATACCTATAAAGATGTTTTTGATGTAAATTATTTTGGTGCATTGCGTTTTGTTAAGAGTATAATTCCGTATATGACAGCACAGAAGAAGGGTAAGGTCATTTTTACAAGTTCTGGTGTAGGTGTAACAGGTTTTATGAATATTTCACCGTATAGTTCAACGAAGGGAGCTTTAGAAGCATTGGCTAAATGTCTTCGTATTGAATATGCAAAGGATAACATTACTTTTCATATTATGCATCCACCCCTTACACGAACAAAATCGGCTTCTCCGTTACCGGTTCCTAATGAATTTAAGGCGCTTCCGGAAAAAGTTGGTTATGGTCTTGCGAAACATATTAATTCAAAGAGATACATAATCTGCCATAGTTTCAATCAGAAAATCCAAACAATGGGTTGTTATTTATTCCCTATAAAAATGGGTACTTTACTTTCAAAAATGACAGCCAATGTAGAGAAGTAAATAATAAGATTATGTTGATAAAAAGATAATACAGAAAAAATAGAATGGGTTGATAATTACTAATTGGAATTTGGAGGGAAAGTTATCAATGGACTATTTAGAGTTAAGTGAAGAATTTTTGCAAGACGCTCAAAATTTTATGAGCTATGATGCTGATATTCCATTTCATTATCGTATATTAGGAAAATTGAATTTTAATGACGATTTTTACAATGCCAAAAGATTTATAGAAGCTAATGAAGAATTATTTAATGATGAATATGCATATTTAGTCCTTGATTCTGCAGTAGAAATGTGCCTTAGTGTTGTTACGGATGAAAATGGAGTAGTATATAATACAAGTAATCTCCCAAAGGGACATATTTATAAGCCTTCGCAGTATGAAATGGATTATATTGAGTATTTGCTTCAAAAAGGTGCTAATCCTCTTCTGCCGGAACATTTCAATCAGTATGAACACATTAAAGATTTGGAAGATGATTGTTCTAATCAGGCTGGAGTTATATTTGATTTATCTGATTTAAAAAAACTGTTTGACAGATACATAACTTCCGGTTTGTAGGGAAGAACGCAAACCTATTTTTAGTGTAAATGCTTGAAAAAAGCTAATGTTAATATGCGTTGCTTGTGGCAATGGCTCTTTTGATATTAAATGGAGGCATCAAAAAACAAGGAGGCACAGACTATGTTGAACGAAAACATAAAAAATCTTCGAAAATCAAAAGGGCTCTCACAGGAAGAACTTGCAATTAAACTTAATGTGGTAAGGCAGACTGTCTCTAAATGGGAGAATGGTTTATCGGTTCCGGATTCCAATATGCTTATTTTATTGGCTGATGAGTTGGATACTTCTGTAAGTGTATTGCTTGGAGAAAACGTACACGAAAACAGCTCGGACGATATAAAGACAATTTCCGAAAAGCTAGAGGTGATTAATCTGCAGCTTGCAAAGAGAAGCATGGCAAAAGTGAAAACCGTTCGTTGGATACTCATCTCATTGTGCATACTAATTGTTATGCTTTTTATTGCTCTTGCATTTATGAACAGTTCCTATCTAGATTGGAATTACAATGATCCTGAATTAGCAGTTGCGGGAACAATCTTGCACGGGTATGAATTTATTTTTGTAAGACTTGCACCGATTGCTTTTTTGGTTTCTGTAATTGGAATTGTAATCACATACAAAAAGAGATAAATTTGATTTCTCGGAAGACTTCAATCTGTATATAATTAATTTTGTCTTGACAAATATATCAGAATGATACATATTTAATATACAAATAATATATCAGTTTGATACATGGAGGGTACTAATGAAAAGACAGAATATTAGAAAATTACTATTGATTATTTCCATGCTTTTGTTTCCGATTACGATATGGTATATGTCCCCTTATCTGATTATTCAAGGAGCAATGGAAGGTATTGTATCAGGAAGTTTTATTGTATTTGTATTGATGCTGTTGGGGGCTGTTTTATTCGGCAGATTGTTTTGCGGGTGGATTTGTCCTATGGGCGGTATGCAGGAATGCTTATTTGCTGTAAATGATAAATCTCCGAAACAAGGTTGGAAAAACAACATTAAATATGTTATTTGGACGGTATGGATTATTACGGTTATTGTATGCTTCATATATAGAAAAAAAGAAATTACCATTGATTTCTTTTATATGACAGATCATGGAATATCCATTTCTGAAATATACAGTTATGTGATTTACTATGGAGTGATTTTTTTAATACTAATACCGGCAGTACTTTTTGGGAAAAGAGTATTTTGTCACTATTTTTGCTGGATGGCACCATTTATGGTCATAGGAACCAAAATCAGACATTTGCTGCATTTACCGGGAATACATATTGCGTCCGAGAAAGAGAAATGTATTTCCTGTAAAAAATGTAATCAGACATGTCCGATGGGATTAAACGTGGCAGAATTCGTTAAGGATCATCGTGATTTTGGTGCGGAATGTATTCAATGCGGTGCATGTGTGGATCATTGCCCGAAAAAGGCGTTATCTTATGGATTTAAAAGGAGAAGATAGAAGAATGGCAAATACAAAGAAGATGGATTATGTTTTATTGGGTTTGTTAAGTCATGAGCCTATGACCGGATATGAAATGAAAAAAAGGCTTGATACGACACTCCGTTTTTTCTGGGGCGGTAGCTACGGAAGCATATATCCGACGTTAAACCAGCTTGAAACGGAAGGCAAAGTGACCAAGGAGGACACCAGTTGCAATGGGCGGGAGAAGATTTCTTATTCTATTACAGAATATGGAAAAGAGACATTAAAAGAGTGGTTGAGAAAACCTGCGGAAAAAGATGAACTTCGATATGAGACACTTTTAAAACTTTTCTTTGGAAATGAGAATGGCTTTGAGGGAGCAAAGGAGCACATTGAACGCTTTGAGGAAAAGTGCATGAATGAATTGGTCGTGTTAAATATGTTTGCAGAAAATCTGATGCAGCACTTGGAGAACGATACGCATAAGTATTATTATTTAACGGTTCGGTTTGGTATTAAAACATATGAGGCTTATCTTGAGTGGTGTAAAGAGGCGAAAGAACAGATTAAAAAGTGGGAGAAGAAATGAAAACGGCAATCTTAAGTGCTGTTATTGGAAAGATACGAGAAGACCGATATTGAAAAGTTCCACTTACAACAGACAATACGAATAAAAAGAGTGGTTGATTTCTCAGCCACTCTAGTATATAATCTGCTCAAAGGCAATCGGATATGTTTCCGATTTGCCCTCAGTATTTGAATCTTAAGAAATAAGTACCCAAAACTTTGAGCAGTGGTCGGGTACTTATTTCTTTTTGTTGTTATGATTGTCTATGTATGACAGAGCCGCAAATATTACTAGCAACAAAGTAAGCACTTCTATTGTGTTCATAGGGCATCACCCTCCTTTGTAGTACTAGAGGGCATCTAACAATCGGAAAATCACACCCTCTGGATGAAAAAGGAAAGATAATTGGTTCCGTATACACTGCCCATCTTCTTATTGTTCATCCGCATTCATAAGCATCAATTGTTTTAATTGCTCTCTTTTTTCATATATTACAGCCGTTACCTGAACTTTTTTATCAGGAATATTTATCCAATAATATACTAAAAAATTATTAACAACTATCTTTCGTATGCCCTCACTTCGCCAAGGCTCCTCATCAATAAGCTGATAACGTTCTGGAAAATTAGATAGCGCCATAATACTACTTTCAAGCTTATCTAATAAATTAATTGCAGCTTTAGGAGCAAATAACTCATTTGAAATATAGTCTACAATCTGAGCCATCTGTTCTTTGGCTTGTTTCGTGATTTTTACATCATAAATTTCTTTCAATGATTAACTCTCTTTCGTAAATCTGCAAATACTTCGTTCGTAGCTTCTGCTTCGTCTGCTTTAGCCTGTACAAGGCCTATTTCCATAATTTCATCAAATCTTGTATTTGTCATAGATTCTCTAGATAATGGGGCATTTGATGTTTTTAACTCAAATGGCACACCATTCGTTGCAATTACTTGTCTATATGTCATATCAATAAATACCGAAACAGGTATGCCAAGCTTTTCCAAAATTGCTTCTGCTGATTCTTTAATATCTGGTTGTATTCTCGCTGTAACATTTGCTGTTTTTGCTGCCATAACAAACACCACCTTTCAAAGGATAGTATACCACGTTGTATTGCATTTTACAATACAAATATATAAAAATATGCCATTATTTGCCTAGACAATTTTACAAAACCATCTCATTAATATAAATAAAACTATTTAGTTAACACACCGAATATGCTTAAAAGACTTGATAACACATTAAATACATACAAGACCGCTGCAAAACAATTTAATAATAAACCAATCACACGTCCTATCGCTGATACCTTAAACCCTTCTTTCCAATCTTCTTTTATTGATTGAATTGTTGTATCTACACCTGCTGCAATCAAAAGAATTAGTGCAACACTCAGCATTCTGTTATCGATATATATAGTTGGACGTTATGCATTTTGGCACTTGCAGCATCTGCAGAGGAATTGGCAATTCATTTATTGCAGAAAGAACGTTGCCAATAGAATAGAATATAATGTCAATTTGTTTGACATAGAGATGGTCAGATGTTAGTATAATATCAGTAAAGTGCTACCGATAGACGGTTAGCCTGATATTATTTTAAGTCAAAAAAGACTGCCATAGTTTACTAGACGAGGGCGGTCTTTTTTGTGTTTATTTTTTTTCTTGACTCGTTCCTTAGGGGAGGTTATAGCATAGCCGTATGACAAAAGGAGGCTATGGAATAGTCCGGAATGGAGGAAAATGTGATAGAGATGAAAATGAATCAGTATCATCCCGCTTTCGAGAAAAAAGAAAAAGAAAATTTGTATAAGATCGGTATGTTTGCCAGTATGAACCGCGTCACGATTAAGACGCTTCGCTATTACGATGAGCAGAAACTGTTAATTCCGGTATATGTGGATGAAGAAAACGGTTACCGCTATTATAAAGCAGGTCAGATGGCACAGTTACAGAGAATTATAGCATTGAAAAATATGGGATTTTCCATAGATGATATTCGAAAAATGATGAATGGAGCAGAGGAAAGATCTCTGCTTCTTTCAAAAAAGCAGGAAATCTTAGAAGAGATGGCCGTGCTGACTGCGAGGCTTGCACAGGTGGAATGCTATCTTGCAAAAGGTAGTGAGCATCTAATTGCTCCGGTTCTTATCAAAGAAATACCAAAAGTCATTGTCTGTACTATGGAGCAAAGAATTAAGTCATACGATGCGCTGTTTGAACTTATGCCACAGATGGGAGCACAGATGGAAAATCTGGACTGTCAGTGCGCTCTGCCGGAGTACTGCTTTACACACTATCTGGAGCCGGGATATAAAGATGAGGATATATTGGTAGAAATTTGTGAGGCAGTCACAGAGAAAAAACAAGATTCCGGTGATATTGTATTTAAGGTATTTCCCAAAGTACCTATGGCAGCATGTATTTTTCATAAAGGCTCTTATAGCACCTTGCATAAATCTTATACAATGCTACTTCAATATATTGAAGAAAACGGATATGAGATTTGCGGAAATATCAGAGAATCTTATATTGATGGGATATGGAATAAAGATACAGAAAATGAATGGCTTACGGAAATACAGATTCCCGTAGAGAAGAGAAAGTTAGAGTGAATGAATTGAGTTAGAACGAAACTGAGAACATCACGCGTAGATTGAAAGAGGGTGAAGTTTAAATTTTTCCCCTTTTCGGATTTGTGTTCCCGAAAAGGGGAAATTATTTTGTTGACATATATTTGTGTACACATTATACTGACCATATAGTTGACATTAGTCAAAAAGAGGTGAAACATTTGCCAAAGAGTTATTCCGAGCAGGAACGGGAGTATATCAGAAAGCGATTGAAGGAGGAAGCGGCTGCCTGCATGGGGAAGTTTGGGATTCGGCGCACCACAGTTGATGAGATTGTAAAGCGTGTGAATATTCCAAAAGGAACCTTTTATTTGTTTTACAAATCGAAGGAGCTTCTGTTGTTCGATGTGATTCAGGAGCAGCATGAATTGGTCAATCAAAAGCTGTATCAGGCAATGGCAAATCTTGCGGGTGAGCCGTTTTCACCGGAGAAAATTACAGATGTGATTTTTGAGTTTTATAAAATGACAGAGGAAATGCCAATATTTAAACTGGTTGGTTCAGAGGAAATAGAATTGTTGGTGCGTAAACTGCCAAAGGAAGTAGTAAATGAGCACTTACAAGATGATACGGATTCGATTCAGCACTTATTTTCCATGCTTCCTGTAAAAAAAGAAGTAGATATAGAGGCTATAAGTGCTGCATTCCATGCCATCTATTATGCGACACTGTATAAAAAAGAAATTGGCGAAGCAAAGTACGATGAAGCAATCCGCATGTTGATATACGGTGTTATTACACAGATTTGCTAAATAGTCCGGTTAATAGCCGGACTTAAAACAAGAATTTATTTGACTGTTTAATCAATAGCAGTCAAACATATATTAAGGAGGATACTATGATAAAGGTAGACCGTCTCACATTCAGCTATTCTAAAAATCCGTTTATTCAGGATATGAGTTTTTCGGTTTCGGAAGGAGAAATCTTTGGTTTTTTAGGCCCGTCTGGTGCAGGCAAAAGTACCTTGCAGAAAATATTGCTGGGAATGCTTCCGAATTATCAGGGTTCTGCTGTTGTAAACGGAACCGAGTGCAAAAAACATAGTTCGGATTTTTATGAATCCATTGGTGTAGACTTCGAATTTTCTACCATGTATGAGAAATTAACTGCAAGAGAAAATCTTCGTTTCTTTTCTTCTCTCTATCATAGGCAGACTCAATCCATTGACGAACTGCTTCAAATGGTAGGGCTTCAAAACGATGCACAAAAGCGCGTATCGGAATATTCTAAAGGAATGAAAAGCCGCCTAAACTTTGTCAAAGCATTGTTACATGATCCAAAGCTTTTATTTTTGGATGAACCGACCAGCGGTCTTGATCCGACAAACAGTCGTTTGATGAAAGATATGATTCTGGCGGAAAAAAGCAGAGGAAAAACAATTTTGCTTACAACTCACAATATGCAGGATGCGACAGAAATTTGTGACAGGGTTGCATTTATTGTCGGAGGACAGATTTTTGCCATGGACAGTCCGCACAATCTGATTATGTCAAGAGGAGCGGCGAGTGTTACTTACACATGGTTTGACAATGGAGAGCAGACAGCAAGCTGTCTGTTGGAACAAATCTCTGAAGATCAACAACTTCAGAGATTAATCAGAGAAAACCGCCTGCAATCGATTCACAGCAGTGAACCAACATTAAATGACATTTTTATGGAGATAACAGGGAGGACGCTGGTATGAGATTTAAGCCTTTGCTGTTATGGGATATGAAATTTCAAACAAGATATGGGTTTTATCTGTTGTATGGATTTTTGACCGTTTTTTATCTTGTGCTTTTACTTTCCCTGCCGCTTTCATGGAAAGAAAATGCCGCTGCGATTCTGATCTATTCTGATCCTGCGGCAATGGGATTGTTTTTCATGGGCGCCATTATTTTATTGGAGAAAAGTCAGAGAGTGACTTCATTTTTTGCGGTTTCGCCACTTCGTGTTATAGAGTATGTGTGTTCAAAAGTACTTTCCTTAAGTGCGATTGGTATGCTTGTAGCAACCATACTTGCTGTAGCGACAAATTGCAGAAGTTTACCGCTTTTGCTATTGGGCACTTTTTTATCCAGTGTAATGTTTACCTTGTCAGGAGTGATTATAGCAACAAAGATTACAAGCTTGAATCAGTTTATTCTTGCGACTGTTCCGGTTGAAATCATTGCTTTCGTACCCGCTGTACTGCATCTGTTTAAAATGACACCGGCATGTCTAAGGATATATCCTGCAAATGTATGCATGGATTTGATTGCCGGAAGAGATTTTTCACTCATGGGATTTATTCTTGCCATAGTCTTGATTGTAGTGTTGTTTGTGGCTGCATATAAATGCGTTGGGAAAATGTGGCAGAATCAAGGAGGTGTGAAGCTATGAAAACAATCCGACTGAGTTTTTTGCATATGCTAAAATTTGTCAGGCAGGATAAGATGTTGTTTGCGGCGATGATAGCACCGCTTCTTGCAGGAATCGCAATTCATTTTGCTGTTCCGGTTGCTGAAAAAGAGCTGATCCGTATGACCGGAATGCCTGCTGTTTTATCTCCATATTATAGTCTGTTTGATGTTTTCTTTGCATCCATCACTCCGGTCATGTTCTGTTTTATTGCCGCTATGGTGGTGCTGGAAGAACACGATGATCACATTGACCGTTATCTGTTTGTGACGGGGTTAGGACGGAATGGATATTTCATATCGCACATTGTGCTACCGGCAATTTTTGCCTTTTTAATTACCGTGGTGTTGCTCCCGGTGTTTGGACTTACGTCGATGTCTGTTGCAGAAATTCTTTTTCTGTCCCTGGCAGGCAGCTTACAGGGAATCATAATTGCCCTTTTGATTGTGACTTTGTCGTCTAATAAGCTTGAAGGTATGGCGGTAACAAAATTATCTTCTTTAATGATGCTTGGAGCATTTGTTCCGTATTTTGTTCCGGTATCGCTTAATCTTTGTGCTTCCTTTCTTCCGTCGTTTTGGATGGGGAAAGCGATATTAGACAAAGAACCGGTATCTATGTTGCTGTCCGTTTTGGCGTCAATGGGTTGGATATTCATTATGAAGAAAAAATATGATAGGAAGATATAGCAAAACATTGGAATAAGAATTATGTATATGAGAATTATATATATTGCACTTCTGAATATATAAAAGTGCAATATGTATTTGCGTTCGTTAGATCCTGTTCAACGAGAACTGGTGCTCTTGCGAAGAGATAACCAGCGAAGAGAAGAAGAACAAAGACGGAGAGATGAACAAAGGGACAGACAACTTGCAAGTCTTCAACAACAGTTATTAAAAGCACAAAGCGAGCTTGCAAATGAGCAAAGAAGAAATGCAAATGTACAGGAGGAATTATTGGATATAGAACGACGCAAGGAAAAAAAGAGAGGTGGCTATTATTAAATGTTGTTTTTGCACAGTTCCCAAAATGCGACTGCACTTGCTGCAGCAACATTTAAGGAATCGACACCCTCTCTCATAGGAATACGTATTGTATAGTCGCACATTTCAATTGTTTCCGGTTTTAATCCTTCGCCTTCTGTGCCCAGAATGATAGCAAGCTTTTCTTCATTAGCCGGTGCAGGATCTGAAAGAGAAATTGAGCGATGGGTTAAAGCCATGGCAGCAGTTTTAAAACCAAGTCTTTTTATCTCTTCGTATACATTTTCTGAAATTGTCCACGGGATTTGGAATACGGTTCCCATACTCACTCTTGCCGCACGCCTGTAAAGCGGATCGGTACACGCAGGAGTTAATAATATGGCATCAACGTTTAGGGCAGCAGCACTTCGAAAGATTGCTCCCAAATTGGTTGGATTTACAACATCTTCCAAAACGGCTATCCTTTTTGCATTCGCACAGATTTCATCTACCTTGGGAAGAGGTTTGCGGCGCATGGCTGCAAGCATACCACGCGTTAATTTATATCCGGTGAGTTTTGTTAACACATCAAATTCAGCTGTATAGATAGGCGCTGTTGCAATACTTGTTAAAATATCCGATACTTCGGTATTGGGATTGTGTATGTGGTCAAGCTCAACCAAGGCAGATAATACTTCATAACCGGCATCAAGTGCACGACGAATAACCTTAGGACTTTCGGCGATAAAGATGCCTTCCTTTGGTTCAAAGTAATGGAGAAGCTGCACCTCTGAACGTATTGTATACACTTCTAATTGTGGACTTTTTAAATCTGTGATTTCTATAATATTAGGCATTTCTAATTTTCCTTAGCAAATTCATGTTTACAAACATTCTAATAAATAGAAGAAGACAAGTCAATTTGTAGGGCGGTTAGCTTCTATTGCATCTATATAGTTCGATATATGTGTGATACTATGATAATAAAGAGAGTTGGCATGGTGATGGATTATGAATACTTAATTATGTGAGATTAAAGTGAGGAAACAAATGAGAACAATATATAAGTCTACAGCAGGAAAGAAAAAAATAATTGAATTATATGATGAGCAATTAAATAGACTAAATGTTTCATATAAGGATGTTTATATTCAAACTTCTTTTGGAACAACACATATTATAGAGACCGGCTCATTAGAGAAAGAACCATTATTGGTTTTTCATGGTGGCAATGCAACAACAGCATACAATCTGTTAGCGTGTGATTTTCTGCTAAATGATTTTCATATATATGCCGTTGACACAATAGGGCATCCGGGGAAAAGTGCAGAAACTTGTTTGTCAGCATTTGGATATAAATACGGAAAGTGGGCAGGAGAGGTAATCGATAAGCTTGGATTTGAATCGATGGACTTATTTGGAGGTTCATTCGGTGCTGGAATAATTGCTAAAACAATGTGTGAAGTGCCGGATAAAGTAAAAAGAGTAGTATTATACGTGCCATCAGGGATAAAAAACGCACTGTCCATTAAAAGTGTCAGTATGATGTTTCCGATGATTATGTATTGGATTACAAAAAAGGACAAGTGGTTAAAAAAGTGTATTTTACCTATGGCAATCTCAGAGGAGAATATTACGGATGACATATATCAAACCGCTAAGCTAAGTATTGATTATGCAAAAGTAAAAACAGCGATGCCAAGTAATGTCGATGAAAAAAGAATGAAAAAATGCAAAGCACCAACACTTGTAATGGCAGCAGAAAAGGATTGTTTATTTCCCGGAGAAGGAGTTATAGAAAGGGCGGAGAGAATTATACCCAATTGCCAAACATACTTGTTGAAAGATAGAGGTCATATGAATGTCCTGACAGATAATGAAAAGAAACTGATTACTGATTTTTTGCTTCAAAATTCGAAATGATAGTAAGGTGAAGACAATGAAAAAACCGACGATTCCAAAAATAAATTCAATACAATTTGGTGTTAGAAGGAGTTGGGAACGAGATTTAAAAGAAACCATACCATTTAATCCCCAGAAACAATATGCTGTCATTCGCAGTTCTATCTGTACAGGAGAAAAAGTTGCCGGTTTTAAGAATATAGAAGATGGACATTTCACGGAGGTCATGTTGATTCGAACGAAAGAAGAGGAAGAGCGATTTAAAAAAATCTATAATCTCGAAACTGTTAAGAAGGAATACTAGCAAAAGCGACGATGATACAAAAGCTTGAAAGTTGTGCTTTAGATTGAAAGAACTAAGCGACAGAAGTCTAATGAGACCAGAGTGGTAACCATTCTCGGGGCACATGCAGAATAAGACGTTTTGGGTTGTCAATTATTAAAAAAATATTAATACATTGACTTTTTATTTTGCATATTTTACCATATAATTAATCGGTTCAGACAGAACGGAGGAAATGGAGGAATTTTTTATGGATTTTTTAAGTAAAGTATCATCAAAAGCGGGAGAAACCATTCAGACAATCAAAGACAGTGAAATAACAAAAAAAGCAAAGAACTATGCAGAAATCCCCGGACTTCAGGTACAGATCGGTAAAGCAGAAGCTGCAATTAAAAAGGCTTATGAAGAAATCGGTGAGGCATATTTCAATGCACATGTGGATGACGAAACTACGGAGTATGAAGATTTATTTACACTGATTAAGGCAAAGAAAGAACTGATTGGTCAGTTGAAATCTGAAATTGAGGATAAGAAAAAAGGAGATAATTCCGTAGAAGCAGAAGAAGGTTCTGTAAAATCAGAAAAAGTCTGCCCTATCTGCAATCACAGCATGCCCGAAGAAGCTGCATTCTGTAGCGTATGCGGACATCAGTTTTAATAAACATATTAATTAAAAATATATAACTTTGCCGCCTAGGACTTCGGTTTTTAGCCTTCCAAAGTGGCATGCTCACAAAAGAATTATTAAATGCCCGGTTTCAAAACTCAGACTTCGTCTTCAAACAGTTGAAACCGGGCATTACTTTTTGTTCACTTATGTCACTAAGAAAGGCACAAAACCTCGTCAAGGACGGCGGGCAAAGTTATATATTTCTACATTTCACCATTTTTATAGCGCACTAACAGATTTTGGATACGGTCGCTGGGATTTAATAAATCACTGATGGATGCATCATGATTGAGTGTATCAATAATGTATGCAATATATTTGCTTAAATCGCAATTGATATAATAAGGACGCTTTAATAATTCCGGTGACTGATAAATCAGGTTGGTGGTCAGAACATAATCAAAAAGTCCTGTATTGTGTGCTTCATCAAATTTTTGCAGACCATTTGTAAACAAACCAAAGGTTGCAAAGACAAAGATGCGGTTTGCTTTTCGTTTCTTTAAAGCGGCACAGACATCAATCACACTTTCGCCGGAAGAAATCATGTCGTCTACGACAATCACGTCTTTGCCTTCCACACTGGAACCTAAGAATTCATGTGCGATAATGGGATTTCTGCCATCCACCAGGCGGGTGTAATCTCTTCGTTTATAGAACATACCCATATCAAGTCCTAAGTTGTTGGCAATATAAATAGCTCGGCTCATACCGCCTTCGTCGGGACTGACAACCATCATATGCTCAGAATCAATGGTCAGATCTTTTACATTTTTCAATAAGCCCTTGATAAACTGGTAAGCCGGCTGAACGGTTTCAAAGCCGTTTAACGGAATCGCATTTTGAACTCTTGCATCGTGTGCATCAAAGGTAATGATATTGTCTACACCCATGCTGACTAGTTCCTGCAATGCCAGAGCACAGTCTAAAGATTCACGGGCGCTTCTTTTATGCTGTCTGCTTTCGTACAAGAAAGGCATGATAACCGTAATGCGGCGGGCTTTTCCGCCAACAGCGGCAATAATTCGTTTTAAATCCTGAAAATGATCATCCGGTGACATATGATTAGGATGACCACAGAGAGAATAGGTTAAGGAATAATTGGCAACATCTACCAGAATATATAAATCATTTCCTCTGACAGATTCCAAAATAACACCTTTTGCTTCACCGGAACCAAATCTCGGCACTTTCGTCTGAAGCAGATAGGAATCACGTTGATAGCCCTTAAATGCAAGATCCTCGCTGTGTGCATGTTCGCGTTCAGTTCTCCAGTCAACAAGATATTTGTCGACCTTTTCGCCTAATTCCTTACAACTCTGTAAAGCAATGATTCCTAAAGAGCCTACAGGAATGGTTTCTAAGTTTCTCAATTCTTCACGTTTGGACATGATGAATGATCCTCTCTTTCTGTCATTTGGTTATTGGTTACCGGAAAGCTTAATTTTCATGCGTATGTCGGGACCGTCAAATTTACAAAAAGTAAAATGACTGCTCATACGCGAGAAAATCCTCTCGGAGTAGCGTTTATTTAACTCTTCAATTGATAAATTGGTAGATATAATGGTGGATTTGTGAGCCATATCCCGATTGTTTAAACAGGTAAACAAATCGGAACGGACACGCTCTGTAACGGTTTCCGTGCCTAAATCATCAATAATCAGAACATCCCGATCATGGATATCCTCCATAAATGAAAAATAGGAATCCTTATCCTCCTGAAAACGCAAGTCTACCAACATGCGGAATAACTGTTCTGCACTGCAATAGGTGACGGAAATTCCCTGTTCCATCAATTCTTTGGCAATACAGCATGTCAAAAAAGTTTTACCAGTACCCACATTACCATAAAAGAGAAGATTTTGGTAGTCCGAGTTGAAATTTGTGATAAAATTTTTTGCTATATTTACAGCATCCTGATATCCTGCCACATGATCTTTATCAAAATATTCATAGGAAAGCGTATCAAAATTTTGTGTTTTGATTAATTCATAAATGCCGGACTGCTCAAACAACAGCTTGGTCTGGGCAGATATAAAACAAGTACATTTGGTTCTGTTGTCAGAAAGAAGTCCCTTATCTTTGCAAATTGGGCAATGATATGTCATGGTAAGATAATTGGCAGGATAGCCTTCCGATAAGAGAAGTTTGTCACGCCTTTCTTTTAAAGTCTGTTCTTCTTCCAGACACTGTGAAACAAAGGCTTCGTTTTTTGATAAGGCAGCTTTCGCTCTTTTTACACGGAGTGAATTGATTTCCTGTCCGAACTGGAAGTATTGAGGAATTTTTTTGCGAATTTCCTGTTCTTTTGCTGCCAGCAAATCACGATTTTCTTTTTGAATATCATCATAGTGCTGCATGATGGTATCAAACTGCTTGTTGGTTAACCCCATGAGTAAACTCCTTTGTTCTAAATCAATTGATTCAAAAATTCGTTATTACAAAATCAAATGATTCAAAAATTAATTATTGCAAAAATCAATTATTTCAAAAATCAATTGCTTCTCAATAATGCTTTTTCCAATTCTTCATAGTCATAAGAGCGCTGGGAAAAATCGTTGAAACCGCTCTTAGGATTACCCGCATTTTTGGAAGAAGTCTTGGTTGTTTTTGTGTGATGCTTTTCCTCTAAAGCTTCAACATCCTGTAATGATTTTACATTGGCAGCATGCCATTTGGATAAAATGCCGTTGGTATATTCAAAACGGTGATTGTCGGTATTTAATACGGTTCTTTCGCAGGCCTTTAAGATCAAGTCGGTAGAAAATCCCCATTCCTGTGACCATCTGCGGATAAATGCGATTTCCGGAGTGGTAGGATTGGTGTTTTTACCCAGTGCTTTCATAATGGTATAAACAGATTTGTCATATTTACCGGTATGGTTCTTGGCCTGTTCTACCGTAGTAATATGCGAATCGTACCAGTCGATGGCAACTTTCTGGATATAGGAAAACTTCTTTTTGCCAAGATCTACACAATACTGAATCAGATAGTCGATTAAGTCAATGGAAAAGCCGAGCTTGTCATATATATAAAGTAAAGTTTGCATATCAGAAGATGACAAAGGCTTTCCGGTGTAGGATTCGGCGATAAAGATAATCTGGGAAGTTTCGTTATTGTTTTTAAAAGCAACCAGATCATTTGCGCTGTAATTGGGTTTTTCCGTTCGCTCACTTGATTCTGCCAAAACGTTGCTTATAGCAAGCTTGGGAGCCAGAGGAACAATCTCTGCCTGCTGAATCTGTGAAAGGGGTGGTGTGATATCGGAAGACACAGAGGCTTCTTTAGAAGGTAAGGGCAGAATACGGATAGTCTTTACACTGTGTGCACTGTCAAAATCCAAAGAAAGAAGATGATTTTTTTCCCAGTAGCAAAGTGCGCGCAGTACATCCTGCTCCATATAATTAAAATGGTCGGCAATATCCGAAATGCTAAAAGGCAGATTTGCCCCACTCATGCGCAGCAGATATAGATAAATCTTAATCTGTGCATCATTGGCCAAAACCATATATTCATCAATAAAACGATTGGATAAAACAGTAAAGTCCGATCCCTGTTCCAAAGATACTGTTAATTGTGTCATCTTATCACCTGTTCATTCATTCTTTAAAGCAAGTGCAAGTATAGCACAGAATAAGTAAAAATGAAATAGGTAAATTTCCAAAAAAGTGCCGAAAATCAAGGCTTTGCGGCATTTTCAAAAATATGTGGATATGTGGATGAAAGGTCCACATAATATTTCTTATTCGGTGAAAAATGCTTAAAAATAAATACATGTCCGAATGAAAAAGTAAAGTTTATGTAAATCAAAATATCCACAATCAAACGTGTATATATGATACCGTTATTTTTGTGGATATTGTGGATAAATTATTTTTTTAATAGATTTTCGCCGATTTTTACAACATCTCCGGCTCCCATAGTTATCAACAAATCACCGGGAGAATAATTTTTTTGTAAAAATTTTTCAATCTCTTCAAAAGACGGAAAATAATCACAGGTGGTTCCCAGTTTTTGAATCTCGGTCTGAAGGGTTTTTGAACTAATCCCTAAATTATCGGTTTCTCTTGCCGCATAGATATCCGCAAGAACAACGTGATCAGCCATGGAAAGGGCTTTGGCAAAGTCAGAAAGCAATGCCTTGGTACGGGTGTAAGTATGAGGCTGGAAAATGCACCACAGCTTGTTGTGAGGATAGTTGTGGGCGGCTTCGAGAGTCGCCTTGATCTCGGTGGGATGGTGTGCATAATCATCAATGATTGTGACATCATCTACTGTCCCCTTTAATTGGAAACGGCGCTCTGTTCCGCAGAAAGCAGAAAGAGCTTTTTTGGTTGTCTCTGTGTCAATGCCACAAAGATCGGCAAGTGCTATGGCTGCCATGGAATTGGAAATGTTGTGTTCGCCGGTCACGCCAAGCGTAATGATTCGTTCTGTCCCGTTATGACAGATGGTATAAGTGGGCCTTGCATAGGCATCATATGAAATATCTTTTGCATAATAGTCAAACGAATCGGAAAAGCCGAAGGTAATGATGTTACATGCTAAGGAATCCGTGATGGATGCCAGATTTGGAATTTTTCCATTTATGATCAATGTGCCGTCTTTTGGCAGTAATCCGGCAAAACGACGAAAAGAGGAACGAATGTCTTCGATATCCTTAAAGAAATCGAGATGATCTGCATCAATATTCAGAATGATACTGATTTTTGGAAAAAAGCTTAAAAAACTATTGGTATATTCACAGGCCTCCGTAACAAAATAGTCGGATGCGCCAATCCGGATATTTCCGCCAATGGAAGGAAGGATTCCGCCGATGGAAAGTGTGGGATCTTTTTTGGCTTCCATAAAGATTTCACTGACCATGGAGGTGGTTGTGGTTTTACCGTGTGTGCCGCTGATCGCAATGGGAATTTCGTAATTTTTCATGATCTGTCCCAGTAAATCCGCACGTGCCATACACGGGATATCTGCCACTTTTGCTGCACAAAGCTCGGGATTATCATTATGTATTGCTGCTGTATAAACAACAAGATTGATATCCGGTGTAATATTCTTGGCAGATTGTCCATATAATACGGTAATCCCTCTTTGATGAAGTTGTCTGGTCAGACTGCTCTCCTTAGCATCTGAACCTGATACCGTAAATCCGCGATCTGCTAAAATCTCAGCCAGACCGCTCATGCTGATGCCGCCAATACCGATAAAATGAATGTGAATCGGTTTTTCAAAATCGATTTGATACATGATTACACTTCCTACTATAAGATTTAAAGAAAACGTATTTGTTTCCCTTCATTCATTATAACCGCCATTACGAGAAAAACAAATAAAATTTTTTACCTGTAAAGTTTTGGTAAATTTTAACAAAAAAAGTAGAACTTTTCTTGGCAGAAAAGAAAGGGGTTGGTACTTTTTACAGAATGTCGCACAAAAGAAATGCTAAATTTGTGTATTTTTTACATAAAAATTTCAAAAAAATAGGATTTTGTATGTAAAAATATTCACTTTAAAAATATAGTATGCTATAATCTATATACTAATTAAAAATATTCTTTTCGATATATTATTTTCGATATTTAGAGAAGATAGCAAGAGGTGAAGACATGATTAAGAAAGAAATGATTGCCATGTTGCTGGCCGGCGGGCAGGGCAGCAGGCTTGGTGTATTGACAGCTAAGGTTGCGAAACCGGCTGTATCATTCGGTGGAAAGTACCGTATCATTGATTTCCCACTCAGTAACTGTATTAATTCCGGTGTTGATACAGTTGGTGTGCTGACACAGTATCAGCCGCTGAGACTGAATACCCATATCGGTATCGGTATTCCGTGGGATCTTGACAGAAATATTGGAGGGGTAACCGTTCTGCCGCCTTACGAAAAAAGTGCTAATACCGAGTGGTATACGGGTACGGCCAATGCCATTTATCAGAATATTGATTATATGGACAGTTTTAATCCGGATTATGTATTGATTTTGTCCGGTGACCACATCTACAAGATGGATTACGAAGTGATGCTTGATTATCATAAGTCAAAGGGCGCAGAGGTAACACTTGCAGCTATGCCGGTTCCTTATGAAGAGGCAAAACGTTTTGGTATTTTGATTACAGATGATGACCACAAGATCAATGATTTTGAGGAAAAACCTGAGAATCCCAGAAGTAATCTGGCAAACATGGGTATCTATATCTTTAATTGGAAAACCTTAAAAGAAGCGTTGATTGCAAACGCACAGCAGCCCGGCCTGGACTTTGGTAAACATGTTATTCCCTATTGCCATCAAAAAGGAGCTCCTTGTTATGCTTATGAATACAATGGCTACTGGAAAGATGTAGGAACCCTTCATTCCTATTGGGAAGCAAACATGGAGCTGGTTGACATTGTACCGGAATTCAACCTGTATGAAGAATACTGGAAAATCTATACCAAGTACGAAAAACTGCAGCCTCAGTACATATCTGAAAACAGCGAAGTTGAAAAATGTATCATTGGCGAGGGTGCACAGATTTACGGAAAAGTATACAATTCCGTAATCGGATGCGGTGTTGTGATTGGAGAAGGAACCGTTGTTAGGGATTCTATCATCATGAATGATACCGAAATCGGATATGGTTGTGAAATCACAAAGACCATTATTGCCGAAAATGTTATGCTCGGTGATAATATTAAAACTGGTGTCGGAGATGAAGTTGACAACGATACGGCGCCTCATATTTACAATCACGGTCTTGTTTGTATCGGAGAAAAATCCGTTGTACCAAGTGGCGTGACCATTGGTAAAAACGTTGTGATTTCCGGTGTGACCGCAGCAGAGGATTATCCGGATAATAATCTTGCAAGCGGAAAATCTTTGATTAAGGCAGGTGAGTAGGTATGAGAGCAATCGGAATTATTTTAGCCGGCGGAAATAATAACCGCATGGGTGAGTTATCCAAAAAACGCGCAATTGCTGCTATGCCTATTGCAGGCAGCTACCGCAGTATTGACTTTGCATTAAGCAATATGACCAATTCCCATATTCAGAAAGTTGGTGTATTTACACAGTACAATGCCAGAAGTTTAAATGAACATTTAAGTTCTTCCAAATGGTGGGATTTTGGTAGAAAACAAGGCGGCTTGTTTGTTTTTACTCCGATGATCACAGGAGAAAACAATGCATGGTATCGTGGAACTGCAGATGCCATTTATCAAAATCTTTCTTTCTTAAAAGAGAGTCATGAGCCTTATGTTGTAATTGCATCCGGTGACTGTGTTTACAAGATGGATTACAACAAAGTGCTGGAATATCATATCGCAAAGAAAGCAGATATTACTGTTGTCTGCAAGGATATGCCGGCAGGTGAAAATGTAGACCGTTACGGTATTCTCAAATTAAATGAGGATAACCGGATTGAAGAATTTGAAGAAAAACCGATTGTGGCAAATTCCAATACCATTTCCTGCGGTATCTATGTTATCCGTAGAAGACAGCTGATTGAGCTGATTGAGAAAAGCGCGGAAGAAGGTCAGTATGATTTTGTAAAAGATATTCTGATCCGTTACAAAAATCTGAAACGGATTTACGGATACAAAATGGATGATTACTGGAAGAATATTGCGACGGTGGATGACTATTTTGAAGCAAATATGGATTTCTTAAAACCGGATATCCGCAATTATTTCTTCAGACAGTATCCTGAGATTTATTCAAAGGTTGATGATTTACCGCCTGCAAAATACAATGTTGGTGCAAAGCTGAAAAATGCGTTGATTTCCAGCGGTAGTATCATTAACGGAGTAGTGGAAAATTCCGTTATTTTCAAAGGTGTATTCGTAGGAAGCAATTGTACCATCAAGAATTCCATTATTCTAAACGATGTTTATATCGGTGACAATACATATATTGAAAACTGTATTATTGAAAGTCACGACACAATCAGGGCTAATTCTTATTTAAAAGGTGAGGAAGGCATCAAGGTTGTTGTGGAACAAAGTGACCGTTATGTACTTTAATTAGCGCCCAAGAACAAAATTAAGGGGGAAAGTTAGATGAACATTACTGACGTACATGTACGTAAGATTACACAGGAAGGCAAGATGAAGGCGGTTGTTTCCATCACACTGGATGATGTTTTTGTTGTACATGACATCAAAGTAATTGAAGGTGAAAAGGGATTGTTTATTGCAATGCCCAGTAAGAAAACTGCTGATGGGGAATATCGGGATATCGCACACCCGATTAATTCAGCAACAAGAGAACTACTTCAGACAACCATTCTTAGTGCTTATAAAGAAGCGTTGGCTGCTCCCGAATTTCAGGGATAGTTATTATTTTCGAATTATTTTTCGAGAAGGAAAAGGGTTACAAAGACCGTTGCCGGGGGGCAGCGGTCTTTTACTGCAAAAGCCTCTGTTTTGTCGCAGGGGCAATTGTGCGTTACAGACTTTTTACCGGGAGGAATCATATGTTTATTATTGCAGGATTGGGAAATCCATCCAAAGAATACCAAAAAACCAGACATAATGTAGGGTTTGATACCATCGACTGTATTGCAGATAAATATGGCATTGCGGTTACGGAAAAAAAGCATAAGGCAATCATTGGAAAGGGCGTTATTGCCGGAGAAAAGGTTATACTCATGAAACCGCAGACCTATATGAATCTGAGTGGAGAGAGTATAAGGGCAGCTCTTGATTATTACAAAACGGATGAAACAGACAGTCTGATTGTCATCTATGATGACATTTCCCTGCCGCCCGGACAACTTCGAATCCGGAAAAAAGGTAGTGCCGGAGGACACAATGGCATTAAGAATATTATTGCACATTTAGGTCATGATACTTTTATGCGGATTAAGGTCGGAGTCGGTGAAAAACCGGCAGGATATGATCTTGCGGATTATGTGCTGGGACATTTTTCAAAAGAAGACCGTGGTGTGATGGAAGAAGCATTCAGGGAAGCTTCTGATGCGGTGGAAATGATGATCACAGAAGGACCGGATGCTGCCATGAATGCATTTAATAAAAAGAAATAGGTGGATAAAAGAAATAGGTAACTTTAAGAAATAAGTAACTAAAAGAAATAAGATAAAAAGCGGAATGCGATAGAAACAAAATAAGTAAACAAAAGAAATGGGATAAACAGATATGCAATATATACAGGATTTACTATTTGAAAAACAGGATAAAGCATTTGCCGAATTTCACAGGCGTCTGGTTCCAAATCTGGAACCACAGAAGATTATCGGTGTCAGAACGCCACAGCTTCGTGCACTTGCAAAGCAGATTGTCAAAGAAGAAATATGCGAAGCTTTTTTAAAAGAGCTTCCGCATGAATATTATGAGGAAAATCAGCTTCATGGTTTTATCCTGTCGCAAATGAAGGATTTTGATACCTGTATACAATATCTGGAAGCATTTTTACCGTATATGGATAACTGGGCAACCTGCGATCAGACATCACCGAAAATATTTAAAAGTCATAAAGAAGAATTGCTGCCTTATATATATAAATGGATTCAAAAAGAGCATACGTATACAGTGCGTTTTGCGATAGGGATGCTTATGCAGCACTTTCTGGATGAAGACTTTAAGCCGGAGTATGTACGGACGGTTTCGTCCATTCAGTCAGAAGAATACTATATCAATATGGAAATTGCATGGTATATGGCCACGGCGCTTGCAAAACAGTGGGATGCAGTCATACCATATTTAGAGCAGAAGGAAATGGAACCATGGGTACATAACAAGACGATCCAAAAAGCAAGGGAAAGTT
The DNA here is from genome assembly GCA_017626095.1 of Lachnospiraceae bacterium. Taxonomy (GTDB): domain Bacteria; phylum Bacillota; class Clostridia; order Lachnospirales; family Lachnospiraceae; genus UBA2882. The sequence goes on from JAGAJL010000016.1 coordinate 35,202, forward strand.
ATCGTATCACAGATGAGCAAAAGGATTATTTGAAGAAGTTAAAAATAGACCCAAATAAAGGTTTGTAAAGATAGACAAAACGAAGGCTTGTAAAGAGAGGTTAATTGTGAAAGTATTACGCGAGTGTCTGAACCAACTTACAGATTTTGAACAAATGCAAAAAGAATTACGGGATAAAAAAACGATTTCTGTCTCAGGATGCGTGGATTCTCAAAAAGTTCATTTCATGTGGGGATTATCGGAAGATTTTCCGTATCGCGTGATCATCACACATTCCGAGTTAAGAGCCAGAGAACTGTATGAGGATTTTTCGTTTTATTCCAAGGATGTTTATTTTTTCCCCGCAAAAGATTTTATTTTCTTTCAGGCCGACATCAACGGCAATAAGGTAACAAGGGAAAGAATTGCGGTATTGAGACGAATTTTGGAATCGGAGCCGGTTACCATCATCACAACACTGGATGGATTTATGGCACCCTGCATGCCGTCAGAAGTATTGGAAAACAATGTCATTCTGCTGGATAAGGAAAGCATCGTAGATACAAAAGCGTTATCCATGAAACTGGTCCGCATGGGATATGAGAGAGTGGCGCAGGTGGAAAGTGCGGGACAGTATTCCATTCGTGGCGGGATTGTTGATATTTTTGACCTGACAGAAGAAAATCCTTATCGAATTGAACTCTGGGGAGATGAAATCGATTCCATTCGTTCCTTTGACGTACTCAGCCAAAGGTCCATTGAACAATTGGATTTTGTGAAAATATTTCCTGCAACGGAGATGCTCCTTTCACCAAAACAAAAAGAAGAAGGTCTTGCAAAAATAAAAAAAGAAGCTAAGAGTGTGGAGGCAGCCTTTTTAAAAGAACATAATCCGGAATATGCGTCCCGGATTAAAAAAGGGGTGGCTTCTTTAATGGAGCAGATGGAAGAGTATGGGGTTATGGCCAATCTGGACAGCTACATCTCCTACTTCTTTGAAAAAACGGCATCCTTGTTTCAATTGCTTTCACAAGAAGAAACCGTTTTCTTTCTGGATGAACCGTTGCGCGTAAAAGAGCATGCAGATGCTATTGAGATGGAATTTGTTGACAGTATGAAAACCCGTTTGGAAAAGGGATATTCACTTCCGGGACAGAGCAACATCATGTTTGGTGTAAAGGAAACCTTTGCACAGTTGCAAAAACGGTATCTGGCGTGTATTTCGACACTGGATACCAAAATGCCGGTTGAAATAGATCAAAAATACTATCTGACCACGAAGTCTGTTCAGTCTTTTCATAACAGCTTTGAAGAGCTGTGCAAGACTTTAAAGAAATATAAAAAAGACGGCTACAAGGTCTTATTGGTTACGCCATCCATGACCAGGGCAAGGCGGTTGGCCGGTGAACTTCGGGATCGAGAATTATCCTGCTTTTATTCCGAGACCGGAGAAGAGGATTTGAAAAACGGACAGATTATGTCTGTATACGGACAGATTAAGAAAGGATTTGAGTATCCGCATCTGAAATTTGCCGTAATCTCCGAGAGTGATATTTTCAGTAAAAAGCAGACGAAGAAAAAGAAAGTCAAAAAATACGAAGGCCAGAAGATCAGTAATTTTACCGATTTGAAAATCGGAGATTATGTTGTTCATGAACGTCACGGGCTTGGTATCTACCAAGGCATCGAAAAAATAGAAGTGGATCATGTGGTAAAAGATTACATGAAAATTTCTTATCGGGAAGGTGGAAATCTTTATGTCCTGGCAACCGAGTTTAATGTGATCCAAAAGTATGCCTCCTCTGATGCAAAACAGCCGAAACTCAATAAACTGGGAACCTCCGAATGGGAAAAAACCAAAGGCAGAGTAAAAACTGCCGTTAATGAGGTTGCAAAGGATTTAGTCGAACTCTATGCGATACGTGCCGGACAGAAGGGCTATGCCTACAAAGAAGACACGGTATGGCAAAAGGAATTTGAGGAGCTGTTTCCTTATGAAGAGACACCAGATCAGCTTATGGCAATTGAAGCCACCAAAAAGGACATGGAAAGTACAAAAATCATGGACCGCCTGATTTGTGGGGATGTCGGATTTGGAAAAACAGAGATTGCAATTCGAGCCGCATTTAAAGCCGTACAGGAAGGAAAACAGGTAGTTTTTCTGGTGCCCACAACCATTTTGGCAAAACAGCATTATGATACATTCAAACAACGAATGAAGGATTATCCGATTACGATTGAGATGTTGTCTCGTTTTCGAACCGCCTCCGAGCAAAAACAAACAATCCGTGAGTTGGGGCGGGGCATGGTAGATATTGTCATCGGTACACACCGGATTTTATCCAAAGATGTGGTTTTTCATGATTTAGGTTTGTTAATTGTGGATGAAGAGCAGCGTTTTGGTGTGACACACAAAGAAAAGATTAAGCAATTAAAGAAAAATGTGGATGTCCTTACTTTGACGGCAACGCCCATACCACGTACGCTTCATATGAGTCTGGTTGGTATCCGAGATATGAGTGTTTTGGAGGAAGGCCCCGGCGATCGTATGCCTATTCAGACTTACGTCATGGAATATAATGAAGAAATGGTGCGGGAAGCGATTAACAGAGAGCTTGCAAGAAACGGACAGGTTTATTATGTCTATAACCGTGTGAATTCCATTGCAGAAATTACGGGAAAAATTCAGGAACTGGTGCCGGAGGCAACGGTTGCTTATGCACACGGGCAAATGGCAGAGCATGATCTGGAAACTATTTTATATGATTTTATTAATGGAGAGATTGATGTTTTAGTTTCAACCACGATTATTGAGACGGGTATCGACATTCCCAATGTCAATACCATGATTATTCATGATTCGGATCAACTGGGACTGTCCCAGCTATACCAGCTGCGGGGACGTGTGGGACGGAGCAACCGGAATGCCTATGCCTTTTTAATGTATAAACGAGATAAGCTGTTAAAAGAAGTCGCCCAGAAGAGATTAGAAGCCATTAAGGAGTTTACAGATTTAGGCAGTGGTTTTAAAATTGCCATGAAAGATTTGGAAATTCGCGGGGCAGGAAATCTGCTTGGAAAAGTCCAGCATGGGCACATGGCTGCGGTTGGATATGACCTGTATTGCAAAATGTTAAATGAGGCGGTAAAACAGTTAAAAGGACTTCCTGTGGACGAAACGGATTTTGATACCGTTTTAGATGTTGATATTAATGCATTTATTCCGGCAGAATATGTTATGAATGAAACGCAGAAATTAGACATTTATAAAAGAATATCATATATTGAGAATGATGAAGAATGTGAAGATATGCGGACTGAGCTTCAGGATAGATTTGGAATGATACCGCTTCCGGCACAAAATCTGTTGCGTATTTCTCTGCTTCGTGCAAGAGCACATCGGCTTTATGTAGAAGAAGTCAAAGGGCGAAAAGATCGTATTGAACTGGTGATGAATCGGAATGCCAAAATCAAATCGGAGAATATTCCGGATCTTTTGGAACGCGCCGGTGGAAAAATCAGTTTTACAGTACGCAATATTCCCATGTTTTCCTGCAAATTGTATCCTACGGGCTTTGATACCAAAGATGAGGAAAACCTGTTAAAAACATGCGAGGATTTGATTGAAATCATGGAAGCGTATCTGTTGTAGGACGAAATTTTGCGATAATTATCGAAAGCATTTATCAAACTAATGATTGAGAGATAATATTATCGAAATGAAAGTTTTAGCAGTATTTTTCATTAGAAGAGTAATATAAGAGGGATGAAAATGTATCATTACAATTTGCAAGAGTGGTTGTTATTTTTCTTTATCTATTGTTTTCTTGGCTGGTGTTGGGAATCCTGTTATGTTTCTGCAAAAAAGCGTCAATGGGTAAACCGCGGATTCATGAAGGGACCGTTTCTTCCAATCTACGGATTTGGTGCTTTGTCGGTTTTAATTGCAACCCTTCCGGTCAGGCCGTTTCCGGTTCTGGTTTTTCTTTTCGGAATGATTGGTGCTACGGCATTGGAGCTGGTAACGGGAATTTGCATGGAAAAGCTGTTTCATGTACGGTATTGGGACTACAGCAATCAGAAATTCAATTTTAAGGGACATATCTGTCTGACATCCTCGTTTGCATGGGGGGCATTTTCGCTAGCCATGATTTATGGCTTTCATAAACCCATTGAAAAGTTGGTTCTTTCCATTCCTTTTGTATGGCTGGATATTCTGACCACAGTTCTGACGGTTATTGTGGCAGCCGATTTTGCAATCAGTTTCAATACTGCAATGGAGCTACGTGCAATTCTCGACAGCATGGAACGTATCAAGGATGAGATGAAGCGTCTGCAGAAGCGTGCGGAAGTGATTGAAGCATTTTTAGCCGATGATTTTCATGATGCAAAAGAGAATTTCAAGGAAGAAATGCAGGAACGCAAGGATAACCTGATGGAAGGACTGCAGGAACGAAAAGAAAACATATTGGAAGGAATACAGGAGCGCAAGGAAGATGCAAAAACACAGCTTCAGGAAATCCGGGAAAAGCAGAAATACTATCTGGAAAAAAAGAAATACAGTATGTCAGATAATATGGCAATTGCCAATCTGCTTCGAAGAAACCCTTCTGCAGTTTCCGGCAGACACGCTCTTGCCTTTAAAGAATATCGGGATAAGTTGATTGAAAGTATTAAAAGAGAAGTCGGCGAACTGACAAAATCTGAAGAAGATGCTGAGAGCGCAGATAATAAATAGATTGATTAAAAAGTGAAAAGAACTGTTGATAAATTTATTATATAATATTAGGAAGTGTAATATCAGAAATAGTAATATTTGAAAGCAGATAAATGATAAACTCGAGAGGGAATCGCATGGAAGTACAATTTAAGCCCGGATTAACAGAATACATGGAAAAAACCGGAAAGCGCTATATTATGGTGGAGGTTATCCAGACGCAGAATTCGGATTTTGATGTTACGGAGATTTGTCCGCGCTTTGTATCGGAAAAGTTTGCTGTGAGTTTAAAAGAAAAGAAACGTTATCGGGCAGTATCGGCCCCAATCGGAGAAGTATTAATGCCTCCCTATCGTTTGGAAATAGATCCTGTCGTGACCTTTGAACTGAAATCTTTTTTGTTTTTCAAATGGATTCGACAGGAGGGAATCAATTTATAGAGAGAAAAATAGTCTGTTAGAAAACCACTTATATGAATAAAACGACCACCTATTGAAAATGTGTAGAAAAAATTTCTGTGAAAGCTATACTACACATTAAGAAAGGAGGACGAAAATGAAACTGGAAATCAAAATTGATACGGCTATTGTTGAACCGGAGACAGTGATTACAACGTCTGCAATGACCGATGAGGTGAATCGGGTTGTAAATTATATTAGCAATCTGGAAAATACTTCATTTATGATAACGGGTCAAAAAGATGGAAAGATAGAATTACTTGATCAGGAAAATATCATTCGGTTATATGCAGAGAATGGAAAAATGTTTGCAAAGTTAGATCAGGCGACTTATCAGATCAGACTACGATTGTATGAATTGGAGGAGAGATTAGATAACGATAAATTTGTACGAATATCCAATTCCGAAATTGTAAATTTAAAAAAGGTGAAAGGTCTTGATTTGAGTTTTGCGGGAACAATCTGCATGGAATTGGAAAATGGCGAAGTAAGCTATGTTTCTAGACGATATGTATCAAAGATTAAAAAGAAATTAGGATTATAAGGTGGTTATTATGAAGAAAGAAATATTAAAAAGAGTTTTAATAGGTGTTTTAGGAGGAATTGTGATCAGCTATCTGATTACGATAGGCATATCGATTGTGGTTTGGGATGGTAATTATTATCCATGTGTACCTACTCTGGTTGATCGATTTGGAACTCAAATCGCAGCTGTTGTTGTCCAAACAATTCTAAGTGCAGTTTTGGGAGCCGGATTTGCGTTAAGTTCATTTATCTGGCAGCAGGATAATTGGAGTTTGCTAAAGCAGACCGGTATCTATTTTTTGGTAGTTACGATACTTATGATGACAATCGCATATTTTCTGGAATGGATGGAACATTCTATATTCGGTTTCATTCGATATTTTGCGATATTCTTTGTTATCTTTGTGATTGTCTGGATAAGCCAGTACTTTATGTGGAAGAAACGCATTGGCAGGATTAATGACAAACTTCATGAAGAAAAATAGGAGTATCATTTGACAATACAGGAGGGGCATGTAATGCTTATAGAAACATTTATCTTGGTGACAGAGATTTCGCAAGTAAAGAAAATAATGATAAAATAATCCTGAATATTGCATAAAAAGCTGGTTTGAATACCGGCTTTTTTATATAATAAAAGTATCTTTTTCGGATTACCCGAAAATGGTACAAATAGTACCCGTTTGGTATAATAGGAAAAAGAGGACGTTGCAGATATAATAATAGTGGATTATTTTGGTGTAGTGGAGAACAATATGAAGAAAAATGAGAAAAATAGAGCAAATATAGTAAACGATGAGATATCTTCCTATATCAAGGATCAAGAAGCGATTGCCAACAATTATGTAATGAAATGCTTTTCTGTGACAATGATCGTATATACAGTTGCTTTTCTTTTAAATGTGATTGGCATATTTGTAATCAATCAGGGGTTGATGAGAAGGGCATACATTCCGTCTGTCGCTATTTATGTGATTGTATGGATGGTTACCCGGAGCATATCCATGTCGAATAACAAAATAAAATATTTCATTTTGTTTTCTATCGTACTGATGTTTACCATTACAGGAGTGTTTATTACATATCATGTCGTTTTAGTTCTCCTTTTGCCGATTTTATATGCAGTACTTTACTCCTCTAAGCTGGTAATGCGATATGTTTATTTTCTGACCATTGTCAGTACGATTATCATTGTTTATTGCGGTTATTATTATGGATTGTGTGATGCCAATATGGTATTGTTAACAAAAGAAAGTATGCAGGCCTATGTGGTAAATGGACAGTTTGTTTTGACACAAATAAATGAAAATCCGGCTTTGAACCTGCTTCTGTTTTATATCATTCCCCGTTGTCTGATTTATCTTGCATTTATGTTTGTATGTGAAAGTCTTTTCCAGATTATAAACGGAAGTCTGGAAAAGGCGAAGCTTTCTGCGGAGTTGGAGGAAGCAAAAGAGGCTGCTGAAAATGCAAATCGTGCCAAAAGTCAGTTTCTTGCCAATATGTCCCATGAGATTCGGACGCCCGTAAATGCAGTTTTGGGAATGACGGAAATGATTATTCGCGAAAGTGGGGAGGATGCTATTCGCAAGTATGCATATGATGTCAAAAATTCGTCTGTCGAGTTGTTGGGGCTTATCAATGATATTTTGGATTCTTCCAAAATTGAAGCAGGAAAAATGGAAATTGTATGCGTGGAATACAATATTGGAAGTATGCTTCATGATTTGTACGCCATGATGAATTTGAAATCAAAAGAAAAAGGACTTCAATTAATTTTTGACATTGATCCTTTTATGCCTTCTGTATTTTATGGAGATGATAAGAGGATCAAGCAGATTTTGATTAATCTGCTGACGAATGCCGTCAAATATACCGGTGAGGGAATGGTAATGTTAAAACTTTCCTGCAGAACGGAAGGAGAAAATGCTTTCTTATCTTTTTGTGTGAAAGATACGGGAATTGGTATTCAGGAAGAGAATATCGGAGAAATATATGAGAAGTTTTCGCGCTTCGACTTATCCAAAAACAGAAATGTGGAAGGAACCGGGTTGGGCATGAATATTGTGCAACAGTTTCTTAGCCTGATGGGAAGCAAACTGCAAATCAAAAGCGAGTATGGAAAGGGCAGTGAATTCTCATTTGAATTGGAGCAAAAAATTGTTGATAAAAAGGCAATCGGAGATTTTCGGGAGCGATTAGCAGACGCATCAGAGCAAAACCAATATCGTTCCGGATACGTTGCACCGGATGCAAAGATTATGGTTGTAGATGACTATGAGATAAATCTAAAAGTATTTAAAGGGTTACTTAAGGATACACAAATTCAGATTGTTGAGGCAGAGAGTGGGCAAAAATGTCTGGATTTGTTAAGAAAACAATCCTTTGATCTGATCTTTATGGATCACATGATGCCTCAGATGGATGGAATTGAAACATTGCAGGAAATCAAAAAGAATCATTTGTGTGATGGTGTTCCGATTATCATGCTTACCGCTAATACCATTGTCGGTGAAAAGGAAAAGTATCTTGCAAAAGGATTTGATGACTTCCTTTCTAAGCCGATCATTCCGGGAAAGCTGGATGCAATGGTATTAAAGTATCTTCCGGCAAAATTCATTCAAACCGGCAATCCGGGAAAAGATAAACAGCAAAATGAGCCGGATATTCAAGAAATCGATACAAAGAAAACAACAAAATCGTTGCAGATGACGGTTATAGAACAGATCGGGGAAAGGTTGCCGGACATTAATTTGGAAACAGGTATGGCAACCTGCAGTGGAGATGCGGATTTTTATTTAGAGCTTCTTTCAGATTTTGCAGAATTATCCATAAAGGAAGAACTGGCGCAATACTATGCGGATGGGGATTTTAAAAATTACAATATCCGTGTACATGGATTTAAAAACAGTGCTTATTCTATCGGTGCCAAAGCGCTTGGAGATCTGGCATACGAGATGGAAAAAATGACCGCCAAGAGTTTCCCGATAGAAATTGAAATGATGCAAAAGCATTTATTTGGACAATATGACAGAATCTGTCGTTGTTATAAAGAAATTGTGAAAAAGTAATTTCAGGAATGCAGATAAGATGAGGTGACAGCTTTGAAAAATACCATAAAAAAGATAACAATTGTGTTTTTGGGAATACTGCTGAATATTGGAGGAAGAGCGATTGCACAGTATTTTAATCTTCCTATCTGGTTTGATATGGTGGGAACATTTATTGCCTCATATTATGTGGGCATATGGGGAGGTATTGTTGCCGGAGTTTTCAACAATATCATTTCGAGCATTTATGATGTGACAGCCTTGGTATATTCCTTAACGAGTGCGATTGCTGCTCTTATGATGGGTATTCTGATAAAGAAAAAGCACATGAGTACTCCGTTAAAGGCGGTTGTTTCAAGCTTTTGGATGGGAATCGTATGTACCATCGTATCAACACCTTTGAATTTGATTTTTTATAATGGTTATTCCGGAAACCGCTGGGGCGATACCTTAGTGAATATGTTGCGCTGGTATGATGTATCGGATGTTCTATCTGCTCTGGCGGGAGAGGCCGTTGTAGAAATCGTAGATAAACAGATTTGTGTTTTGGTAGCGTTTTTATTTGTTTTCTGTTGGAATCACAGGAAGAGAAACCCTAAAAAACAAGTAGAATTATCAGCACTGCTTCTTGCTCTTTTGGTTGGATTATCGGGAGTAATGGCACCTCTGCCCGTAAAAGCCGCTGAACCGGAAGGAAGAGATGATAATTTTGTGAAAACGATTTATAACAATACAAATGGGATGCTGTCCTCCGAAGCAAATGTCATTTGCGAAACGGATGACGGATACATCTGGATTGGCAGTTATGCCGGTCTGATAAAGTATGACGGAAATCAATTTACATTAGTCAGAGAAGGTGGACTTGTCAATGTTGTCGGAATGATGATTGACAGTAAAGGCAGACTATGGATTGGAACAAATGATGCCGGAATTGCCAGATATGAAAACGGAACCTATACTTTTTTTACACAAGAAGATGGACTTCCTTCTAATTCCATCCGTTGTTTCGCAGAGGATAGCGAGGGCAATATTTACGTCGGAACAAGCGGAGAACTCTGCAGATTTTGCACGGATGATACCATGGAGGTGCTGGATTACGACATTTCCTTTGTAAAAGACATGGCCATGTATCAGGACATGCTAATTGCACTGGATAACAAAGGACACTTGTATGCGCTTGACGGAGAACAAAAATGGGAAATGAGGGATTCTTCATTAAAGGACTATTTTTATTATGCGCTTGCATCGACATCTCATGGATTGATAGCCGGTACAGAGACAGGTGAATTGTTTGTATTGGACATATCAAATCAGGAAATCAAGGCAAAAAAACAGATTGCTATTGAAGCTAGCCAGATTTCAACCATTTTTGAAGACAGTAAAGGCAGAATCTGGATAGCGACAGAATCCGGTTTTGGATATCTGGATCAGGACGAAGTTTTTAGAAAAATGGAAGATGCAGGTTTTGATTCGTCCATAGTATGTTTTCATGAGGATTATCAGGGTAATATTTGGGCGGCATCTACACATTATGGAGTTATGAAGCTCGCAAACAGCCCCTTTATGAATTTGTTTGAAAAGGCAGGACTGGGGATAGAATATGTAAATGCTGTGCAGATATATAATCATGATTATTATTGCGCAACGGACGATGGTCTGGTTATTTTGGATGGGGTAAGTCATAGACAGATAACGGATGAACTGACAGATTTGATACAAGGAAGCAGAACACGTGCTTTATTTACGGATTCAAAAGAAAGATTATGGCTTTGTACCTATAATGGTCTTGTCTGTTATGATCAAAACGGACAAATTTTACAGTTTAATACCGAAAATTCTGCTGTTAGCAGTGATCGTTTCCGTTGTATGACAGAACTGTCAGACGGAACCCTTGTTGCAGGAACGGCAGACGGAATTAATATCATCAGAGGTGATCGTATTTCCAAAACATTGACAGCGGAGGATGGACTGCAAAACACACAAATTCTGTCTCTTGCTGAAGGCGAAGACGGCGCAATATGGGCTGGCAGTGACGGAAGCGGAATTTATATCATAAAGGATGATAAACTGGAACAGACATATACGGTAGAAGATGGATTATCCTCCAATATTATTTTGAGAATCGTACCACACAAGGATGGATATCTGGTTGTGACCAGTAATGCGTTGTGCCATATTGATCTGGACGGAAAGATAAGACGATTGGACAATTTCCCGTATTTTAACAATTACGATATTATTATCGAAGATGAGACTGCATATATTACGTGTAGTGCCGGAATGTATGAAATGGAAATGTCAAAGCTGTGTGCTGACAGTGATGAACAGATTCGCTTTTATGGCGCGGGAGAAGGCTTGTTTACGGGATTGACAGCAAACTCATGGAATGAGTATTCTCAAGAACACGGATTATTGCTGTGCAGTAATAGTGGAGTCATTGTTTATCAGGGAAATCCTTCGAAAGCAGAGTCGGAAATGAAGTTTGGTATTGTTTCGGCGGATTGTGACGGAACAGAGATATCGATGGATCAGGATAATACATTCCTGCTTGCGCAGGATTCGAAGAATTTGTCTCTATACGCATCTGTTCATAATTATGGTTTTACGAACGTAAAAGTAAAGTTTTTTGTTAAGGAGCTGGAGAGTAATCCCAAGCTGTGCAATTGGAATGAAATTGAGCCGATCAAACTATACAAGCCCGAGAAGTCAAAGTATACGGTATGTCTTCAGATATTGGATAATTCCGGACAACAGGTAATGCAGGAAAAAACATATTCCGTTACACGCGAAATACAGGATTGGGAAAAACCGATTTTTAAGACATATCTGGTAATTGTTATTACTGAAATCATACTATTTACCATATTCAGTATTGTCAGTATGATTCTTTTTGTAATCAGGAAAGACGAACTGGAACAGCTGCAGATTGATCTTGAGAAAAAAGTACAGGAGCAGACCGGAGAACTTGATAGTCAGCAAAAGACGATTAAGAAGTTGTTTTTACAGACGGTTGCAGCATTGAGTGAGGCTGTGGATGCGAAAGACAGATATACGAGTGGACACTCCAAAAGAGTTGCGGAGTATGCCCGTATGCTTGCAGCAAAGATGGGAAAGAGTAAAGAAGAGCAGGAGGAAATCTATCGTGCAGGCCTTCTTCATGATATCGGAAAAATACGAGTCCCCGCAGAGATAATCAATAAGCCAGGAAAACTGACAGAGGAAGAGTACAATATTATTAAAATTCATCCCGTGACCGGTTATCATATATTACGGAGCATTTCAGACAATAATTATATTGCAGTGGCTGCAAAATATCATCATGAGAGGTATGACGGCAAGGGTTATCCCAATGGTCTTGCCGGAGAAAAAATACCTGAGGTTGCCAGAATCCTGGGCGTGGCTGATGCATATGATGCCATGGCAAGTAATAGGAGCTATCGTGATACATTGTCTCAGGAAGTTGTGCGAAGAGAGATTGAAAAGGGAAAAGGAACTCAATTTGATCCACATATCGCAGACATTATGTTGCAGATGATTGATGAAGACAAGAATTATACGCTGCGTCAAAATGATCTGGTACAACGGAGTATTCTTACTGTAGATGATGAAGCCATGAATAACAAAATTATCGCACACATCATGCGTGATGAACCAATGTATGAGATTGTATCGGCTTGTAGCGGAAAAGAAGCACTTTCCATCTTGGAACAGCAATCCTTTGACTTGATTTTCCTTGATGTTAAAATGCCGGAAATGGATGGCTTGGAGACATTAAAGATAATCCGTCAGAAATATCAGACTCCGGTTGTTCTTATGACCGGCGATAAAACCCTGGATACTTCGATGGAATTTGCAGAACTTGGCTGCAGTGATTACATTACCAAGCCGTTTCTTCCAATTTTGGTAAAAGAAATTGTACATAACATGACGGAGAGAACCAACATTCAGGAATAAATATATATTATGCTGTATCAAAGGACAGAATAGAATCATTGCGTTAGGAGAAGGAGAAATAGCATGTTATTTATTGAGTACCCCAAATGTTCCACTTGTAAGAAAGCCAAAAAGTGGTTGGATGAAAAACAGATTTCGTATACGGACCGTCATATAGTGGAAGAGAATCCTACTTATGAGGAATTAAAGGAATGGTATCAGAAAAGTGGAATGCCGCTTAAAAAATTCTTTAATACGAGCGGACTTCTTTATAAAGAGCTACAGTTGAAAGATAAGCTTAAGGATATGAGTGAAGAAGAACAGCTTAAGCTTCTGGCATCAAATGGGATGTTGGTAAAACGTCCTCTGGTTGTGGATGGTGATATGGTGCTTATCGGTTTTACAGAATCCCAATGGAGAGAAAAATTGTAATGAAAAGACTCATTTATGGAAGACGGTGCGATTTTTCATAGGTCTGGTAAGAAGTTATGGATAAAAAGCAGATGAATCAAACATCGGAACTGGTTGTATGTTTCCAAAGTAAGAAAACTGAGAATATGGCTATAACATTGGCAAAGCGTTTAAATGTTCCCATTACAGATAAACCGGGAGAACAGCTTTCGTTAGTTGTCGATGAGCAATGTATATCACTTCAGGGCTATGGATTAAGTTATTACGGTGATTTTGAACAAATGCTTCATCGCATAACACAGGGCAGACTTCAACATGAGATGCTGGTTCGCGTGGCAAAATCAAAAGAAGAAGGTAAAAAAGCCATTGATATGACGGCCGGTATGGGTGAAGATTCTTTGCTTCTTGCTGCTGCCGGATATGAGGTAACAATGTATGAGCAAAATCCGGTTGTCGCTACCTTATTAAAGGATGCGTTGCGTCGTGCCAAAAAACATCCGGTGTTATGTGATATTGTCGGACGGATGCAGTTAGTGGAAGGTAACAGTATAGAATTGCTGAAAGGATGTCTGCAACAGCCTGATTTGATTTATCTGGATCCGATGTTTCCGGCACGACAAAAAAGTGGATTGATTGGGAAGAAGTTACAATTGATTCAAAAACTGGAACAACCCTGTTTTCAGGAAGAAGAACTTCTTTTGGCAGCGCAGTCTTTGCATCCACAAAAAATTATTGTCAAGAGGCCCTTAAAAGGGACGTTTTTAGCCGGGCGGGAGCCGAATTATTCCATAAAGGGAAAAGCGATACGATATGATGTATTTTATACTCCCGGTATAATAGACAAATAATTAAATTTATGTTAAAGTACCATATAATAACATAAGAGATAGAATTTACATCATTTGCCTCTATGATACCAATGGATTGATACACACCTTATGCTCCTGCAAGCATGAAAAGTTTAACCTTGGTAGCATATTATTAAAAAATACGACAGGGCATTATATCCATGTACCGGTCGGGAAAGGAATGGAAAGCAAACATGTATAATAATCGTTTATTAGCGGAAACAAGCAGAAGATATGATGTTAAAAGACCGGATTCACATAAAGGGAATCAGAGTTTATTTTTTGTACGCTCATTTAGGAATAAGCAAAGGCATGAGCTTTTCATTCATGCCAGGATATAGCCCATTTTACATACAGGTATATCATAAAACGCTTATCTTAAAATGAGATAAGCGTTTTTTATTTTGAAAATTTGAGTGATATTCCGATTGAGATGAAAAAAGAAAGGAGTCGGAACGATGATGGCAATGCCTATTATTAATATGGTTCAAACAGGACAGAAAATTGAATTTTTACGTAAAGAGGCCGGTTTAAGCGTAAAAGAATTACAGGAAATATTCGGATTTGGAACCCCGCAGGCCATTTACAAGTGGCAGCATGGCTCCGCTATGCCGACATTGGATAATTTATTAATTCTGGCAAGTGTATTGGGAGTTACCATGGATGAAATCATTGTAACAGATGAGATTCCTGCTTCCGGAATTAGCGCATAGTGGAAATTCAATTGCATTTTTGGAAAATATCGTGAACACAAATACAAAAACGAAAAAAGATATAGAGTAAAGAAATGCGAAATGTGATAAAGAATTGTGCGGATTTTTCCGATAAAAGTAATACACACCTATGAAGGTGGAATCATACTTTCATGAAAAAATGAGAAAGGAGAATGTATTACTTGAAAATCGATTCCAGTTTTATAGGAATGGAATCCGCCAGAAGGTATTCTTCTGTAGATGCCGGTGCCGTAAGTTATCACAAAGAGGGCAGCATTCCGGTATCATCCATGGATGGGACAAAAAGCTTTTCCGATTTTTTGTCGGAAGATGCGAATGAGGAGGAAATGACTTTGCAGGAGCGTTTTTTAGCAAACTCTGTGAATAAAAACATTTCCGACTTAGATGAAAGGCGCAGCATTGAATCTATCAAGTTCCAGTGCATGCAATACCTGATTTTTTGGTTGTTTGGAGGGCAGAGACCAAAGCAGTTGGATGATTTGTTGTCACAGAATGCTGCGGAAAGCTCTATGTCAGGAGGAAGCAATTCCTTTATGAATGCTTACAAGACCACCATGCAGATCACCGCCTCGCAGTATCATGCTGAAAGCGAGCAGACGGCTTTTTCGACGCAGGGAAAAGTTATTACTGCAGACGGAAGAGAAATCACATTTGGATTGGATATTTCCATGAGTCGCAGCTTTGAGGAATACTATGAGACGACTCATACGGAAGAAGTATTACAGATGATGGATCCTTTGGTGATCAATCTGGATACGAATATTGCGGGACTGTCCGACCAGAAGTTTGAATTCGATATCGATTGTGACGGTATCAAGGATACGATTTCCATGCTGGAGAAAGGTAGTGGTTATCTGGCACTGGATAAAAACAACGATGGTTCTATTAATGACGGTTCGGAGTTGTTTGGAACTTCATCCGGTGATGGATTTAAAGATCTTGCCATCTATGATGAAGATGGGAACGGCTGGATTGATGAGAATGATGAAATCTTTGACAAATTATTGATCTGGTCAAAGGATGCGGATGGAAACGATGAGCTTTATACGCTCAAAGAGGCAGGAGTAGGTGCCATATGCTTACATAAGGTGGCAACTGATTTTTCATTGAATTCATTAAAAGATAATCAGTCGAACGGGCAAATTCGTTCAACCGGTCTTTTTCTTTATGAAAACGGAAATGCCGGAACCATGCAGCAACTGGATTTGGCAATTTAGTACAATAATTTTTCATTGTCGATACCATTGTGCCAGAAGTTTTATTTTAAAATATGTATAATATTTTTCGCCTCGGCAATAATAATGCCGAGGTGATTTTTTATGAAGAGACATAAATTTACAAAATGGAATAAAGAACGTATCTCTGTTTATGCATCGGCAGCCCTGGTATTGGGTGTCTGTGTTGTATCCGGAATATATGCGACCAATGAGGCTCCGTCCAAGACGCAGATTATTGATATGGAAAGTTTGGATGAAAACAATTTGAGAAATGCGGGTGAAGAGGGTCTGGCAGATGCAAATCAGGCAAAAGACGATGGAGCCGGGGAAACGGTTATGACCAATGGTGATTCGGAAAGTCCCATGCCGGCAGCTTCTTCTTTGGCCGAAGAATATGCCAACAGAGCAAAAGAGCAGCAGGAAAGTTTCGAGGAGAGTGCTGATTTAACCGGAGATGCAGAGCTTCCAATACAGGATGAAATTGTTCCTACAACAGCAAAGAGTAAGACAAAGGTAACTGAACAGGAATTACATTTTAATCCACAGGATGGAATGAGCTGGCCACTACAGGGCAATGTGATTTTGGATTACAGTATGGATGAAAGAGCATATCTTGCTACTTTAAACGAATATCGATATTATCCGGCAATTGCTATCAGTGCTCCACAGGATACATCTATTTGTGCCGCCGCAAAAGGAAAGGTGACAAATCTGGGTTATAATGAAGAAATCGGACAGTATGTGACCATGGATTTAGGTGACGGATATTCTATTACGTATGGACAGTTAAAGGATGCCAATGTTGAAATAGATGACATCGTAAGCCGTGGACAGATTATCGGTTCGGTGGCAGAACCGACCAAGTATTATACAATCGAGGGTTCTAATCTTTATGTGAAAATGGAGCACGACGGGGAAAGTATGGACCCTGTTTTATATTTTCAATAAAATTTATTCCTCTATGCTTGTGTGCCTAAGAAATTTATATATCCTTCTTTCAGACGCGTTCTCACAGAAATATATATCTTTGCCCGCCGACTTTTACGAGGTTTTGTGACTTTCTTAGCGGCATGGCGAGCAAAAATAATGCCCGGTTTCAACTGTTCGAAGACGAAGTCTGAGTTTTGAAACCGGGTATTTAAAAATTTATTGCGAGCATGCCGCTTAGAAAGTCTAGAAACCGAAGTACGAGGCGGCAAAGATATATATTTCTGTGAGAACGACTTGCGAAAAAAATAAAATCATCGTGTGACTTTACCGATTCGGGTGCTTAAGGTATAATATCAACAGATATGAAAGCGGAAAGCTAAGAATAAAAAAGGTAAGGGTTACACGATTTTTTTGTTATATTATGGAGTAAAGAATTGAAAAAAAGGATTTTGACAGGGGCATTGCTTACAGCCTGTTTGATGGGTCTGATCCTATATACTTACCGGCATTTTGAAAAGGGATATGTAGGAGAGGATTTTATAGAAACCGCGTGGAAAGTCGTAGATACTACTGATGAAGATAAAGATATGCATGGCACGGTAAGTGGAAATACAAACGAAGAGTACACAGACAGATTAGATATCTCTGTCATAAAAGTTGATCTGCTTGGCTATCAGACAAATGATATAAAAAAAGCTTATTTTGACAAGGGGAATGAGGGAGATGTCTTTGAAGTTGTTAATGTAAAGACGAAAGAGACGGTGCTTACAGGTAAAATCGACAGTAAGAAAACCGCTGATTTTTCTCAGCTTACAGAATGTGGAACTTATTATATTGAAGCTCCATATATCGGTCGATCCGAACAATTCTGTATCATCGAGAATAAATACGCGTCACTCTCTGTAGAGTTGTATCAACAATCGTTAGCATATGCTAACAAAAATCAGTCGGATTTTGAAAAAAGAGTAGAGATTTTATCGTGGATACTGCGTTATGCGGATATATATACCGAGGATGAGCCTTATTCTGTTTTTTCTGCAGAAGAGAATACAGATAAGAAACCGGATTATCTGAAAGAGTGTGAAAAGGCAGCCGATGGGTTGATGAATCAGGCAGAACAATATGTAAGTGACAAAGCTATTGAAAGTAATGTGGATTATGATTTAGATGTGTTGGCTGGTTACAGTTGCCTGATGGCGATGCTTTTTGACAAAATGCAGGTATATGATGCAACACTTGCAAATACATATTTAAATGAGGCAGTTCGATCATATCATCTTGTTGAACAGGGAAAGGATGAGCTTACAGATGAAGCTCTTCTGTTCTATGCAGCTACCGGATTGTATCGTTATACCGGACAGAGTGGCTATCAAATAACAGCAGAGGAATATTTGAAAAACAATTCGGAGAGAGAATTATTTTTGACAAATGCTTCCGCAAAAGAACTGCGGGCAGACGAAGCATATGTGCATGGGTTGGTTTCGTATTTAAGAACCACAAATCCGGTGGATATGGATTTGTGTGAAAAAGGAATGAAACATCTGATGCGGTCGGCAGAGCAGTTTGACGGGATGCTTCAAGGTGGAAATTATGATGGCGTACGAGATGATTGCAGTAGCCGTATTTTGACGGACCGGCTTTTTGTCATTGCCATTGTTGAGCATGTAATTGTCAGTCAGGAGTATAACCGGATATTAAAGAATGCGATTCACAATTTGGGTGGATGTAATTCAGAAGGCAAAGTATATTTATCCGACGATGGTATTATTCATGAAGGCGTGGATGAAGCAAAAAGTGATGCTTTCAACGCATCCGCATACTTTTATTTACTTGGACAGATTACAGAAAGTGACTATAAAGAAAAAGAAAGCATAAAAAGTGAAGCTTTGGAAAGTGAGGAGCAATAAATGAAAATTGTTGTTTTGGCAGGCGGAACCAGTACGGAAAGAGATGTTTCACTGGTTTCCGGAACGGGAGTTTACAAAGCATTAAAGAAAAAAGGACATCAGGTTGTTCTTTTAGATGTCTATCTCGGAATTGATTTGACAGATGCTGAAAAAGCAGGAATCTTTTCCGATCCCAGAGATTTTAGTGAAGGCATCAAGCCGGTTTCTGTTATAAATCCTGATGTCAGTGAAATCATTGCACAGCGTAAAAATCCGGAAATGGGATTTTTCGGCCCTAATGTTTTGGATATCTGCCGGATGGCCGATATTGTTTTTCTGGCTTTACACGGAATGAACGGCGAAGACGGACGTATTCAGGCAACGTTTGACTTGTTGAATATAAAATACACCGGTACGGATTATGTTAGCAGCACGTTGGCAATGGATAAGGCCTTGACCAAGGATATATTTGTACAGGCAAAGGTTCCGACACCTTTTGGCTTTGGTATCAAGAAGGGAGAAAACATTCCGGATGTATCGTTTCCCTGTGTTGTAAAGACCAGTCACGGTGGTTCGAGTGTTGGTGTTTATCTGACCAACAATAAGGAAGAATTGGATGCGGCGATAAAAGGTGCTTATACCTTTGAAAATGAAATTGTCATTGAGCAGTTTATCAAAGGAAGGGAATTTACGGATGTCGTGATTGACGGAAAAGCCTATCCGATTGTCCAGATTGCACCCAAAGAAGGATTTTACGATTATAAAAATAAGTATCAGGCGGGCAGTACGGAAGAAATCTGTCCGGCACCGATTAGCGAGGAATTGACAAAACGGATTCAGAAGATTGCCGAGGATGCATATAAAGCCCTTAGGCTGAAGGTTTATGCCCGCATGGATTTTATGGTGGATGAAAATGATCAGATTTATTGCTTAGAGGCCAATACTCTGCCGGGAATGACACCTACCTCTCTGATTCCACAGGAGGCTGCTGCGGTCGGTATCTGCTATGAAGATTTGTGCCAGATGCTTGTAGAGTTATCATTGGCTAAATATGAGTCTCGGTCATAATTTTCATGTTTGAATGAAAAGGTATGACATCTTGATTCGTAAAACACAAAAAGCGGTTTTATTTAAAACAGATTTTAAATTTTAAAGAAATTAATGGATTTATGCCATAGAGGGAAGTCGCAATGATGAAAGAGTTAAGCTGTATTGAGGCAGCAAAAGCGGTAAACGGTACTTTTTTCGGAAGTACGGACGCAGGTGAAGTCAAGATTGAGGGAGTTGCCATTGATTCCCGTAAAATGAAAAAAAACTGGTTATATGTTGCCATTGTCGGAGAACGTGTGGATGGACATTCCTTTATTCCTCAGGTATTGGAAAATGGTGCTGCCTGTGTGATCAGTGAGCAGAAACTAAATGGATTGGAACCGTATATTCTGGTAGAGAATACACAACAGGCGTTGAAAGATCTGGCTGAATACTATCGAAAAAAACTCGATGTAACGGTTATCGGAATTACCGGAAGTGTCGGTAAGACCAGTACCAAGGAAATGATTGCGACGGTTCTTTCACAAAAATATTGTGTGCAGAAGACTGCCGGAAATTTCAACAATGAAATCGGTCTTCCGCTAACTGTTTTTACAATTGGAACCGAACATGAGATTGCTTTACTCGAGATGGGTATCAGCGATTTTGGTGAGATGAGCAGGCTTTCAAAAATTGCAAGACCGGATTACATGGTAATTACCAATATCGGACAATGTCATTTGGAAAATTTAAAGTCGCGGGATGGAATATTAAAGGCCAAGACGGAATGTTTTGATTATATGAGCGATACGGCAAAGGTGATATTAAATGGTGATGATGATAAACTTTCTACTATCAGCACTGTGCATGGAAACCGTCCGTATTTCTTTTCGATTGATAATGAAGGCTGTCATGCCTATGCATCGGACATTCAGAATCTGCAGTTGTATGGAAGTAACTGCATGATCCATCTTGATGTAGATGGGAAGAAGGAGACCTTCGATGTACATGTTCCCCTTTCGGGAAATCATATGGTCATGAATGCGGTTGCAGCAGCATTGGTGGGACAGTTGTTAGGACTGGATACAGATCAGATTGCCAAGGGTATTTCTAAAGCAGAAGCGATGGATGGCAGAGGCAAGATGATTCAGACTGCAAAATATACTTTGATCGATTCTTGTTATAATGCCAATCCCAAAGCTATGAAAGCGGAGCTTGATTTGTTAGCATATGCTAATACGAGAAAGGTCGCTTTGCTTGGTGATATGCTCGAGCTGGGCGAAGAAGAAAAAGAATTGCATTATGATGTGGGAAATTATGCAGCAACAAAGGCACTTGATATTGTTATCTGCATTGGTTCCCTTTCTGAATATACGGCCAAGGGAGCTATGGAAGCTAAAAAAGAAAAAGAAAGCCCTGCGGTTTACTATTTCAAGGATAAGCCGGCTTTTATGAAGGATGCGGACCGAATTTTAAAACAGGATGATACAATTTTAATCAAGGCATCCAACGGATCAGGATTTAAAGAAATACTGACGTTTTTAAAAGAAGAATCTTGACCGCTTCTCTGCTAATTTTTCTCACAAAGTATTCATTAAATGCCCGGTTTCAATTGTTCGAAGACGAAGTCTGAGTTTTGAAACCGGGCATTATTTTAGTTTTCTTCAACTAACTTTTGATTTTTTAAATATGTTTCTAAAATGACCTGTCTGACTGTTTCACTTAATTCTTTTTTCTCTTCTTTTGTCATATTGGCTGTTTCAATCGGCTTTCCGTATTCCAAAATAACCTTAGAAGGAACGATACGAGGTCTTTGCTTTTCATAAATGGAATCGGAATTGTTTAAGGTAATCGGAATAATGGTACATCCCGTTCTTTCGGCAATTTTAAAGGTTCCTTTATGGAATTCGCAGATCGGTTCATCGGTTTCATTACGGGTTCCCTCCGGACAAACATGAACGGATATGCCATTGTTGATTAATTCGATGGCATCCTTTATCGTCTGAAGTCCCTTTTTTAAGTTATCGCGGTCTAAGAACAGGCAGTGCATGTAACGCATCCAGCGGGAAAAAGAAGGAATTTTTGCCATGGATTCTTTAGCAATATAGCCGGTTTCTCTGGGAACGCGACAATATGTCAGGATGATATCGTAGTAACTGCGGTGATTGCTGATATAAAGCACCGGTCTGTCTTTGGGAACATTTTCTTCGCCAATCACAGTTAAATCCACACCGGATACAAAGGTGACGCATTGAAAAGCCTTGCTGACAATCGCAAGAGAGACTTTGCCCTTAAGCTGATAGTTGAATTTCCCTACTATCCAGAGAACAAACTGAATAGGCAGACTGATGATTAAAAACAGTACAACACCGATTAATACAATGATAAAACGTAACATTTTTTTCCCTTTCGTACTTTCATATACATAATATGCTCTCGCATTCTGAAATCATTCGAAATCTTAGATAAATATGAGATATCAGAAATATTCGAAATCACAGATAAATATGAGATATCAGAAATATTCAAAATCTTAGAAATATTCGAAATGACAGAAATCAAGAATAAAAATATAGCCATTAGTCCCAAGTATCATAATTATATAAAAAAAGGAAAATAAAGACAAGTTTTTAGGTCATAGGAAGTTGCTTTTTTACATATTTTTAATAAAAAGAAACTGAGTGAATGAAGAAATATGTCTGATATTTGCAGTAAAAAGCATTCGGGATGCAGGATAAGATGTTGTGTTATGATAGGTCTGGTTTTATTGTTTTGTATGCTTTTGACCGGATGTACCAAAGAAAAACCGGGGCCTGAGAAAGTGCGTGATTTGGAATTAACTGTGGTTGCAAAAGAAAATGTACCGGAAGAATTATTGCAGATTATTGAGAGTAAAAAGGAAACGCCGTTTAAATTTACCTTTAATGATGGAGAATACCTATATATCTGCGTGGGATATGGAAAGCAGGAGAGCGGAGGATACAGTATCACGGTAAAAGATCTGTATCTGACCAAGAATGCGATTTATGCTAAGACCTGTCTGATCGGACCGGGACCGGATGTTCCAAACGATGGCGTCTGTTCCTATCCATACATCGTATTAAAGACGGAATACCTGGATTATTCAGTTGTCTTTGACTAGGCAAAATGCTATACTTTTTGTAGTTGTGGGATGCGCTTTTTTGCAAAATCCCGCAACAAAAGGCAACGTCTGACGTAAGGAAAAGGAGAACGCCGATGTTATTGATAAAAAACGGAAGAGTTGTGGATCCGGTTACAGGGATCGATCAAATGCTTGATCTTGTGATTGAGGATCAAAAGATTGTAAAACTGTTAAAACCGGATGAAACGGATTTGTATGAGAAAGAAAATAAGCCGCAGGTTGAGGATGCAACCGGATGTGTGATTGCACCGGGACTTACAGATGTGCATGTTCATTTTCGGGACCCCGGATTTACGTATAAAGAAGATATTATTTCCGGAGCTCGGGCTGCGCTTGCCGGAGGTATCACAACCGTAGTTTTGATGGCAAACACCAAACCCGTGGTAGATAATGAAGAAACGCTGCAATATGTAATAAAAAAGGGAGAACAAACCGATTTACATGTAAAAACCTGTGCCTGTGTCAGTATGGGGCTTAAGGGTGAGCAGTTAACAGATATGGAATTATTAAAAGAGCGGGGAGCGGTCGGATTTACTGATGATGGGATTCCGCTTTTGAATGAGGATTTTGTGAGAGAGGCAATGAAAAAAGCCAAGGCAATGGATATGCCCTTAAGTTTCCATGAAGAAAATCCTCAATATATTTCCAATAACGGTGTGAATAAAGGAAAGGCCAGTGTGCATTATGAAATCGGCGGTTCTGACCGCATGGCTGAAATTTCCATGATAGAAAGAGATATCCGGTTGGCGGAAGAAACCGGCGCAACGATTGATATCCAGCATATCAGTACGAAAGAAGGGGTAGAGCTGGTTCGCGAGGCAAGAAAAAAGCATCCGAACATTCATGCCGAAGCGACACCGCATCATTTTTCACTGACGGAAGACGCAGTCATAACCTATGGTACGTTAGCCAAGATGAATCCGCCGCTTCGTACAAGGGAAGACAGAGATGCCATCATACAGGGGCTTTCAGACAATACCATTGAAATCATTGCAACCGATCATGCACCTCATGCTGCAGAAGAAAAAGCAAAAGATATTACAGCGGCACCAAGCGGAATTCTGGGGTTAGAAACGGCTCTTCCTCTGGCAATAACCAATCTGGTAAAGCCGGGACATATGACACTGATGCAGGTATTGGAGAGAATGACAGTAGGACCTTGCAAGCTGTACGGATTTAAGCCGCAGGGAATAGCGGAAGGTGAAATTGCTGATTTGGTAATCTTTCATCCGGATGAAACTTTTGTGTATGAAAAATCTTTATCCAAGTCGCAGAATTCTCCATTTCTTGGACAAACCTTATATGGCAGAATTCATATGACATTAACCAATGGAAATATTGTATACAGAAATAATAACAGAAAGAGGAACGCAAATGGCTAAGAAAAAAGAGACTGCCAGAGTGCAGCAACAGACATGTATTGCACCCGGTATATTTGACATGTGGATTGAAACATCCCTTGCACAGGACGCAAAGCCCGGTCAGTTTATCAATATTTATCCGGATGATAAATCTACACTTTTACCCAGACCAATCAGTATCTGTGAGGCAGATAAGATACAGAACCGGTTGCGTGTGGTTTACCGCACGGTCGGAAAGGGAACAAGTGAATTTTCCGGATATCATGCAGGAAAAGATATCTCCGTACTCGGGACTTTGGGAAATGGATTTCCGATTGAGAAGGCGAGCGGCAAAACTTGTTTTTTAATGGGAGGAGGAATTGGAATTCCCCCCATGCTTCAGTTAGCTAAGGCTTTGTACGAACAGGGAGATTGCAAAATTATCATAATTGTGGGATATCGGGATGCCAATCTGTTTTTGGATGAAGAACTGGCAAAGTATGGAAAAGTATATATTGCGACGGAAGACGGCAGCGTCGGAAGTAAAGGAAATGTAATGAATGCCATTGAAGAAAACGGCTTAACGGCAGATGTAATTTTTGCCTGTGGTCCGATGCCGATGCTTCGGGCAATTAAAAAGTTTGCAGAGGCTAACGATATGGAAGCTTATATTTCATTGGAAGAAAGGATGGCATGCGGAGTAGGAGCCTGTCTCGGCTGTGTTTGCAAGACAACGAAGAAGGACCATCATTCACAGGTTAATAATGCAAGAATTTGTACTGACGGACCGGTATTTGAAGCAAAGGAGGTAGACATTTAATGGCTGAATTAATGAAACTCAATACAGAAGTGACCATTGCAGGTGTTACCTTTAAGAATCCGGTTATGACCGCATCCGGAACATTTGGCTCCGGCATGGAATATGGTGAATTTGTCGATTTAAATAAGTTGGGAGCGGTTGTGACAAAAGGAGTTGCCAATGTACCGTGGCCGGGAAATCCCACGCCGAGAGTTACGGAAACTTATGGCGGAATGCTGAATGCAATCGGTTTGCAAAATCCCGGTATCGATGTATTTATCAAAAGAGATTTGGAATTTTTAAAGAAGTACGATACCAAAGTTATTGTCAATGTATGCGGAAAGAGTGTGGAAGATTATCTGGATGTCGTTGAACGTTTATCGGATGAGGCGGTAGACATGCTGGAAATCAATGTATCCTGCCCCAATGTAAAAGAAGGCGCCATTGCCTTTGGACAAAAGGCAGATGCTCTTTTTGATATTACTTCCAAAATCAAAAACGTAGCAAAACAGCCGGTTATCATGAAGCTCAGCCCGAATGTTACAGATATTACGGAGATGGCAAAGGCCGCAGAAGCTGCAGGTGCGGACGCCCTTTCCATGATTAACACCATTACCGGTATGAAGATTGATATTCACCGCAGAACGTTTGCCTTGGCTAACAAGACAGGTGGCATGTCAGGCCCGGCAATCAAACCGGTAGCTGTCCGGATGGTTTATCAGGCGGCAAATGCCGTAAAGATCCCCATTATTGGTATGGGTGGTATTTCCAATGCGGAAGATGCCATTGAATTTTTGTTGGCAGGAGCCAGTGCAGTCAGTATTGGTGCCATGAACTTTATCAATCCCTATACAACGATTGAAACGATACAGGGAATTGAAGATTATATGAGACAGTATCAGATTGCGGATATAAAAGAACTCATCGGAGCTGTTAAATAAAAAATCTCTTTTTTGATTTGTATCCCATTATTATAGAAAACGCGAATTTATTTAGCTTTTGACCTTAGATGCAGACTGTTATCTTTGCCATCGTTTCTCACTTTTTAATATTCGCAACTTTGGGGACATAGCCAGTCGCCCTAACAGAAATTATATATCTTTGCCCGCGGAATTTAGCGAGGTTTTCTGGCATTTCTTAGCGGCATAAGCGAACAAAAATAATGCCCGGTTTCAACTGTTTGAAGACGA
>JAGAJL010000017.1 GCA_017626095.1 Lachnospiraceae bacterium
AGTATGACTTTGAGACCCGCAAAACATGAGAAAGTAGCCCGATTAGGGCGGATTTCGAATGTTTTAGGATTGCGAGAGCACAAAGTGCGTAGCAATCCGTTGGTATCATGGGGGCAAAATACCTTTTGACCCCAACATCATTAACATGTTATAAAAGGAGCAGTTTGCTGTGTTAGACAGAATAAGGGAAATTCCGAAAAGAATATTGGAGTGGTGGGATAAATTTACAACACGTCAAAAAACCATCATCATCAGTATTGTGGCGGGTGTCGTTTTGGCACTGGCCCTTTTAGTGACCTTACTGACCAGAAAAACGTATGTAACTCTGGCTACCTGCGAGACAACGGCAGAAGCTGCAGAGATTGTTGAATTGTTAAAGAGCAATAATCTGGAATATCAGACAAGTACGGATGGAACTATAGTTTCTGTTTTGGAAAGTCAGGAATCACAGGCTAATTTATTGTTGGGAGCCAATAAGATTACGGCGGCCGGTTATACCATTGATGATGTGACTGCAGGCGGTTTTTCTACGACGGAATCGGACAAGCAGAAGAGATGGGTTTATTTGTTGCAGCAAAAGATGGAAACGGATTTAGAGGCCAATGCGGTTGTTAAAAATGCCATTGTTACGTTAGATCTTCCGGAAAATGACGGCACCCTGATTTCTCAAGAGACGGATGCCTTTGCAGCCATTACCCTGGAACTGGAAGGTGAAATGACCGAAGATGTTGCATCTGCGCTTGCGCGGTTTGCCGCATCCGCACTGGGCAATGAGACCACGGACAATATTACGATTATTGATACGGACGGAAATCTGCTCTTTTCGGGAGATGATGTGTCCTCTGTGGGAGGAGCAACGGCAACCACGCAGCTTTCCATGAAGAAAAAAGCGGAAGAACTGGTAAAGAGTGAAGTAAAATCAGTTTTGCTTGGCACGGATTTGTATGACAGTATTGAAGTGGCAAGCAATCTGGATTTGGACTTTTCATCAACGCAGATTGTAGATCATCAATATACACCGGCAGAGGATCAGACGCAGGGTGTGTTAAGTCATTCCGAGACCTATGAATCTGAATCAACCGGCGGTACCGGTGGCGTTCCCGGTGTGACAAGTAATGATAGCGATAACGAGCCAAGCTATGTTATCGAAAATTATGATAATTCTTCCGAGACGGTAAATCAGCAGTCTTATGATTATCTGCCAAATGAAACGATTACCACAAAGGATGTGCCGGCAGGGCTTATCCAGTATTCGACATCTTCCATTTCGGTAGCAGCAAAATCTTTACATATCTACAAGGAAGAGGATGTTAAGGCACAGGGGCTTTTGACAGATATGACATGGGACGAATTCAAGGCAGCCAATGAAGCTTCCATAAAGCAGGAGGTCGACGCGGATATTGTTGCATTGGTACAGACAGCAACCGGCATTCCGGCGGAAAATATTTCAATAGTTGCGTATGATGTTCCGATTTTTATTGATAAAGAAGGCCTGAATATAGAAGCTACGGATGTTGTTCAGGTTGTCATCATTGTACTAATCCTTGGATTACTGGCATTTGTCATTCTGCGCAGTATGAAGGAGACAAAGACAGAAGAAACCGAAGAAGAGCTTTCTGTGGAGAGTTTATTGCAATCCACGCCTACGGATACACTGGAAGACATTGAGCTGGAAGAAAAATTTGAGACACGCAGACTGATTGAGAAATTTGTGGATGAAAATCCGGAGGCCGTTGCAAATCTTTTGCGAAACTGGCTGTCGGAAGATTGGGGGTAACAGTCTATGGCAAAGATGGGAGAACATTCGATTTCCGGTATACAGAAGGCCGCGATTTTACTGATTGCCCTCGGACCGGAAAAATCGTCTTTAATTTTTAAACATTTAAAAGAAGATGAAATAGAAGAATTGACATTAGAGATTGCGAATACGCGCAGTATTACACCGCAGTTAAAGGATGATGTCATCAACGAGTTTTATGAAGTTTGTCTGGCTCAGCAGTATATTGCCGAAGGTGGTATCGGTTATGCTAAGGAGCTTCTTGAAAAAGCACTTGGTGCAGAAAAGGCAATGGATGTTATCGGCAAGCTTACTGCATCATTGCAGATAAAACCGTTCGAATTTGTCAGAAAAGCAGATGCTTCCCAGATTCTAAACTTTATTCAGGACGAGCATCCGCAGACCATTGCATTGATTTTATCTTATTTGGCTCCAAGCCAGTCTTCTTTGATTTTGTCTGCATTGCCACCGGATTGTCAGGCTGATGTAGCAAGGCGTGTGGCAACGATGGATCGAACAAGTCCGGATGTTATCAAAGAAGTGGAGCGTGTGTTAGAGACACAGTTGTCATCTTTGGTCAATCAGGATTACACGGTTATCGGTGGTGTCGATGCGGTTGTCGAGATTTTAAACACAGTAGACCGTGGAACAGAGAAACATATCATGGAGACTTTGGAAATCGAAGATCCCGAACTGGCAGACGAAATCCGCAAAAAGATGTTTGTATTCGAAGATATTCTGCTTTTGGACGACAGAGCAATCCAGCGTGTGCTGCGTGATGTTGAAAATTCCGATCTGGCAATCGCATTAAAGGGTTCGACAGAACAGGTTCAGAATGCGATTTTCAACAATCTTTCCAAACGTCTGGCTACCATGATACAGGAAGATATGGAATTCATGGGACCTGTACGTATGAAGGACGTTGAAGAAGCACAGCAGAAGATTGTTAATATCATACGTAAGTTAGAAGATTCCGCAGAAATTATTATTTCCAGAGGCGGAGGTGACGAGATTGTTGTCTAAAAAGTCCAATCTTTTAAAATATCAGTACGTCACGCTGAACGAAGAGGATGCCCGTATTATTGATTACAATGAACGAATTGCGAAAAAAATAGCGGAATTGTCACAAAATCTTCAGGAAACCATGGAAGGTGAAAGTGCTGAGGAGTTCGTGGATGGATTTTTAGGTGGACTGGATGCAGAACAGGTATCTGCATTGCTGGGCGATGATGCGGGAAATGTGATTAAGGCCGAGCCTGTTTATGATGGCCCGTCGCCGGAAGAACTGCTTGAAAAGGCGCAGGAGCAGATTGATTCTATGCTTGCTAACGCGCAGTCTGAGGCAGAGATGATAAAGAGTCGGGCCTATGAGGAAGGACAAAAGCAGGGATATCAGGATGGTCTGTTACAGGCAACGCAGGAATTGGAATCAAAAGAGGATCTGCTACGCCGGGAATATGAAGAAAAAGAGAATCGGCTTACCAATATTTATCAGCAAAAATTGGAAGAATTAGAACCTGTTTTAATTGACACACTGACGGATATCTATGAGCATATTTTTCATGTAAAATTGTCGGATGATCGGGATTTGATTATCCATCTGATTGGAAATACTCTGCGAAAAACAGATAGCAGTAGTGAATATCTGATTCATGTTTCAGCTGAGGATTTGGCTTTTGTCAGTATGCACAAGGATGCACTGATGGAAGCAGGCGGAATTGTCAATTCCTCTGTAGAGTTTATTGAGGATGTGACCTTAAAGAAAAACCAGTGTCTGATTGAGACGGATGGTGGGATTTTTGACTGCAGTCTGGGCGTCGAACTAAAAGAACTAAAAAAGCAATTACTGTTGTTGTCCTACGACGGTGTACAAAGGGGTTAGAACAGTGGCAAATGCTGCAATTGATGCAAAAAAATATTCCAAAGCATTGGGCATGACTTATTTTAAAAAAATGGGAAAAGTGGTCAATGTTGTGGGACTCACAATAGAATCGGCCGGTCCTGATGCTAAAATGGGAGATTTATGTAGAATCTACAAAGAAGGCAGAACCGGCGAATTTATTTTAGCGGAAGTGGTTGGATTTAAAAATCGTCATACCCTTCTGATGCCTTATGAAGCAACCGACCGTATCGGTGGCGGTTGTGTGGTGGAAGCAGAAGGTGAGCCGTTAAAGGTTTTGGTTGGGGAGGAACTGCTTGGTCGGACGTTAGATGGTCTCGGCCGTCCGATTGAAGGAGAAGAACTTCATTGCCTACAAAGTTATCCGATGGAAGCACCGGCTCCCGATCCGTTAAAAAGACAGATTATCGATACGATTTTGCCCCTGGGCGTAAAGGCGGTAGATGGTCTGATTACCATCGGAAAAGGACAGCGTATCGGTATTTTTGCCGGTTCCGGTGTGGGAAAATCCACTTTGATGGGGATGTTTGCACGCAATACGATGGCGGATATCAATGTCATAGCCCTGATTGGAGAGCGTGGCAGGGAGGTACGTGAATTTATTGAAAGAGACCTCGGAACAGAAGGTATGGCTCGTAGTGTTGTAGTGGTTGCCACTTCGGACAAACCGGCACTGGAACGAAAAAAAGCTGCACAGACAGCCACGGCAATAGCAGAATATTTCCGTGATAAGGGAAAAGATGTTTTATTGATGATGGATTCGTTAACCCGTTTTTCCATGGCACAGCGTGAAATCGGTCTGGCCAGTGGAGAGCCCCCGGTTACCCGAGGCTATCCGCCGAGCGTGTATTCGGAGATGCCGAAGTTGTTGGAACGGGCAGGACGCAATGAAAAAGGATCGATTACCGGGTTATATACGGTTTTGGTAGACGGCGATGATTTTAATGAGCCAATCACTGATACGGCGCGTAGTATTCTGGATGGACATATCATGTTGGACCGTCGGCTTGCGCATAAAAATCATTACCCGGCGATTGATGTGCTACAGAGCATTTCCCGTTGTATGAGTCAGATTGCGGACCGCGATCATAAGCAGGCCGCCGGAAAGTTGAAAAATGTACTGGCAACTTATAAAGATGCAGAGGATCTGATCAATATCGGAGCCTATAAAAAAGGCAGCAATAAAAATATTGACTATGCAATGGAAAAAATCGATGCCGTCAATGCATTTCTGATGCAGGAAACTGATGAAAAAATATCGTTTGAAGAAGAAATACAAAGGCTGCTTAATTTGTTCTAGTCTGATAATTATGGTAAAGTATTTGATTTCACAGATATGCAGTTTCACAGATATGCAGTTTTGCAGATATGTATTTTTGCAGATATGTATTTTTGCAGATATGTAGATTTGTAGATTTGTCGATTTTTGGGGTAAGCGTTTTTTTCAGATAAGCGTTTTTATATGTATATGGTTTTATAAGGGTATAGTTTTACAAAATATATAGTTTTAAAAAGCAGAATCAAGTTATGTAAACTACATATATTACATTTCATTTACGTGTTTGGATATGTCAAAAGGTTTCTTCAGAGGATTAATTATGGCGAAGTTTAGTTATCGGATGCAGAATATTCTCGAAATAAAAGAAAAAATGGAAACGCAGGCAAAAAATGAATTTGCAGCTGCGGTTATGCACTTGTCGGAAGAAGAGGAAAAGCTTTCGACAAAAGTACATTATCGTCAAAAGTTGGAAGAAGACGGGCGCGAATTGCTTTTGGCAGACAGACTGGATATTTTAAAAATCGATGAAAATAAAAAAATGGTTTCTTTTGCCGGTGAACAGGTACGTGCGCAGACGATACAGGTTCGCATGGCGGAAAAGCGCTTGGAAGAGCAGCGTGTGCGTATGCAGAAAGCCATGCAGGAACGCAAAACGCATGAAATTTTAAAAGAAAAAGCATTCGAAGAATTTAAGATGGAATTAAAAGCTTCTGAGGGAAAAGAGATAGATGAAATGACCAGTTATACATATGGGCAGAAAACGAAAACGAATGGGTGATTTCTATGGCTGATAATATTGATACAAAAGCGGAAAAAAAGAGATTAAAAGAAGAAAAGAAAAAGTTAAAACAGGATCAGAAAGCACAGAAAAAAGAAGCCAAGCAACGTGCAAAGGAACTTGCACAGCAGGAAGCGAATCTGACAGAGGATGAAGAAAGT
The DNA here is from genome assembly GCA_017626095.1 of Lachnospiraceae bacterium. Taxonomy (GTDB): domain Bacteria; phylum Bacillota; class Clostridia; order Lachnospirales; family Lachnospiraceae; genus UBA2882. Next base: position 5,896 of record JAGAJL010000017.1, read on the forward strand.
GGTGGTTTTTCTGTTTTTATCGTAACAGCGATTATTATTCTGGTATGGTTGGGCATCATTGCTCTATTAATCAAACTGGATGTGGGTGGATTTGGTTCTGAGGTTTTAGCCCCTGTTTTATCAGATGTGCCGGTTTTAAATAAGATTTTGCCGGAAAGCGAAGAAACAGAAACTATTTCAAGTGAAAGCTATGGTGGCTATACAAATCTGAGAGATGCTGTAAATGATATTGAAAAATTAAAACTCCAGTTAGAGAGTGCGCAAAATACAGTGAATGCGGACGCTGAAAAAATCACGGAGCTTGAAAATGAGGTAACCAGATTAAAGACATTTGAAGAAAAGCAATTAGAGTTCCAGAGAATAAAGAACGAGTTTTATGAAGAAGTTGTATATGCCGAAAATGGTCCCGGAGCAGAAGAATATGTGAAGTATTATGAAACCATGGATCCGGAAACGGCAGAAAATTTGTATAAAGAGGTTGTGAAAGAAGAAGCAGTTTCTGAAGAAATTAAGCGCTATGCGCAGGCTTATTCTGAAATGAAACCCAAACAGGCGGCTACTATTTTTGAAGGCATGACAGACAATCTGGATTTAGTCGCTAAAATTCTCGGTGTTATGGAACCAGATGACAGAGGTGCAATTCTTGGTGTCATGGATTCTGCGGTTGCTGCCAAAATTACGAAAATTATGGATCCCGACTCTTAAGATATTGGTAAAAAAGACCGATATAATTTGAGAGAAAGGAGGTTTTGATATGACCAGTAGTTCTATACAGGATATTTCCGGATTAATGTATCAAAAGCAGGTCAAAGGACAGAAAAATACCGCATCGGATGACAATGATTTATCGGGAATGTTTCAAAATGCCATGAATTTGGCAAAAGATAACAGTACCCTGGGGAATTCCGATTACGGCAGGACGAAAGATTTGTCAGTTGAGAAACAACAGGGGACACAAAGTTTACATAACATGGTTTCTGGGACTCGACAATCATACGATTTCATTAATCGGAAAGATAATGTTGCCTCAACGGAAAAGATGCAGAAAGATTCGTATGGAAATGTTGACAAAAACAAAGAATTACGAAATTCGGATGCTGATCGTGTCACGAAAAAAAGTGATGATGTAAATGAAACATCAGATGAGAAAAAGACAGATGCAGACGTGACGGACGAAGAAATAGCAGACGAAAAAGCGATTGAGACAGAAGAAAAAATTGTTGAGAAAATCGCAGAAGAACTGAATGTTTCTGAGGAAGACGTGAAAGCTGCAATGGAGGCACTAGGACTTGGTTTTGCTGATTTAACAAATCAGTCCAATATGGCATTGTTGGTGACAAAACTTACGGCAGGTGGTGACAGTCTTGCCATGCTGACGGATGAAAATCTATTTGCAACGATTCAAGATTTGACAGAGACGATTTCCGATATGCTTCAGGAAGGATCATTAATCAGTTTACAAGGAAACGATGGATTTACAGAAGATGTAATTGTTTCTGAAACGGAAGATGATATGCCTTCTGTAGCAATGGAAGATATGTCAGAACATACAGATAAAGTGGAAGAACCGGCTTTTGAAAGAAATGTGGATTATGAAATACATCAGGAAGATGTGACTGCTGATGCGAAAGAAGTATCCGACGAGACTGTGCAAAATCAGAGTGGCACGGATAATGCCGCATCTGATTTTTCAGATACAAATCAAGAATTAACAGGAAATGGTAACAATCAAACAATGGCAGATTCGTCTGATGCGTCAGCTTTGGTAAATCCCTTTGATTTGACTAATGCCGGTGGTATGGATGCGGCGAATAAAACGGATGCTATATTTTCTTCTAATGTGAATGTCAAAGATATCATTGATCAGATAGCCGAACATGTTAAAATTAATAATTCAGCAGACTTTTCAGAGGTTGAGATTTCTTTACATCCTGCAACATTGGGCAATGTACATTTACAGGTATCGCAAAAGGCAGGTATTATCACAGCGGTAATTACAACCGAAAATGAAACGGTCAGAGATGCTTTACTGGTTCAGGCAATGGTGTTGAAGGAAGAATTAAATGAACAGGGCTTAAAAGTTGAATCTGTTGAAGTGACGATTGCCAGTCATGAGTTTGAACAAAACATGCAGCAATATGAAGGTCAGGAAGCCAGACAACTTTACGAAGAACAGCTCAATAAACAGACCCGTCGGCGCATAATGATTTCAGGTTTGGAAGAGGCGCAGGAAATGCTTCAGGATGCAACACTTTCCGATGCGGAACGTATTCAAATCGACATGATGACGAAAAACGGCAGTAGCATGGATGTCATGGCGTAGGATGTTCAAAGCCGTTTAATTTGACAATTATATATTATTTCAGGCAGATGGAGTAATAAATGGCATAATTAATTGTTAAATAAAAATATTTCATATTATTTTACTAGAACCGGTAAAATGCAAAATAGTGAACCGATAAAATGCAAAATGGCAAACTGGTAAAATGCAATAACAAAATGAAAAAATAGCAAAACAATGCAATAATAAAACAGTAATTTATGCAATACTGTAAACCGTAATGAAACAATAATTTAACAGAAAGGAGAACCAATATGGTATCAGCCAGTGTGGTAGATGGAATTTTACAGCAGACTGCAACTACAAGTTCGGATAAATCGAAAAAAACATCAGGTGGTTCATCCCTTGGAAAAGATGATTTTCTGCAGCTTTTAGTGGCACAGATGAAATATCAGGATCCGTTGGAACCAACTTCCAATACAGAATATATTTCACAGTATGCTACATTTTCAGAATTAGAGCAGATGCAGAATATGAGTTCAACAATGGAATTGTCAAGGGCATCGGATCTGGTAGGAAAAACAGTTGTTGTAGAAACAACAGATGCAACCGGAAAAACATCCAGTGACATGGGAGTTGTTGATTATATTAGTTACGAGAATAATAAAGCTTTAGTCTGGGTGAATGGACAATCCTGGTTGCTTGATGATGTAAAAGAGGTTGCGGACCCGGCTTATATTGAAGCATATTCCATGGCAGTAACCTTGAATACTGCATTAAATAAGCTTCCCAATATCAATGCATTAACGGTACAGGATAAAGATGCGGTTGATTCTATTTCTCAAATGTATGAAGGAATGGATGAATATCAGCAGAGCTTTGTTGCACAGGAGAGTGTAGAAAAAATTAAAAATTATGTTCAAAAAATGCAGGAGCTTATTAAGTTACAGGAGCTTGCTGACGATAATAATAGGGAGGCGGCCGATGACGATACACAAACAAAAAAAACCACCGTATAAGTTGTTGGCATAACAGATTTTTCGTGCGAATCGCAGGGAGGAAATAGAATGAACGGAATCAATCAAACCTTTCTTTCGAGCGCTCAGATCATGGACCGGTATATCACTGCCGGAAAAGTAAATCAAAGTCAGGAAACATCGAAAACCAATTCGTTTCAGGATGCTTTGCTGGAAGCTATGGACAGCAGCAGGGAAACAACTTTAAAGTTTTCCAAACATGCGAGTAGCCGGTTGGCAGACCGCAATATCGAATTGACAAAAGAACAAATGGATCGTCTGACAGAAGGAACCAATAAAGCGGGTTCGAAAGGAATTAAAGATTCGCTGGTCATGGTGGATCATCTTGCTTTTATCGTAAATATACCAAAGAATACGGTAATCACAGCAATGGATCAGTCACAGGCGGATGAAAACATTTTTACAAATATTGATGGAGCCGTAATCGCTTAGCCGGACCTTATGGAGGCTAACTTGTTTTCGAATGACAGAGAAAACAGACGGTGCAAAACAGGAGGTCGTTTAATTATGATGAGATCACTCTACTCTGGTGTATCGGGATTGAAAACACATCAGGTCAAAATGGATGTAATTGGTAATAATATTGCGAATGTTAATACAACAGCATATAAATCTCAGTCCATAACTTTTTCGGAATTAATGTATCAGACAACACAGGCTGCCAGTGGACCGAATGCTACAAGCGGTACTGCAGGTACCAATGCAAAGCAGATTGGTCTTGGTGTAAAATCAGGCGCTATCAGTACGGCAATTGAAACTGCAGGTGCTTCTCAGACAACCGGCAATCCGTTTGATATCCGTATTACCGGAGATTCATTTTTTATCGTTAGTGACGGTAGCAAAAACTTCTTTACCAGAGACGGATCTTTCTATGTAGACAGTGTCGGTAATCTGGCAATGTCATCCAACGGATATAATGTCATGGGATGGCAGGTTGATGAGACAACAGGAACTATCAAAAAAGATACGGTTTCCGCATTACGTATTATGAGTGCGGAAAATATGACATATCCGCCGGAGGCAACAACCAAGGCATACGTTTCCGGTATTATTGATAAAAACGATGTTCAGGTTGCTTCCGAATCCGGTAAGATCATGAATTTAAGCTTTTTTGATAAGTTAGGATATGCTTATACTGCAAAATTGTCCATGAAAGAGACCGATACACTTGGTCTGTATTCTATAGAATTGACTACGATACTGAATGAAAACGGGGAGGAAGTGAATATCCCCGGAGTACAGCTTGGCAGTGTATCAACAGCACCTCAGGTGCAGTCATTGGTTATGAGTTCCGCTTACACACTTGCTGGCAACAACTTGTCTTATGTGGATGATGGTGGTGCGACACAGACGATTGATTTGACAAGTACTGCATTGACGGATGCAGAGAAGGAAAAAGTTGCAAATGCATTTGGTTATTCTTCATATACGGAATTTGCAAAATTAACTTTGGCAGATGGAACAACGGTTGGTTCGTATGTGGACGCAGGTACTTTGACCACCACAGGCGTATTGACTGCCGGAACAGATGCAGAAGGCAATCCGATTACTATATTAAATACAGCAGGTCGTCAGGTAATAGGTGGCTTAATCCAGTATGATACTGCTACCGGTACGATTAAGAGTGTCAACGGATTGACCAATGATTTTGGATTGAATTTGTCCTTTGGTGCTTCTACATATCCAGCGGGACCTTATGAAACAATCAGTATTGATTTTTCTACTTCCACCAACTTTAACAATAACGGTACCAGTACCATCAGTGCAGATCCCGGTGATACACAGGGGAGAGGCACAGGCCGAAAACTTGGTGCAATGTCCGGTATTTCCATTCAGAATGACGGTATGATTTATGCTTCTTATGACAATGGACAGACCAGACTTTTGGGTCAGATGGCAGTAGCAGAATTTACCAATGCTTCCGGTTTGCAGAAAGAAGGCGACAATCTTTATTCTGCAACATTAAACTCCGGTGAGTTTGATGGCATCGGTGTTGATATCTCTGCAAACGGTGGATATATGGAAACCGGTGTTTTGGAAATGAGTAATGTTGACTTGTCAGCAGAGTTTACCGATATGATCACCGCTCAGCGTGGTTTCCAGGCCAATTCCCGTATCATCACCGTATCCGATACCTTGTTGGAAGAATTGGTTAACTTAAAGAGATAGTCTAAATAGATAGTATAAAGACAATTGAAAGAGGTAATCAAAATAGATAGTCGAAGATGATTGAAAGAAAATCAAAAAAGAATGATTAAAGAAGTATTTCAAAGATTGTCTGAAAGATTGTTAATTCTTTTGCAAGTTAATAAACAGATATATAGAAACATAGGGATGTTTTTCGTATAATCGAAGAGTGTCCCTATGTTTCGTTGGAGTGGTGCATTTTATGGTCAATTGGCGGTCGCCGGGAAAATATCATTTATTTCACGCACAGACTAACGTTGATAAGTTTATCTAAATATTTCGGGAAAGTAAATTTGTCTTCGTACGCACACGGTGCAAATTGGACGTCCTGTCCAATTGCACCTTTCGCGACATCCGTGTCGCGAAGTGCTGGTTTTAATTCGAAATATTAAGATAAACTAATCAACAGCGTCAAATGTGCGAGGAAATAAATGATATTTTCTCGGCTCGGAATTGACTTGTGCAAAATGTTATTTGTGGAACTAATTTATAATATTCGATTGGCACTTATTTAGACCCTTTAGCAAGAAAAGTGTCGGTTTAGCCTGACAGATGGATAGAGTCTGTAGGCCCAAAGCAAGAAAAAAAGTCAGCTTGGCATGACTGGTGGATAGATGTAGTAGGTCCAAAACAAAAAATAGCTCAGCTTGGTCTGACTGGTATACAGGGGCTGTAGGCCCCAAGCAAGAAAAAAAGTCAGCTTGGCATGACTGATGGATAGATGTAGTAGGTCCAAAGCAAGAAAAAAGTCAGCTTGGCATGACTGGTGGATAGATGTAGTAGGTCCAAAACAAAAAAATGGCCAGTTTGGCATGAAAGGTAGCTGGAGGTAGTAGGCCCCAAATTAGAAAAATAGTTGATTTGGTATGTCAGATAAATACAACCTGTAGCCCGAGCCCAAGAATAAAGTTTTTGTAAATATTGTTTTTGAAAGTTTATTGTGCAGATGCATTAGTTTATCTTAATGTTTCATTCAAAAAACAGCAATTCGCAGCATGGATGCTGCGAAAGGTGCACCGCGGACATGGATGTCCGAGTGCACCGGTGCGTCCGTTATCATAATTGTTACGATGAAACATTTAGATAAACTTATGCATCGAAACCTAAACTTGAAAAAACAATATTTACAAAAACGGGCCCCGAGAAACGGGCCCCGAGAAAACGGAAAAACGTGAACCGGAAATGGAGGATTCGTATGATAGAAGTGACGAGATTGAATGGGACGAAAATTTTGATTAATCCGGATTTGATTGAGTTTGTTGAAGAAACGCCTGATACAGTCATCAGCTTTACAACCGGACGCAAAATAATCGTAAAAGAAAGTAGACAAGAGATAAAAAATCTGGTAATATTGTACAGAAAGGATATTTTTACTTAAGAGGTAAAAAGGACAGGAATTTTTTCAATGGATTTAGCGTCGATTATTGGATTAGTAGTCTGTCTGGGTATGATTATTTTCGGTATCGTAACCGGTGATGAAGGCTTTGGAGCTATCAAGCATTTTTTGCATGCACAATCTTTTATTATTACGGTTGGTGGTACATTTGCCTGTATTCTGGCAATGAATCCGATTCGGGATTTCATTAGTGGATTAAAGAGTTTCACATTGGTTTTAAAGACTCCTACCCTGGATACCCCGCAGATTATCAAAAAGATTATAGATTTATCAAATATTGCACGTAAAGAGGGACTTCTTTCTCTGGAAGAAGCAGCGGCCGATCTGGATGATCCTTTTTTGAAAAAGGGTATTTTATTAATTGTTGATGGTACAGATCCGGAATTGGTACGTGGTATTTTGGAAACCGAATTAACCTGTATAGAAGACCGACACAAGAAGAGGATCGATTTTTGGATGAACATCGCAGCCATGGGACCTGCCTGGGGTATGATTGGTACCTTGATCGGCCTTATTTTGATGTTACAAAACCTATCGGATGCCAGTACCGTTGGTCCGAATATGGCAACAGCCCTGATTACGACTTTATATGGTTCCATGTTGGCAAACTGGATTGGAACTCCGGTTGCAACCAAATTAAAGGCCAATAGTGAAAATGAGACTATGGTAAAAGAGATTATGATCGAAGGTCTTTTATCCATTCAGGCAGGAGAAAACCCCAGAGTTATCGAAGAAAAATTGAAATCTTTCTTAGCTCCCAAAGATAGAGTCTCAGCAGGCTCAGAGGAGGGCGGTGAGCAGTAAATGGCCAGAAAAAAGAAAGAAGAAGGCGGTGGCGGCGGTTCTCCGGCGTGGATGACAACCTTTAGTGATTTGATGAACCTGCTATTATGTTTCTTTGTACTTTTGTTTTCCATGTCGACCATGGATGCTCAGAAGTTACAGCAGGTAGCTGCTTCATTTAACCAGAATTTCAGTATTTTTTCAGGTGGAGCAACAGCAATCGGTGATGGTATTTTGATCAGTAATGGTGTCAGCCAGTTAAATGAACTGGATGATTATATCAACAGTACCGGAAAGACAGCCGAAAGTGATCAAACGGTCAATGATTTAGAAGAATATGAACAACAGATGGCTGAAAAGCAATTAGAGGAAAGCGAACAGCTTGCCGAAAAAGTGGAAGAAGCCATTGATGAAAGTCAGTTTGCCAATGAAATAGATGTTGATTTTACATCCCAGTATGTATCTTTGACATTGAATGGTGCATTGTTGTTTGATTCAGGAAGTGCCGACATAAAAGAAGAAGCAAAACCGGTTCTTGATAAGATTGGACAGATCTTATCCCGATATGCGGAGAGTACGGTTGAAATAGAAGGACATACGGATAACGTTCCGATTCATAATTCACGCTTTGCGGATAATAACGAATTGTCCAGTTTTCGAGCGTTGTCGATATTCAATTATTTAATGGAAACTACGTTTTTGGATCCTGCCAAAATAAAGCATTCCGGCAGGGGAGAATATGTTCCGGTGGCTGATAATTCTACTGATCAGGGACGGGCTCAGAACCGTAGGGTGGAAATCAAGATTTATCATTCACTCAGTACTGGTGAATAGGAGGCACATAAATGAAGAAGAATTTATTGTCTATTGTGATTTTGGCATTGTTGATTGTCAACTTGGTTATGACATCCATTATGATGATCAGTGTGACAGGCACCAATAAAAAGACAGCTGCAATTGTTACGGATATTGCATCCATTTTAAAACTGGAATTGAATCCAACTGGTGAAGCAGAAACTCCTGAAGAAGTGGTATCTTTAGAAGATACGCAGGTATATGATCTGCCTGAGGAGATGACGATTCTGCTTGCAAAAGGAGAAGATGGCACCCAGCATTTTGCGATGGTAAAGGTATCTTTATCATTGAACACCAAAAATGATGGTTATAAGACATACGGTGCAGATATCGGTACAAGACAAAGTCTGATTGAAAGTATAATCACTGAGGTAATCGGTAAGTATACAGCGGATGAAATTCAACCTCGCAGTGCGGATATCCAAAAGGAAATTTTGGAAAGATTACAGTCAAAAGAAATGTTTGACTCCGATTTTATTTATAAAGTGACTTTCAGTAAATTAATTGTACAGTAGCTTAGTAATTTATTGTATGATAGTTCAGTAAATTTACTATACAGTAATTCAGTATATTTTTGTATGGTAGTTCAGCAAATTTATTGTACGGAAGTGTCATATTAACACGAATAGGAGGTGAACTTGGTGAGTGAAGTTTTATCTCAAAATGAGATAGATAGTTTGCTGGCGGCACTAGACAGTGGTGAACTTGAAGTAGATGATTTGAAAGAAAACCAGGGGCCGCAGGTCAAAAACTATGATTTTAAGCGTCCCGCCAAGTTTTCAAAAGAGCATCTTCGAACGTTAGAAATTATTTTTGAACATTATGGTCGATTGTTATCAACCAATCTTCCGGTTTATCTTAGAAAAAATGTTCAGGTCAGTGTGGTCAGCTCCGAAGCGGTTACCTTTTCGGAATTTACCAATGCATTGAGTAATCCGGTTATTCTGGGTATTATCAATTTTAATCCTTTACCCGGAAATATCATTATGGAAATTCAGCCAAGTTTGGGTTATGCAATTTTAGACCGAATGTTAGGCGGTGCGGGTTTGCCGTTGGAAAAAAACCGTGATTTTTCAGAGATTGAGTTATCTATTCTGGATAAGGTTTTGGTAATCTGTATGGGATTATTCCGTGAGCCGTGGCGAAATGTTGTGTCGCTGGATCCTTTTTTGGAAAGGATAGAGACCAATCCGCAGTTTGCCCAGATTATTTCACCCAATGAAATGATAGCAATCGTAACATTAAACGTCCGAATTGGTTCAGTAGAGGGATTTATGAATGCTTGTCTTCCGTTTTTGACGTTGGAAAGCATTATGGATAAATTGAATACCAAGTACTGGTTTTCGACTATGCAGGAAATCAATGATGATGCATATCATGACAATATTGAAGCTTTAATTAAAAGAGTGGATGTACCGATTAAAGCAGTGCTTGGACAGAGTGTTATTTCCGTTATGGACTTTGCTTCTTTACAGGTCGGGGATATTATCAGACTGGATCGGGGAGTTGAGGATGAGATGGAAATATATGTTGGAAATATAAAGAAATTTACCGCATTACCCGGTGTGAATAAAGATAAATATGCCGTAAGGGTAACATCGGTTATCAGAGAGGAGGATTAGACGAATGGACGGAGCATCATTATCTCAGGACGAGATCAATGCGTTATTAGCCGGAATGGCTATGGGAGAGGTTCCACAGGAGACATCCAATGAGAATTCGGCTCCAGTTGCAGACGTTCCACAGTCTGCTCCGATAATGGAAGACGTTGAATTGACGGATATAGAAAAAGATGCCATTGGTGAGATCGCCAACATCAGCATGGGAACGTCAGCAACGACACTGTATTCGCTTGTAAACAAAAAAGTTAATATAACAACTCCTGTTGTATCCATGGCAAGATGGTCTAATCTCATGGAGGATTACGAAAAACCGTGTGTATTTATTCAGATAAAGTATACGGCGGGATTGGATGGAGCAAATATTTTAATTCTTCGGGAACAGGATGTAAAAGTCATTACCGACCTTATGATGGGTGGAGACGGAACAAATACGGAAGGTGAATTTTCAGAGCTTCATTTAAGTGCTATTTCCGAAGCGATGAACCAGATGATGGGTTCAAGTGCTACGAGCCTTTCTTCCATGTTGGGATGTATGATTGATATCAGTCCTCCGGAAGCCAGTCTTTTGAATTTGTTAGAGCAGAGAAAGCCGTCGGATATTGCTCCTTTCTTAGAAGGTGCGTTTGTAAAGATTGCATTTCGTATGCAGATTGATGATTTGGTTGATTCGACAATCATGCAATTGTATCCGATTGATTTTGCAAAATCTCTTTATCAGATGTTTATCGGCAATCAGGAACCGGAGGTGTCAGCACCGGAGCCAGCACCGGCACCAGCACCGGAACCTTCACCATATGTTCCGCCGACCGTCGAACCGACACCGGCACCGATGCCACAGATGGGAATGCCGCAGATGGGATATGACATGTCAATGCAGCAGCCGATGGGATACGGAATGCCGCAGATGGGAATGCCTCAAATGGGTATGCCACAGATGGGAATGCCGCAGATGGCAATGCCACCGCAGCAAAATCTAAACATTCAGCCGGCGCAATTCCAGTCATTCAATCAGGATTTTTCGGCAATGCCAAGTCAGGAAAATATTGGATTGATCATGGATGTACCATTGGAGGTAACTGTCGAACTTGGAAGAACAAAAAAATCCATTGCAGAAATTTTGGACTTCGCACCCGGCACAATCATTGAGTTAAATCGGATTACGGGTGAACCTATAGATGTATTAGTTAACGGAAAGTTTGTTGCAAAAGGTGAAGTTGTTGTAATTGAAGAAAGTTTTGGTATCAGAGTAATCGAAATAGTAAATAATCAGGGAATTTAGGAGAGAAAAAATGGCGAAAAATATTTTGATTTGTGATGATGCAGCATTTATGAGAATGATGATCAAAGACATTTTAACCAAAAATGGTTACAATGTAATCGGAGAGGCTGAAAACGGATTAAAAGCTGTAGAAAAGTACAATGAATTAAAACCGGATTTGGTATTGATGGATATCACAATGCCTGAGATGGATGGAATTCAGGCTTTAAAGAATATCAAAGCTTCAGATGCGGGGGCTATGGTAATCATGTGCTCTGCTATGGGACAGCAGGCTATGGTAATTGAATCCATTCAGGCAGGTGCAAAAGACTTTATTGTAAAACCTTTCCAGGCAGATCGTGTTTTGGAAGCGGTAAAGAAGGTTGTCGGTTAATATGCTTCTTGTTTCAACGTCAAAGATTGATTCGGTAGCACAGTTGCTTACCGTGATATTGCTTTTTATTGTAGTTTTAGGAGCTACCTGGCTGACAACACGATATGTCGCAGGTGTGCAAAAAGGCAAGATGAAAGGCAGTAATTTTGAAGTTGTTGATACCTTTCGATTGACGCAAAACAAATATGTCCAGATTTTGCGCATTGGAAAAAAGTATATGGCGGTTGCTATCTGTAAAGATACCGTTACCATACTGCGTGAACTGGACGAGAGTGAGATTGTATTTTATGACAATGATTTGTCAAAAAAAGCAGTTTCGTTTGAAGATTTTTTTAATAAAGCAAAAGATTTTGCGGTAAATAAACCAAAGAAGGCGATTGAAGAAAGCGATGAGGATGATATTACCTAAGATTCATAGTGCTCATTTTGGCAGTTGCCTCAAAAAGGGTTTGTTGCTTTTAGCATTTCTTGTTTGTGTTTTTTTCATAAATCCGACAAGTGTGCAGGCATCAACCATGGGAGCATTGGATTCAACATCCGATGCCGGAGAAACTGAGGACCGGACCAATATCAGAGAGCCCGGAGCTGCCGAAACGCCTGACGACTTAAAAGAACTGAATATTGCGAACGACTTAACCGTTACATACAATGATGGGAATGGATCTATTGCGGGTGCACTAAGGATCATGCTGATCTTGACCGGCATCACTTTGGCACCTATTCTCATTATTTGTTTAACCTCTTTTACACGTATTCTGATTGTGCTTCATTTTACAAGAGCAGCATTAAATACGCAGACCGCTCCGCCGAATCAGGTTTTAATCGCGTTATCTTTATTTTTAACATTTTTCATTATGAATCCGGTTATTACCCAGATTAATGAAGATGCAATTAAACCGTTTGAAGCCGGAGAAATCACGCAGGAGATTGCATTGGAAAGAGGTGTTGCACCACTGCGGGAGTTTATGTATGCACAAACTCAGACAAAGGATGCCAAGACATTTTGTGATATTGGTGGGTATGAATGGACCGGGGAATTGGATGACATTCCTACCAGTGCACTCATTCCGGCTTTCCTGGTCAGTGAGTTGCGTACGGCTTTTATTATCGGTTTTGTAATTTATATACCGTTTATTGTGATTGATATGGTTGTGGCTTCCGCACTGATGAGTATGGGTATGATGATGTTGCCGCCAACCACAATTTCCATGCCGTTTAAGATTTTATTGTTTGTTTTAGCTGATGGTTGGAATTTGGTCATTGTAAATCTTGTAAGGACATTTTACTAGTTTTACTAATTTCACTGATTAATTATGCATTGTTATGATTACATATTTGATGGTTATTAAATGAATTATATTTAAAAAAAACATTGATTGGGCTAAAATAAAATTCATTGTTTATAAAAATAAAGAATCATTCATTGATTGCAAGCGAATGAAAAATAATTTGATAATTGGATCAGAACAAAAAGAAGTAAAAAGACAGAAATAAAAAAACAAACAGATAAACAGGATCAAACAGAAACAAACAGAAAGGAAGGGTTATATGTCAACAGATTGGGTCGTAGACATGGGAAGCGAAGCGCTTTTCCTCATAATCAAAACAGCGGCTCCGATTTTGCTTGTGTCATTGGCGGTTGGTCTGATTGTCAGCATTTTTCAGACCGTTACATCGATTCAGGAACAGACATTAACCTTTATTCCGAAAATCCTGGCTGTTTTTTTGACACTTATGCTGTTAGGCGGATGGATTCTTGACAGCATCAGTGGTTATATGATTGAGTTGTGGTCCAATTTTTCGGTATATATAAGGTGATAGGATGATTAATTATTCCTTTTCCATGTATGAATTTGAATTTTTTCTGCTGATTTTGGCCAGGGTAGCGAGTTTTGTGTTCGTTGCTCCCTTTTTTAGCATGAACAATACGCCACGGCGTGTAAAAACGGCATTTTCTTTTTTCTTTGCCATTTTGATTTATGAGACCACCATGCCGCATGAAGCTATCGAATATCGTACGGTGCTTGAATATGCGTTAATTGTGGCACATGAGGTTTTTACAGGGTTAATTATTGGATTGGCCGTTAATATCTGCACACATATTGTTACGTTTGCCGGACGTATGATTGATATGGAAATTGGTCTTGCGATGGCAAGTGAATATGATCCCTTGACCAAGGAAAGTGTCAGTATCTCCGGAATGCTTTATCAATATATGGTGCTTTTGATTTTGGTTGTATCAAACATGCATCAATATTTAATCAAGGCTTTTGTAGAAACATATACTTTGATACCGGTTAACGGTGCTGTTTTTCACAGTGACAGGATGCTTTCTGCCATCATATCATTTATGTCTGATTATATTAATATCGGTTTTCGAATCTGCCTGCCGGTGTTTTGTGTTTTGTTGATTACCAATGTTATTTTGGGAATTATGGCAAAGGTTGCTCCGCAAATGAATATGTTTGCGGTCGGCATGCAGATAAAATTGTTGTTTGGTCTTGGGGTAATGTTTTTGACCATCGGAATGCTGCCTTATATTTCTGATTTTGTCTTTACGGAAATGAAGACCATGATGGTAACGTTTGTGGAGGCGATGATGGCTTGATACAATACAACCTGCAGTTCTTCGCAAAGGAAGGACCGGGCGGTGAAAAGACAGAAGAACCTACCGCCAAAAAATTAAGTGACGCCAGAAAAGAAGGCCAGGTTGCGAAAAGCAAAGAAATTGCCAATGCGACCGGGCTCATTGTATTGTTTTTAATTTTGAAATTTGGACTGGGTTATCTGGGTGAAAACTTCCTGTCTGTATTTTCATTTACATATAATCGCATGGGTGAATTAATCAAGATGCCCAACGGTTTTATACCGGCGGAAGCTTATTATACGCTTATCCGTAGCGTAATGTTAAAAATTTTGTTGATTATTGCACCGTTTCTTATATTGGGATTTATCGTTGCATTTGTTTCCGATTTGGTTCAGGTAAAGTGGAAACCGACTGCAAAACCGATGCAACCAAAATTCAGTAAAATGAATCCGGTGAATGGATTTAAACGTATGTTTTCGGCACAGTCTCTGATGGAGCTGTTGAAATCCTTTTTAAAAATCGGATTGATTGCATGGGTGGCTTATTCGACCTTCAAGGATAATATAGATATCATTTATTTGTTGTTTAACATGCCTTTATGGCAGGGAATTGCCGCAGCAGGAAAGCTTGCCATTGATTTCGGATTGAAAGTTTCTGTTATTTATATTGTCATTGCTGCTTTGGATTTTGCTTATCAGAAGCATAAATTCCATGAAAATCAGAAGATGACCAAGCAGGAAGTAAAAGATGAGTACAAGCAGGCAGAAGGAGATCCGCAGGTAAAAGGAAAAATCCGGGCAAAGATGCAGGAAGCATCACGCAGGCGTATGATGCAGCAATTGCCGGAAGCGGATGTAGTTATTACAAACCCGACGCATTTTGCCGTTGCTATCAAATATGATACGGAAATTGCTCCGGCACCGATTGTGGTTGCCAAGGGTGAGGATTATCTGGCACAGAAAATTAAAGAAAAGGCAAAAGAGTATCATATCGAAATTGTGGAAAATAAGCCTTTGGCGCGTATGCTTTATCACAATGTGGAATTGGGAGAGCAGGTGCCCCAGGAGTTGTATCAGGCGGTTGCGGAAGTACTTGCCATGGTTTATCACATGCAGGGTAAGATTTGATATAAAAAGAAACAGGGGATTATTTAAAGAGAAAGGAGAGGTACAGAATGAAAAAAGCAGATGTTGGCGTAGCTTTGTATATTGTTGCTGCATTTGTGATGTTGATTGTACCGATTCCTTCCGTACTTTTAGATATTTTACTGGCATGTAATATTGCTTTGGCATTTACGATTATGTTTCGTTGTATGTTTGCAAAAGAAGTACTGGAAATGTCCTATTTCCCTACTGTTTTGTTATTTACCACCATTTTCAGGATTGCACTGAACGTATCATCCACAAGATTGATTCTTACAACCGGAAGCCCGGGTAACGTGGTGGAAACCTTTGGTGGTTTCGTTGGTGGCGGTGACCTGATTATGGGTGCCATTGTATTTATTATCCTGATTATTATCCAGTTTATGGTTATTAATAAGGGTTCTGAACGTGTTGCTGAAGTAACAGCACGTTTTACACTGGATGCTATGCCCGGTAAGCAGATGGCAATTGATGCCGATTTGAATACCGGCGCCATCACAGATGCAGAGGCCAAAGTCAGAAGAGAAAAAATACAGTTGGAATCCAGTTTTTTTGGTAGCATGGATGGTGCGGTAAAATACGTAAAGGGTGATGCGACAGCCGGTCTGATTATCACGGTTGTTAACTTGGTCGGTGGTATTGCCATGGGAATGCTTCGAAACGGTATGGATATTTCCACCGCTTTAAGCCGTTACTCCATTCTGACAATCGGTGACGGACTAGTCAGCCAGATTCCCTCTCTTTTAATTTCTCTTTCCACCGGTATTCTGGTTACCAAAGGAAGTAAGGATTCGGATTTTGGTTCCGTCTTAATTAAGCAGGTTTTCGGTATGCCGAAGGCATGCTATCTGGTTGGATGTATTCTTTGCTTTTTAGGGGTTGTTACCCCATTAAATCCGCTATTGTTTCTGACACTTGGCTTTTGCTTTGTTTTATGCGGCAGAAATATGCAGGCACAGATTGAAACTGCAACCATTGAAGGTGCTGTGGATATGGAGGAAGCAGAAGCCGAAGAAATCCGTCAGCCGGAGAATGTCAATTCGCTTTTACAGGTCGATCCGATCGAGCTGGAGTTTGGTTATGGTATTATTCCACTTGCCGATGTTAATCAGGGCGGAGACTTGTTAGACCGCGTTGTTATGATACGTCGTCAGGTCGCTTTAGAGCTTGGTACGGTGGTTCCCATTATCCGATTGCGAGATAATATCCAGCTAAATCCCAATCAGTATATTATCAAAATCAAGGGAATTCAGGTTTCGGAAGGAGAAATTCTCTTTGACCATTACATGGCGATGAATCCCGGATATGTGGAGGAAGAAATCACCGGTATTCCAACCTTTGAACCTTCTTTCCATCTGCCGGCTATCTGGATTACCGAAGGGCAGAGAGAGCGGGCAGAAAGCCTTGGATATACCGTAGTTGATCCACCAAGTATTATTGCAACTCATTTAACGGAGGTTATCCGTCAGCATATTGCGGAACTTCTTACCAGACAGGATGTTCAAAATCTGGTTAACAATCTAAAAGAAACCAATCCTTCTATTGTGGAAGAACTGGTTCCGAAATTGCTTGGACTTGGCGAGGTACAAAAAGTGCTGCAAAATCTGTTAATGGAGGGCGTTTCCATCCGCGATTTGTTGACTATTTTCGAGACCCTTGCAGATTTTGCGACGTCTACAAGGGATACGGATATTTTGACAGAGTATGTAAGGCAGGCTTTAAAGAGAGCAATCTGTGCCAAATTCTTTGCACCAAATGAAACGACCAGTGTTGTGACGGTGGATGCCAAAGTGGAACAGGAAATCATGGGCAGTGTCAAGCAGACAGAACAGGGTGCTTATCTGACACTGGATCCGGAAAAAACGAGGGCGATTATCGAAAGTACCAAAGAGGAGATTGAAAAACTTGAAAGTCTGGGAAAACCGCCGATTGTAATCACTTCTCCCATAGTCCGGATTTATTTTAAAAAGATGACAGAGCAGTATTTAAACGATTTGATTGTTATATCCTATAATGAAATTGAGCCAAATGTGGAATTACAGTCAGTGGGGACGGTGAAGATATAAATGATTATTAAAAAATTCCAGGGAAAAACAGAAAACGATGCAATCGAAGCCGCAAAAAAGGAGCTTGGAAACGGTGTCGTTGTCATGAATGTAAAAGAGGTGAAGAAAAAAGGTTTCTTTTCTTTCTTAAAGTCCAAATCCATTGAGGCAACCGTTGCCTTGGAGGAAGAACCCGACCGTATTTTACTCGTAAAAAAAGATGTGGTTAAGCCGATTCCTGAAAAAAGGACGGTTTCTTCCGAAAAGCAGGAACAGGTTGTACCGTCTCCAATGTCGGCTTCGGATGAAAGTAGCAATGATAAAGTCCTTGAGAAGAAACTGGATAGTCTGCAGAATTTGATTGAAAAACAATTACAAAAGGACGAACCGAAAAAAAATGTTGTGGAAAATAAAACGGTCAAAAAAGAAGACAGAGATGAAGATGAAAACAGCAATGTCCGTTTTTTAAAACTGTTATACAATACCATGCTTGAAAACGAAATTACGGAGACCTATGCAAATCAGATTATTGATGAACTGGATTCGGTAATTAAGCCCAATATGCCGATTGATTTTATGCTATCCAATGTGTATCAAAAAATGATATTAAAATTTGAACAGCCGGAGGGAATAACACTGGCTAAAAAAGGTCCGAAGGTCGTATTTTTCGTGGGACCCACAGGAGTTGGAAAGACCACAACGATTGCAAAAATCGCATCCCGTTATTCTTTGGAACAAAAGAAAAAGGTAGCCTTGTTTACGATGGATACCTATCGTATTGCAGCCGCTGAACAGCTTCGTACTTATGCCAATATTTTGAATGTTCCGTTTTGTATCATCTATACAACGGATGAAATGCAGAAAGAAATCGAGAAATATAAGGATTATGACTATATTTTTATGGATACGGCAGGTCATTCACATCACAATGAAAAACAGCGGGATGCCATGAATGAGTTTATTATGGCTGTTGATCCGTCCATTGAAAAAGAGGTCTATCTGGTTGTCAGTGTGACTACAAAATATAAAGATTTACTGAGTATTGCGGATGCTTATGCGACCATAACCCAGTATAAATTGATTTTCACCAAGCTTGATGAGACCACCTGCTTGGGTAATTTGTTAAATTTGAAACTTCATACAGGAGCAAAGCTTTCTTATGTGACATGTGGTCAAAACGTTCCTGATGATATGGAAGATTTCAATCCGCAAAAAACAGTGAAAAAGTTACTTGGCGGCAATAAAATTTCTTAAGGAGGCAATATGGATCAGGCAGAAAACTTAAGAAATATCATAAAGATGAATCAACAACCCCAACGACCGGTTGCCAGGGTAATTACGGTAACAAGCGGAAAAGGCGGCGTCGGTAAATCCAATACAGCCATCAACCTTGCAATTCAATTCAGACAGATGGGACAGCGCGTCATTATTCTGGATGCCGATTTTGGACTTGCCAATATTGAAATCATGTTTGGTACGGTTCCCCGTCACAATTTGTGTGATTTGATTTACCAGGGAAAAAATATTAAGGATATTATTACTTGGGGACCGGGAGAAGTCGGCTTTATTTCCGGCGGTTCCGGAATTGCCGGTCTTTCCAATCTGAGTAGAGAGTATTTGATTTATATTATACAGAATCTGGCAGAGCTGGATGCCATTACGGATATCGTGATTGTCGATACCGGAGCCGGAATCTCCGATGCTGTCTTGGAATTTCTGGTTGCCAGCGGAGAAATCATTCTGGTAACGACGCCGGACCCCACCTCCATTACAGATTCCTATTCCCTGTTAAAAGCCTTAAATCGGCATGACAGATTTTCATCTGATACCTCGCAGATTAAGGTGATGGCAAATAAGGTAGATAATAAAGAAGAGGGAAAAGCCCTGTTTACGAAGCTGAATGCGGTGGTTGCCAGATATTTGAAACTGCCTATTTCTTATTTGGGAAGTGTACCGCAGGATTCGCATCTTAGTCAGGCGGTTATGCAGCAGACACCGGTATCTTTAGCGAAACCGAATGCAAAATCAGCAAAGGCATATCAGGAAATTGCACAGGTACTGATGTATGGCGAACAGTCTTTATTACCACAGAAACGAGGAATGGCAGCGTTCTTTTCCCACATAATAACCAAGAAATAAATTTCTCAGACACCTAACCAAAAAAATGATTCATATCCCCCAAAACAGAGGAGAAACTTTATGACTTTGACAGAATTAGTAAGACCCGGTGAAAAAATTGATATCATGGCTGTGGAAAGAGCTATTTTAGGCTCTTCATCTGACAAAAAAGTATATTCCTCCAAGATATACGATATCCTTGATGATAATCAGCTTGAGATTTTAATGCCGATGGAAGGTTCTAAATTGATTTTGTTGCCAAAAGATGGCCAATATCAGTTTTGTTTTTATACACAGAAGGGATTATATCAGTGTTTTGTACGGATTGCAGACCGCTATAAAAGTAATAATGTTTATATTCTGCTGGCTGAAGTGACTTCGGAATTGGAGAAATTCCAGCGCAGGGAATATTATCGCTATTCCGCCAGCCTGCCGTTAAAGGCCAGAACACTGATGGAAGAAGAAGTGAAAGATTTAGAAAAGAACAATTTCCATATGCATCAGGGATTGATGATGAAGAAATGTGAAATTCGCGATATCAGTGGTGGGGGGCTGAAATTTGTTTCTCAGACTGTCTTTACGGTAGGAGAACAGATTGCATTGTTATTTAGTCTTCATTCACATGGCAAGGAAACCGTGTATGAACTTGCCGGAGAAGTCTTAAGTTGCAGGGAAAATGATAATCAAAAAGGTGAATTCGAACATCGTCTGAAATTTACAAGCATATTGAGCAATCAAAGAGAAGCCATTATTCGGTTTATTTTTGAGGAAGAGCGGAAAAAACGTAGCAGAGTATAATTAAAAAGGAATAAAAATGAAAAAAATTTTGTTTATAGATGATTCTGCACTCATGAGAAGAATTTTTTGTGATATAATTAATTCAGATCATCGATTTGTGGTTGAAGATACAGCGGCAGATGGTTTGGAAGGACTAAAACTGGTAAAAGAAAAAAGCTATGATTTAATTCTTCTGGACTTGATGATGCCAAAGATGGATGGCATTACCTTTTTAAAAAAGATGAATCAGATGCAGTATCCTGCCAAAGTTGTCATTTTCAGCATGGTCGCAGGAGAAGGAACGCATATTACAATTGAAGCTCTTTCGCAGGGAGCAGCTGATTTCATTACAAAGCCTCAGAGCATGGAAGAAATACAAAGTGAAAAGTTTAAAACTCTTTTTTTTAAGATTATTTCTTCGGTTGTTTTTGAGGATGAGACGGATATTAGTAATCTGTATGAGAGTGAGATGCATCTTCAAAAGCACAATGGAAATGTCATTTCGGACCTTATAAAAAAACATGACAAAAGAAGTCATGGTCAACAGGCAAAAAAGATTGTTGCAATTGCCAGTTCGACCGGAGGCCCCAAAGCTTTGATGGAAGTGCTTCCTTATCTGCCGGCAGATTTAGATGCGCCGGTATTGGTTGTACAGCATATGCCGGCTGGATTTACCGATTCTTTGGCAAAAAGGATTGATTCGGTTTCTAATCTGAAAGTGCAAGAGGCGGCTGATGGCATGGTTCTTGAGAAAGGAAATGTCTATATCGCAAAGGGTGGTCTTCATATGGAAATCAAACATAAAAACCGCGCCGACAGGATATGTTTGTTTGACGGATGCACAAGAGAGGGCGTAAAGCCCTGTGCCAACTATATGTTTGAATCATTAGCCAATTCCAAATTTCAGGAGGTCGTATGTGTTGTGCTGACCGGAATGGGAGCCGACGGTACTGAAGGGATTGAAAGGTTAAAACACAGTAAACCGGTATATGTGATCACACAAAGTAAAGAGACATGTGCGGTTTATGGAATGCCGCGAGCTGTTGATATGGCAGAGTTAACCAATGAAAGTGTGCCGCTTGATAAAGTGGCTGAAGCAATAATAAAGAACGTGGGGGTAATGAAAGATGGATGTTAGCCAGTATCTTGAAATTTTCCTTGATGAGACCAAGGAACATCTGCAAAATTTAAGTGATCAGCTTATGAATTTAGAGCAGGATCCGGAAAATATGGATACGATCAATGAAATTTTCCGTGCTGCGCATACGTTAAAAGGTATGGCAGGAACTATGGGCTATAAGAGAATGCAGAATTTAACACATGACATGGAAAATGTGTTTTCTGAGGTTCGTAACGGGACCATAAAAGCGGATGGAAGCATGATTGATATTTTGTTCCAGTGCCTGGATTCATTGGAGGAGTATACAGAAAATATTCAGAACACCTCTGATGAAGGAACCAATGATAATGAGCATTTAATCAAAGCTCTCAATGATATTTTGGCTGGAAAAGGCTCTGCTCCTGTAGCAGCAGAATCTGTTAAAGCTCCGGTAGAAAGTGCTGCGCCTGCTACAGAACCGGCATCTGTTGCTACGCAGGCAGATGAAGCAAAAGAAAAATGGAGAGCTATTTCTTTTACAGACACAGACAAAAAGGTCTTGGGTGAAGCTAAAAAACAGGGGAAAAATGTATTTGGACTGACCGTATATGTTCAGGAAACCTGTATATTGAAAGTTGCCCGTGCGTTTTTGGTATATAAAGCACTGGAAGAGCTTGGAGAAACCGTGATTTCCGTTCCAAGTGCACAGGATATTGAAGATGAAAAATTTGATTTTGATTTCAGTGTAATCTTTATTACGGAAGCGGATATGGATAAGGTAAAGGCCGCTGTTATGAATGTATCTGAAATCGAGAATTGTTACATAGCACCGGTTGCGTTAGAAGAAGTAAAACAGGACGAAGTTCCTGCTGTAGAAGAGAAAGTGGCTGAAGTATCAGCAGCACAGCATGCAACAGGTCAGACACCGGCTAAAACGGAAAAGAAAGCGGCTGCAAAACCGATTGTTAACAGAACAGTACGTGTGGACATTGAAAAACTGGATGTATTAATGAATTTGGTAAGTGAGTTGATCATTGCGAAAAACTCGCTTGTTTCTGCTGCACAGACCGAAGGTATCACTTCTAACAGCAGTGTAAATGAACCGATTGAATACTTGGAAAGTGTTACAACCAACTTACATGAATCAGTTATGAAAGTACGAATGGTTCCGATTGAATCAGTAGTACAGAAATTCCCAAAGATGATAAGGGATCTTTCCAAAAAGCTGGATAAGAAAATGCAGTTATTTATGTCAGGTGAAGAAACAGAATTAGACCGTACTGTGGTTGATGAAATCGGGGATCCGTTAATGCATCTGTTGCGTAATTCAGCCGATCATGGTTTGGAATCAGCTGAAATTCGAAAAAAACGCGGCAAACCGGAAGTTGGTTCTATTTTCTTAGATGCATACCAGGATGGAAATAACGTTGTCATTGAGGTAAGGGATGACGGTAACGGAATTGATGTTGAATCAGTAAAAACAAAAGCTGTGGAAAAGGGAAAAATCACACAGGAGCAGGCTGATGCGATGACAGACAAAGATGCGATTGATTTGTTATTCCAGCCCAGTTTTTCGACTGCAAAGCAGGTTACGGATGTATCCGGACGAGGTGTTGGTCTGGATGTCGTAAAATCTAAAATAGAATCACTTAGTGGTGATGTTGAAGTAAAGACCAAGCTTGGAGAAGGTAGTACTTTCATTATTCGTCTTCCGTTGACATTAGCTATTATTCAGGCATTGATGGTAGAAGTTGGTGGAGAAAAATATGCGATTTCGTTAGGTTCTATTCAGACGATTGAGGATATTGCTCCAAACGAAATTAAGTTTGTTCAGAATGAAGAAGTTATTAATCTGCGTGGAGATGTTATCCCGTTGATCCGTTTGAATAAAGTACTGGATAACGAATCAACAAAGGGACCGGATGATAATCTGATTGTTGCCATTGTGAAAAAAGGTGACAAGCTTGCCGGTCTGGTTGTGGATGAATTGATGGGACAGCAGGAAATCGTTATTAAGTCACTTGGAAAGTATATTAATAAGAGTAAAGTTATCAGTGGTGCAACAATTCTGGGCGATGGTGAGATTGCATTGATCATCGACGCAAATGCATTACTGTAAGAGGGAGGTAGCAAATGGACGAATTAAAGGAACTCGAATCATATAATCCTATTCAGTATATTGTTGTAAAATTCGGTGATGAGCAGTTTGGTATCGATATTAAGTATATTGACAATATTGTCCGTATGCAGAGAATTACCAGAGTGCCCAATGTACCTGCATATATCAAAGGTGTCATTAATCTTCGAGGTGAAGTGGTACCGGTTGTTTCACTCCGATTGAAAATGGGACTGGCAGAAGATGAAATCACAAAATTAACAAGAATTATTATCATCAAATTAGAAAACGGCGAGGTAATCGGCGTTTTGGTTGATGCGGTAAAAGAGGTTGTTACTCTCGATGCAAGAGAAATTGAAAAAGTCTCTTATGATTCTGGTGAAGAGAAAACGAATTATATTTCGGGAATTGGAAAAGACAAAGGCGAGTTGATCTCCTTGTTTGATTTAAATCTTGTATTTGCCGAGAAAGAAAAAACAAACTAGTTCCGTGTTTACATGTCCGGCTAACGACAGAAAACGAAACAAAGTAATGTAAACGTTGCAAAACAAAGAGAGATGGTTGAAATATATGCATGATTTTAGTTTGAATAATTCCGATCAGTATTTCGATGTTTTAAAAGAAATCGGTAATATTGGAGCAGGAAATGCAACAACAGCATTGGCACAGCTATTGCAGTGTAAAGTGGATATGAAAGTTCCTCAAATCCGGCTTTTGGATTTTTCAGAGGTAGGAGCTGCTATTGGCGGAGAAGAACAGCTGATGGCAGGTGTTTATCTGATTGTGGAAGGCGATGTTACCGGAAGTATGATGTTTTTGTTAGAAGAAAAGGCAGCACATTCTCTGGTTGCAAAGCTGATGCAGTCAGAAGAAACGGAAGGCGATTTCACGGAGATGGAGCTTTCGGCAATGAAGGAAATTGGAAATATTATTGTTGCCTCATATCTCAATTCCCTGTCTACTCTGACGGGACTGTCGATTATGCCCTCGGTTCCTGATTTGTGTATTGATATGGCAGGAGCCATATTAAGTGTTCCTGCAATTGAGTTTGGAGAAATCGGAGATAAAATTCTGATGATTCAGACGGAGTTTTCAGATGAAAAGAGTTTAAACGGATATTTTATTCTGGTTCCGGATTTGGAATCCTATGATAAAATATTATCGGCATTAGGTATATAAAATGGGTGAAATTATTAAGGTGGGAATGGCAGATTTAAATATCTGCAAAAGTCCGGATGGCCTTACGACCTTAGGATTGGGTTCCTGTGTGGGTATTGCATTAAGAGATCCTATTACCAAAGTCGGTGGCTTGGCTCATATTATGCTACCGGACAGTACGGCCATTAAGGATAATACAAATATTCCGAAATTTGCAGATACCGGTATTGTTGAACTGGTAAACCGGATTACATGTGCCGGTGGTTCAAAACCCCGGCTGGTTGCAAAAATTGCCGGTGGAGCACAGATGTTTGCATTTCAGAATAAATCGTCCTTGATTAAGGTCGGTGAAAAAAATGTAATGGCAGTAAAGAAAAAGTTAGAAGAATTGAATATTCCGATTCTGGCAGAGGATACCGGAGAAAATTATGGTCGTACAGTTATTTTTTATCCGGAAACCGGAGATTTTGTGATCCGTGCTGTCGGAAAAACGGAAAAGGTGATCTGATTATGAATAATAAAAAAAGGTTCCCTTTGGCTCTTATGCTGATAGCCGGCGCGGTTGTAAGCATTATCTTGTATATCAAAAATTTTGAATTAATTATGTTTTTATGGATTCTTTTGGCTTCTCTGGTTTTCTTTTATGTTATGGGAAGGATTGCAGTAAGTGTTGTTGACCGGTTTGACCGTGAAAATGAAGAAGCAAATGCAGAAGCAGAAGATGAAGATGGTGCGGTGATTGAGAAGGAAGCTGTACCACAGGAACAGGATACGTGACAATTAAAGCAGAGTATGGCTTTGCTTTTTAATTGTTATATCCGTGGAGGGTATTCATGGACGAAGCAGGAAAAAAGAGACTTTGGCAGGACTATTATCGGTTAAAAAGTCCTGAATTAAGAGAAAAACTGATAATTGAATATGCACCGTTGGTAAAGTTAGTAGCCGGACGTTTGAGTATGTATCTGGGATACAATGTTGAATATGATGATTTGGTTGGATATGGTGTTTTTGGACTGATAGATGCAATCGATAAGTTTGATATGATGAAGGATGTAAAATTCGAGACATATGCAAGCTTGCGTATACGTGGTGCTATCTTAGATCAAATCCGGAAAATGGACTGGATTCCAAGGACCATACGTCAGCGGCAAAAAAAGATCGAGACGGTTATGAAAGAGATTGAAGCAACAAAAGGTCGTGTGGCTACGGATGAAGAAATTGCATCTGCACTTGGTATTTCCGATGATGAGTATACGGATTGGCAGTCGCAGATGAAAATAACCGGTGTTGTCAGCCTGAATGAATATATGGAACAGGGCGGACCGGAGTTAGCTGCTGATAAAAGCCGCAGTGCCGGATTTGAAATGCCGGAAGAAGTAGTTGAACAGGTTGAATTAAAAGAAAAATTAAAGGAATCCCTGGAAGTTCTTACGGAAAAGGAACGAAAAGTTGTTGTTTTATATTATTATGAAGATTTGACACTAAAAGAAATCAGTCAGGTTTTGGAAGTCTCTGAATCAAGAGTTTCACAGTTACATACCAAGGCTTTGGTCAAAATGAGAACAAAAATGGGAGAGTATATGGGGATTTTATCTGACAGATAATGTAAGGAAATGAATCTGTATATTGTTTTGTTAAATTAGTTTTGGAGATATATGACGATGAATGCATATTTTCAGTTGGTTGCCGATGGCAACAGTACAGCCATTCGTTTGGTTCCACCTACGGACGGCGGTGAAAAATTGAATATTGCCGAATTGACGGAGTATCTGCATTTAAAAAAGGTTGAAATTGCAGATTTAAAAATGCTATATCAGGTAGCATCCAACTATGATAAAGAAGTGATTGTACCATTGTGTGCGAAACCGTGCTTTCCGCAACAAGAAATGCTTTCTGTTCGTGTTTCGGAAGATCGAATGGAAGTTATCGGAAGATTTTATCCGCCAAGCTCAAATGGAGCAGCTTATGATAAAAAAGACGACATCATCAGTGACTTGAAATTTAATAAGATCGTATATGGCTATGATGAAGCTGCAATGGAGCAATACTTGCAAAAGCGCAATTATTGTGCAGATATTGTACTTGCAAGAGGTACTGCTCCGATTCATGGAACAGATGCTTCTATTGAGTATTTCTTTAATACGGATTTAAGTACGAGACCAACCAGAAATGAGGACGGATCCGTCGATTTTTTCCACTTAAATACGATTAATCACTGTAAAACAGGTGATCTGTTAGCGCGTCTTACCAGAGAAGTACCCGGTGAAAACGGAACTACGGTATATGGAGAAATTATCAAGCCGCGTACAATTAAGAAGCTGACGTTAAAGTACGGTAATAATATTGAAATTTCTGAAGACGGATGTGAAATACGTTCTTTAATCAATGGTCATGTGTGCCTGACTGAAAATAAGGTTTTTGTTTCGGATGTATATGAAGTGGAAAATGTCGGTACGGCGACCGGTAATATCGAGGCGGAAGGCAGCGTAAAGGTTAATGGTAATGTGCAGGCCGGATTTGCCATTAAAGCAAAAGGCAATGTGGAAGTAAAAGGGGTCGTTGAAGGCGCTACGATAGAAGCAGATGGGGATATTATTATTGCACGTGGTATGAACGGCATGGGAAAAGGAATCCTAAAAGCCGGTGGTCGCGTTATTTTGAAATTTGCGGAAAATGCTACCATTGTTTCCGGCGCATATATTGAATCAGAATCTATCATACATTCTACGGTAAGTGCCAGAAACTATGTTTTGGTTGACGGAAGAAAAGGATTTATTGCCGGTGGAATTGTTCGCGCGACAGAAAAAATCAGTTGTAAGACATTGGGGTCTCCCATGGGTGCTGATACCATAGTTGAAGTTGGTGTCGACCCCGAAAGTAAGCTTCGTTATCAACAACTTCAGAAAGAACTGATGGAATCGCAGAAAAAGCTTGGACAGATTCAGCCCATATTGGTTAATCTGACGACAAAGCTAAAGCAGGGAGAAAAATTTACACCTGACCAATTAAAATATGTAAAATCTTTAGCGGCTGCTAATCAACAGTTGAGTGAAATGATTGAAAAAGACCGTGGTGAGTTAGAAGTTTTGGAAAAGGCTATGAGTAGCGAGGGTCAGGCTTGTGTTTGCGTATCCGAAGAAGCATATGCCGGCACAAAAGTTGCAATCGGAGATGGCTCTTTGGTTTTAAAAAATTCGGTGAAATTCTGCCGCTTTATCAAAGACCGTGGAGATATTAAGATTACCGCTTATTAGGAGGTCATGGTATGGCAATTGGAATGATTGAATTTCAGGGGACGATACAGCGAACTCAGGATTATTCTGCCATGAAACACAATGAGGATATGAAAACGAATGTGGATCAGGCGAATTATCAGTTGCAGTCCGCAAAAAAGGAGGATCAGAAGGCCAATCAGATTCAAAAGGGCGATGATTCCAATAAAAGTGAAAATCGTGCGGATGCCAGAGAAAAAGGCAGTAATACATATGCCGGTGACGGTGGCAGTCAGCGGAAAAAACAACAGCCTCAAAGTGATGGAAAAGTGATCTTAAAAGGTACTTCCCACTTTGATATGTCTGTTTAGTTACAGGAAACGGAGATAAGAGAATGACAGGAATGGAAATAGCGCTTCTGATATTGGGTATCATAGTTTTTATTGCAAGCTTTGTTGTACCGGAAACCATGTACACACCGGACGAAGAAACGGTAAAACTTTCGGAAGATAAAATCAATGAAATGGTTGATGGAAAGATAAGAGATGCCAAAGATCAGATTCAGGATACGATAGATGAGACGATATCATATGCGATGGAAAAAGCTGAGAGGTCTTTAGAGCGGGTTTCCAATGAAAAAATTACGGCTGTTTCTGAGTTTTCCGAGACGGTTCTTTCCGATATCAATAAAAATCATCAGGAAGTCATGTTTATGTATGATATGCTTCATGATAAGCAGAAGAATTTAAGAGAGACCGTGATACAGGCTGATAAAACCAATGCTATGGCAAAAGAAACGAAAACAGAGCTTGAATTGGTCACAAAACAGTTACAGGAAGAAACAAAAGCTGAAGAGATGATGCAGCAAACATTGGAAGAAGCAACGGATGAAGCTTTGGAAAATCAGTTTGAAACCATTGCTCTTGCTAAAGAAGTAATAGAACCCAAGGCTACAAAGAAAACAAGGAAATCATCAAAAGGCGTAAGTGCCAAGACCGGCAAAATTATTGAGCCTGTATCCATGCCTGTTATCGGGGATGCTAAAACAGAGAGCATCAATAATAATGACCGCATTTTGGAACTTCATAAAAAAGGCAAATCCAATATTGCAATTGCAAAAGAGCTGGGCTTAGGAGTCGGAGAAGTCAATCTTGTGATTGATTTGTTTGAGGTGATGTAATTATGAGAATGAGATATTACTTACGCGGACTTGGCATTGGAATTGTAGTTACGGCACTTTTGATGGGTTTTACAAAGGGTGGTCAGAAAGAAACTCTGACGGATGCAGAGATTGTAGAACGAGCTAAATCCCTTGGAATGGTAGAAAGCAGTGTTTTATCTGCCGATTTGGGAGATAAAGAGGATATTTCCGTAAATGATATTTCTGAGGCAGATCAACAGGAAGTAATGCCTGAGACAGAACTGGAAACAGCAGATAATACAGAGCAGACAGTGCCGGAAACGACAGATAATACGGAACAGTCAAAACCGGAAACGACAGATAATACGGAACAGTCAAAACCGGAAACAGCAGATGATGCGGAACAGTCAAAACCGGAAACGGCAGATAATACGAAACAGTCAAAACCGGAAACGGCAGATGATACGGAGCAGACAGAGCCGGAAACAGCAAATAATACAGAACAGTCAAAGCCGGATAAGGAAACAGAAGCGGATAATCCGGAAAAAGTGGAAACTGTTACAGGAAATAGGTATGTTGTAACCATTTACAGTGGGGACGGCTCCAGAACTGTAGCAAACCGTTTGGAAGAAATGGGAGTGATTGAAGATGCTGCAGAGTTTGACCGTTATTTATGCCAAAATGGTTATGATAAACGTCTGACGACCGGAAATCATGAAATCAATGCCGGTGCTGACGAGAAAGAAATCGCAGAAGCATTGGTAAAAAGAGTGAATTAGTTTATAAAAATAGATGCAAAGATAACTGCTGTATTTAGCAAAATAACTAAGCTGAATTGAGAAATGTGTAAAATAAATCAAAAAGTTAAATTATATTGTTATTATATGACAATTATATGAAAAAAGGCTTGAAACGGCCTTTTTTTTATGTTATCATCAATCTGTTGTGAAAAAACGGGCAGGATAATTCTGCCCCAAAAACACGTATGCGGATTAAATGCCGGTGCTTTGTTAACGCCAAAGTGGCAGGAGAGTTGATGCATGCGGAAGAAAATAACCAAACGGAGGGAATAAAAATGGGCGTTATTTCAATGAAACAGTTACTCGAAGCAGGTGTTCATTTCGGACATCAGACAAGAAGATGGAATCCTAAGATGGCTCCTTATATCTACACAGAGCGTAATGGAATCCATATCATCGACTTACAGACATCTGTAGGTAAAGTTGATGAAGCATACCAGGCAATCAGCCAGATCGTTTCAGCTGGCGGTACCGTACTTTTTGTTGGTACAAAGAAACAGGCTCAGGATGCTGTTAAAACAGAAGCAGAGCGTTGCGGTATGTTCTATGTAAATGAAAGATGGTTAGGCGGTATGTTAACCAACTTCAAGACAATTCAGTCTCGTATTGACAGATTACGTGCAATTGAGCAGATGGCATCTGACGGTACTTTTGAAGCATTACCGAAAAAGGAAGTTGCTCAGTTACAGAAAGAATGGGATAAATTAGAGAAAAACATCGGTGGTATCAAGAATATGACACAGATTCCCGATTGTATTTTCGTTGTAGATCCGAAGAAAGAAAGAATTTGTGTTCAGGAAGCTCATGCTTTGGGAATTACATTAGTTGGTATGGCTGATACAAACTGTGATCCGGAAGAACTTGACTTTGTCATTCCCGGTAACGATGATGCTATCCGTGCCGTAAAATTAATCGTTTCTACCATGGCTGATGCTGTTATTGAAGCAAAACAGGGTGATGCTGCAGATGTAACAGAAGAGTTAGCAGAAATGGCTGAAGCAGCAGAAGAAGAAACAGTAGAAACAGAAGAAGCATAATAGCTAATAGTGTTTCAGATTACAATTTTATATTAGGAGGATATAATCATGGCAATCAGTGCTTCTATGGTTAAAGAATTAAGAGAAATGACCGGTGCAGGTATGATGGAATGTAAAAAAGCTCTTACCGAGACCGATGGTGATATGGATGCCGCTGTTGAAGTATTAAGAAAAAGCGGTGCTGCTAAAGCTGAGAAAAAAGCAAGCAGAATTGCAGCAGAAGGTATTTGTCGTGCAGCAATCGAAGGCAATACAGCAGCTGTAGTAGAAGTTAACTCAGAAACAGACTTCGTTGCAAAAAATGAAGTATTCCAGACTTATGTTGAAGCTGTTGCAAAACAGGCTTTGGCATCTTCCTTAAATGGCGGAAAAGACGGTCAGGATATTGAGGCTTTTGTTGCAGAAGCATGGAATGAAGATGCAAGCAAGACCGTAAAAGATGTATTGGTTGAAAAAACTGCTACAATCGGAGAAAAATTATCTATCAGAAGATTTGAAAAAGTATCCGGTGATGTCGTTGTTTCTTACTTACACGGTGGCGGAAGAATTGGTGTTTTAGTTGCAGCTGACGGTGCATCTGATGATGCAGCAAAAGAAGCTTTGGCAAATATTGCAATGCAGATCGCTGCTTTAAATCCGCAGTTCATTTCTGACAAAGATGTTGATCAGTCTTATATCGATCATGAAAAAGAAATCATCAAAGCTCAGATTGAAAACGATCCCAAAGAAGCTGCAAAACCTGACAAGGTAAAAGACGGCATGGTTATGGGTCGTATCAACAAACAGTTAAAAGAAGTTGTATTAATGGATCAGGTATATGTAAAAGCAGAAGACGGAAAACAGTCTGTTGCTAAATATTTAGAATCTGTTAACAAAGACTTAGTTGTAACAAAATTCGTTCGTTTTGAAGTTGGCGAAGGTATGGAGAAAAAGAACGAAGATTTTGCAGCAGAAGTTGCAGCTCAGCTTGGCTAATGGAAGAAATGGTAGAAATGCCAGTAAGAAGTGTCAGTAAGCTGATGAATTCAGACATATGTTAAAAGTAAAGCCGGTTCCCAATAGGAATCGGCTTTTATAATGTGATATTTTTTGATTGCTTTTTTTAAAAAAGCAGACTATAATAACGTTATCTGATAAACGGTACGTTCTGTACCGCAACCATCCGTTTCGGATGTGTTTTTTCACAGAAAGGAAACTGAATATGGTATTTGGTTATGTCTATGAGGACGGCTTGCGTCGCAATAATCAGGACGCACTCTTAGTTCGTAGTACAAAGCTTTCACAGGGGGAACTTGTAATGGCTGTTGTATGTGACGGAATGGGTGGCGAAGAGTACGGTGAGCAGGCATCGTACGAATGTGTACAATATCTGGATTGCTGGTTTGATCGTGAACTTCTGCCTGTTTTTATGAATGAACATTACACGTTCTACGAAAAAAGAAAAATCATTCGCACAAAAGGAAATTCAGCTTTTTATCAAATCAATCAGAAATTGTTTCATATGATGCGAAAACATATGGGACGGATGGGAACCACCGTATCTATGCTAATTCTGTATGGAAATAATTATTATCTGTTTCATTTGGGGGACAGCAGAGTTTATTTTGTACACTCTGTTTTTGGCAAGACGTACTTCAAACAAAAAACAACCGATCATGCTGTGGGACACCGGCTGCGAAGATGTCTTGGTTTGAACAAGGATTACAGGCCCGATTTTGATTATGGCATTACAACCTGCAAAAACTTTGTGCTTTGTACAGATGGTTTTTCCAATTTGTTTGATCCTAACATCTGGTCTGTGTGCCTTACCACGAAAAGCATGACTGACAGTGGCAGAATAAGTCGCAGGCTGAAAGAGTTAGCTGAGGATAACTTGCGAAGAGGTGAAACAGATAATATTTCTGCGTTATGGATGAAAGTATAAACAAAATACATTACTTTTATTAATAACCACATTTATAAAAAGTGCTAGTTTTAATGATTATTATCGGCTCGTGACATGATGGAATTTTTCAGAATAAGGAGGAGTTGTATGACAGAAAAATATGAATTGGTTCGGGAAATTGGTCATGGAAGCAGGGCAAAAGTATATCTTGTGCGAAACAACAATACAGATGAAATGCTTGCTATGAAATCCTACCCTTATGTTGGACAGGAAGGCCAGAGAGAGTTACAAGTATTAAAAGAAATAAAAAGCCAAGGCATACCTTTTTTATTTGATTGTATTAAGAAAGACGGAAGCATGAATATTTTCATGGAATATATCCCGGGAAAGAATTTGAGACAGATACTTCAGACAAAACATGTCTTTACAGAAAAAGAAGTGTTATCAATTGGTAAAAAAGTTCTGCATATTATTCAGTTGTTTCATGCGCATTCGCCTCAGTGGATTTATGGAGATTTAAAGCCGGAAAATATTATGATTACAGAAAAAGGAGAAGTGTATCTGATTGATTTTGGCTCGGTAATGATTGATGGTGAAAAGCATATGGATGTGCATGGAACAAAGGCATATTATTGCGAAACAGCAGGAGCGATGCTTCCGTTTCGGGATACTTATGCTCTGGGGCTGATTATGTATGAAATGCTTACCGGATGTTCTTATCAGCAGGGCATACAAAATGGGAAAGCGGATGTATGTCATTTGTCAGAAGTATGTCAAGATATTATGAAAAAAGCCGTTCGATTAAATCCAAAAGAGGGATATAAAGATGCGATGCATATGTTGCAGGAATTTGATTTATGGGAAAATAATATGACAGAGGGACGTGTTTCTTATCGTAGAAAAAAAGGAAATGATGTAATTGGTGATACCTGTCGTTTTATTATGCATGGATTTTTAAAGCCGGCATCGCAGGGTATGCTAATTTTGTTGGTGATTGCCGGACTTTTGTTTATGAAATTTGAGGGATACAGACATTTTGTAAAAGAGGCACAGCAGTATGAAGAAAAGATTGAAACCGTAACGGTTTATAATAAACAAATCGGGAATCATTATCGTCTGGACGTTGACAGTGTCCGTGCAGTACAAGAAGAACAGAATGCAGAAGATATGGTGGAAAAAGATAGTTATGGGAGAAGCATAATGCGGAGAAAATAATGTTCTTAGTCATCGTTTCTCACTTATTATTCGCAACTTTGGAGATATAGCCGGTTGTCCTTACAGAAATACATATCTTTGTTGCGGAATTTGGCGAGGTTTCTTGACATTTCTTAGCGGCATATGCGAACAAAAATAATCCCCAGTTTCAACTGTTTGAAGACGAAGTCTGAGTTTTGAAACCGGGGATTTAATATATACTTTGTGAGCATGCCGCTTAGAAATGACGGAAACCGAAGTATGAAGCGGCAAAGATATGTATTTCTGTAAGGGCGACCGGCATCACACAAAGTTGCGAATAATAAGTGAGAAACGTGACGGAGAATTAGGATTAAATGGTTATAGCATAATCGGAAGAAAGATTCAAGTATTGACTGTAAAAATGAAGGATGACTATAATATGATGTAGGCTCAAAAACAGAACATACTAAATATTGCTAATAGATGTTAGGAGCAAAAGGTGCTTTGTCTCCAAGATACCAATGGATTGCTACAGATGTTTTTTCGAAAATAGAAAATAGAATAAAGAATATAGAATATAAAATAAAGAATAAAGGGGTAAATAACATGTATCGAGATGAAACCAAAGTCATTAAAATCGGAAATAAAATCATTGGTGGAGGAAATCCCATCCTGATTCAGTCCATGACCAATACCAGAACGGAAAATGTCAAAGATACGGTTGCGCAAATTAAACGGTTAGAAGAGGCAGGTTGTGATATTGTGCGTAGTACGGTCCCGACCATGGAAGCCGCAAAAGCCTTTCGGGAAATCAAAAAAGAAATATCTATTCCGTTGGTAGCCGATATTCATTTTGATTATCAAATGGCCATTGCTGCCATGGAAAACGGAGCAGATAAGATTCGGATTAATCCGGGCAACATCGGCGGAAAAGAAAAACTCTGTGAAGTAGTTGCCTGTGCAAAAGAAAGAAATATTCCCATCCGTGTTGGCGTAAACGGCGGTTCGTTAGAAAAGGAACTGGTGGAAAAGTATCATGGTGTTACCCCGGAGGGAATTGTAGAAAGTGCTTTGGATAAAGTACATATGATAGAAGATGCCGGATATGACAATATGGTAATCAGTATCAAATCATCCAATATTCCGATTTGTGTAAAAGCCCATGAAGAACTGGTAAAAAAGACCAATTACCCGCTTCATATCGGTATTACAGAAGCTGGTACCCTGTATGGCGGCAATATCAAGTCGGCAGTCGGACTTGGCATTTTACTGCATGAAGGAATAGGCGATACCATGCGTGTTTCTTTGTCGGGTGATCCGGTGGAAGAAATCCGCTCGGCACAGACGATTTTACGTTCTTTAGGACTGTATCATAAAGGAATTGAGGTCATTGCATGTCCGACCTGTGGTCGTACCAAAATTGATTTGATTGGACTTGCCAATAAAGTAGAGGAAATGGTTGCCGGTATGCCGCTTAATTTAAAGGTGGCCGTTATGGGATGTGTGGTAAACGGACCCGGAGAAGCGAAAGAAGCGGATATCGGAATTGCCGGTGGAGACGGTGTCGGTTTGTTAATCAAAAAAGGTGAGATTATAAAAAAAGTTCCGGAAGAAGATTTGCTTAACGTATTGCGTTATGAACTTGAGCACTGGAATGCATAATAGGTAATTATATATGGATAAATGATATCATAACGGAACAATGATATACGGATGTATGCTACATGGAACCAAAAGATTTTTTTGCGGCCTTTCCAACCCTGCAGCTAAAAGAAGAATTAAAGAATGAACTGGCAGGAATTAAGGTCACACATATCACAACAACAAGAAATAAGGACATTCTGCGTATCTATATTGCAGCAGACAGATTGATTGCAAAAAAAACAATTATTGCGGTGGAAAAGCAGATTAAGGAGCAACTGTTTGAACAGACCAATATTGTAATCAAGATTTATGAGCGTTTTACGCTTTCGAAGCAATATACACCACAGAATTTATACAAAGAATACCGGGACAGTATTTTGCTGGAGCTTAGAAATTACAGTCCGGTTTTATTTAGTATGCTCAAAAAAGCGGATGCGGAATTTTCAGAGGAACATTTGTTGTTGACGGCAGAGGATATTCATGTCTATCATGACCGTGCCACAGAGCTTACGGATATTTTAAACAAGATTTTTACAGAGCGTTGCGGTGTTTATGTGGATATCGAGATTGCTTTTAAGCCGGCAGAAGAAAGTGCTACCAAAAAAGATGATGAAATTAAGCTGAAAAGGCAGATTGAAGAAATTGAGATGCGCTTAACATCATCTGCACAAAATGATTCTTTGGATGATAATTCTTCTATGAGTGAGACCGATGAAGGTGCAAAAACAGGTCAAATGGCAGATGTAAAAGAGAAGCAGTCTGAAAAGACAAAGGTTGCATCTGCTAAAAATGATGAAGGAAGAGTTTCAAATGATCGAAGTGCCGGTCAGACGAAAGCACAAAATGGCAGTTTTTCGAAATCGGAAGGAAGAAAATATAATAAAGATTATCCCAGGAAAAAAGATTTTTATCCCAAAAAATCAGATGATCCCAGTATTATCTGGGGTATGCATGATATTGAAGAAGAACCGATTCCGATTGAAGATATTGTTGGAGAAATCGGAAATGTTGCCATAAGGGGAAAGGTTATTGGTGTAGATACAAAACCGATTGCCTCTTTAAAAAAGACGATAATGATATTAACTGTGACCGATTTTACGGATACGATTATGGTCAAACAGTTTGTGGAAGATGAACGCATTGACGAAGTACTCAAGCGTTTTGATACCAAAAAAGGAACCTTTGTAAAAATCAAGGGTGATGTTTCCGTTGACAAGTTTGATCATGAACTGACGATTGGCGGTCGTGGACTGATTATCAAAGAAATCGACGATTTTACGACCAAGCGGATGGATTACTCTGCTAATAAAAGAGTGGAACTGCATTGCCATACCAAAATGAGTGATATGGATGGTGTTTCCGATGTTATTGATATTGTCAAGTGTGCCTATAAATGGGGACATCCTGCGATTGCCATAACAGACCACGGAGTAGTGCATGCGCTTGCGGATGTGTTTCATACCTGGTGTGATTTGTGGGATGCGGAAAAGAAACGTTGCAAAGAAGCAGGTATTGTTCCTGACAGACAGAATTTCTTTAAGATTATTCTGGGGGTAGAAGGATATCTGGTTGATGATTCCAAACAAATCGTGGATAACCCCAAAAATCTGGATATTCACCAGGATTATGTGGTATTTGATATTGAGACTACCGGTTTTTCGCCGGTTAAGAATAACATTATCGAAATTGGCGCTGTAAAGGTGCAAAACGGACAGATTACAGAGCGGTATTCCACTTTTGTAAATCCGAGAGAACCGATTCCTTACCGGATTACCCAGCTGACATCCATTACCGATCACGATGTGATGGATGCTCCGGGCATTGAAGAAGTACTTCCTGCGTTTTTGGATTTTTCCAAGGACTGTGTTATGGTTGCTCACAATGCATCGTTTGATATGAGTTTCATCAAAGAAAATGCTGCAAGACAGAATCTTTTGAGAGAGTTTACTGTTGTTGATACGGTAGGAGTAGCCAGAATCCTTTTGCCCAATCAGGCAAAGCATACCTTGGATGCCTGTGCCAAGTCCATGGGTGTGTCTTTGGAAAATCATCACCGGGCAGTGGATGATGCGGAAGCGACAGCAGAGATTTTTGTGAAGTTTTTACCTTTGTTAGAAGCAAAGGGTGTAGAAAAATTAATGGATATCAATCTGTTAGCTGAAGATAACAAGGATACGGTTAAAAAACTGCCTTATTATCACATTATTATTCTGGCTAAAAATGAAGTGGGACGTATTAATCTTTATCGATTGATTTCCGAATCCCATATTGATTATTTTTATAAAAAACCAAGGATTCCCCGCAGCCTTTTGCAAAAATACCGGGAAGGGCTGATCTTGGGCAGTGCCTGTGAAGCAGGCGAGTTGTTCCGCGCCATGTTGGATGGAAAAAGCGATGCCGAATTATATAAGATTGCCGGCTTTTATGATTATCTGGAGATTCAGCCGCTTGGCAACAACAAGTTTATGATTGGATCAGACCGCCATGAGAATATTGAATCCATGGAAGATTTGATGGAATTAAATCGCAAGGTTGTAGAAATCGGAGAAGCACTTCATAAACCGGTCTGTGCAACCTGTGATGTCCATTTCCTGAATCCGGAGGATGAAATTTACAGACGAATTATTCAGGCCGGTCAGGGGTATAAGGATGAAGAACAGGCTCCTTTGTATCTTCGTACGACAGAAGAGATGTTGGAGGAATTCCAGTATCTGGGAAGTGATAAAGCAAGAGAGGTTGTCATTACCAATACCAATCTGATTGCGGATTGCATTGAATCGATTGATCCGGTGAGACCTGATAAGAGTCCGCCTATTATTCCAAATTCGGATGAAATACTGACCACAATCTGTCATAACAAGGCGCATGAGATATATGGCGAGGTTCTTCCTGAAATTGTTGAAAAACGAATGGAAAAGGAATTGAATGCCATAATCAAAAACGGATTTGCCGTAATGTATATTATTGCCCAGAAGTTGGTGTGGAAGTCTGTGGAAGACGGTTATCTGGTTGGTTCGAGAGGATCGGTTGGATCTTCTTTTGTTGCCTACCTTTCCGGAATTACAGAGGTAAATTCTCTCAGTCCGCATTATTATTGCAAAAAATGTCATTATTATGATTTTACTTCTGATGAAGTCAGAGCATACTCCGGTAAATCCGGATGTGACATGCCGGATAAAATGTGCCCGCAGTGTGGAGAATTACTGGTAAAAGACGGATTTGACATTCCGTTTGAAACCTTCCTCGGATTTAAGGGGGATAAAGAGCCGGATATTGATCTAAACTTCTCCAATGAATATCAGAGTAAAGCGCATAAATATACGGAAGTTATTTTTGGATACGGACAGACTTATCGTGCCGGAACGATTGGTTCGGTTGCCGATAAGACGGCATATGGTTTTGTGCGTAAATATTTTGAAGAGCGTGGTATTTCAAAACGCGGATGTGAAATTGACCGTATTTCCGTTGGCTGTACGGGAGTAAAGCGTTCTACCGGTCAGCATCCCGGAGGTATTGTTGTTTTGCCGGTAGGTGAGGATATCAATTCTTTTACACCGGTTCAGCGTCCGGCAAATGATATGACAACCGATATTGTTACCACCCATTTTGATTATCATAAAATTGATCACAATCTTTTGAAGCTGGATATTTTAGGACATCTGGATCCAACCATGATTCGTATGCTTCAGGATTTGACCGGTGTCGACCCGGTTAAGATTCCGTTGGACGATAAAGACGTCATGTCCCTGTTCCAAAATACGGAGGCATTAAAGATTACACCGGATGATATCGGCGGTATTTTACTGGGCTCTTTGGGAATACCGGAATTTGGTACGGAGTTTGCTATGCAGATGCTTTTGGATACCAAGCCGACTTCCTTTACCGACTTAGAGCGTATTGCGGGACTGGCACACGGAACCGATGTATGGTTAAACAATGCCCAGACCTTGATTCAGGAAGGGAAAGCTACCATTTCCACAGCAATCTGTACCCGTGATGATATTATGATTTATCTGATTGATAAGGGATTGGATGAAAGTACCTCCTTTAAGATTATGGAGGCCGTTCGTAAGGGAACCGTAGCAAAAGGCAAGTGTGCCAACTGGGCTGAGTGGAAAGAGCTGATGAAGGAGCATGATGTCCCGGACTGGTATATCTGGTCCTGTGAACAGATCAAATACATGTTCCCGAAAGCACATGCGGCAGCCTATGTTATGATGGCATGGAGAGTTGCTTATTTTAAGGTAAATTATCCATTGGCTTATTATACGGCATATTTCAGTATTCGTGCGAGCGGTTTTTCCTATGAAATCATGTGTCAGGGAATAGGAAAAATCGATGCGACACTCGAAGACTACAATTCCAGAAAAGACGATTTGTCAAAAAAAGAAGAGGATTCGTTAAGAGACTTGCGTATTGTGAAGGAAATGTATGCGCGTGGCTTTGAATTTGTACCGATTGATATTTATAAAGCACATTCCAGATTGTTCCGGATTGTGGACGGAAAAATCATGCCTTCCTTTAACTGTATTGACGGAATGGGTGACTCGGCAGCAGAATCCTTGATGGAAGCCGCCAAAAACGGACCCTTTTTATCCCGTGATGATTTATGTGAGCGTGGTAAAATTTCTAAGACGACGGCAGAAAAAATGGCAGAGATGAATCTGCTCGGAGATATTCCGATTTCCAACCAGTTTAGTTTATTTGATTTTATGTAAGCAGAGGTGTTTGTGGATTGCGAGAATTGCGTAGCAATCCACATACATCATTCTATGTAAGTAGGAAACGAAAATGAATCAGTTAGAAGAATACTACAATAAATTTAATGAAGAGAAGCGACTGAATTCCAGACATGGGCAGGTAGAATATCGTATTTCCATGCAGTATATTCACCAGTATCTTCCCAAAGACAGGAAACCGGAGGAAATCAAAATTCTGGATATCGGAGCCGGTACCGGCAGATATTCCATTCCGCTTTTTGAAGAAGGATATGATGTGACAGCTGTGGAACTGGTACAGCACAATCTGGGTATTTTAAAACAGAAGAAACCGGAAATCAAAGCATACAAGGGAAATGCTCTGAAATTGAAAAGATTTCAGGATGAAACATTTGATCTGACGCTTTTGTTTGGCCCGATGTATCATTTGGGTAGTTTTGAGGAAAAATTACAGGCACTTTTGGAAGCCAAGCGGGTTACGAAAAAAGGTGGCATGATTTTGGTTGCCTATTGTATGAACGAATACAGTATTATTACCTATGCCTTTAAAGAGAAGCATGTATTGGAATGTCTGGAAAACGGGATGATTGATGCGGATTTTCATACTCGTTTTAAGGAAGGAGAATCACTTTATGATTATGTACGGACGGAAGATATTGAAAGATTGAATGCGGTAGCAAATCTTACCCGGATAAAAATCATTTCTCCCGATGGTGCTGCCAATTATATCAGGCCGTTTCTGAATGCCTTAAGCGAAGAGGAATTTGAAGCTTTTGTACAGTATCAGAAGACTGTCTGTGAAAGAGCGGATTTACTTGGAGCAGGCGCTCATGTTGTGGATATTTTGAAAAAATAGCAAAAAGTTCTTGCATTCTTTTGCATTATTTAGTAAGATAGCAAAGGACGCGTGAGTGTCCTTTGTAAATGGCTTGTTGGTCAAGAGGTTAAGACGCCGCCCTCTCACGGCGGAATCAGGGGTTCGATTCCCCTACAAGCTGTTTTTTAAATTTTTAGTATTGACATTCCTAAAACATTAGGTGTAAACTAATTTAGGATAGTAAAAACGATGATAGAAAGTGGGCTTGCAAGTCCACTTTTTTCTATTGTTGGAATGAAAAACAGAGGTGAATCTATGTCAAAACGCGATACCTATGAAAGCCGTACCGAAGCATTGCTTTTACCGATTATGGAAGCCAATCAATTTGAGCTGGTGGACGTGGAATATGTTAAAGAAGGAAGCAGCTGGTATTTACGGGCTTATATTGACAAAGAAGGTGGAATTTCAATTGATGACTGTGAACTGGTCAGCAGAGCCTTATCCGATCTTTTGGATCAGGAAGATTTTATTGAAGAAGCTTATATTTTGGAAGTCAGTTCTCCCGGTTTGTTAAGGCCGATTAAAAAAGATAAGGACTTTCAGAGAAATGTTGGAAAAGAGATTGAAGTTCACTTATTTAAAATGATGGATAAGAAAAAAGAACTGATCGGTACTCTGATAGCATTTGATGCAGATACGCTGACCATTCAGACAGAAGAAAAAGAAATCAGGTTGAACCGAAAAGAAGCAGCGCTGATCAGACCTTATATAGAATTTGATTAACATTTATTATCAGGAGGAAAAAGGAAAAATGAACAAAGAATTATTATTGGCACTGGATATGTTGGAGAAGGAGAAAGAAATCAGTAAAGATGTTTTGTTTGATGCAATCGAAAATTCATTGATTACAGCCTGCAAAAATCATTTTGGTAAATCTGACAATATTACCGTGGAAATGGATCGTGAAACCGGTGATTTCATGGTATGGGCCAACAAAGAGGTCGTTGAAAGCGAAGAAGATGTAGAAGATGATGTATTACAGATTCCTTTAGAAAAAGCGCTTGAATATGATAAAAAGGCAAAGGTCGGAGACACTGTTAAAATTGAAGTCAGAAGTAAAGAATTCAGCCGAATTGCCGCACAGAATGCAAAAGGCGTGATTGTTCAGAAAATCCGCGAGGAAGAAAGAAACATTCTTTACAATCAGTATTTTGAAAAAGAAAAAGATGTGGTAACCGGTACATTCCAGAGATATCTCGGAAGAAATGTCAGCATCAATCTTGGTAAATGTGATGCCGTTTTGGATGAAAAGGAAATGGTTCCCGGTGAAACCTTTAAACAGGGCGAAAGAGTTAAGGTTTATGTGTTGGAAGTTCGCAATACTTCCAAAGGACCGCGCGTACTTGTCAGCCGTACACATCCCGAATTGGTGAAAAGACTGTTTGAAGAAGAAGTTGCAGAAATTGCAGATGGTACGGTTGAAATCAAGAGTATTGCAAGAGAAGCCGGAAGCAGAACAAAAATGGCAGTTTATTCCGAAAATCCCAATGTGGATCCGGTCGGTGCCTGTGTTGGTATGAACGGTGGCAGAGTAAATGCCATTGTTAATGAGCTTCGTGGTGAAAAAATTGATATTATCAACTGGGATGAAAACCCCGGTGTATTAATCCAGAATGCGTTGTCTCCTGCAAAAATTGTTGCGGTATTCGCAGATCCGGATGAGAAAACAGCTAAAGTCGTTGTTCCGGACCATCAGTTATCACTGGCAATCGGTAAAGAAGGACAGAATGCGCGTCTTGCAGCCAGACTTACCGGTTACAAGATTGATATCAAGAGTGAGACCCAGGCAAAGGATGCTCCCGGATTCCATTATGAAGATTACATCGATGATGAAGAGTATTATGAAGACGGTGAGTATGAAGGCGAATATGAAGA
This sequence comes from Lachnospiraceae bacterium, assembly GCA_017626095.1. Taxonomy (GTDB): domain Bacteria; phylum Bacillota; class Clostridia; order Lachnospirales; family Lachnospiraceae; genus UBA2882. Next base: position 49,116 of record JAGAJL010000017.1, read on the forward strand.
TGGTGAATATGAGAGCAGTGAATATGATGAAAATGCCGAATATTCAGAGGAATCAGAAGTAATAGAAAATTCAGAAACAGAGGAATAAGTGGTTTTATGGCAAAAAAAATTCCGTTACGGCAGTGTGTCGGATGCGGTGAAATGAAAAGCAAAAAAGAAATGATGCGTGTGATAAAAACACCGGAAGATGAAATCCTACTGGATGTTACCGGAAAGCAGAACGGACGGGGCGCATATCTGTGTAAAAATGCAGATTGTCTTAAGGCTGCCCAAAAGTCGAAAGGATTGGAGCGTTCCTTAAAGCATGCCATTTCCAAAGAAGTATATGACAACCTGTTAAAGGAGTTTGATAAGCTGAATGAGTAAACCCGACAGAGTTTTGTCCATGATGTCTATTGCGGCAAAAGGACGCAATTTGGTAAGCGGCGAGTTCGCGGTCGAAAAAGCGGTAAAGATGGGGATGGCCTATCTGGTCATTGTTGCAGAGGACGCATCGGATAATACGAAAAAGCAATTTAGAAATATGTGTGAATTTTATGAGGTTCCAATGGTCGTTTACGGAAATAAAGATGTTTTAGGCCATTTCATCGGAACACAGATGAGAGCGAATGTTGCAATCACGGATGCCGGAATTGCAAAAAGCATCTTAAAATCGGTAAATAACGGCAAATGAATTTCGGAGGTAGAATATGGCGAAAATAAAAATACATGAGCTTGCAAAAGAACTGGATGTATCCAGCAAAGAGGTAATAACATTTTTAAATGATAAAGGCATGGAAGTAAAGAGCCACATGAGCAGCATTGAAGATGATGCGATTGCATTGGTGAAAAAGCAATTTGGAAAACAGGCTGAAAAACCGGCAGAGAAAAAGGAAGAAAAGCCGGAAGTAAAAGCAGAGGCTCCAAAGACGGAAGAAACAAAAGCAGAAGCTCCAAAAGCCGAAGCTTCAAAGGCAGGAGCACCTAAGACAGATGCAAAACCGGAAGCTGCCAAAACCGGTGAAGCTCCAAAGAAAAAGAAAAATATTATTTTTGTTTCCAATATGCAGAACAGTTCCATGCAACAGCGCAATGGAAACCGTCCCCAGAATGGCGGAAATCGTCCGAATGGCGGTAACGGCAACAATGGACAGCGCCCCGGAAACGGAAAGCCGGTTATTCAACAGCAACAGCAGTACAGACCGTTGCCGAAACCGGTTATCAAACCTGCAGTCCTGCCGAGTTATGAAGAAGAATTCGGTGTACCGGAAAAAGCTCCTGTCGCAAAGCAACAGGAAAATAGAAAAGACGGTTTTAACCGTAACGATAATCGGGATAATCGAGGCGGTAACAGAAATGATGGACGAAATGAAAACAGAGGCGATTTTAAAAACAACCGAAACGATGACAGAAGAGGAAATGGTCAAAATTATGCCAAATCCGGAAACGGAGAAAGACGTCAGGGTGGTTATCATGAAAATCGCCAGGATAATCGAGGCGGGGATGGTTCTCGCGAAGCTAACCGCGATAATAAGAGGCCTTTTGGCAATAATGAACGCCCTAACAGAGGAGATGGCAAACCGGGGAACAACAATTTCAGAAAGCCTTCTTCCGCAAATAAAGGCTTCGTTACGGACGCTCCAATCAAAGAGCAGGAAAAACACCGAGATGAAGAAAAACGCCGTCAAAGCCAGGAAAGAGATAAACGTTCCAAAAAAGACCATCTTTACGAAGATGATGAAATGATGGGTCAAAAGGGCAAGATGAACAAACCCGGCAGATTTATCAAACCGGAAAAGAAAGTGGAGAAAAAAGAGGAAGAACAGATTAAAGTAATCGTTATTCCCGAAAACCTGACCATTAAGGATCTTGCCGATAAAATGAAAATCCAGCCTTCAACCATTGTGAAAAAGCTTTTCATGCAGGGACAGATTGTTACGGTAAATCAGGAAATTTCTTATGAAACTGCAGAAGAAATTGCAATGGAATATGAAATCCTTTGTGAAAAGGAAGTAAAAGTTGATATTATCGAAGAGCTCTTAAAAGAAGAAGAGGAAGATGAAGCAACATTGACACAGAGACCTCCGGTTATCTGTGTTATGGGTCACGTTGACCATGGTAAAACTTCTCTTTTGGATGCTATTCGTAAAACCAATGTTACGGATAGAGAGGCCGGTGGTATTACACAGCATATCGGTGCGTATACGGTAACGGCAAATGGTCAGAAAATCACGTTTTTGGATACACCCGGACATGAAGCATTTACAGCCATGCGTATGCGTGGTGCCAATTCGACGGATATTGCCGTATTGGTTGTAGCTGCCGATGACGGTGTTATGCCACAGACAATAGAGGCGATTAATCATGCCAAGGCTGCAGGTATTGAAATCATTGTTGCAGTCAATAAGATTGATAAGCCGAATGCCAATATTGACAGGGTTAAACAGGAGCTGACAGAGTATGAATTGATTCCGGTTGATTGGGGCGGAAGCACAGAATTTGTTCCCGTGTCTGCAAAGAGTGGCGAAGGAATTGCCGATTTGCTGGAGACCATTATATTAACCGCAGAAATTTTAGAGTTAAAGGCAAATCCCAATCGTAAAGCAAGAGGTCTTGTCATTGAGGCTGAGCTTGATAAAGGAAGAGGACCGGTTGCAACGGTTTTGGTACAGAAAGGTACGTTAAAAGTGGGAGATTTTATCTCTGCAGGAGCAGCTCACGGTAAAGTTCGTGCCATGATTGATGATAAGGGACGTCGTGTAAAAGAAGCTACACCTTCTACTCCGGTAGAAATCTTAGGTTTATCCGATGTTCCGAATGCAGGTGAAATTTTCATTGCACACAACAGCGATAAGGAAGCCAGAAACTTCGCAGAAACCTTTATTGCACAAAATAAAGAGAAAAAACTGGAAGAAACCAAGGCTAAAATGTCATTGGATGATTTATTTACCAAGATTCAGGAAGGTAATCTGAAAGAGTTGGATCTGATTATCAAAGCTGATGTTCAGGGGAGTGTGGAAGCTGTAAAACAGAGCTTGGTTAAGCTTTCCAATGAAGAGGTAGTTGTAAAATGTATTCATGGTGGTGTAGGTGCCATTAATGAATCGGACGTTTCCCTTGCTGCCGCATCCAGCGCGATTATTATCGGTTTCAACGTTCGTCCGGATGTAATGGCAAAGGCAACCGCGGAACGAGAAGGTGTCGATGTCCGTCTGTATAAAGTTATTTATCAGGCAATCGAAGATGTGGAAGCTGCTATGAAGGGAATGTTAGATCCTGTCTATGAAGAACAGGTTATCGGTCATGCTGAAGTGCGTCAGCTCTTCAAGGCATCTGCAGTTGGTAACATTGCCGGTTCTTATATACTGGACGGTAGATTTGACAGAGGATGTAAGGTTCGTATCTCACGTGGAGAGGAGCAGATTTACGAAGGAGAACTGGCCAGCTTAAAACGTTTTAAAGATGACGTAAAAGAAGTTAAAGCAGGCTTTGAGTGCGGTCTTGTATTTGAAGGTTTTGATCAGATGCAGGAAGGTGACATTGTAGAAGCATATATTATGGTAGAGGTTCCCAGATAGTATGAAAAAAAACAGTATTAAAAATACTCGTATCAATAATGAAGTTCAGAGAGTACTTGCAAACATTATCAGAGGTGAAATCAAAGATCCGCGTATTTCACCCCTGACAAGTGTTGTTGCGGTTAACGTTGCGCCGGATTTAAAGACGGCAAAGGTCTGGATTTCCACATTGGGTGACGAGAAAGCGCAGGCAGATACGTTAGCAGGATTAAAAAGTGCCGAAGGTTATATTAAAAACTGTCTTGCAAAAGAAATCAATTTAAGAAATACACCACAGTTACATTTTGTCATGGATCAGTCCATTGCCTATGGTGTGGATATGACAAAGAAAATTGATGAGGTAAATAAAAACTTATGATCAATTTATTGGAATTATGCAAAAATGCAGATGCCATTGGTATCAGTGGACATATTCGTCCGGATGGGGATTGTGTCGGCTCTACCATGGCACTTTGGCAGTTTTTAAAAAACGCCTATCCCGATAAGCAGATTCATGTCCGTATTGAAGAGGTTCCCGAAGCATATGCTTTTATTAAGGGAGTCTCTGATATTGTGACAAAAAAGGACGGACAGCATTACGATGTCTTTATTGTTGCGGATTCTGTTCCTGAAAAAGACAGAATTGGTGATGCCTATCCTTATTTTGCGGATGCAGATTTAAAAATTAATATTGATCATCATATCACGAATGAAGGAATTGGTGATGCTTGTTATATCGATGCAAAAGCAAGTTCGGCAAGTGAACTTGTGGCGGATTTAATCCGATATGCAGATCCGGATAATTCTTTTATGGACATCAATATTGCTGAGACATTGTATTTTGGTATTATTCAGGACAGCGGCGTTTTTCAGTATTCCAATACATCACCGAAAACTTTGGAAATTGCGGCATGGCTGATTGGCTACGGATTTGATTTTCCAAAGCTGATTGAAAAGACGTTTTATGAAAAAACATATGCACAGTCAAAGCTGTTGGGATATGTACTTCAAAATTGCGAGCTTTCTTTAGATGGCCAGGTTTGTTTCATGGTTGTAACGATGGAAGATATGAATCGTTTACAAGTAGATGCAAAGGATTTTGAAGGTATTGTCAGCCAGATGCGGTACGTCAAAGGTGTTGATGTTGCTATTTTGCTAAGAGAAAATGAGAATGGTACTTTTAAAGGAAGTCTACGTAGCAAGGAATATGTTGATGTTTCAGCAGTTTGTTCTGCTTTTGGCGGCGGCGGACATATAAGAGCTGCCGGATGTACGATGTCAGGAGATAAAAATTCTATGATTCATAATCTGCTGACCGAAATAAAAAAGCAAATTTAAGATACAACTAAAAATTTAACAAAGGGTCGCTTAAAACCGACCCTTTCTTTATAAAAAGGGATGCTGGTCCATTTTTATCATTTTGTGCATCAGAGAAATTTATATATTCTACTAACAGACTGTATGACAACGTCAGCACTTAATGAGCAATTTATTGCGAATTTAGTACTGTTACGTTGTCATCCAAGTGAGAACGCGTCTGTGAGTAGAATATATAAATTTCTCAGATGCACACAATTGGCAAAGAACACAATTGGCAAAGAAAAATGAAAAATACAGGAGAAAAAAGATGTTAAAAGACGAAATTGGTAAATACTATTTTGACGGAAATTATAATTGTGCGGAAACTATCATCCGTGCGGGAAATGATTACTATCATCTTGGTCTGCATGATGAAGATATGAAAATGTTGGGCGTTTTCGGAGCCGGTATCCAGTGTGGTAATACCTGTGGTGCTATTTTGAGTGCTGCCTCCATTTTATCTATGAAATATATTGAGAAGAATGCTCATGAAAGTGAGGATATCAGACCGGTTACGGTCCTGCTTATGAAGAAATTTCAAGAAAAATATGGTTCCCATTTGTGTAAGGATATTAAACCGCAGTCATTTAGCAAAGAAAATCGTTGTTTAAATACTGTAGAAACAGCATGTGAGATTTTAGAACAGACAATTTCAGAATATGAAGCTTCAAAATCATAGGCAGACAGAGAGAAACGATGATCAATGGAATTGTAATTATCAATAAAGAAAAAGGTTATACCAGTCATGATGTATGTGCAAAGGTCCGTGGGATTCTACGCCAGAAAAAAGTCGGTCATACCGGCACACTCGACCCGGATGCAACAGGCGTTTTGCCGGTTTGTCTGGGCAATGCAACCAAGCTTTGTGATGTTTTAACGGACAAGACCAAGGAATATGTTGCAACGCTTCTGTTAGGGACGGTTACGGATACGCTGGATATCGGAGGAGTGGTTCTTTCTCAAAATCCGGTATTGGTGTCCGAGGAAGAAGTAAGAGAGGCTGTTTTGCCTTTTTTGGGGAAATCCATGCAGATTCCGCCTATGTATTCGGCTTTAAAGCAAAACGGGAAAAAATTGTACGAGTTGGCCAGAGCAGGAATTGAAGTCGAACGCCAACCCAGACCGATAGAAATATTTGAAATAGAAATATTGGACATAAATCTTCCAAGAGTTGAGATTCGGATTTTGTGTTCGAAGGGAACCTATATTCGTTCGCTTTGTGATGATATCGGAAAAAAACTTGGCTGTGGTGCATGTATGGAAAATTTACAGCGTACCAGAGTGGAAAATTTCTATTTAAAAGATGCTTGTCTGTTACAGGAATTGGAACAGCTTAAAAAAGAAGACAGACTTTGTGAAGTGATCATTCCGGTGGACCGGGTTTTCAATGATCTATGCAAGGCTACGATAAAGTCTGAATTCAATAGAATTCTGGAAAATGGAAATACCTGCACCAAAGAGATGTTGTTATCGGAATGGGATCTGAATCTGTTAAGAAACGGGCAGCGAATTCTCGCATATCACAGCAATGGTGAATTCTACGGAATATATGAATATTTTGAAGGGGAAAATATTCTGAAACCATATAAAATGTTTATACCCGGATAGAGGAGAAATATTTTGCAAATTATTGAGCAGACTACAGAATTTCATATAGAGGAGCCGACTGCTATTGCCATTGGAAAATTTGACGGCATCCATCGTGGTCATAAGGAAATCTTTTCCAATCTTTTTCAGGCAAAAAAAGAGGGGTTAAAGACGGCGGTTTTTACATTTGATCCTTCGCCGGAATCTTTTTTTTGTAAAAAGCAGATACCGGAACTGACAACACGTGAAGAAAAGAGAAAATTGTTTGAAAATATGCAGATTGATTATCTGGTGGAATATCCTTTTGCACAGGCTACGGCGGATGTTTTACCAAGAGATTATGTGACGGACTTTTTGTTGCATAAAATGAATGGAAAACGAATTGTCGCCGGAACCGATGTCTCCTTTGGAAAAGGTGGAAAAGGTGATGCGTCTTTATTAAGAGCTATGGAGAAGGAGTATCATTTCCAACTTGTGATTATTGATAAAATACTCAGGGGGCAGAAGGAAATCAGTTCTTCGTATGTGCGAGAGGAAGTTGCAAAAGGCAATATGGAGCTTGTGGAAGAATTGCTGGGGACACCATATTTTATAAGCGGAATCGTGGAAGAAGGCAAAAAGCTTGGACGGACTTTGGGCATCCCGACTGCGAATATTTATCCTTCCAGTGAAAAACTATTACCTCCCAACGGGGTCTATTTTTGTAATGTTCTTTGTGATGGAGTAAAATACCACGGAGTTACCAATATCGGATGCCGACCGACAGTACAAGATGGAAATCGAATGAGTGTAGAGACCTATCTGCTGGATTTTGATGATGATTTGTACGGCAGGGAGCTTTTGGTCGAATTGTTACATTTTTCCCGCAAAGAAGAGAGGTTTGAATCAGTCCGTGAATTAAGTCTTTATATTAAAAATGATATTTGTCTGGCAAGGGACTTTTTTGAAAAATGAATTTCGAATAAATTGATTAATAAAAATTCATCAGATATATGACAAAAAATTTAGCAAAATTTAAAAATAAATGTTGTATCTTGTTTTTACATACTTTATTATTTATTTGTAAAACTCTTGTAAGGAAAAGGTAAAATATATGAGTAGCTCAATCTTATTATCTATGGCCGGTGGGCTTGGTCTGTTTTTGTTCGGAATGCATACAATGAGTGAATCCATTGAAAAAGCAGCCGGTGCCAGATTAAGAAGTATCTTAGAGTTTTTTACAACAAACCGTTTCACGGGTATGTTGGTTGGTATGCTTTTTACCGCCATTATTCAGTCTTCATCAGCCTGTACGGTAATGGTTGTCAGTTTTGTTAACTCCGGACTTATGAATTTGTATCAGGCGGCAGGGGTTATCTTTGGTGCCAATATCGGTACCACCATCACATCGCAGCTGGTTTCCTTTAACTTATCGGAATATGCTCCCATCTTTTTGCTGGTCGGTGCTGTTTTTGTCATGTTTTGTAAAAATCCCAAAATTGTGAAGATGGCAGAAGTGGTTTTGGGATTTGGTGTTTTATTTACCGGTCTTAGTAGTCTGAGTAGTGCTATGAGTGCGTTGAGAGATGTTCCTGTTGTTGTAAATATGCTCAGCACCTTAAAGAGCCCTTTGCTTGCTGTATTGGTCGGCACGCTATTAACTTCCATTATTCAGAGTTCTTCGGTAACGGTCAGCATTGCATTACTGATGTGTAATCAGGGGTTACTCAGTTTGAATATTTGTTTATTTATTATTCTTGGATGTAACATCGGTGCCTGTACGCCGGCGGTTTTAACATCCATGACCGGTAAAAAAGATGCAAAGCGAGCTGCTATGATTCATCTTTTATTTAATATTATCGGAACCATCATTGTATTCTTTATATTCCTGTTCGGTATGGGCTTTGTATTGGAATTATTGCATGGAATATCAGGAGATAATCCGGGACGTTGTGTTGCAAATGCACATACGGCTGTTAAGATTTTCCAGGTTATTATTTTGCTTCCTTTCTCGACATGGATTGTAAAATTGACATATTTGGTTGTTCCCGGAGAAGAAAAATCGGTAAATTACCGCGAAAATATGCAATTAAAATATATTGGAGAAAAAGCCGTATTTAATCCTGCAACTGCCGTAGTGGATGTATTAAAAGAAGTAGAACGTATGGCATGTCTGGCAAGTGAAAACTTAAACCGTGCGATGAATTCGTTGATTACTCTGGATGAGGATGATATGAAAGAAGTCTACGAAGTGGAAAAGAATATCAATTTCTTGAATAAGTCCATCACAGATTATCTGGTAAAGATCAATCAGACGACACTTCCAATCGAAGACTTAAAGAGTTTGGGCGCCTTATTCCATGTCGTCAATGATATTGAGCGAATTGGCGACCATGCAGAAAATTTTGCAGAAGCGGCTCAAAGAAGAAAAGAAGGAAAATTAAGCTTTAGTAAAGAAGCCATCAAAGAGCTTGGAGATATTTTGAATATGGTTAATACCATCATGCAGTTTTCCATTGATACCATTCATGATTCCGGTGATGAGCATATGGAAGATATTATACGGTTAGAGCAGGCGGTAGATGAAAAGGAGAGAGAACTCCAACAGGCACATGTGAACCGTTTGACAAGAAACGAATGTACACCTGAGGCCGGTATGTTGTACTCTGATGTGGTATCCGGATTAGAGCGTGTTGCAGATCATGCAACAAATATTGTTTTATATCTGAATAATGTTGAAACGACATAAAAAAGATGAGAGCTTGTCTCTCGTCTTTTTTGTTACAAAAGTTTTATTGCTTTTATATTTTGGTGATTGTATTTTGATGCAATTTTATTGCATAAATTGCGTTATTTGCTGATTTTCAATATATATAGTACTTTTTTGGAATATATTAGTATATATTTTGTGGTTGACGTAATATTATTATGTGCTATAATTAGTTTGTAACATTTTTGTAACAAATTATGTTAGATATAAAAAAGGACATGATATGAAAAATAATATTATAAAATTGTTAATTGGAGTTGTGGCAATTTCTACGGTTGCAGGTACTACGGTTGCAGCACAGAATTATATTTCCGGTTTGTCAGTCGGAGGTGCAACCTTGATTGAGGGTGGTATCGTATGTACCACATCCACGCCTCAGGAAAACAAAAGTACAAAAGCTTCCACTACTGTTTCATCAGATAATAATGGTGTGGGTGTGGCTGGAATGTCTGTTGCAACGGATGCATCGATTACAATGAAAGAATCTGACAATCAAAATATAGTTGTACAGGATAGTGTTTCTTTAGATGATGTAGCACAGAATGCTTCAGAAGATAATATTACAAGTGAAAATAACAATGTCATCACGATATCCGGTGATGTTACAACAGAAATATCAACGAATACATTGGCAGATACATCAGCAGATACATTGGCAGATACATTGGCAGATACATCAGCAGATGTGATAGAAGAACAGCCCGAGATGATAATACAGACGGGATCAGCTCCGGAAGGATCCAAAATTGCAGCTTTGGAAGAAACATTAACCGCTGAAATCGAGGCAGAAGCAGAGGCACAGGCTATAGCTGATTCCATTTTGATTTCTGCAGGCGCAACAGACAACGGTTTGGAAATCTCGCTTCCGGCGGAAGGCGAAGAAGAGGATGATGTTGATACCCTTTATGGATATACAAACCTAGGTATTGCCATTGTTGATGATCATTTAAATGTTCGTGAGACTGCAGATGACAATAGTAAAATCGTTGGAAAAATGTCAAACGATTCCGGCTGCGAAATTTTAGAGGTGGTTGGAAATAAAGCTCATATTGTTTCCGGTTCAGTTGAAGGATATGTATCAACCGATTATATTTTGACTGGAGATTTAGCGGCTACGTATGCCAATCAAATTGTAAAAAAATTAGCAACCGTTTCTGCGGATGGATTAAAGGTCAGAACTGCTCCGGATTTGGAAGCAGAAGTTGTGAATATGGTTGCATATGGTGAAGAGCTTGAAGTTGTTGAAGAGCTTGAAGGCTGGGTAAAGGTTTTATATGATGGTCAGGAAGCCTATGTAAATGCAGAATTTGTTTCTGTCGGTGAGGATTTAAAGACGGCATTAAATATGAGTGAATTCTTATTTGGTGAAGGAGTATCCGATGTCCGTGTATCTCTTTGCGAATATGCAAAAGAGTTCCTTGGTAATCCCTATGTATGGGGTGGAACAAGTCTTACAAAAGGTGCTGACTGTTCAGGATATGTTCTCAGTATCTTTGGAAAATATGGATATTCACTGCCTCATTCATCCAGAGCACAGGCTAATATGGGAACAAAGGTTACACTTGCTGAAGCAAAACCCGGTGATTTGGTATTTTATTCAAAAGGTGGCAGGATTAACCATGTTGCGATTTATATCGGTGGTGGACAGGTTATTCATGCAAGTAGCCCGAAATATGGTATTCGTATTACCAGTGTGTATTACCGTACACCTACCACAGTGCGTCGAATTATTCAGGATTGATGTTTTAACGATTACAAGATAAAGCGCTTAGGAGAACATTTCCTAAGCGTTTTTTATGGCACAATTCGGGAAACAGATGATAAATACTGTTCCCATTATACGACTATGTTGTTATACTGATAACATAGTTTTGAATTGGCAACAGGATATGTTGGCATTTTAATATGTATGAATGATGTGATATAGAAACAATTGTTGTAAAGAAGGAAATGAGAGTGAGTAAAAACAGAGATTATCATTATACACCCGAACAGCTTAAGCGTATGGAAATGCGAAAAAGGAGAGTGGCCCTGCGCAGAAAGAAGGAACGTCAGAAACGAATACTCTTTGCAATTGGAATTCTGATTTTTGTATTGCTTTGTATCGGTGGGATATCAGCATTGCGCAAACCGGATGACAAAGTAAAGGAAAACGGGCGTGCGGATGCGGCAACGATGGTGGATGCAAATATCGGAAATACAGGAAATTCGGATAAACCAGGAGAATTAACGGATGTTTCTCAATTGAATCAGACGATGGATGGTACAGAAGCAGAACCGATGGTAGCGGAAACAAATAGTACGGTAAACAGTGCGGTATATCAGTTAAAGTCGGATGCGGCGACCGGATTAAACAGTCCGGAGGTGACCAGTACGTATGCGTTGATGGTGGATTTATCCAAGAAAGAGGTTGTTGCACAAAAAAATGCATATGAGCGGATTAATCCGGCATCCATGACAAAGATTTTGACATTGTTGGTTGCGAGTGAACATGTGAGCAATTTGGATGATACCTTTACCATGACCTTGGATATTACGGATTATGCATATGTCAATGACTGTAGCAGTGTCGGATTTCTGGATGGTGAAGTAGTTACGGTAAAGGACCTTTTATATGGCACCATTTTACCATCCGGTGGAGATGCGGCTGTGGGTTTGGCTACCTATGTTGCCGGCTCCCAGGAAGCTTTTGTTGATATGATGAATCAAAAGATAGAGGAACTTGGACTCGCTGACAGCGCTCATTTTACCAATTGTGTCGGATTGTATGATGAAAATCATTATTGCTCTATTTATGACATGGCAGTTATGCTCGAAGCGGCGATGGAAAATGATTTATGCAGACAGGTTTTAAATACACGTTCCTATACGACTTCCCTGACAGAGCAGCATCCGGAAGGGATTACTGTTTCCAATTGGTTCATGCGTAGAATTGAAGATAAGGAAATGGGCGGCACAATTCTTGGCGCCAAGACAGGATATGTGGTTCAGTCAGGTAGCTGCGCGGCCAGTTGTTATGAAAGAAATGATGGGGCCGAATTTATTTGTGTGACGGCGGATGCACATAGCAGCTGGAGAGCGATCTATGACCATGTTGCGGCATACAACATTTATGCTGCCGGAAATACTTCATATACGAAGCAATAGAAAATGACCACAACAGTCAATGCTTGTAATGATATTTGGTTAGTTTAAATTGATTTTTAATTGAATTTTAATGATGAAATTTTTAATTTTTTATTGAACTATAATTGAAATATTATGACAAATATAGTCTTTACAAGTTCTGTAAACCATGGTAAAATACGATTTGTATGAATTTTAGCCGATACTCGGTTTCGGGAATGCCTAGACCCGATACTTAGATTGGCCATATGAAAAGAACAGGAGGATTTAGAAATGATTTCTAAAGAAAAGAAACAGGCAATTATCAACGAATATGCAAGAACACCCGGCGATACAGGTTCACCGGAAGTTCAGGTAGCTGTATTATCAGCTCGTATCAAAGAATTAACCGATCACTTAAAAACACATCCGAAGGATCATCATTCAAGACGCGGTATGTTAAAAATGGTAGGTCAGAGACGTGGTCTTTTATCTTACTTAAAGAAAACAGATATCAACAGATATCGTGCATTGATTGAAAAACTCGGATTAAGAGATTCAATTCAGTAATTCAAATAATAATCATATCGGGGACGGATATTTTCAGTATCCGTCCTTTGTATGTTTATTAACAGGCGGAAGGTTCATTCCGAGACCACTGACGGGAAGATTAAGAAATATGATTAAAAGAAAGATTGATACAAAACACAAATAAGATGTATAATCTTTCGGTCAGTAGTTTCGGCATCTTCTGCCTGATTATAAAAATCAGAAAAGGAGAAAACAGAATGAGTTACAAAACATTCAGTATGGAGCTTGCAGGACGTACTTTGTCCGTTGATATCGGAAGAGTTGGTAAGCAGGCAAACGGATGTGCATTTATGCACTATGGAGAGACAACAGTGTTGTCTACCGCAACAGCAAGTGAGAAACCACGTGATGGAATTGATTTCTTCCCCTGCTCTGTTGAGTATGAAGAGAAATTTTACTCCGTAGGAAAAATCCCCGGTGGATTTAACAAACGTGAAGGAAAGGCAAGTGAAAATGCAGTTTTAACAAGCCGTGTGATTGACAGACCTATGCGTCCGTTATTCCCCAAGGATTACAGAAATGATGTTACATTAAATAACATGGTAATGAGCGTTGATCCTGAGTGCAGACCGGAACTTGTTGCTATGCTTGGTACATCCATTGCAACCTGCATTTCAGACATCCCGTTTGACGGTCCTTGTGCTATGACACAGGTTGGTATGGTGGATGATGAATTCATCATTAACCCGAGCCAGGAAGTATGGGACAAAGGTCAGATGAGACTGACAGTTGCATCTACAGCAGAAAAAGTAATTATGATCGAAGCAGGATGTAATGAAATTCCTGAAGCAAAAATGATTGATGCGATTTACAAAGCGCATGAAGTGAACCAGACAATTATTGAGTTCATCAATAAAATTGTTGCAGAGGTTGGAAAACCGAAACACAGCTATGAAAGTTGTGCAATTCCGGAAGAATTGTTTACAGCAATCAAAGAAATCGTTTCTCCTGCAGAGATGGAAGAAGCTGTATTTACAGATGAAAAGCAGGTGCGCGAAGAAAATATCCGCAATATTACGGCCAAATTGGAAGAGGCATTTGCAGATAAAGAAGAATGGCTTGCCATTTTAGGCGAAGCGATTTATCAGTATCAGAAAAAGACTGTTCGTAAGATGATCTTAAAGGATCACAAACGTCCGGATGGCAGACAGTTAAATCAAATCCGTCCTTTAGCTGCAGAAGTTGATATTATTCCCCGTGTTCATGGTTCTGCCATGTTTACACGTGGTCAGACGCAGATTTGTAATGTTACAACTCTTGCTCCTTTGTCTGAAGCACAAAAAGTAGATGGACTGGATGATAATATTACTACAAAACGTTATTTACATCATTACAATTTCCCGGCTTATTCTGTTGGAGAAACAAAGGTAAGTCGTGGACCCGGACGTCGTGAAATCGGACATGGTGCTTTGGCTGAAAGAGCTTTGCTTCCTGTTTTACCCAGTGAAGAAGAGTTCCCTTATGCAATCCGTACTGTATCTGAAACATTCGAATCAAACGGTTCCACATCTATGGCATCTACCTGCGCATCTTGTATGTCTTTGATGGCTGCCGGTGTTCCGATTAAAAAGATGGTTGCAGGTATTTCCTGTGGTCTTGTAACCGGTGATACAGATGATGATTTTGTATTGTTGACAGATATTCAGGGATTGGAAGATTTCTTTGGTGATATGGACTTTAAGGTTACCGGTACAACCGAAGGTATTACAGCAATTCAGATGGATATCAAAATCCATGGATTAACCAGACCAATCGTAGAAGGCGCAATTGCAAGATGCCGTGAAGCAAGAGAATTTATCATGGACACTTGTATGAAACCTACTATTGCAGCTCCTCGTGAAACCGTGGGCAAATATGCACCCAAGATTGTTCAGACAAAGATTGATCCTGAAAAGATTGGCGATGTTGTCGGACAGCGCGGTAAGACAATCAATGCTATTATTGATCAGACCGGTGTTAAGATTGATATCACAGATGACGGTGCGGTAAGTGTATGCGGCACGGATCAGGCTATGATGGACAAAGCAATTGAGATGATTCAGATTATCACAACTGATTTTGAAGAAGGTCAGATCTTTAAAGGAAAAGTTGTAAGTATCAAAGAGTTTGGAGCATTTATTGAGTTTGCACCCGGCAAGGAAGGTATGGTTCACATTTCTAAGATTGCAAAAGAGCGTATCAACCATGTGGAAGACGTTTTGACATTGGGTGATACCGTTACCGTTGTATGCTTAGGTAAAGACAAAATGGGTCGAATCAGTTTCTCAATGAAGGATGTTCCTCAGTCATAAAACTGATTTTTGGTGATTTTAATAAAAAAGACATTTGGAGTTTATTATCCGGATGTCTTTTTTTATTGTTTTTGGCTTTTTTTCTTTAAAAGTAAGGCAATTCTAATTTGTCATAAAAGAAAAGATGTGATAAAATAAATCGTAGTGCGTATGGAAGCGGGGAGAATGAATGGCAAAGCAGGAAATAGAACGCTTGCCCGAAAATCGGCGTAAAAGAATAAAACGGTTAAAAAAGATTATTGTAGGAACCGTAATTGCTGCAATTGTTATTCCGGTTATGCTTTGTATCTTTTTAGGAATTCGTTTGCATATTGTAAAAAAGGATTTAAACAATTCCAAAGCGCAGGTGGAAGAAATGCAGATGGAACTTGAACGATATTCATCTGAAGTGGAAGCTTCTGTGTTAGTGGAAAATCAAAACAATATGCAGCCTGCAACGCAGACTTTTGATGGAGAAGGTTCGATTATAAATAGTAGTACAACACTAACCAGTACCGGAAATGAAAATGCAAATTCCAGCCAGGACGCAGAGACTGCGGACGGAAAGAAACGGGTGTATTTGACTTTTGACGACGGTCCAAGTGATAATACTGAGGAAATACTGGACATTTTAAAAAAATATGATGTAAAAGCAACGTTCTTTGTTGTTGGTAATACTTCCGAACACGGACAGGAATTATTAAAACGGATTGTAGAAGATGGTCATAGTATTGGTATTCATTCTTATAGTCATAAGTATTCAAGCATTTATGATTCGGAGGAAGCATTTTTTGAAGATTTCAATAAATTATCCGACTATATTTATGATACAACAGGAGTAAGGCCGCAAATTTGTCGTCTGCCGGGAGGAAGCAGTAATACCGTCAGCAAAATTAGCATGGTAGAACTTGTTCGTTCTTTGAATGAGAAAAATATTGAGTGCTTTGATTGGAATATATCCGGTGGTGATGCAAGCGGACAAAAGCTTTCTGCCAGTGCAATTACGGATAATGTATTAAAAGGGATTGATCGTTTTCAGACGGCAGTGGTATTGTTACATGATGGTGCGGATAAGGATAGTACCGTTGAGGCGCTGGATATGATTTTAAAAGAACTGACAGAAAATGATGAAATTATCATAGATAAAATTACAGAGAATACTCCTGTAATTTTGCATATTTCATTGTAAAGACTAAGGAGGAAGAGCGATGGGTTTTTTTCAGGATTTAAAAGAAGATTTATCGTTGGCAATGAATGAATTGCTCCCAAATGATGACATGGATGAAGAAATTGCAGATCCGGAAGAAAAAAAGACTAATATAAAAAAGAAAGATTCAGATAAAGGCGATAAAGCGATACTTGATACAGTGGAAGAAAATGATTCGGATGCAGATGCATTTGCAAGAGAACTGATTGATGCAGCGCTTCAACCCCAGGAGCCGAAAGAGACAGAAACGTTAACAGTCGAACAACTGGTGGCTGCAGTTGAACAATCTGTTTCGAAAGAAGTATCTGATATGATAGAAGACGAGATACCTACAAATGATGACATTATGCAGGAACTCGCAGAACCGACAGAAGTGGTTGTGGAAGAAACCGTGGAGCCGGTAATGCCGGAGAAAGAATTTGTTGCAAAAGCAACCGCAGAGCCAGAGGAAGAAGTGGTTACAAAAGAAACTGAAGAGCCGGTAAAGCCGGAAGAAGAATTTGTTGCGGAAGAAATCACAGAACCGAAGGAAGAAGTGGTCGTGGAAGAAACCGCAGAACCGGAGACAGCAGTGACCATGGAAGAACCTGAAGGGGCTGTAAAACCGGAAGATATACAAGAAGCAGTAGAAACAGTACCAGAAGAAGAACCGGAGGTAAAGGAAATGTTGATTCGTAATGATAATTCCTTTGAAAAAGAAGTGTATGAGGAAATTATGAAAGAAGATACCGGAAAAGATAAAGCAATGAAGAATGAACTGGAAAAAGCCGTAGACGAAGTGGTAAGTGAAAGGGTTGAATCAGTTATGAGTCAGGATGTTTTGGACGAGACGGCAATTGTAACAAAGGGAATGAAAGTGAATGGTGATATTTCCAGTCAGGGTTCCCTTGATGTTCTTGGCAGTATCAAAGGTAATATTGAAGTTTTAGGAAAATTAAATGTATCGGGAGAAATTGAAGGAAATTCCAATGCGGCAGAAGTATTTGCTGATGCAGCCCACATTACAGGTGAAATCCATGCAACAGGCACAGTAAAGGTTGGAATTAATTCGGTTATTATCGGTAATATCTTTGCAACAAGCGCTGTTATTGCCGGAGCCGTAAAAGGTGATATCGATGTTCATGGACCGGTCGTTCTTGATTCCAGTGCGATTGTTATGGGTAATATCAAATCAAAATCCGTACAGATGAATAACGGTGCGGTAATTGAAGGCTTGTGCTCACAATGTTATGCGGATGTCAGTCCTGCATCGTTCTTTAAAGATATGAAATAAAAAGAAGGTAAGGCATATGAAAAGAATTATGTTAAAGCTCAGTGGGGAAGCACTGGCAGGTGAGAAAAAGACCGGTTTTGATGAAGAAACGGTAAGAGGAGTTGCAAAACAGGTAAAGCAACTGGTGGATGATGAGATTGAAGTCGGAATTGTTATCGGCGGAGGAAACTTCTGGAGAGGTCGTACGAGTGAAAATATTGATCGCACAAAGGCAGATCAGATTGGTATGCTCGCGACGGTTATGAATTGTATTTATGTATCCGAAATTTTCCGATCCGTTGGAATGGAAACAGAAATATTGACCCCTTTTTCGTGTGGATCGTTTACAAAGCTGTTTTCCAAAGACCGGGCAAATAAATATTTTAAGCAAGGAAAAGTAGTATTCTTTGCAGGAGGAACAGGACATCCTTATTTTTCGACAGACACAGGAGTTTTATTGCGGGCTATTGAAGTAGAGGCAGAGGTTGTTTTACTGGCAAAGGCAATTGATGGTGTATATGATTCAGATCCCAAGGTTAATCCACAGGCTAAAAAATATGATGAATTATCCATTGACGAAGTAGTTGAGAAAAATCTTCAGGTTGTCGATATGACCGCTTCCATTATGGCAAGAGATAATAAAATGCCTATGTGGGTTTTTAGTCTGAATGAGGAAAACAGTATTGTGAATACCGTGAAAGGAAAATTTAACGGCACGAAAGTGACGGTTTAGGAGGATAATAAAAATGGATGAAAGATTAAAAGTTTATGATGAAAAAATGCAGAAAGCGATTGATTTTCTGGTTTCGGATTTTGCTTCGATTCGTGCCGGAAGAGCCAATCCTCATGTACTTGACAAAATTAAAGTAGATTATTACGGAACACCTACACCGATTCAGAGCGTAGGTAATATCAGTGTTCCTGAACCGAGAATGATTCAGATTGCGCCTTGGGAAAAGAGTTTAATTAAAGAAATCGAAAAAGCCATTATGATGTCTGATGTAGGTATTACCCCTTCCAATGACGGAAATGTTGTTCGTATCGTTTTTCCGGAATTGACAGAAGAGCGTCGTAAAGATTTAGTGAAAGATATTAAGAAAAAAGGTGAAGAGAATAAAGTTGTGGTAAGAAATGCCCGTCGTGACGGTAATGATGCCTTTAAAAAGCTTGGAAAAGGCGAAATATCTGAAGATGAAGCAAAACAGCTTGCCGATGAACTGCAGAAATTAACGGACAAATATATTAAAACCATTGACCAAATGGTGGAAGAAAAGTCAAAAGAAATTTTGACAGTATAATCAGATCATAAAAAAAGGGGCATTCTGCCCTTTCTTTTGTGTATATGGCACTAATCCGATGAAACCCATGAGCGATGTTTTTGATGGTTTAGGTGACCTACTATTTGATATAGCGGAGAATTGGCAAAATTGGAATATTAGAAGAGGAATCAGAATATGAATGTACCGAATCATGTTGCAATTATATTAGATGGAAACGGAAGATGGGCTAAAAGCAAAGGAATGCCCAGAAATTATGGTCATGCACAAGGTAGTAAAAATGTAGAGATTATATGTGAAGAAGCATATAAGATGGGAATACAGTATTTGACTGTCTATGCGTTTTCTACCGAAAACTGGAATCGTCCTAAAGAAGAAGTCGATGCATTGATGAAACTTTTGCGTAATTATATGAAGACCTGTCTGAAAACGGCTGAAAAGAATCGGATGTGTGTGCGTGTCATCGGCGACAAGAGTGGATTGGATGAGGACATCCGCAATCGGATTGATGAATTAGAAAAAGCAACCGCAAACAATGATGGTCTACATTTTCAAATTGCGCTTAATTATGGAAGCCGTGACGAAATCATCCGTGCAGTGAAAAGAATTATGCTGGACACAAAAAACGGTGTGATTAATCCGCAGGATATGACGGAAGAATTGTTTTCAACTTATCTGGATACCAAAGACATTCCGGAACCGGATCTTATGATTCGAACCAGTGGCGAAGAACGTATATCCAATTTCCTGCTATGGCAGCTTGCATATACGGAATTCTATTTTACGGATGTACCGTGGCCTGCTTTTTCAAAAGAAGAATTGGAAAAAGCGATTGCAGTCTATAATGCAAGAGATCGTCGTTATGGAAATGTTAAGGAGGAGTAGAAATGTTTAAGGCCAGATTTTGGAGTGCCGTTGTTTTGGTACTTGTAATCGGAACGGTTTTGATTTTAGGAGGACCTTGGTTATATCTTTTTACTCTGGCAATTTCTGCCATTGCTTATTTTGAAATGACAAAGGCAATGAAAGTCAGGGGAGAAATGAAAAAGCCTTGTCTGATTGAGTGGTTTGGTTTGTTTGGTATTATTGGATATTATCTGATTATCTATTTTGCAAACACAGAAACATTTGTTATGTTAACCATGACTTTGACGATTGTTTCCATTTTATTTGTTTATGTATTTACTTTTCCGAAATATGAAGCAAAACAGATTATGGCTGCTGTATTTTCCTTTATCTATGCACCAATCATGCTGTCTTATTTATATATGACCAGATGCTTGGAAAATGGATTTTATATCGTATGGTTGATTTTTATCAGTTCCTGGATTTGTGATACCTGTGCTTATCTGGTTGGAATGGCTATTGGCAAGCATAAGTTAGCACCGATTTTAAGTCCGAAAAAATCAATAGAAGGTGCTGTTGGTGGTGTAATCGGAAGTGCTGTTGTAGGTTTGTTATATGCTTTTGTCCTTATTCGCGCCGGAGTTAGCAATGAAAATATGCTTTGGGTATTCCCGGTTATCTCGGCAGTTGGAGCCATGATCAGTCAGGTTGGTGATCTTGCTGCATCTGCGATCAAAAGAAATTTTAACATCAAGGATTATGGTAAGCTTATTCCCGGACATGGTGGTATTATGGATCGTTTCGACAGTGTGATTTTTACTTCGCCGATGATCTATTACATGGCTGTTTTATTATTAAAATGATACCGGAATGTAGCTAGGTTAGAGCGGATTTCGAAAATATTAACGTATGAAATAAACAAAGAAAGATAAAATAACATTATACTGTGATAGAAGTATGATATTCTGTCAGATAAGGATAAAAAGATGAAAAATATTGTTGTTTTAGGTTCTACCGGTTCCATTGGAACACAGACTTTGGAAATTGTTGATGCATATCCGGACAGACTGCAGATTGTTGCGCTTGCGGCCGGAAGCAATGTGGAAAAAATAGAACCACAGATACGCAAGTATCATCCGAAAAAAGTGGTTATGTTTGATGAGGCGGCTGCGAAAGCTTTAAAAACAAAAGTGGCAGATCTAGATGTGACGGTTCTTGCCGGAATGGTGGGGTTATTTGAAATCTGCACCATGGAAGAAGCGGATGTTGTTTTAACGGCAGTTGTAGGAATGATTGGTATTACTCCTACGATCGAAGCGATAAAAGCCGGAAAAGATATTGCGTTAGCCAATAAAGAAACTCTTGTCACGGCGGGACATATTATTATGCCACTGGCAAAACAGATGGGAGTATCCATTTTGCCTGTTGACAGTGAACACAGTGCTATTTTTCAATCATTAAATGGGGAACCGAAAAACAGATTAAAGAAGATTTTATTAACGGCATCCGGAGGTCCATTCAGAGGAATGTCAAAAGAGCAATTGGCAGATAAGACCGTAAAGGATGCACTAAAACACCCCAACTGGTCGATGGGACCGAAGATTACTATCGATTCGGCAACAATGGTAAATAAAGGATTGGAGGTTATGGAAGCGGGCTGGCTTTTTGATGTAGATTATGATCAAATTCAGGTTGTAGTACATCCTCAAAGTATCATACACTCTATGGTAGAGTATGTGGATGGTGCCGTCATTGCACAGTTAGGACTTCCGGATATGAAATTACCTATTCAATATGCATTGTTTTATCCGGACCGCTTGCCGATGAATACAGCCGGAATTGATTTCTTTCAACTTGGGCAGATTAGCTTTGAGAGACCTGATCTGGAAACCTTTCAGGGATTAAAACTTGCCTATGAGGCATTTAAGATAGGCGGAAGTATGCCGACTGTATTTAATGCCGCGAATGAAAAAGCGGTTAGTCTGTTTTTGCATGAAAAAATCAGGTTCCTTGATATTGCGGATATAATTGCAGAAACAATGTCGAAACATCAGGTAATTGCAAAGCCGGATGTTGAACAGATTTTGATGACAGAACAATGGTGTTATGAACAAATAGCAGAAAGGTGTTGCTGATTTGGGAATTGTATTTTTTATTTTAATTTTTTGTGTTGTAGTCGTAGCACATGAATTTGGACATTTTATCATTGCAAAAGCAAACGGAATACATGTTGTGGAGTTTTCCGTCGGAATGGGACCGACGTTGTTACATTTTGATAAAAACGGTACCCGCTATTCCTTAAAATTGCTGCCTATTGGCGGAGCATGTATGTTTGAGGGTGAAGATGGATTATATCAGGATGATGCCATAGAGGCTGGAGAGACGGAAACAGAACAGCCGGATTTTATTGTGAAAGGGAAATACGGAAAAGCCTTTCCGGATGCACCGGTGTTTGCCCGAATGGCAACGGTTCTTGCCGGTCCGATTTTTAACTTTATTCTCGCTTTCTTTTTATCACTTTTTATTGTCGGCAGTATCGGAACGGATCTTCCGGTTGTTGGAAATGTTATGGAAGGAGGGGGTGCTGAGACGGCAGGCTTAATGCCCGGTGATGTGATTGTAAAGCTGAATCGGCATAATATTCATTTGTTCCGTGAGATTTCAATAGAGGCCTTGTTATCGGATGGCAGTCCGGTGCATGTCACATATGAAAGAGATGGGAAATTATATGATACTGTCCTGACACCTGTATATTCAGAGGAAGCGGGAAGATACTATTACGGTATTTCCATGACCGGCGGTTATACAAAGCTTTCCCCGCCCAAGGTCATTGTATATAGTGGATATGAGGTTAAATACTGGATTGATACGACCATTAAGAGTCTTGGAATGCTTTTAAGCGGAAAGGCCGGTGTAAAAGATTTATCCGGTCCGGTCGGAATGGCAGATACGGTAGGAGATATTTATAATGAATCAAAATCAGACGGAGCATTTTACGTTTGGTTGAATATGCTTAATTTTGCTATTCTGTTAAGTGCCAATCTGGGTGTTTTAAATTTGATTCCGTTCCCTGCTTTGGATGGCGGTAGAATTTTCATATATCTTATTGAACTGATCAGACGAAAACCGCTGCCGCTTGAAAAGGAAGGCATTATCAATTTTGTTGGTTTTGCACTGCTGATGTTATTGATGATTGTTGTATTATATAATGATATTGCAAGGATTGTTACCGGAGGGTAACAATCCTTTTTTAGTTCTATTTTCATTTCTGTTTCATATATTTAAAGGACAAACATAGTTTGTACACGGAGGATATATGAATAAATCAGATCAAATCAGAAATATGTTTCCAACACAGTTTCACAGTATGCTTTCAGCTTTAAATCAGATTGAAAATAATCTCCAGGAAATTCGGATACGTGTAAATTGTCCCTGTATTTTCGTGATTGGAAGAATGGAGTATTTTCCGGATAAAAACGGAAGATTGCATAAAGAAATGGAAAAAGGGTTTGCCTTTTCCAAAGAAGATGTAGATGTTATATTCAATCACATCTGTAACTATTCTCCTTACGCCTATGAAAGTCAGCTTAAGCAGGGATTTTTAACCGTCGCGGGAGGTCACAGAGTCGGTGTATGTGGACAGGTTGTACTGCAGGATGGAAGGATTACTTTGATGAAACATGTGCAGTTTTTACATGTTAGGATTGTACATGAAATTCCGGGAGTGGGTAATAAGATACTGCCATATTTGTTTGAACATGGACAGTTTCTGAATACTTTGATCATTTCATCTCCGGGAGTTGGCAAGACTACGATGTTACGCGATTTAACAAAAAGTCTTTCGGATGGCAATCAATATGCAAACGGAAAACAAATCTGTATCGTAGATGAACGATCGGAACTGGCCGGTTGTTATATGGGGATTCCGCAAAATCACGTGGGAAAAAGAACGGATGTCTTAGATGCCTGTCCAAAGGCAGAAGGGATGATGATGGCAATAAGGTCTATGGGGCCTGAAATAATTGTCGTGGACGAACTGGGACTACAAAGGGATTATGAAGCAGTGGAGAAAGCTTCGGTATGTGGAATTAAAATTCTGGCATCGGTACATGGTGACAATCTTGATGAGATATTTTCGGAAAAGAATGCATTTTTCTCAATCATAAAGAAGGTATTTCGCAGACTGATTTTACTTCGCTGGGAAAAAGAAACTGACGGAACGAAAAAGCAGGTATGGAGTATTTACGATAACGTACAAACGCTTTTGACAGAGAAAGGATGATAAAAATGCGGATAATCGCAGGAATACTGGTCTTGTTGTCCGGTGTTTTTTTAGGATTTGAGAAGGCTTTTACATATGAAGAAATGCATGTAAATCTACAACATTTCATGAAAATTATTGAACTTATGATTGCCCAGATCAAGACGGAAGGGGCTACACTTCCCGAAGCAATTTGCAAGGTTTCTTTCAGGCAGGATGGAGCAATCGGAAAAGTTTTACAGGATGCTGCAGCATCTATCAAAATAAATGAAGGAAAAGAGTTAAATTTGATTTGGAAAGAACAGATGAATCATATGCCAATGGCTCTGCCGACAAAAATCGAAAAAGAATGGATACATCTGTTTGATCAGACCGGTTTTTATGACAGAGATGCACAGCTGAAGCAATTGCAATATGTGTACGAGATCATGAAGGATGAATATGAACAAATGGATAAGCAAAAAAAAGAAAAATGCAGATTGTATCAGTCAATGGGGTTTTTAATCAGTTTATTTGTGATTATTTTACTTTGGTAAAGGAGTGTTCCATGGGTGTCGGAATTTTATTTAAAATTGCAGCGGTGGGGATTCTGGTTACGTTGTTAAATCAGGTTTTAAAGCATAGCGGAAAAGAGGAGCATGCCTATCTGGTAAGTCTCTGCGGATTTATCCTGGTGCTTACATGGGTGCTTCCTTATCTGGTCGATTTATTTCGCACAATGGAAGAGTTGTTTTCATTTTAGGAGACGATTGCATGATTAAAATAGGTTTATTAGCGATTGTTGCGGTTGCTATAACAATGTTCATCAAGCAGACAAAACCGGAATATGCTTATATTTTTTCATTATGCGTCGGTGTTTTTCTGTTTATGCTCTGTATGGATTCTTTTCTGAATATTGCAGATATGATTCGACTGGTTTCTTCACAAATCGAAAATGCGGATGTGTATATTTATACGCTTTTGCGAATTGTAGGAATTTCTTATATCAGTGAATTTTGTGGAGAAATCTGTAAAGATGCAGGATATGCTTCAATAGGAAAAGGTGTGGAAACGGCGGGCAAGTTCAGTGTGTTACTGATTGGTATGCCCATTTTTCTCAATTTGGTTGATGTAATAAAGGAGTTTTACTGATGACGGATACTTTTGTGGAAGGAATGGATTTTACAAATATAGATCATTTTCTAAATCAGATTTTTGGACATCAGTTTATTTCCTTTGAAGATTTGTTGGAAGAGTTGATGCATGGTGATCTGGCTTCAATCAAAGAAATTTCTTTACGTTATTTTTATGATATTATTTTTGGGAATTTGGAACAATGTAAAAGCCTGTTTCTTGGAATTTTTTTGCTTGGAATCTTTGCATTGCTGTTACATGGACTGTCTGATTTGCTTTCTGATAAAAAAATTGCGATTTTTTCAAGCTATTTCATATTTTTATTTGTTTCTTTGATTTTAATGAAATGCTTTTTGCGTTCATATGAGCAATGTTTGACATTTCTTGAGGAAATGAAAAGTTTTTGTGCAATCCTGATGCCATCAATGTGTATGGTAATGGGAATTTCAGGTGGTCCGGTTACTGCTGCTGCGTATTACGAATTCCAATTACTTCTGCTATTTGTAATTGAAAATATCATGACTATATTTGTGATGCCGATGGCAAGACTTGTTTGTGTACTGTATGTTTTAAATCAGTTACCTGAAGGTAACCGTTTTGGTGGAGCCATTGCGCTTTTGAGAAAAGTTATCATATTTCTGACCCGTTCTGCTATTTTTGCTGCAATTGGCGGAAGTATGCTGCAGGCAGGATTGATGCCGGCCGTCGATGGGGTACAAAGCAAATTGATTATTAAGACGGTTTCTTTAATTCCCGGATTGGGAGATTATGCAACTGCAATAACGGAAACTATTTTAAGAGGGGCAATCCTTGTAAAAAACAGCATCGGTTTGATTGGCATATTTATTTTGTTTATTATGTGCTTTAAGCCGGCAATCACAACATTGATGTATGGATTTGTTGTTCGCCTTGCATCGGCCACATTGCAGATATCAGGTGAAAAAAAGTTTACGGCACATGTATGGAAAATGGCAGATTGCTTTTTTTTACTATCACGGATCCAGTTGTTTTCAAGTGGCATGTTCTTTATTGCCATCGCAGTTGCAACGTTGGGAATGAATTCAAGATAATCATATAGTGAATGAAAAAAGTATCTGAAAAAAAGTGTTTATTAAATGTGCATGAAAAATGTGTTTGCCATAATTCATGGATTTGATTGTCAGTTAATAAGGGAGGTCGTTTTGTGGACGAATATATCAGGAACATCTGTATCTTTGTTTGTTTGTGCGATTTTATTTCCCAGTTGTTTTTGTCGGATAAGTTTATGGGATTATATCGGAATATTTCCGGTGTTTTTGTTATCCTATTTCTACTTTATCCATTGGGCAGGCAATTCGTCGATATCACAGAATTTTTGAATCAGGAATTAATGACACAATTTGAAGAGAATATTCAAAAAAGCAGCCAAATTTGGGATATTTCGACAGAAAATAAAAATATGAACGCAATCAGTGTAGAATCACAGAAATTGTTGGAGCAGTATATTCAGGATGCAGTAGATGAATATGAAGCAGATGAATATGAAGCAGATGGATGTGAGGCAAATGAATATAAAGCAGATGAATCTAAGGCAGATAAATCTGGGGAAGATCGTTGTGGAACAGAAAGCTATGAGACAGATCGTTTTAATGCAGAAAGTTTTGAGACAGATAGTTTTGAGGTAGATGAATGAAGCAAATAAAAAAAATCATTGAAAAATTAGGAAAAGACAGACTTGCTATTTTATTAATCGGAGGACTTTTGCTACTTGTTGTTACGATTCCTACAAAAAAGGAGGATAAACAATCTGTATTGTATGCAACAAAACAGAATCAGAGTCAAAGTATTCAAAGCAAAAACGGAAGTGACAAATCGGATTACAGTGGTTTGGAGATAACGGCGAGTGTATTGGAAACTTATGATCTATATTCAGAATATCTGGAAAGTAAGCTGTGTTCAATTTTGCAGAACATGAATGGAGCTGGGAAGGTGGAAGTCTTTATCACATTGCATGATGCCGGAAGCATCATTGTTGAAAAAGATATTTCTTATCGACGAAATAATGACAGCAAAAATGATGGAAAAACTACAACTTCTTCATCAGAATATGAGGATAAACAGGAAACCATATACACCGTGGATGAAAACGGAAATGAAGTTCCTTTTGTTGCAAAACAGATTTTGCCATCCATAGAGGGAATTATGATTGTTGCACAAGGCGGCGACAATGAAACTGTGAAAAATCAAATGAAGGAGGCTGTGTTGTCATTATTTGAATTGGATGAGCATAAAATAACAATAGTAAAAATGAAAAGTAAAACCGGGTAAAGGGGCATGACTATGAAAAAAGAATTTTCAGTTAAAAAATTATGGAAAAGAAATCAGATTATGATTACAGCTCTGGCACTCATGATTGCCATTGCGGGTTATCTGAACTTTACGGGAAAACAAATTGATGAAGATGTATTATTTACAACTTCGGCTCAATTTGAAGAGGCTGATGCACAAACGGTGGAAGAAACCATGAACAACAATCTGTTAGAGGATGCAACCGTTACCTATGATGAGACATCTTTATATGACATTTCCGATGAGGATGATACATATTATACGGAAATAGAAAGTTTGGATGAAGATTTTGACGTTGCTTCCATGGAGGGAATGGATGAAGAGGAAGCCGAGATGTTTGCTGATGCAGATTTGGATATAACAGATGTAACAATGGAGACAAATGCGGAATCTGCTTCGGCTGTCATAGAAGAAATACCGGAAACAGAACAGGCAGATAACAGTTCCGAGACCGTTGATATTCCCGGAGAAGCAGTATTTACAAATACCATGTCCGTCACTTCATTAGCGGAAGCTAACTTGATAAAAGAACAGACCAGAGCACAAAACAAAGCGGTATTACTGGATATTATCAATAATGAAAATGTTTCGGAAGCAGCCAAGCAGGATGCCATCAATAGCATGATCGCATTGACAGACGTGGCGCAGAAAGAATGTGATGCAATGGTAATGTTGCAGGCAAAAGGTTTTTCGGAAAATGTGGTAAGCATCAATGGGGAATTTGCGGATGTCTGCATCGGAATGAATGAATTAAGTCAGGTTCAGATTGCACAGATTGAAGATATTGTGAAAAGAAAAACAGGAATACCGGCAGAAAACATCACGATTTCCCCGGTAGGGCAGAATTAAAATCCGTGCTTTATACAATCTGACGGATGTGGTATAATTTATATAATTTTGTGAAAGATTATAATACCAGAGCCAAAAACAGCCCGATCCGTATGAAGACAAATGATTTAGGAGCTTAAGAGTGCAAAAAGCACAACAATCCGCCGGTAAATCGGGATGTGTAATTGCGTGACAAGGTTGCAATTTATATACATAAAATAAAATTAATTGAGTGATGAAGATACGAGGGAGATGACAATATGAGACGAGTAATATTAATTGTATTGGATAGTTTTGGAATTGGGGCAGCACCCGATGCCGAAGCGTTTCACGATGCAGGTACATCAACAATCGGTTCATGTGCAAAAAGTCCTTTTTTTCACTTGCCCAATCTGCAAAAAATGGGTTTGTTTAATATTGACGGTGTAACAGTGGGGCAGAAAGAACCAAGCCCAATTGCCGGATATGCCAGAATGAAAGAAGCTTCCATGGGAAAAGATACAACCATCGGTCATTGGGAGATTGCGGGAATTAAGTCTCTTCGCCCGCTTCCGACATATCCTAACGGGTTCCCGAAAGAGATTTTGGATGAATTTTCCAAACGAACGGGCAGAGGGGTTTTATGCAATAAGCCTTATTCCGGCACGGAGGTTATTAAAGATTATGGTGATGAGCATGTAAAGACCGGGGATTTGATTGTTTATACATCTGCAGACAGTGTTTTTCAGATTGCTGCCCATGAAGATGTGGTTCCGGTGGAAACCCTGTATGAATATTGTCATATCGCAAGGGAAATATTGCAGGGTGAGCACGGTGTCGGTCGTGTGATTGCAAGACCTTTTACCGGAGAAAGCGGCAGTTATACCCGTACTCCCAAAAGACATGATTATTCCTTAAAGCCACCGCGGGATACGATGTTGAATCAAATACAGAAAGCCGGAAAGGATGTTCTTGCAGTCGGCAAAATCTATGATATTTTTGCCGGAAGCGGAATTACGGAATTTGTGTACACCTCAGGCAATGAAGAGGGCATTGATAAAACCTTGGAATATTTAAAAAGAGATTTTAACGGTCTGCTATTTGTCAATTTGGTGGATTATGATATGCTGTATGGTCATAGACGGGATATTGACGGTTATGCCAAAGCTTTGGCATATTTTGATAAAAAATTGCCCATGATCTTATCCGAATTAAAAGATGATGATGTACTGATGCTGACTGCAGACCACGGATGTGATCCGGGATATCAGCTTTCTACGGATCATACCAGGGAATACACCCCTTTCATTTTTTACGGAAAACAGATTAAAACAGGCAATTATGGCACCAAAGATACGTTTGCTGACATTGCGGCAACTGTATTGAATTTGTTGCATTTGGAAAATAATACAGACGGAAAAAGTCTGATATAACTTTTGGAGGAACGATTTGTGAGTAACCTTGAGCATGAAATAAACAGAAGAAGAACATTTGCGATTATTTCGCATCCCGATGCCGGTAAAACGACATTGACAGAGAAGTTTTTGCTATATGGAGGAGCCATCAATCTGGCAGGAAGTGTAAAGGGAAAAGCGACTGCAAGACATGCGGTTTCCGACTGGATGGAAATTGAAAAGGAAAGAGGTATTTCAGTAACCTCTTCTGTATTACAGTTTGAATATGATAATTACTGTATCAATATCTTGGACACTCCCGGTCATCAGGATTTTTCGGAGGATACTTACCGTACTTTGATGGCAGCCGATTCCGCCGTCATGGTTATTGATGCATCAAAGGGTGTGGAAGCACAGACCAGAAAGCTGTTTAAGGTTTGTATTATGCGTCACATTCCGATTTTTACATTTATCAATAAAATGGATCGCGATGCCAATGACACCTTTGATTTACTGGATGAAATAGAAAAAGAACTGGGTATCGCTACCTGTCCCATCAACTGGCCAATTGGTTCCGGTAAAGAGTTTAAAGGGGTATATGACAGAAAGAGTAAGAGTGTCATTACCTATTCCGATACTCAAAAAGGTACAAAAGAAGGTGAAACAAAGGTTATTCCCGTTGAAAACAGGGAAGAGCTGTTAAACCATATCGGACAGGCCGCAGAAGATAAGCTGATAGAAGAAATTGAGCTGTTAGATGGTGCCAGTGCTGAATATGACCTTTCATTAATTCAGAGTGGAGATCTGACACCGGTATTTTTTGGCTCAGCACTTACCAACTTTGGTGTGGAAATCTTTTTAAAATATTTTCTGGAAATGACAACGACACCCCTTCCGAGAAAGTCTGATGTCGGATATATTGATCCGGTTAAAAATGACTTTTCGGCATTTGTTTTTAAGATTCAGGCGAATATGAATAAAGCGCATCGTGACAGGATTGCATTTATGCGAATTTGTTCCGGAAGATTTGATGCATCAGCAGAAGTAAAACACATACAGGGAAATAAAACAATGCGCTTATCCCAACCCCAGCAGCTTATGGCCAATGACCGTAAAATTCTGGACGAGGCATATGCCGGTGATATCATTGGCGTGTTTGATCCGGGTATCTTTTCCATCGGAGATACCATTTGTATGCCAAAGGATAAGTTCCGTTATGAAGGTATTCCGACTTTTGCACCGGAGCACTTTGCCAGAGTGCGTCAGCTTGATACGATGAAAAGAAAGCAATTTGTAAAAGGAATTACACAGATTGCACAGGAAGGTGCTATTCAGATTTTTCAGGAATTTAATACCGGAATGGAAGAAATTATTGTTGGCGTAGTTGGTGTTTTACAGTTTGACGTACTAAAATTCCGATTGGAAAATGAGTATAATGTTGAGATTAAGCTGGAAAATCTGCCATATGAATATATCCGCTGGATTGTAAATAAAGATATAGATCTCAATCAGATTTCAGGTACCTCCGATATGAAAAAAATCAAAGATTTAAAAGGAAATCCGTTGCTTTTATTTTCCCATGAATGGAGTATCGGCATGACTTTGGATCGTAATAAAGGCTTAGAGCTTGCCGAATTTGGAAAGAATGATTAAATATGGAGAAAGAATGAAAAAATCAAAATCAATTATCTGTTTGCTCGGATGTCTTGTTTTTTTATTACAGGGCTGTGTTTTTTTTACTGATAATACAGAAACACCATCTTTTCAAAATATCACATCAGAAAACGAAAATAAAGAAAATGCAGGTAAAAAAACATCCGGTGATGAAACTCTTGAACAGGATGTTACACTTAAAGATCATGTTTCAGATTTATTATCGGAAGAAAAAAGTACAAACTCTGCCATAGTAGAAGAGAATGATGCGTCTGAAACAGACGGATTTGAGGAAAATGGATATTGTTATTCACAACTTTCTGAGGAAGAAAAGGTTGTTTATGCCCAGGTTTATCATGCTATTACTGACCGGGTGGAAGTGACGGTTTCTACCTTGTCCGCAGATTCTTTAGACAAGGTCTTTAACTGCGTGCTTTATGATCATCCGGAGCTGTTTTATCTGGATGGATATCAATGTACGACTAGATCCAGAAATGATGTTACGGTTTCATTGTCGTTTTGTGCAAATTATATTTATGATGAAGAAAAAACAAAGGAATATCAACGGAATGTGGAACGAGAGATAGAGGCGTTGTTACTTCCAGCTCCACGACAGGGAAGTGACTATGATAAGGTGAAATATGTTTTTGATACTATCATAACCAATACGGATTATGTCATGAACTGTGTAGATAATCAGAATATCCTTTCTGTGTTTTTATATCATCAGTCTGTCTGTAACGGATATGCAAAAGCAACACAGTTACTGTTGGACAGACTGGGCGTGGAATCAGTTGTAGTGAACGGAACCGCAGACGGAGAATCTCATGCATGGAATTTGGTTAAGGCTGACGGATCGTGGTATTATCTGGATACAACATGGGGAGATTCCGATTTTAAAGACAGCCGTTATCAGGAGGTAAATCCGGTCAATTATGATTATTTTATGGTTGACTCTCAGTCCTTAAGTCAAACACATACAGTGGACAGGCTGGTTGCAATACCGGATTGTGTTGCAAGGGAATGTAATTATTATGTTCATGAAGATTTATATTTAAATGGACTTGATCCGGAACAACTTGGTGATATTTTTGCCAGGGGATACGATTCCGGGGCGCAGATTGTACAGTTTAAGTGCGCAAATGATGCCGTTTATGATGAGATTTACAATTATCTGGTTGATGAACAGCATGCCTTTGATTATCTGGATGCGGATAACAGTATCACTTATGTTGCCGATGATAACGCGAATACATTTTGTTTTTGGCTTTTCAATTGAGGAGTTTTTTGCTATAATGAGGTTCGGAGTTATTGTTTAAAAAGATAGATATTAATTCATATCGTAGGGAAGGAGTTTTCTATGGAAAAAGAGTTAGAAAGAGAAGCTTATACCTTAAAAGATGATGGTAACGATGGCGTTGTTTCCATTGCAGATGATGTTGTTGCGATGATTGCATCCATTGCCGCTACTGAAGTTGAAGGAGTAGCTTCCATGGTCGGCAATATCACCAATGAGCTGATGAGCCGTGTGGGCATGAAAAAATTGACCAAAGGTGTTAAGGTTTCCGTAATAGACGGAAAAGTCAATGTGGATCTGGCAATTACCATTGATTATGGCTACAATATTCCCGAGACATGTCAGAGTGTCCAGAGTAAGGTCAAAGCCGCTGTTGAAAATATGACCGGTTTAGATGTTGATGTTGTGAATATCCGCATCGGCGGCATTAATATGAAAGATTGATTTTTACCGAGGAAACACCATGACCAGAAGAAATTTAAGAATACAGATATTTAAATTACTGTTTCGTGTGGAGTTCAATCAACTGGAAGAAATGCCGGAACAGTTGACTTTGTTTTTTGAAGCCGAGGAGACGATTGATGAAGAAGCACAGGCAGAAATCCAGGCAAAATATGAAGCAATTGAAGCTAAAATTCCTGAGCTTGACCGGATGCTCAATGAAAAAGCAACCGGATGGACGACAACACGTATGGGAAAAGTAGATTTAGCCATATTGAGACTTGCGCTTTATGAGATACTGTATGATGATAAAGTACCGGCGTCTGTCGCCATAAACGAAGCCGTTGAAATTGCCAAAAAATTCGGACAGGACGAGTCCCCGTCTTTTATAAACGGTATTCTTGCCAAGTTTGTTAACTAGAGGATAATCATGAAAAACGTTTATTCTGTATCATGGGTAAATGCTTATCTGAAGGATATGATAACCAATGATATTCTTTTAAAGTCCTTGTATGTAAAGGGTGAAGCGAGCAATGTGAAATATCATTCCTCGGGTCACCTTTATTTTACATTAAAGGAGAAAGATGCAATTATCCAATGCGCCATGTTTTCCGGCTATCAAAAAAAAGGACTATGTTTCCGCTTAAAAGACGGAGACGAAGTCATAGTCCGATGCAGTGTTGATTTATACGAAAAAGGTGGTACCTACAAGCTAAAAGTTACGGAAATGTATCAGGCGGGTGCCGGTAAAATCAACGAGGCATATGAGAAACTCAAAGCCGAATTAGAAGAAATGGGGATGTTTGATCCCTGTTATAAAAGAAAGCTTCCGGAGTATGTGAACCGTATCGGTGTCGTTGCGGCTTATCCCGGGGAAGCAGTACATGATATTATTGAAAATGCAACCAAAAGAAATCCCTATATCGAAATACTTGTTTATCCGTCCTATGTCCAGGGTGAACAGGCAGTTCAGAGTATTGTAAACGGAATTCATGCGTTGGAGAAAATGGAAGTTGACACCATTATTCTTGGACGTGGGGGTGGTTCGGTAGAAGATCTTTGGGCTTTTAATGAGCGGCTTGTTGCAGAAACCATCTTTAATTGTGAAATTCCCATTATATCTGCAATCGGACATGAAAAGCAGGTGCCTATAGCCGATTTGGTCGCCGATATCAGAGTGTCGACGCCGACAGCAGCTGCGGTTGCCGCAACGCAGGATATTTCAGAAATATTTTTGCAGTTTGAAGCATATGAGAGCCGATGTTTCCAAATTATGAGCCGCAAGGTTGGGACAATTAAAATGCAGATTTTAAGTAGTGAAAAACGTTTGCAATCGTTATCCCCAAGAAATAAATTAAAAGAGCAAAAGATTCGTCTGCGTCATTATGTAGAACGCATGGAACAAAATATGAAGGTGCGTCTGGAAAAAGATCAATATAGATTGCAACGCAATACGGATAAGTTAGAACGCGATTTTGACCGGTGTTTCGAGCAGTATAAACATCATTTTGCAATCCTTGCCGGTAAGATGGAAGCGGTATCACCTTTGAAAAGGCTGGCAAGCGGTTATGCTTTTGTAAAAAATGAAGAAGGAAAGAAGATTTCAAGTGTTTCACAACTTCATAAACAGGATGTAGTATCACTACATTACCTGGATGGATTTGCGGATGCTCTCATCAAAGATGTCCATATGAATTCGGAGGAGAAAAATGGCAACAGAAAAGAAATTGAACATAGATGAAATGTTTCAAAAGATTGAAGATCAGATTCAGATATTGGAAAGAGAAGATGTTCCTTTAGAGGATTCTCTGGCTGCATACGAAGAGGGAATGAAATATATCAAGTCGTGTCATGAAGCAATCACAAGTGTTGAAAAGAAAGTGATGCTGATACGTGAGAATGGAGAAACGGATGAACTTTAAAGACGAACTGAAACAAAAAGTGGAAGATATTGAAACGATGATTTTTTCAAGGCTTCCCAAAGAAGAAGGACCTCAGAAAACCGTAATTTCGGCTATGCGCTACAGCGTAATGGCAGGAGGAAAACGATTAAGACCTTTATTAATGCAGGAAGCTTACCGCTTGTTTGGAAAAGAGGATTCCAAGGTGTATCCGTTTATGGCTGCACTGGAGTATATTCACAATTATTCGCTGGTTCATGATGATTTACCGGCCATGGATAATGATGAATACCGGAGAGGTCAAAAGACGACACATGTTGTTTATGGTGAAGATTTAGCAATTCTAGCAGGTGATGCATTGTTAAATTATGCATTTGAAACCATTGCCGACGGAATGATGCAAAATCCGTCAGATGCCGATATGGTCAAAGCTTTTCAGATTTTTGCAAAAAAAGCCGGAATTTTCGGAATGGTTGGCGGACAGAGTGTAGATGTCATCAATGAAAACAACAACTGCGAGATGACTATGGATGATATTCTCTTCATCCATGAAAATAAGACTGCAGCTTTGATTGAGTGTGCACTGATGTGTGGAGCTGCGTTAGCAGGTGCTAACGATGAACAGATTTCACAGATGGAAAAAGTCGGTTCCAATATTGGTCTGGCGTTTCAGATTCAGGACGATATTCTGGATGCTACCGGTTCTTTTGAAGAATTGGGCAAACCCATTGGCAGTGATGAAAAAAATCAAAAAGCCACCTATCTTTCTCTTCAGGGAATGGAAAAGTCGGCAGATGATGTAAAGCGTCTCTCAAAAGAGGCTGTTGATATTCTTTTACAGATGCCAAACCGCAATGAGTTTCTGGAAGAGCTTGTTATGTCCTTAGTAGAAAGAAGAAGTTAATTTATGATTTTAGAACAAATACAGAAAGAAAATGATATCAAAAAAATAGATCCAAAAGATTATAAATTGCTGGCAGAAGAAATCCGTACATTTCTGATTGAAAAAATCAGCGAAAACGGAGGTCATCTTGGCTCTAATCTGGGAACTGTTGAACTGACAATGGCTCTGCATCTGGTGTTGGATCTGCCAAAGGATAAAATTATCTGGGATGTCGGACATCAGTCCTATACACATAAGCTTTTGACCGGACGTCGTGATGGTTTTGATTCATTGCGAAAATTTGGCGGTATGAGCGGTTTCCCAAAGCGAAAAGAAAGTCAGTGTGATGCGTTTGATACCGGACACAGTTCTACATCGCTTTCTGCCGGATTGGGACTGGTAAAAGCCAGAGATATCCTGCATGAAGATTATAAGATTGTATCCGTTATAGGAGATGGATCCTTAACCGGAGGGATGGCATATGAAGCTTTGAACAATGCCTCCCGTATGGGCTCCAATTTTATGATTGTATTAAATGACAATAATATGTCGATTGCGGAAAATATCGGCGGAATTTCCAATTATTTAAACGGGATTCGAACCAATGAAAAATATCTGGGATTGAAGGACAGCATTTATTACGGATTAAAGGATGGCTCCAAACAGAGACAGAAAGTTGTAAAAGGCATCCAGAACGTAAAAAACAGTATTAAACAACTGGTGATTCCCGGAATGTTTTTTGAAGATATGGGTATTACCTATCTAGGTCCGGTGGACGGACATGATATCAGAGCCATGAGGAAGGTTTTTAATGAAGCGAAAAGCGTTAAAAATGCGGTTCTGATTCATGTGATTACACAAAAAGGAAAGGGCTATGAACCGGCGAGAAAACATCCTTCCAGATTTCATGGTGCCGAGCCTTTTGATATTGAAACAGGCATTCCGAAAAAGCAGAAAGAACAGGCTTCTTATACAGATGTATTTGCAACGGTTATTAATAAACTTGCTGAAAAAGATGATAAAATTGTCGCTATTACGGCAGCCATGCCGGATGGCACCGGTTTAAAACGGTTTTCCAGTCGTTATCCGGATCGCTTTTTTGACGTCGGCATTGCGGAAGAACATGCGGTTACCTTTGCTGCGGGGTTAGCGGCAGGCGGTTTAAAACCGGTGGTTGCTATTTATTCCTCTTTTTTGCAGCGTGCCTATGACCAGATTGTACATGACGTATGTATTCAAAATCTTCCGGTTGTATTTGCGATTGACCGGGCAGGTTTGGTGGGCAGTGACGGCGAGACGCATCAGGGTATTTTTGATCTTTCCTATTTGTCCGGCATTCCCAATATGCATATCATGGCTCCAAAAAATAAATGGGAATTATCGGATATGTTGAAATTTGCCGTTCGTTTTGATGGACCGATTGCTATTCGTTATCCTAGGGGAACGGCCTGTGATCTTATGAAAGAATACCGTGCTCCCATCGAATATGGTAAAGCCGAGCTTTTACAAACAGGAAAAGATGTTGCGATTTTAGCAGTCGGCAGTATGGTTGAAACAGCACTTAAAGTTAAGGAACTTTTAGAAACTGATGGAATGAATCCTACACTTGTCAATGCCCGTTTTGTAAAACCGATTGATACGGAAATGATTGACCGGCTTATGGAAAATCACAGTGTCATTGTGACGATGGAAGAAAATGTCTTATGCGGTGGTTTTGGTGAAAAAGTCTTAACCTATATACAGGATAAAAACAGAAAAATACAAGTGCTTCCCATTGCACTTCCGGATGCTTATGTCGAGCACGGAAATGTTGATTTGCTAAAAAAAGAATTGGGTATGGATGCCGAAACGATTGCCGGACGAATTAAAGAAGAAGTGGGAAATACCAATACAATATAATGATGTTGGGTCAGAAGGTATTTTGCCTCCATGATACCAACGGATTGCTACGCATTTTGTGCTCTCGCAATCCTAAAACAGAGACATTATTAATCAGAAAAAGAGAAACATAAATGAAAGAACGTTTGGATATTCTTTTGGTAAAACGAAATTTGGCGCCGTCCAGAGAAAAAGCAAAAGCAGTCATTATGTCAGGCATTGTTTATGTGGATGGACAAAAAGAAGATAAAGCAGGATCTGTTTTTGAAGATACGGTCACGATTGAGGTTCGGGGAAATACCTTACCATATGTCAGCAGGGGCGGATTGAAGTTAGAAAAAGCTTTTGCGGTTTTTCCCATACAGGTAAAAGATTATACATGTATCGATATCGGAGCCTCCACCGGAGGATTTACTGACTGTATGTTGCAAAACGGAGCTAAAAAGGTATATGCGGTTGATGTGGGTCACGGTCAGCTCGACTGGAAACTTCGTAATGATGAACGTGTTATCTGTATGGAAAAAACCAATTTTCGCTATGTGACTGGTGAACAGATACCGGAAAAACTGGACTTTGCCGCAACGGATGTTTCTTTCATTTCGCTTACCAAAATTCTGCCGCCTGCGAAAGCTCTATTAAAAAAAGATGCCTATATGGTCTGTCTGATCAAGCCGCAGTTTGAAGCCGGTAGGGAAAAAGTAGGAAAAAAAGGAGTTGTGACGGATCCTAAAGTTCATAAAGAAGTAATCGAACATGTGGAATTGTTTGCCGCATCTATAGGATTAGAAGTCGTTTCGCTGGATTTTTCTCCGATTAAAGGACCGGAAGGAAATATTGAATACTTGCTATTGTTAAAAAATGTATCGGATACAGAGACGAAGGCTCCATTATCAGAAATTGAAGCGGTTGTGACTGCTTCACAAAATGCACTTTCACATAAGTAGGATGAATATGAAAAAAGTATATATTATTACAAATACGGCAAAAGATCCGTCATTATCCGTCACGCATAATCTTGTTTCTTTGTTGAAAGAATATGAGATAGAGAGTGTTTTAGCACCAAAACCGTTGACGGATGATGTTGAGTGCATCCTTGTTTTGGGTGGAGATGGCACCCTGTTAAAGGCATCAACGGATTATGCGGATCGAAATATCCCATTTCTTGGAATCAATTTAGGAACGCTTGGTTTTATGACAGAGGTCGAAATCGGTCAGATGGATTCTGCCGTTCGTGCACTTTTGGATAAGACTTATACAATAGAAGAACGTATGATGCTAAATGGGAGTATCCAATTAAAATCAGGAGAAACCTATTTTGGTCATGCCTTAAACGATATTGTTCTGACAAGAAAAGGATCTTTGCACATTCTGGCATTTGATATCTTTGTCAACGGTCGCTTTTTAAACAG
Organism: Lachnospiraceae bacterium; assembly: GCA_017626095.1. GTDB lineage: Bacteria > Bacillota > Clostridia > Lachnospirales > Lachnospiraceae > UBA2882. The sequence goes on from JAGAJL010000017.1 coordinate 88,260, forward strand.
TTATAAAGCAGATGGCATGATTGTATCGACACCGACCGGATCCACAGGATACAATATGTCCGCGGGGGGACCTATCATCGAACCGAAGGCTAAAATGATCTTACTGACACCGATTTGTCCGCATACATTAAGCGCCAGAAGTATTGTTTTGTCTGCGGATGATGAAATTGTGATTAAGATTACCAATGGCAGAAATGGCGAAAAACAGGAAATGGAAGTGAATTTTGACGGCTCCGTAACAAAGAACCTGACGACGGGAGATGAGATTAAAATCACAAAATCCGAGAAAGTTACGCAGTTTATCCGGTTAAGTCATGTCAGTTTTTTGGAAATATTGAATAAAAAATTTAACGATTAAAATAGTTTTTCTTTTCGGCTGATTTCATATAAAATGATGTTCGGGGTTGATGGTTTATCTTACGCAGAATCAGAATTGGGAGAGATGATGCAAAGATAAGGAGATAAAAATGTTAGATAGTATACAGGTAAAAAATGTAGCTTTAATTGACGCTGCTGAGGTTGAATTTGAAAAAGGACTGAATATTCTGACCGGCGAAACCGGTGCCGGAAAATCGATTTTATTATCATCGGTTCAACTGGCGCTTGGAGCAAAGGCAGATAAAAGTCTGATCAGACAGGGAGCGGAATATGCGTCCGTTACTTTGTCTTTCTCTCCAAGCAAAGCGCAGAGAGAGCAATTACATAATATGGATATCGATTGTGAAGATGATATTCTGATTTTACAAAGACGGATATATCCTACCAAAAGCGTCTGCAAAATCAATGGGGAAACCGTTGTTCAAAAAACAATGCAGACTGTGGCAGAGCTGTTAATCGACATTCATGGTCAAAGAGAACATCAGGCGGTATTAAAAGCATCTGTTCAGGAAGAAATGCTGGATGCTTATTGTATGGATGATATCTTGGCAGATTTGGAAAAAACAAAGCTTTTATATCAAGAATATAAAGATTTGGAAAAGCAACTTCTGGATTTAGAAGGTCAGGATACAAACAGGGAAAGAGAACTGGATTTTGCCAGATATGAATTGGATGAAATCGAGAAAGCTGAACTAAAACTTCATGAAGACGAAGAGTTGCAGGAACAATATGAACGCCTGTCCAATGCAAAAAAGATTGAAGACTGTGTCGGCAATGGCCATGAAGTGTTGTGTGGTTCCAATCAGGGTATTTTAAACAGTCTTTCTTTGGTACTTCGCGATTTAAGTCAGGTCAAGGATTACGATACAGAGTTAGCACAGGTTTATTCACAACTGTCTGACGTGGAGAATAGTTTACAGGATTGCGGTCATTTTTTAGACCGCTATCTGGACCGTTTTGGATTGGAAAGCGGTGATTTGGCAGCTGTGACGGAGCGGCTGAATCTGATTAATCATCTCAAAGACAAATATGGTAATTCGTTGGAAGATATTCTGAAATATGCAGCGCATTTAACCGACAAAATTGAACAAATTGAAAACCGGGAACAATATCTGATTGATAAACAAAAAGAATTAGAGAAGTTAAAAGCTGAATATGAAAGCTATTCCCAAAAACTGCATAAGATGCGAGCAAAGATGGCTAAAGATTTGTCCGATAAAATGATGCAGGCGCTTGCCGATCTCAATTTTGAACAATGTCGTTTTGAAGTAGAATGTGAATACCGGAAAGATCAAATGAAAAAGAACGGATGCAGTTATATTACGTTTATGATTTCATTAAATCGTGGTGAGCCGTTAAAGCCATTGGCTGCTGTTGCCAGTGGTGGTGAATTATCAAGAATTATGCTTGCGTTTAAGTCTGTGTTTGCAGATAAAGATCAGACGGAAACGCTGGTGTTTGATGAAATTGATGCCGGTATCAGTGGAAAGACTGCTTGGAAAGTTTCGGAAAAATTAGCAGTTTTACGAAACAATCATCAGGTAATCTGCATCACACATTTACCGCAGATTGCTGCGATGGCAGATGTTCATTTTTGTATTGAAAAATCATCTTCTGATGAAAGGACAAGCACAACCGTAAAAAAACTGGATGAAAATGATAGCATTGCCGAAATCGGAAGACTATTAGGAACCGATCAATTAACCGATGCCGTTTTACAAAATGCGTTGGAAATGAAAAATATGGCAAAGCAGACAAAACAATACTAAAGTAAAAAATCAAAACATTGAAACACTAAAGAAGGAGATGAATTCTCCTTCTTTTCTTTTTTTATTGACGAGGAAAATGCAATGTCATGAGGTGTTTTTATGAAAAAATATAAGATATGTTTATATATTGCTTTTATATGTTTGGTCTGTATGAGTATCGTACTCTTTGAGTATCTGTTCTATCGCCAAATTCCGGATGTTATCTATTTAAAGGATGGTACTGAGGAAAAGTTTGAATTTGCCTTGCCGGTTACCGGAGAAATAACAGAAGACGTGCCGGCTGTCGAAACATTTGGAAATACGCAAATGCCATTAAATGAGAATATGGAATTGACAGCATATCAAAATCAGTACCGAACAGAGCAAGGACAATATATATGGAAAATTAAGTTGTTTGGAATGTTTCCATTAAAGGATGTCAGACTTGAGGTTGTTGAGGATAAGTATGTGTATCCGATTGGCTGTCCCGTCGGTATCTATGTGAAATCGGAAGGGGTTTTAGTGGCAGGATTAGGGAATGTAAAAACCACTCCGACAACGGAAGAATGTCCCTGCAATCACATTTTACAGGCTGGCGATTATATTTTGGAAGTTAACGGACAGACTGTCAGTTTAAAAAACGATGTGATCAATCTGGTCCGGGAATCGCAGGGAAATCCCGTTGTATTGACCATCCGTAGAAATGGAGAAATCAGCCAGGTAGAGGTTGTGCCGGTTTTGAATTTGGAAGGCGTATTTCAGATTGGCGTCTGGGTGAGGGATTCGGCGCAGGGAATTGGCACATTGACCTATGTTGATGAGGAGGGTGGTTTTGGTGCATTGGGACATGGAATTAATGATATCGATACGGCGAAGCTCTTAAATATTGACTATGGAGGTCTATATGAAACAGAAATTGTAAGTGTAAAAAAAGGAACAACCGGAGAACCGGGAGAAATATCCGGTGTCATTCGCTTTTTGGATAGTGCAAAAATCGGATCGATTGAAAATAATACAGCAAATGGAATATATGGAAAGACACTGGAAAATGAAACGGTGGTTGATTATGAAGCAATAGAGAAATATCCGGTTGCATTAAAACAGGAAATCCGTCTTGGGGATGCCCAGATGGCTTTTATGTCCGGAGATGATTGGAATTTATATGACATCGAAATAACAAATATTGATTATAGCCAGAGTGAGGGAAACAGGGGATTGGTAATTAAGGTTACAGACCCTGAATTGATTGATAAAACCGGTGGAATTATTCAGGGGATGAGTGGATCTCCCATTCTTCAGGACGGCAAAATTATCGGAGCCGTAACACACGTTTTTGTAAATGATCCGACAAAGGGCTATGGGATATTCCTCGAATCTATGTTAAATCATGGAAATTAAGAAGGCCGGTTGGCCTTCTTTTTTAATGACTTGTATTATGGTGTATGATATAATTAATGAATAAAACTTGAAGTTTATAAATAGCTGACAACGGTCTGCCCGCTGCTTTGGCATTCTTCTATAAGTTTGTACCGGTTTTGGCCACGCACCTGATTTTTGACTAAAGTAGCCTGAACCATAAATAGCCTCCTCCAATTAGACTCGAAAAAGACGAAAAAGTCTAAGTCTAAAGATACGAGGTTATTGTCTCATGTTTTTTAGGGGAATTTAAGGCACTGTTTTTTTGAGCGCTTACGTTTAGTACATATCATGCTTCATTGAAGAATGATATCCTATGTTTTATTTGTGTTAGAGTAAAAGAGGTGTTTATGGAGGATATAAAAGCAACTTCAGTTTTTGTTTCATCAATCTTTGAAGAGCCCCCAAAACAATGGGGATTACGCGGTGATCCCTATTTATGGGAAGAGATGAAAAATGAATTTTCAACAGTACCAGTAAAGATATCATTAGAAGATTTTGAAAAGAGATTTAAAGAGATATTTGAAAAACTTACGGGAGCTCCTTTAACCAGAGAATGTCATGTGTTCGTATCAAAGTATGCACAAGGTGGAATGTCTGGTGGTCAGATCTGTGGAGAATTTTGGATAGATAAGGCACTTCCGTTGTTATTGGCGAGATTAAAAGAAGGAGTAAACATATAAAATGAAAAAATAGGTTTCGTTGGTAGGACAGGCACTGAGAATCCTATTCCACGGTGGTATCGTGAGTAACCATTTGGAATGAAAAGAGACAGGATATAAACAAAAAAGTTAATTTGAATATGATGAAGAGATGAAGAACCATTGTAGAGTGAAATCTACAGTGGTTTTTTATATGGAAGAATATTTGTGTATTGACAATCTAACAATTGTTAGATAAAATATACCTAACAGTTGTTAGGTGGAGGCGTATTATGAATTCAACAAGAGAAAAAATTTTAGATGTATCTTTAGAATTGTTTTCCCAAAGGGGATATTCTGCAGTTTCAATAAGAGATATTTGTAAGTGCGTGGGGATTAAAGAAAGTTCTGTTTACTATCATTTTGAAAGCAAGCAGAATATTTTTGATGAATTGCTGAATCAGTTTTCTGAAATTGCCAAAGGCATGATGACTCAACTTGAAAATGGTCTTACAGACGGACTGAACTCTTTTTCTGAGGGTATTCATACTGTTTCCAATTACTTTTTTGAGCAATATCTTATGAATGATTTCTGCAATAAGGTTATGCGAATTCTGTTTATTGAGCAGTTTAATAATGAAAATGCAAGAAAATTGTATCAGCACTGGCTTATGGATGAGCCACTTGATTTTCAAAATAAAATTTTTTCTGCATTGGTAAGTGTAGGCATGATTGCAAATTGTGACAGCGAATATCTTGCAGTTAAGTATTATGCTCCAATCTATTTTTATGCACAGAAATGGTTGTTTAATGGAGAATTAACAGAAGAAAGCAAAGAAGCATTCCGTATAGATGTATATAAGCATATACAGATGTTTTTTGGAGAAATAGGAGGTTACAATGGCAAATAATATTATTATCACGGGTGCAAATCAAGGGATTGGTTATTATATGGCGGAAAAATTGCTTGCAGAGGGAAATAAGGTATCTGTTTTAGATATTGAAACAGACAATCTTGCAACTCTCAAAACAAAATATGACAGCCTGATTTTTTATCAGGTGGATTTAAGAAATTATGATGAAGTAAAGAGGGCAGTTGATGAAACGGTTGCAGTGTTTGATACGATTGATATAGCTGTTCATAATGCCTGTAAATGTACGTTTGAAAGTGAAAAAGAAACGGATTTTGACACGTACAATGATGTTTTTGATGTCAATTATTTCGGTGCATTACGTTTGGTAAAAAGCGTTATTCCTTATATGTCAGCACAGCAAAAAGGACGAGTGATTTTTACAAGCTCCGGTGTAGGTGTGACAGGATTTATGAATATTTCACCGTATAGCTCTACAAAGGGGGCATTGGAAGCATTAGCAAAATGTTTGCGAATTGAGTATGCAAAGGATAATATTTCATTTCACATTATGCATCCGCCTCTTACCAGAACAGAATCTGCTTCCCCTCTTCCTGTTCCCGATGAGTTCAAGGCATTGCCCGATAAAGTTGGTTACGGACTTGCAAAGCATATAAATTCAAAGAGATTTATTATATGTCACAGCCTGAATCAGAAAATGCAAACATTTGGCTGTTACTTATTCCCAACTAAAATGGGTGATTTGCTTTCAAAGTTGACTGCAAATTATACGAAAGGATAATTCATTTGATTTTTTACCGAAAGTCATTAAATGTTGAAGGTGTTCATGATAGTCCGGCATTATAGTTTTGTATATTATAAATAACAAAACTGTAACCTGCATTATGTTCAAAATAATTATTTTTGATGATATCCTTGTTTTGGAGGTGATATTATATGAATTTTTCGGAAAAGTTAAAATTGCTAAGAAAGAATAAAGGATTTACACAGGAAGAGTTTGCAGAACTACTAAATGTTACAAGAATAGCAGTGGCAAAATGGGAATCCGGTCAAACATATCCCGATATTACGAATTTGATTCAAATCAGTAACATAATGAACGTTACCATAGACTATCTTGTGAGAGATCAGGAATGTGCAGTTTCTCCTACGTCTTTAGAACGGGATAATGTGCAGGAAATAATAGCATTTAGGTTAGAAGCAAATGTGAATACTTATGCCGCATTTATGAATGAAACAGATTCTACAAGGCTTGATTCGCATGACTTTAGATATGAGAATGGCGAGTATGTGTATCATGACACCTATGTTGGCGGTGAGCAGTTTGCCGGAGAAGAAGCTATATGGAAAAAGGGCAAAGCAGTTTATGCAATGAATTACATGGGTAGAGTTCTGGGAGAAAATTTCAGTGGTAATTTCTTGAAGGAAGCACTTAGAAAAGCAGATATTCAAATGCCCTATCGCGGTCCTGAGTATTATCATGCCGGAGAATATACATATAAGTGTAAAGTTTCCGGGGATTTTAATTGGTTTCAGGGGCATGAAGAAATCTATTGGATGAATGAATTGATATATGAGTGTTATTTTCATGGAGGATTACTGAAATAGTAACAAGGCTGCAAAATCTATTTTTGTCCCTTACCTGACACATTCAGATTTTTATCGAAAATATGTTGGAGCATTGAGTCCAAGCAGAAAGCGGAAATAGCAGACAGTGTGAGCTGGCTCACAGACTGTGCTGCTATTTTTGATTTCTATTTGGCGAAAGCCAAACACTGAGGAAAAGCGAAGCTTTTTCGAAGTGGCTTGGACGTATTATATAGTGACATACGGCGAAAGCCGTACATGAGCAAGTAGCGAAGCGGATTGCGAGTGCCGCACGGTATAACTGGATAATTTGGCGAAAACCGTACACATTTATATATTTTAATATTCAGTTAATGTTAATCAATTTTTCCTGTAAGATTTTGGGGATATCATATGCCCAGAAAATCAAAAAGGAGAATTTAAAATGAAAAAATCACTTACAATGTTTATCATTATTTTGATACTGGTTATGACAATACCTAAAAATGTATATGCATCAGGACAAAACACACCTTCTGGAATAGCTTATGATGACATAGGTACAGAGATAGATGCCTATGTAGAAGAATACAAGGCAGGACTGGCATCTGTTGGTACTTGTGTTTTTGATGAAACAGGTATTATTTATGAAGGTTATTATGGATATTCTGATATGGAAGCCGGGATTCTTGCCGACGAAGAGACTGTATATGAATGGGGAAGTACTTCAAAGCTTCTTGTGTGGGTTTCTGTTATGCAGTTAAAGGAGCAAGGCAAACTTGATTTTGAAACAGATATCAGGGAATATCTTCCCGAAGGCTTTCTTACAAAGCTTCAATATGAGGATGAAAAGATTACCATGCTGAATTTGATGAATCATGATGCAGGTTTTCAGGAGTCTATGTATGAAAACCAGCTGGCAACGGAAGATGAACTTTATGGTAGCCTTGAGGAAGCGGTAAAGGCATGTGAGTGTTATCAGGCTTATCATGTGGGTGAGCATACAGCATATTCAAACTGGGGGACAGCACTTGCAGCATTTATTGTGGAACGTGTTAGTGGAATGTCTTATGTGGATTATGTGAATGAAAATATTTTTAAACCATTGGGCATGGAGAATACATCCATTGGTATGCACATAGAAGATAATGCTTGGGTAAGAAATCAAAGAGAAAAGTTAAAATGTTACGAAAGATATACGCAGGAAGAATATAATGCGGATTATGGAGTGTGCCATTCCTGGGTACAACTTTATCCTGCAGGTGCAGCCATAGGAACTACAAGTGATTTGGCTAAATTTGCGCAGGGGTTTGTAGCGACTGATTGCCCGTTTTTTGGGAGTAATGAAACAAGAAATGAAATGTTTACGGCAACTTCCTTTCATGGAGATAGTGATATTGCTGAGAATTGCCATGGGTTATGGGCGGAACAGTTTAAGATTCCTACATTGGGACATAGCGGTAATACAGGTGGATGTACAGCGAATCTTCAGTTTGATCCGGAAAGTTGACTTGGAATTGTAGTACTTACAAATGAACCTGGTGAAACTATGTTTTCTACAGGTTTTGTAAGTTTGTTGTTTGGTGATGTAAGAGATAGTGAACTGGTAAGAAATAATCCGATACAAGAACATTATGACATAAGTGGGACTTATGTACCCAGAAGAACTATTGTAAGCGGATACGGAAGTGCTTTACAATATGCATATGGATGTTTCTTTGCAACCAAGACTGATGATCCTGATGTATTTGATATGCCTCTTACCGGTGGAATGCAAATGATCCATATTGGTGATCAAATGTGGCTTCAAACATCAGAAAACGGTGCATATTTTTTTATTTATGAAAGTGTTGATTCAGATGGTAATCGGCAATTTGAAATGATGAGCACGGATATGTTTCAGAATAATCATCATATTTATGGAATTATTGCCTATTTTGGGTTTGCTGTATTTGGAATTGCTTGTTTACTTATTTTACTAATCAAAGGATTAACTTTACTGATATGTAAAATTAGAAAAAAGGAAAAAACATTGATTAAGGCTGACAAGCAAATTACCTTACAGCAGGTAATACAGGGCGTATCCGGTGTGATTCTGTTCTGTTTGATTAGCGTATTAGGTGTCAAAGGATATGCATTTGCTGTATTTTTCTGTATTATGATGGTCATTTTTGCATTGGTAAGTTTGGTGAATGGAATAATTCTTTTTAAGAATACGTGGAGAGACAAAGAGATTGGAAAATGGAAAAAAACAAAGCAGTATATCTGGGTGGCTTTTATGTTTGGCTATGTGGCTGTGATTATGTGGTTTCAGTTATATGATTTTGTACATATTTAATGTTGAACTTTATGCATATATAGACATTGAAAGTGTAGTATTTTATAATGTTTATATAAGATAGAAAGCAGAGGTGTCCTATGGCAAATATATTGATTGCAGATGATGAAAAAGAAATTGTTCGATTGCTTCGTATGTATATTGAGGCAAATGATAATATTGTGTTTGAGGCAAATGACGGACAGGAAGCGTTGCGGATTTTAGATAAGGAAAATATTGATCTTGCCATTGTGGACATTATGATGCCTAAGAAAAATGGTTATGAAATTATTAAGGAAATCCGAAAGGAAAGGTACATTCCAATTCTTGTGATTTCTGCTAAAGTGGAGTTATCTGACCGAGTATTCGGCATGGATTTAGGAGCAGATGATTACATTACCAAACCTTTTGAACCTTTGGAAGTGGCTGCTAAGGTGAGAGCTCACCTGCGTAGAGCGGGAGCACAGGCCGCCGTTACAGAAGAAGCAAAAAAAATTAAAGTGGGTAATATGCTTTTGAATTGTGATGAATGTGTAGTTATTAATAACGGAGTTACGCAGGAGCTTACAAAAGCTGAGTTTAAGGTGTTGGAACTTTTTATGAAGCATCCTAAAAGAGTTTTTACAAAGGAACAAATTTATGAGTATGCCTGGGGTGATGATTATGTGGTGGATGACAATACTATACGCGTAATCATTAGCCGTTTGCGTGACAAGGTTGGCAATGATACCATTAAAACCATTCGCGGGTTAGGGTATAGATTGGAGATTCATGAATAAAGTGAAAAAGAAAGTAGTGTTATATTTTATATTGTGTTTGGTTGGTTGCTTGGTAGTGGAAGGTATCATTTTAGGGATTATGGATGCTTTGCTAATGTCATTTAGTTCGCCAAATGACAATATGGTGTTGATTATAATTGGCGTTTTTTTGATATTATCATTGATGAATATTGTAGGTGGCGCCTATCTCTTTTATCGTCTGACTAGTAAAACCTGGCAAAAAGAGAGTATGCGTCAGATAAATGAGAGGAATATGTTATATTCCTGCATTGCTCATGATTTAAAAACACCTATGACCTCTGTGCAGGGATTTGCAACAGCTTTAAAGGAAGGTAAGGTAAAACCGGAAGAACAAGCAGAAATATATGAGATTATTTATAACAAGAGTTGTTATATGAATGAATTGTTAGATACTATGTTTGCTTTTTCTAAGCTTAATACGGATGATTATAAATTATCCTTAAGGGAAGTAGATTTGTGTGCATTGGTGCGTGAATTGGTTGCCTTTCATTATGATGAATATGAGAAGATGGATATGGACTTGGATATAGATATTCCGGAAGAAGCGATTATCTGCAATGCGGATGAAAAGGAAATGAAGCGGGCTATCAGTAATCTGTTAGTTAATGCCTATAAGCACAATGAAAAGGGTGCTCATATTCTGGTGAGAGTATCTGCGCAAGGTGATATGGTAAGGATTATTGTTGCAGATAATGGAGATGTAATTAACGAGAAAGTAGCTACTACTATATTTGAACCATTTGCCAAGGGAGATGAAGCACGTTCCGGAGGAAAGGGAACAGGATTAGGACTTGCTATATCAAATTTGGTTGTGGAGAAACATGGTGGTAAATTGTATATCGATGACTGCATAGAAGGATATACGAAAGGATTTGTAATTTGTATAAAAAGATTTTGAAATAGGACTGGGATAGTCTAAAAGAGAAAGAGTATCTTATGAACATTTATGTTTATAAGATACTTTTTAACTTGTTCCTTACTTGACACATTCAGATTTTTATTGAAAACATGCTGGAGCATGATAACTAAATAATAGATTGAAAGCAGACAGATACAAAAACATTTGTCTGCTTTATTTATATCTAAATATATTATATTAGGAGGAGTTTGTTTATGAAATTTATACCATTAGCAAATTTGAAAAATACCACAGGTATTGTAACTACCTGCAAAGAAGAAAAGGAACTGATAGTTGCTAACAAAAATGGTGTTCCTGCGTTAGTGTTAATGTCAAGAGAGGATCAGAATTTTTGAAATAAAACAAAGAAAAGAATCCTTTTATTTCAAAAAACAGCTGATTTTTTGAAATAAAAGAGGTATAATAAGTGTAGTTATTTCAAAAAGAGGTGAAAATATATGAATCGAGCAGGAATATATGTTGACAATTTAACAGGAGAGGCTACTTATCAATCTTATAAACCCAATCCGTTGCCCCCTATGCCGGAAATTGAAATGAATGAGGAGATTGTAAAACTTTTAGTAGATGCCAATAAACAACTTGTAAAACTTGATACTTCATCACAGTTAATTTCTAATGCAGATTTGTTTATATCAATGTATGTTAGAAAAGAGGCATTAATTTCTTCACAAATAGAAGGAACGCAGTGTACTCTTGACGATGTATTAGATCCAGAGGTGGAAGCAAATGCAAATCTTGATGTTTCAGATGTTATTAATTATGTCAAAGCAACACAGTATGCATTGAATCGTTTGGAAAGATTGCCGTTATGTTGCAGATTAATTAGGGAAATACATGAAGTATTAATGGAAAATGCCCGTGGACAGGATAAAACTCCGGGAGAATTCAGACATTCTCAAAATTGGATTGGACCTGCCAATTGCTCATTAAAGGATGCAAGATATATTCCACCGAATGTAGAGGATATGCAAGATGCAATGTCTGATTTGGAGAAATTTATCAATGAAAATAGGGATTATGATCCATTGATTCGTGTTGCATTGATTCATTATCAGTTTGAAACAATACATCCGTTTTTGGACGGCAATGGAAGAATCGGAAGACTTTTGATACTCCTTTATCTGATGGAGCAGGGATTACTTGCTAAACCGGTCATTTATATATCCTATTTTTTGAAAAAGAACCAGATAGAATATTATGATCGAATTAGTGAAGTCAGAAGAAGTGGAAACTTTGAACAATGGATAAGATTCTTTTTGGAAGTGGTGAGTAAAGCGGCATCGGATTCTTTGGAAGCAATCCGTCAGCTTTCTGCACTGCATGATGCAAATATAGAAAAACTTCCAAAGACGACTCGAAGTAAAGACAATTTAAGGGCTGTGTTTGATTATATCGAACAGTATCCGATTATTGATATTAAGAGAACTGCAAAAGAATTAGATATTAGTTATAATACAGCAGCTACAGCTGTGAAGAAGCTTGTGGAACTTGGTATTTTGCAGGAGACAACCAATGCTGCAAGAAATAGGGTGTTTGCGTATGAGGAATATTTGGCAATATTGAGGAAGGATACATAAGATATTAAAAACATTATGAGGAAGATGGAGATGGGATAATGTTTAATTTACCTAAGGTAGAAATAATTAAATTGGTAGATGTAAAAGACGTCGATTGGTGTGAAGAAGCTGTTTTATTTCGAGTAAAAAGAGGAAAAGGAACGCTAACACATCGAATCAGTGAAGAAGATGAAGAATATATGTACAATTCGCAGCTATTGTTGAATGACAGACCGATTATACAGGCGAAATATCCAATCTGTCCAACCTGTGTAGGAATGTTAGCAACCGGATATGGAATTGAAAATATACATTGTAGGGAATTAACAAGGGTTAGAGAATGTATAAATTCAGAATACAAAGGTATCATGAATGCTGCAGAACATATAAAACCATTATTAGGGCTGTTGAGAGATGGATATTATTTCTTGGCAGATGCTAAATTGTATCCCTCAGATGGGCAAGGTGAATTTTTTTATTCAGTGCCTAATGAGCTAAGTTATAATGAAGCTTCCTGTAGTGAGTATTATGATTCAAATTTACATTGTTCTACAGATGGTTTTCCGGCATATATCTACCCGACACAATCTAGTGCTCTGATTCAGGAACAACGGGTGGAAGAGTATATCGAAATGATGAAGAATTGCACTAACCCACCAAGAGGTCTTGCTTATTATGAGGAGGGATTTGTTTGTGCACTTCTTGACGGACATCATAAAGCATGTGCTTCATCAGCATTGGGTAAAATGCTAAACTGTTTGACAATTATTGGCGCTGACAAGTTTGTCTTCGAAGATGGTGCTAAATATGCGGAGGAGCATACACGAATAAAAAGTGTTGGTTTCGCAGGAATAATGATTGATGCGGAACCGGGTACAAAAATGAATGATTACAGGCCGATTAAGGGAACGCGTGAGAAAGAGATACATATGCCTGTATATAAACTTACGGGAAGAAAATTTCCTGAGAAGTATTATAACAGTTATCCGACAATACAAGCTTTGGCAGGGATTAGTAATGCTGAAGTTGATATCAAAGGAGATGTGGTTGAATATGCCAAGCAACTTATTTTATCACGTGATGAGGAAGAGATTTTCAAGTTAGATTATTTGTTGCAGTTTTTATCGGGGTATCGTAAGGAAGAGGCATATACTATTGCAAAATTAATCTTCGATAATTTTGATGAGCACTATTTAAGAGAAGCACGGAAAAGTGCCGTGAAAGTAATGTTAAAGCACCATAACGAAGAAACAGAACAGTATATGATTGACTATTTGGTTGACCATACTTCCGAAGATGAATGTTGGGATTTGGTAAATTCTTATTGGGAGTAATATTTTGCTTCCTACCAGCTGTTTATTATGAAGAATAAAAAAAATTGTTGAATTTTGTTGTTCCTTACTTGACACAATAGTGAGTGGATCTCCCATTCTTCAGGACGGCAAAATTATCGGAGCCGTAACACACGTTTTTGTAAATGATCCGACAAAGGGCTATGGGATATTTATTGAAAACATGTTAAAGCATTGAGACCGGGCAGTCCACTCGGAAAAATGATACGACGCAAGCTTGCTGGCAGGAGTATTATTTTGGCGAGTGGACTATCCGGCGATAGCCGGACAACCGTCGGACACAAAGTGTCTGGCGGTTGGGCCCGCATTATATGTCTGGCGATTGGGCCCGTGACATATTTAGTTGATTTTAAAAAAATGATAATTTACAATATATTATGAGATGATACCAGGGGCAAAAGTGCGTAGCAATCCGTTGGTATCATGGGGTCAAAATACCTTTTGACCCCAACATCATGAGATGAGTTGCCCGACAAATCGGGTGATTTAAAGTAACATTTTTAAATTTGCACCTTGAAAACTTAACACATTAGCTTCAAAAATAATCCGCTTATTCCCTGAAGTGTATTTTCGCTGTACGGACATGCTGATTCTCAATCTG